>CAZCVI010000115.1:0-20890 GCA_964502145.1 uncultured Clostridia bacterium
ACCTCCATTGTAAACGATTGCTTTGGATTGGAGAAGATCGCAAAATAGAGACTTTAGAAAAATTCTTTGGGTGGTTCCAAGAGGAGAGGATTAAGAAGCTGAAGTTTATTTGCAGTGATTTGGGGAGGCATATATTAATGTCATCGCGAAAAATGCAGGAAACGCACTTCATGTTCTCGACCGTTTCCATATCATGGCTCAGATTAGCAAAGCCATTAATAAAGTCAGGAAGTAGGAAATTACAAAATTGAAGAAAGATGGCAAACAACCAGTTCTGAGGAAGTACAAGTGAATTTTTTTGAAGAACCTGGAAAATCTATCGGAATCACAGGAACAGAAATTAGCCGAACTCCTTAAGCAGAACCTAAAAACTGTGAAGAGCTATCTTCTTAAAGAAGACTTTCAACGTCTATGGGATTACGTCTCTCCTTATTGGGCGGAATGGTTTATCAATCGCTGGATGAAAAAAGTCATGTATTCAAAGATCGGACCTATTTAAGATAATGCAAAAAAAATACATAGGCATAAACCGCTTATATTGAATTGGTTTAAGGCAAAAAAAGAGTTGTCGTCGGGGGCTGTTGAAGGGTTAAATAACAAGCTGAAATTGACATTCAGAAAAACTTATGGATTTAAACCTATACGGCTGCGGAAATACAGTGTTATCATGCATTGGGGAAGTTACCTGAATCAGAATTCACCCACAGATTATTTTGAGGAGGCAAAAAAACAAAATCTTCGTGGTTAAAGATATATTTTTAAGTTGTCAGTGAATCCAGGTAACACTGCCGAATTTACTAAATCGTTTGGTCGAGTACATTCACAGAAAGGGCAATTCTGTGGCGTCTCCCTTTTTTTTATGCTTTGGTATTATGTTGAAATAGTTCAAATATAGCTTCAAAGCATATGGGCTGAACAGTCACTTTATTTTTCGGGTTCGGGTAATTTGTTCTCTCTGGTTTTATAGCTGCTACCCGATAGAACCAGTCCCATTAGGCTGCCATACCCGATACTGATATAGGGGTTGGCGGTAATAGGACAGGTCTTGGTGGCGCACCCGATAAAATAATAATACAAAAATCCAACCAAAGCTCCCGCCATCACAAAACTGACGCGGTGGAACCATTTATTTTTAAACCATTTCTTTATTGTATCCATTGATAATCTCCATTCATATCTACTCTATTTATTATCTATTCATTTCTTATATATCCTCTGTGTCACCAGTGAATAGTTAAATTATAACAGATAGCAGCCCCTTTGTCAAAAATTTCCAAAAGTAACCGCCATTGGTGGGGATCGTGCCCCTCCTGACTTCTCTTTTTTTTCCTTTTTTGGGTTGAATCTTGAAAAATACAATTATTATAGTGTATACTTATGGCGTATAAATTCAAATAACTATAAAAGGTAAGAGGAATTACGATGGAACAAATGCGCACGAACAATCATACCGGGGCCACACCTACCATTCATTATAAGAGTGGGTTATCTTGCTCATTTAGCGGAAAACAAATGTTTTCTTTTTTACTGATGGTTCTCGTATTCCTTGCAACCGCCACTCCCACGCTACCGCTCTCGAACAAGGGGGATACCTTTATTCGTAATTTCAGCGATCTGGAGTACGAGCATCAACCTCAAAACTGGGGTATGGTTCAGGCTCAAAATGGCATACTTTATTTTGCCAATCAGGGCGGTATATTGGAATACGATGGTGTATCGTGGCGAGTTTACTATAATGACGGACATGAGATGCACTCTTTAGCCATTGATGATACGGGAACCATTTTTATTGGTGGTGGAAACAATGAAATCTGGTCCCTGGCAGTGGATAAAAATGGAACCAGGAAACTTGTCTCCCTGTCAAAATATTTAGCCTCAACAAACCAAAGCAACGAGTTGATCTGGAGCACCCATACCATTAAAAACAAGGTATATTTTAGGACTACCAATCACCTATATATATGGGATCATAAGAAGATGATCGCCCTAAAAGCCAGTGGAACCTTCAAAGTCTCCTACCTCTACAACCAAAAGCTGCTGGTTCAAGACAGCATCAAAGGACTACTGGAAGTGGTGGAAAATAAATTGCAACCCTTTCCCGGCGGAGAATTATTTACCGGGGACCGCCTCACCCTCCTGCCCTTCTATAGTGATAAAGCCACCGATTTTATTCCATCCCATCCAGTTCAAGCACTGGCCATTCCCGACGAAATGGATGACCAAGAAACAGATTCCATGATTGAGACGTCCGAAATTTCAGCCAAACCGATCATCCTGGTAGTAGAAGATATAGCCGACATGCGTCGTTATATTTGCGAACCCCTGGAAGCAGATTACCATGTGGTGGAAGCCAAAAACGGCGCAGAGGGAATTGAGAAAGCCAAAACCCTCATCCCGGATTTAATTGTTAGTGATATCATGATGCCCGGCAAAGATGGGTATGAACTGTGTGCCACTTTAAAGAAAGATATTAAAACCAGCCACATCCCCATCATCTTATTGACGGCCAAAGCCTCGGAAGAAAGTGTCATCCAAGGACTTGATACTGGCGCTGACGATTACATCACCAAACCATTTAATACCGCGATATTACTGGCGTGCATAAAAAACTTGATCCAATTGCGGCTGCATTTGCAGTTAAAAATCCAAAAACAAATGCTGTTGCAACCCGATGAAATTAAAGTCTCCTCTATAGACCAAGAATTTATCAAGGAACTAAAAGAAGCCATTAAGAAAAATTTATCTGATTCCGATTTTGGAGTAATCGAATTGAGCAAACTTCTGGTCATGGATCGCACGACAATTTACCGAAAAATAAAAGCCTTAACTGGCGAAGCACCTGAATTATTTATTCGTTCATACCGGCTTAAAATGGCCGCGAAATTACTCAAAGGTAAATTCGGGACCGTATCCCAGGTATCCTCAGCAGTAGGATTTGACAATATATCGTATTTTGGCAAATGCTTCAAAGAAGCATACAACATGCAACCCTCCTCTTATATGGCTGCCGAATCCGGACAAAAAGAAACCTAAGATATTAATTGTTTTTCCTCCTTTTTTTCTCCTTTGCAACCTCAGTGTTGAAGTTTGCAACCTCAGTGGTAGCGCAAAACGTTGATTAATTCTATATTATAGGCGGATCGTTTATGAACTTATTCGGTCCAGTATATAGAACAGAAAAAAAACCAACTACCCCAAGGAGGTAAACCATGGCGAACAAAGCCGATGTTAATGTTAAGAATGTCTTCAACACCAATGTGATGCTCCATCTTAAACGTCAGTTACAGGACGGTAGCAGTGATTTAGAGATTAATGTGGCGCAGGGCGAGGTAAAGATGGTGCAACTGCCAGACCCCAACGTATCAATGGTTATTCAAGCACCAGAAGGAATGGACCTCCGCGATTGCCTGATCAAGGTTAAATCAGACGTGGACCTGGATGTCCAACATTCCAGAACATTGTCCTATTGGACTCTCAAAATTATTCCCAATGACTTACCCCCCGATGTCCCCACTTCCGTGAATGTCGTTATCGGCCAAGATGAACCCGAATAATTAGTACAGAAAACCGGTAATCGTACCACAAATGACCCGGAGGTAACACATATGACAGGCATAAAACGGTCCCCCATGGATTTTTCCATCCCTGAACTGGACAAGGAATTACTCGCCCGAGGCGCACGCCTAACACCGGATGAACAGCCATCCTTTAATGGTATACCCGGCACTCCGGCACGGGAAAATATCATGGCACAGATAGAGGAATTGTATCTACCCGAAAACGCACCACTTCCCAATGACGCATTAAGCCATGTCACCCTTTGGCAATTGGCTGAAGCCCTTTTTCTTAAAATCCGCGAGGAAGAACATAAAAAGGCGCTACGAGGCGAAGGATTACGCTTGGATATGTATGAAATTTCTGACCCCCACATCCAACGAAACGCTCGTGCTGTAGCTTCTATCTGGATGAAAGAAAATGTGAAAAATACCGGAAACAACTTGTTTGCCCTACAGTACCAACCTTACGGGAAATCCTTCAATCTCTGTCTCTGCGAACCCTACTACCACCAACCCATTGTGGCGGGTCGTTTATGTACCGGATTCCTGATCAAGCCTGATGTGATCGCCACAGCGGGTCATTGTGCCGATGAAAAAAATGTCAAGAACCTTTGTTTCGTATTTGGATATGAAATGAAGCAAGCCGATTATCCTGTAACACAGGTGCCAGATCGGGATATTTACCACGGCGTAGAGATTCTACAACGTGTTTATAACCCCATGGGCAATGGTACTGATTGGGCACTTGTGAAACTGGATCGAAATGTCTCTAACCGGGAAACTCTATCATTGGCTACTACCGATATTCACCCCAGCCAAGGCGTATATGTGTTGGGTTATCCCTCCGGGTTACCCTTGAAATATATCCCCGAAGAACCTGTAAATACCATGAAGGAAACTTTCTTTTCCGCCGAGTTATCCGTGTATAGTGGCAATAGTGGTTCCCCTGTTTTTTGCAAAGACAGCCACCAAGTCGTCGGAATTGTCGTACGCGGTGACCAACAGGATTTTAGATGGACTGGAAAAGGGTGGATGTCCATTCGTTATCCCAATTCTATGATCAAATCCAATGCGCCCCAATGCACCAAAGTCTCCCAGTTCTTGAGTTTTTGCCGGTGAAAAAAAATGAACAAAGCAACGGATATTCAATTGGAAAATAATTTGTTCATTGAGAAGCGGGACATGAACGTCTACCATCGCAAAGATAGGGTCATTCATTTGATCAGTTGTGGTAGTTCAGTTATTGTGCCACTGCAAACAATAAATGAGCGAGACTATATCCATCTATCCGTGGCCGTTGGCCCCGGCTATATGGAAAGACAGAACATTGTGTATTTGCCCACTTGGATTAATTTCGAGTTCCTTTCAGAGGGAAAATTTGCCGCCATTCATACCGAAAATCTCATCCTGCTGAAAATTCCCGCTGGATTACCGGAATGGAAATTAAAATTGACGCTTCCCCAGTGTCATGGAATGTGTCATCGAAAATCTTCAAAATCCTTAGTGGAACGGGTAATCATCAGTGATGAAGAAGATAAATAACAAGGGATAAAAAATGAAGAGCAAAAATAGTATAGAGCACCAGAGAAAGATTCTTTTCCTTGCAGCCAACCCAATAGGCACCGATCATTTACGGTTGGATGAGGAAGTACGAGATATTGAAGAAGGATTGCAGCGTTCAAAGTACAGGGACCAGTTTAAAGTGGAGCAAAAGTGGGCCGTGCGTCTCCGGGATTTGCGGCGGACGCTTTTTGATTGTGAACCCCAGATTCTGCATTTTACCGGGCATGGAGAATTGGAAGGGATATTAGTAGAAGATAAACATGGTTTTGCCTCACTTGTTCCTCCCAGTTCGTTGATTGGGTTATTTAAATTACATGCCAACCGAATCGAGTGTGTGATTCTGAGTGCTTGTTATTCAGACCAGCAAGCCCGTGCCATCAACAAACATATCAAATATGTAATCGGTATGCCCAGTGAGATAAAAGATAGAGCCGCGTTGGAATTTGCCGTGGGATTTTACGATGCCCTTGGAGCAGGTAAGACTGTAGACGAGGCCCATCAGTTTGGGTGTAATGCGATCCAGCAATTTTGCCCCGAAATCCCGGATTTTGTATATCCCCAGTTGCGGGTTAATTCCGAGATTCAAAAAAGAAAAAGGATATATCATCCCCATCAGTACATACTCCTTTTCTTTTTTTTGGTGGCCATTATTGCTGGATTAAAGTTATTTTCTCTATTTTCTCCTTCCAATATCGCCTTGAATATCAGCCCACCCGTGAAGAAAATGACTATTGCCGAAACTGCCACTCCGCCTAAATACAATTTTTTGCCCAGATCAGACACCGAAACAGATACATATGTTTATGTCACCAGTACAGGAAAAAAGTATCATCGCCTGTACTGTACGCACTTGAAGAGAAGCAAAATTCGGATGAAGTTAAGTAATGCCAAAGAGGAGGGATACACCCCTTGTTCCGTGTGTGACCCGCCTGAATAGGTAATATGCTGCGTATCAATTTGATAATAAAATAAAGGAGGAACCATGCCAAAAACAGGTGAAAAACCGGGTGTTGGGGATTACCGATGCAATAATTGTGGTAGAATAGTGCATCTTGATGATTCGACAGACACTCTTCCGCCCTGTCCGAAATGTGCGAATACTAATTTTACAAAGATCGGATAGCAGTAGGAAGTTTACCGGAAAAAAAGGTCTATTGTGCTGTATCATTGGTCAACCTAACAATTACAGTGATACGGCACAATGGATTTTATGATATAATAGTGGAGATGTATTGGTTTAAAAAATCAAAATCATAAAGGAGATGGAAAAATGACGAAGCGAAACTTTTTTCAAAACAAGTTTTTTATGACGATCACAACACTGTTGTTGATCGCAATCGGGTTGACTGGCCAAAATACAAAACACATTTCACCAATTGCCAGCAGCCAAAAAATAGTGTTCAGTGAAGTATTGTACGACTCTGCCATTTCAGGAGAATCATATGGCGAGTGGATAGAACTTTATAATCCACAATATACCACCGTGAATATCGGTGGTTGGAGCATTGAAGACAATGCCGCCTCTTTTGTAATTCCTAGTGGAACCTCTATCGGTTCCAGAGGCTACTTAATCATCGCGGACAACGCCTCATATTTCAGCAGTCTCTACGGTTGTACTCCCAATGTTATCCGCAATTCATTAAAACTCAGTAACACCGGGGATTATTTAATTCTCAGAAACAGCAGCCATATGATTATGGATCAAGTGGCCTGGAAAAGTGGCGGAACTTATATTTCTGGATGGGGGAGTTCCTCTCAACCCTATGCCAATGAAAACAAGTCTATTATACGTTCCAATCCAGATACGGATACTGATAGATACACCGATTGGAGCAGTAACCGTTCCCCTGAGCCCACTTGTGGCAGTGGGGAGGAGATAACACCACCCACAGTAATCACTAATTCAATAACATCAATCACTCAAACCAGTGCCGTTTGTGGCGGTAATGTCACTTCCGATGGTGGTGCAACCGTGACTACCAGGGGTGTCTGCTGGAGTACGGAAACCAATCCCACTATCAATAATGCAATCACTACCAACGGCACTGGCATTGGAAGTTTTACCAGTAATATTACCGGTTTGAGCGCAAACACTCCCTATTATGTCAGAGCCTATGCCACCAATAGTATGGGAACTTCCTATGGAGATGTAGAGAGTTTTATTACTGGCAGTGGCGGGGGGTTACCAGAAACAAATCCGCCATTTGGTTCTTTTGATACTCCGTTAGATGGTTCTTTTGTTGCAGGTAGTATCGCCGTTACAGGTTGGGCACTGGATGACAGTGGACTGAAAAGTGTTAAAATATACCTTACCCAGGGAAATGAATTAACTTATATTGGCGACGCCTTGTTCGTGGAAGGTGCCAGACCAGATGTGGCTTTAGCCTATCCCGAATATCCCTCCAATACAAAAGCTGGCTGGGGGTATATGATGCTTACCAATTTTTTACCCGGAGGAGGAAATGGCGTTTTTGTATTTTCAGCTATTGCCACTGACTTAGTGGGTAAAACAACCACTTTGGGAACAAAAACCATCACGGTAGACAACGCCCACGCGGTTAAACCCTTCGGTGCCATTGATACTCCGACGCAAGGCGGAATTGCATCAGGGAACAGTTTCGTGAACTGGGGATGGGCGTTAACCCCGCAGCCCAATGGTATTGCTACTAACGGTGCAACTATTGATGTCTGGGTGGACGGAATAAACCTGGGACACCCGGTTTATAATATTTTCAGGACCGACATCGCCTCGTTATTTCCTGGGTATGTTAATAGTAATGGTGCGGTTGGCTATTTCTATCTGAATACCACCGGCTATGCCAATGGAGTTCATACCATCCAGTGGACCGCCACGGACAGTGCAGGAAACACAGACGGCATTGGCAGCCGCTATTTTACCATTCAAAATGCCAATAGCGATACCACTAACATGCAGGAAAAACCCATCACCTACGCCAAACCCTCTAATATCGATCTCAAGCAAATACCAGAAACAGATTCATTGGAACCTCTTCACATACGACAGGGATATAACAATGAAACCAGCTTGCATCCATTGCAGCCAGGAAACAACGGCATTCACCACATCTATGTAGAAGAAATGGAACGCTTGGAAATTAATCTCGGGGACCGGTTTTTGGGTGCTTGCGGTTATATGAAACAGGGCGATCAATTCGTGCCTCTGCCCATTGGTTCGACGTTTGATCCGAACAAGGGGGTATTTTATTGGCAGTTAGGCCCTGGATTTAGCGGTTGTTATGAATTGATATTTATAGAGAATCAGCTTCCTGTCAGCATGAAAAAAACAATCACCATAACCATACTACCCAAGCAGTATTAGGCAGGTCATTATTCCCGGCATAACCGAAGGACACCGAGTCCCACAAAGAAAACAATAAAGGCTTCGTGTGTCTTCGTGTCCTTCGTGTTTAAAAATATTTTTTTTAATTCGGGAAAATTCGTGTTAATTCGTGGGCCACTCTTTTTTTTTGGTTATTGAACAATGGCGGAGGGGGTGGGATTCGAACCCACGGTCCCGTTTCCAGGACAACGATTTTCGAGACCGTCCCGTTCAACCGCTCCGGCACCCCTCCGCTCTTTGAAAAATGCTTGAAGCAATTTACTGGATGCCTCTCCTATTATACCAAATTTTTCAGTAATTGTGTGATTAAATATTTTTTTTATTTGCAAAAAAGTTCCCGTCGAGAATACGCCGGTTTTGAAATCCGCGGCCCCAATATAAAGATGGCGAATACGCGCGTGAATCATGGCGGTAAAACACATGGTGCAAGGTTCAAGAGTGACATACAAATCGGCTTCAACTAACCGGTAATTGCCAATCACCTTGCCCGCTTCCCGCAAGGCAATGATTTCGGCATGGGCGGAAGGGTCGGATTCTTTGATCACTGAATTATAGCCGCGTCCGATGATCTCGTTATTGAAGACCACGCACGCCCCCACCGGTACTTCGCCTGCGTGATACGCTACCTCGGCCAATTGTAAGGCCTGCTGCATAAAAAAGATTTCTGTTTCTTCCATGGGGATAGGAAATAGGAACGCGGGATTACATTTTATTCAGGATGTTTTTGATTGGTTTAAGGACCCGTTCGGCCAAACGGATATCCTCGGTAATAATTTCGGCAATACCCTGCATCTCCTGGCTGAATTCCAGGGTGATATTGTAACTGGAAACCATGCCATCGGGCAAGTCGACTTCCAAGGAATAAAATTTGTCGGCAGCGACCAATGACTTGGATTTAATCACGCCCCGCACCATGCCATATTCCATAAAGGGGTAATTCTCAAATTTGATGTTCACCTTTTGCCCAATTTTCACTTTCCCCGAACCCGCGATAGGTAACACCAATTTGCCGATGATCTTTCCGCTCTTGCCGGGCACCACGGTCACTACCCGGTCGCCAGCCCTGACATTCTGATTGACACTCCAGTACGTGTTAAACGTGACCACGCCGCTGACCGGTGCTTTTAAAAGGTAGGTTTGTTCCCACTGCGCCATCTGGCCACTGAGATTTTCAACCATCTGCCCGAGTGCCAGTTGCAATTGCTTTTGTTCGCTACTGTATTGCAGTTCCATGTCCAGCACGGATTGTTCTAACTGGGAAATCTGGATACTGGAATTAGACAGGCTGGATTTAGCGCCTTCATAGGCATACTCTTTTTGCAGATTCCCGCTTTTAGCGGCCTCGTAATCGCTGTTGGAAATAATGCCGTCTTTAAATAGAGCGCTGGACCGTTCATATTGCACGCGGCTCAGTTTTAGTTCATCGCCAATGATGCGGGCCTGGGCCTCTATCTGGCGGTGCAACTCTTTATAACGAATGATTTGCGCCTTGATGGCAAGAATCTTCTTGCTATGCAAATCCAACGCGATAAAATGCTGGTAATCGGCTAAACTTTTTAAAAACTGGGAATAAACACCTTGCAATTCACCGAGTGAAAAATTGGGATCAAACTGGATGGCGGGTAAATTTTCAAAGTGGATAAAAAATGGCGCGGCGTCGGCCAGTTGCTTTTTTAATTGCACAAAATGGCGGTAATCGCAGGCATTCTCAAGCATGGCAAGAGGCTCCCCCGCAGTGACATGCTGGTTGTCCTTGACAAATAACTCGGTCAATTTACCACTGACCTTGGCCATCAGGTTGACCGGAGGATTCTCGGTGGTGATCACGATATTGGAATAAATAACATCCGGATACTTAAAAAACCAACTGCCCACCAGGGACAAAAGAACAATCAAAAATATGACGGTAATCCCCCAACGGATAATCCAGTTAGGGATATACCCCATGATTTCCTGCACTTCATCGCTACGGATTTCAATTTCCTGCAACTGTTGGATAATATCATTCTCTTGGATTTTTTTCGTTTTTTCTTCGTTCGTTTTTTCTTCGCTCATGGTTTAATTACCCAGTTCCAGTTGATTTTTAACCAGGTTGTAGTACGCGCCTTTTAATTGGGTTAATTCCTGGTGGGTGCCTTTTTCAACCAACAGCCCTTTTTCTAACACCACGATTTGATCCGCGTTTTTAACGGTGCTCAGTCGATGGGCGACAATAACCACGGTACGGCCCTGGAAAAAGTTTCCCAGGTTTTGCATGATGGCCAATTCATTGTTGGCATCGAGTGCATTGGTAGCTTCATCGAAAAAGAGGTATTCGGGGTTAATATAAGCGGCCCGTGCAATCAATATCCGTTGTTTTTGGCCCTGACTCAAACCATGTCCTTCCTGTCCGATCTTGGTATTAAATCCCAGGGGCAGGGAATCAACAAAATCCTGGATATTGGCGATCCGGGCAGCATCCAATAACCGTTGCTTGTCAACGATCTCATCGCTCACGGCAATGTTTTTGGCAATGGTATCGGAAAAAATAAAACCATCCTGCATCACCACACCGATCTTGCCGCGCCATAACCGGCTACTAATATTACGCAGTTCGGTGTCCCCGACCTTGATCTCTCCCTTGGTAGGAGGATAAAACCCGAGCATCAGTTTAATCATGGTGGTTTTACCACTGCCACTCATGCCCACGATGGCCGTTACTTTTTTCTCCGGGATAAGCAAATTGACATCTTTTAATACCATCTCGGAATGGGGCCCTTCATACTGGAAACCGAGCGCGGAGATAGTGATACTTTTATTGGTAGGCAGGATAGAAATTTTAGCGTCATCGGGTGTCTCTTCGTCTTGTTTCTTATGAATTTCACCCAGTCGTTCCAAGCTGATCTTGGCATCCTGGGTGGTATGCATAAAACTGATCAATTGTTCGATAGGGCTGTTTAACTGGCCGATAATATATTGCACGGCCAGCATCATGCCGAGGGTCATGTCACCGGTAACGACGGCTTTGGCAGCGAAAAAGGAAATGAGGATGTTCTTGGTCTGGTTGATAAACACGGAACCAATCTGCTGGTATTGGTCCAGGGAGAGACTTTTGACATTCACTTTAAACAATTTGGCCTGGATGCGTTCCCATTCCCATCGTTTCATTTTCTCGCAGTTATTTAATTTGATTTCCTGCATCCCAGTGATGATCTGGTACAGATTGCTCTGGTTATCGGATAATTGGGCAAACCGTTTGAAATCGAGTTCCCTTCGTCTGTTGAGGAACATGTATATCCAGATAAAATAGAGGACGCTGCCCACGACAAAAATCATAAAGATAGTCATATTATATATGGCCAACACGGCGCCGAAGATGAACATATTGATGGTGGAAAAGAGGATATTCAGGGTGGAGGTGGTGAGAAAAGATTCGATACGGCGGTGATCTCCGATTCGTTGCATTAAATCGCCTATCATCTTGGTATCAAAATAACCAATGGGTAATTTCATCAATTTGATGAGGAAATCGGAAATAAGGGAGATATTGATCCGGCTACTGATATGAAGGAGAATCCAGTTGCGGATGAATTCCACGGAAGTGCGCCCGAAAAAGAGGGCGAGTTGGGCGATCAGAATGAGGGTCACAAAATTAATGTCCCGGTTATTGATACCGTAATCGACAATGGCCTGGGTCAAGAAAGGAAAAATCAATTGCAGTAAACTACCCACCAACATGCCCAGCACGAGTTGTAGCAGGAATTTTTTAAAGGGTCTGAGGTAAGAGAACAAAAAAGTAAAAGAAGATTTGTTTATGCTCTCGTCTTGTTCCTTGTAGAAATCCGGGGCGGGTTCGAGCAGGAGACAGAGTCCCTGGGGTTCACCACTTTTGGCAGTACTGGCCCATCCGGCCATGAATTCCGCTTTGGTGTAACGCACCAATCCATGGGCTGGGTCAGCCACGTACACGGTGTCTTTTTTGACCTCGTAGACAACGATAAAGTGGTTTTGTTTCCAATGGGCGATGCAGGGTAATTGGACTTCTTCAGCCAACTGGTCAAAGGAGATGCGCACACCCATGGTACGCATTCCGATGGACTCGGCGGCATCGCTGGTACCCAGCATTGAAACACCTTCGCGAGTGATAAAACTTCGCTCCCGTAGGGTTTGTTGGGAATAGTTCTTGCCATAATATTTGGCAATCATACATAATGCCGTTGGACCGCAGTCCATGGCATCCATCTGTTTTACGAAAGGAAAACGTCGCATCAGTTATTATAGCCGATTACAGGAAAATTTGCAATCTTTTTTTTGCACGGATTTTAAGTAAGTGTTTTTTGGACAAAAGTATTCATTGGATTCTTGAAAAAATGGACGATATGGACCCAGAACAAAAGTTTTTTTGTCCACATCGTCCATATAGTCCACATCGTCCATATCGTCCAGAATGATTCCAAGAATTTGACTGTGAATTAATGGCGGTGGAAGGCTTGCCAATCTTTAGCAATTGTATTATCATTAAAGCTAGGAAATCAAAAAACCTACAAACTATTGGAATAAAAAGAGGTAAGACATGAGTAAACGATCATTAGAGCAAATAAAGAATTCCGTGAATGTGGGGCAACCCATCATCCAGATCATCTCTTACGAGGAGAAACGAATCGAGGGTCATATCAAAACCCTTTTCGAGCAATTAAATCGTGCCCAGACGCAGATGTATTGGGATATCAACACGGGATTGGTCAAAGACAACCAGGTGGTGCAGGGAACACAGGAACCGATCCAGGCATTCTCTTATATTATGAAAGACGCTACCCCCGGGTTTTGTATATTTCGTGATTTAAATGGCATGATGAGAAATTCCGATAGTTTAGTACGCAAAGTACGCGAAGCTTATCGGCGGTTCAAGGGCAGTAAGACCACCTTGTTTTTGCTTTCCCCGGATGAGTATTTTCATGATGGGTTGAAAAAGGAGATTGACATCGTTCATTTCGAATTGCCTGATTATGAAGAGTTATCCGATTTGTTTTTACGTTTTTTGAGTTCCATGGAGAAATCCGGGCGGATCATCGAGTTAAGTGAGGATGAGAAAAAGAATTTTGTTGTGGGTGTGCAGGGTTTGACTTTAGATGAAGCATACAAAGCGTTCATGAAGGCGTTTCAAGGTAAGAGCCGAATTACTGGCGAGCTGATCCAGACGATCCATGATGAAAAAAAACAATTAATATTAAAAGAAGGCGTTTTGGAGTATTATTCCCAGCGGTTTACCCTGGATGATCTGGGTGGTTTGGATAATTTAAAAGATTGGCTCAAGAAACGACAACGCGCTTTTTCCAAGGAAGCGCAAGAATTTGGTTTGAAGCGTCCCCGTGGCTTCTTGGCGATGGGAATCAGTGGCTGTGGGAAAAGTTTGGCTGCCAAAATCACCGCTTCATTGTGGAACTTGCCTCTTTTTCGTTTGGATATGAACTTGGTCTATGCGGGTATGGCGGGTACGCCGGAACTGGTGTTTTCGCGTGCCTTAAAAACCATGGATTCGGTGGCACCGGCGGTGCTTTGGTTGGATGAAATTGAAAGTGGTATCAGTGATAAGCAAGCAGATGGTGCTTCGTCGCGTATTCTCGGTTATTTTTTGACGTGGATGCAGGAGCATACGTCCGAAATCTTTATTACAGCCACTGCCAACCGAATCGATCTTTTACCAGCCGAGTTGATGCGGCGAGGTCGTTTTGATCAGGTTTTTTTCATTGATTTGCCCACGCGCGTAGAGCGGGAGGAAATCTTTTCTATTCATCTTGGTCATACTGGCAACAAATTGAGTAACTTCAACATCCCGCAGTTGGCCCAGATAACCAAGGGGTGGTCCGGTAGCGAGATCGAGCAGATTATTATTTCCGCGATGTATGAAGCCTTTAATCAGAACCGCAAATTAATCGAAGATGATTTATATGTCTTGTTTGGTTCTTCGGTGCCGTTGTCTACCACCATGGAAGAGCAGATCAAACATATTCGCAGTTGGGCCCATAACCGCGCTGCCCGTGCGTCTTCAAAAGTGGAATATACTTGAGGATTGGCTGCCTGCGGTTTTTTTTTACCGGACAATAAATGCGATCTTGTCGATTACTTGACCGGCTTGTTTGATGGTCAGCGTGTGGTCGCCTCTTTGTAATTGCCAAACGGGGGATTGGGGGAAAGGAACTCGTTTGTAAAGTTGATTATTGATATAATATTCGACTGTTTCGCCCGGATTGAAGCCCATCACCGTAAAAGAGATTTGTTGGTTTGTGAGTGGGATAGCGTCGGAAATAGAGAAAAAATCGCCTTGTTGCGGAAAGGAAATTTTTTTCACCGCATCTGTTTTGATGTTCATATTTTCTGCGGTATGGGTTCTGATCGCCCAATCGCGGAACAATTCCGGGTAACGGGTCATTAATCTTCCGTTCTCCATGATATGCCAAGAACAAATCTGTTTAGGAGCATGGGTCGCGGCGAAATACTCCTCTACCCGGTTGGGGCAACTTGGCGAAGGCAGTTCTCCCGAAAGAGAACAGACCGATTGTTTTATCATTCCCGGGGGGTGAGGGACCGTACCCGTGGTCCAATCTTTTTGAATAGCCAGGAAAATATCTCTTAAAATAGTGGCGGCACTACCCGTATCCGAAGTATCCTGCATATTCTTTCCCGACGGATTACCCATCCAGACGCCCACGGTAAAACGGGAGTTGACCCCCACTGCCCATTTGTCGCGGAACCCTTTGGATGTGCCTGTTTTAATGGCAATGGGAAAGGGCAGGTTCATCGAGGAGTCGTAACCAAAAGAAGCAAAACGAGCCGATGGGTCCGCCAGGATATCCCAGATTAAATAAGCGGTGACCGGATCAAAGATCGTCGTGTTGCTAATCGGTTCATTTTTAATAAATGCCGGGCTATACAGAATACCATTGTTGGCAAAGGCCGAATAGGCCGCAGTCAGGTTTAGCAAGCGCACTTCACCCGAACCCAGTGCAATCGTCTCGCCATAAAAGCCCGGATCGGAATTAAGCGAGGTAAAGCCAGCCAGGTTAAGTTTTTCAATCACGTGGCGCGGTGTCAGTTTCATCGCCAGATAAAAGGCCGGGATATTGTAAGAACATGCCAGGGCATTACGGAGACGCAAGGGACCGTGTTCCCTGCCATCATGATTCTTGGGAAAGAACCCGCCCCGTGAAGGAAACTTGATATCGGGTAAAATAGTGGCCGGAGTGTACCCCGATTCCAGGGCCAGACCGTAAACAAAGGGTTTTAAAGTTGAGCCCGGTTGCCGCAATGCAACTGCCAGATTAACATTGCCCGCTGCTTCCTGGTTGAAATAATCCGGTGCGCCCAAAAAACCAATGACTTGATGGTTGCTGTTGTCGATAATGACTACTGCGGCAGAGGTCACATCGTAAGAAGCCAAGCGCACGATATGTTCGCGCACAATACCTTCCATATCTTTCTGGATATCATAGTCCAGTGTTGTATAGACTTGTTCTGGGAGTTCTTTGTTTGCAAATCGTTCTTTAACCAGATCAATAAAGTGTGGTGCCAGGAAAGGGAAGCGGTTCATTTGAAAGGAAATGCCCTCACTACGGGCGCGTTGGTATTCGTCGTTGGAAATATGGTTCCGTTGCTTGAATATTTCCAATATTTTCTGCCACCGTTGTTTTAATAGGTTCATATGTTTGGCTGGGTTGTAGCGGGAGGGGGATTTTGGAATCAGGGCTAGGTAAATCGCCTGGTTCAGTGATAATTGCGAGGGGTCTTTGCCAAAATAAAAACGGGCGGCCTGTTTGACCCCGTAAATCATATTACCAAAAGGTAAACGGTTGAGATAGGCTTCCAGAATCTCCGTTTTGGATAGATGCATCTCGAATTTTATAGCCCCGAAGACTTCCGAGACCTTGTTAAAAATAGTGCGATTTTGATGGTGGTACACCAGTTTAACTGTTTGCATTGTGATTGTGGACCCACCCGAAACAATACCTTTGCCCCTGATGTTCTGCCACAGGGCGCGACCCAGCGAGGAGAGCACCACGCCGTGGTGATTATAAAAAGATTTGTCCTCGATTAACACAATAGCACGCAAGAAATGGGGTGATACCTCCGATATGCCGCACGGTTTTGAATAGGTTTCATCTTCTGAGAAGTAGGTGCGGAGTGGTTTGCCATTGCGATCATAAAACGTTGTGGAATAATTCGTACTGGCCAACGTATCGGCATCAAAGGAAGCGAAATAGATCACACCTGTCACCAGAAGAACCAGTAAGGTAATCGTAATCACCAGACGTTTTTTTGTTCTCGTAAAAAAGCGGAATATCTTCATTGGTAAATGGTTCTTTGTTTTTTTAATTTCAGTCATAATACAGCTATTATAAGCCACAAGAAGGAATTTTTCAACATGGCAGCTATCCCTGAATCCACCGCCAAGGTTCTGAAAAAAACTGGACTATCTGGACATACTGGACATACTGGACTAACTGGACTTCACAAAACCTGTAAATTTTGTCCAGCTTGTCCAGTAAGTCCAGTATGTCCAGATAGTCCAGCTTGCCGCGGTTATCCGTGGTAGTTCTAAAAATGGTGGTGAATCCAAGCCAAAGCATCGGTTTGCATAATTTTCTTGTTTCTGTTAAAATCAAAGCACGGGTAATCATGACGAATTCATTTCAATTCACTGACTCATATGCATTGAACATGGATAGAGAAGACTTTCTGACATGTTTTAGAAAGCGTTATTATATCCCGGAGAATTAGCAGTAAGCAATTTAATAAATAATGAATAAAGGAAAAAAAATGAAAAAGATTTATCTGTTATTGGTGTTAATGGTTTTTATTATTGGATTTACACAGATTTCTTGTAAACAAGAAGAGGTCGATGCCAATCTCTACACATACCGTGTCCCGGTACAAAGGGAAGATGGTTGGGCTGTGGGTCGCTTAAATCAATATGGTATTGATGTCAGGCCGATAGAGGAAATGATCCGGGGGATCAAAAACAATCAATACCTCAATATTCATAGCGTGTTAATTATCAAAGACAATGCTCTATTATTGGAAGAATATTTCCCTGGCAAAGACTATGATGGTACTGATGTGGTATACGATTGGAATGTCGCTCATTTCCAAGCTTCCTGTAGCAAAAGCATTACTTCCGCCTGTATTGGTATCGCTATAGACCGCGGTTTGTTTGCCATTCCCGGTAGCGGCCCAGGAAATTCGCGCGAAACTGCCTTAAATAGAAAAATGATTGAGTTCTTCCCCCAATATACCGATATCCAATGGTCCGAAAGAAAACAACGCATCTCCCTACAACATATGCTGACCATGTCTACAGGCATTCGTTGGGACGAAAGCACCTATTCCTATCTGGATTCAAGAAGTGACCACTATAAGATGTTTAACAGTGCCGATGCCTCCCGTTTCATGTTGGAATTGGAACAAATCCATGAACCAGGCACCATATTTAGCTATAGTAGTGGTGTCACCTTTCTGCTTGGAGCAGTACTCAAGCAGGTTTCGTCGTTGCCTGTCGATGATTTTGCCAAACAGTATCTTTTCGACCCCCTCGGCATTTCGGATGTTTCTTGGTTGCATGTAGACGATGGGAGCGTCCTGGCCGGTGGTGGGTGTTATCTTCGGCCCCGCGATATGGCAAAACTAGGACAATTGTATTTGATGGGTGGGGTCTGGAATGGGAACCGTATCATCTCTGCGGAGTGGATTAACGAATCCAGCCGAAAACGTTTTGATGTCTATGCCAATGGCACGGGTTACGGTTACCAGTGGTGGACCAACCAATTTAGAGCTAACGGTCAGACTATCCATGCCTTTTCTGCCGAAGGTTGGGGCGGGCAGTTTATTTATGTTTTTCCCTCATTGAACATGGTGGTCGTTTTCACTGGCGGTAATTTCGCGGGCGCTCATCCAGTTAATGATATGGTGGCTCGCCACATATTACCCGCTGCTCTTTAAGACTGCTTCTTTAAAGCTGAAAAAATAGCCAGAGAAACAGAGTACCAGCCGTATGAAAACATTACAAAAAAGGTAATAATTGATGTGGAAAAAATTTGCGGAAACAATTGCTTTTTAATGCGGAATATAGTATATTAAAATATTAACGAGGTATTAAATACATTGGAAAAGAGAACGGTTTTCTTTTCAATTATTGTTATATTTATCTTGGTCTTTTGGGAAGTATGGCATTATTTGTCGATGCCATCTTTTTTTTCCCAGCACAGCCATTTTTCCCTACAATTGCTAGCTTTGCTGCTGGGGGTCACGGTCTTTATTCTTTGGAAATATATTCGCAAACGCTTCACACATAAACTGGAAACAGTTGTAGCAGAACGAACGGTAGCGCTGTTGGCAGCTAAAAACGAAGCGGAAAACGGCAGCCGCGCCAGATCAGAGTTCCTGGCTAACATGAGCCATGAAATCCGCACGCCTCTCAACGGTATTATTGGCATGACGGACCTGACACTGGAATCGGATCTTTCTGCGGAACAACGGGGAAATTTGGAATTAGTTAAATATTCCGCCAATGAATTGTTGATTATAGTCAATGATATCTTAGATTTCTCTAAAATTGATGCAGGACACCTCGTACTGGAATCGGTAGATTTTTGTATCTCGGAACGGGTCCGGGAAGTGCTCCGGTTGCTGTCCACCCATGCAAATAAAAAAAAAATCCTCTTAAAATCCTTCATTTACCCGGATGTGCCGGATAAGATCAGGGGGGATCCGGTCCGTATCAGCCAAGTGTTGCTGAACCTTGTGGGAAACGCGATTAAATTTACCGAGAAAGGCGAAGTAATGCTGACTATTACATTGGACCCGGACCAACCTGCTCCAATTCTACCCAATGCAGAATATATCAACCTGAAGTTTGCCATTTCCGACACGGGCATAGGTGTTTCAAAGGAGAAAAAGAAAGTGATCTTCAATGCCTTTTCCCAGGCCGATGCTTCTACTACCCGGAAATTCGGTGGCACAGGGTTGGGTCTCACTATCTCCTCGCGGTTAGTGGCAGCGATGAAAGGGGACTTAAAAGTGGAGAGCCCTGCCAATCCAAAATTTTATTCAACCCAGGGAGATGTTGACCCGCAGAATGAATTGTCCAGCGATACGGTTAATAATTGTGGTGGTCCGGGTTCTATTTTTTATTTTACCATTCCTTGTATTCTTGCCACGCAGGATTCTACTTGCCCGGAGAAAAACGAGGGGCGTGCAGTGACAGCGATGCCAGAACCACCGCAGCAATTAAATTGCTTGGTGGCGGAAGATAACCCGGTGAACCAGAAATTGGTGAATCGAATGTTAGGCAAACTGGGCCACCATACTGTTATGGTCAACAATGGCCGGGAAGTGGTAGAGCATTTCAAAACCTCTTTTTTCGACGTGATTCTCATGGATATTGAGATGCCGGAAATGGGGGGCATAGAAGCTACAAAAATAATCCGTGAACTGGAACGGGAACGTTCAAATGCTGGAAATTCTTTCTTGCCTATTCCTATCATCGCCTTAACCGCCCATGCCATGAAAGGAGACCGCGAACGATTCTTAAAATCAGGTATGGATGGTTATGTTTCAAAACCCATCATGTTAAAAGAACTGGTACAGGCTATCGCATGCATCGGGCCTTTTATCCAGGGAAATAAAAGAAATTAACCACTATAAAATTCCCTCACTCACCTACATTTTAATATGTCCTAAAATAATAACACTTTATGACTTAAAAAATGGCATTATAATTGCTTCAATATTATATAGAATATATAAAATGGCGTATATAAAATCGTATTAAATTGTAAATAATGGAGGTAACAATGAATGACAAAAGATTTAAAGCTGTTCTTGTCCTGTTTATGCTTGCGGCGCTTTTTATTTCAGGGTGCAAAAAATCCGCTGATTTGCTGTTGACTATTTCCTATTCGCAATGGTCATTGGTCCATGAAACTAACGGAGCTGATACTATTTATCTGAAATTATCCGGGTCAACCCAAGGAGAACGGGTGACGGTTAAAACCTATGGTGATGGTTTGATTAATGAGTATGAACTCCTATTGAACGCCAATAAAGAATTTGATAGCACCGTGAGCATCGCATTTTCTCACCAGCGTTACTCACTCCCTGTAAAAATCAGTACCGTGGTGACAGCCGTGGTGAATGGCGAAAGTGTAGCGGTTACACTGGAAAGCGGAAATTTGTATTAAGCTTGGCGTTGCACTTCAAAAAAGTTGCCGATCACTCTTTTTTTTGTTTATCCTTTGCCATAGTATTAATTCAGTTTTTTGGACGGCACTATCCTGCCCCGCCAAAAAATCTCTCCCCAAAACTATAACCTCTTCATGCCCTAAAAGCAAAATCGCGCCAACAGCAAAAAACCTTGGGCGCAAACCAATGATTTCAA
>CAZCVI010000116.1:0-20579 GCA_964502145.1 uncultured Clostridia bacterium
TGAATGGAATTCAAGGTGATTACCACTCATTTAAAAATAATAAGGAGAATTGCTGCAGGTCAACGCCACGTATTGCTATTTAAAAAAACTTCCTGTATAATACGCTGATCAATAAAACTGAGCATCCCTCAGTTAAGATAAAAAAATAAAACGAGGTGAAACAAATGAATAAAACAGCATCAACCATGTATATATCTCTAATTCTGATTGGCCTGCTATGGCCTGGGGTAATCATGGCTCAAGACAAACAGTGGAATATCACTGCCGAGAGCGGCATGATCCTGCCCGGTTATAACGATGTGCAAATCCCACCGGAGAGTGGCACGTTGATCTCCTTAAAAGACGATTTGGATTTACCCGCTACCGCGTTTTTGCGTTTGCGTTTGACTTGGCAATGGCATTCCCGTCATGCCTTTTCCCTGTTATATGCGCCGTTATCCTTAACCGCCAGCGGTACATTACCGACTGCCGTTCATTTTGCCGGTGAAAATTTCGCCCCGCAATCGCAAATCAACGCCACCTTCCGGTTTAACTCCTACCGACTGACCTATCGTTACACCCTGGTCAATCGCCCTAAATTCAAACTGGGAATCGGTTTCACTGCCAAAATCAGGGACGCGGAAATATCACTTCGCGACGGCCTCAAAGAAGGCAAAAAAACCGACGTGGGTTTTGTGCCGCTGTTGAACCTGGTGATCGATTGGCGTTGGAATCCCCGGTGGAGTCTTCTCTTGGAAGCCGATGCTCTGGCCGCTCCCGGCGGACAAGGTCGCGCTGAAGATGTCGCCTTAGCCCTCCGCTACACCCTCTCCCCCACCTGGAACCTGCAAGCCGGTTACCGTTTGGTGGAAGGTGGCGCCGATGTCGACACCGTTTACAATTTCGCCTGGATCAATTACCTTTTCGTGGGTATTGGCTTTTCTTGGTGACCATCTGAACGACTCACAACCGAAGGCCGGATATCTGTTACTGCAATAAAAAAGAATTTTCCTTGTGGTGGTGGTAGAGACGTAGGCCACTACGTCTCTACAAACGTTGATGTATAATAGTGGGAAAGCAGAAAGCTTATGCGCGCAGTTTCAAGAGTCCAGAGGCAATCATACCGAAAATAATACGCGCCGTATCATAAATATTAATACCTGCCGCATTGGAGATTTGCTCGATACTCTGTTTGCCGTCGATTTTGGAAATCACCAACCATTCCAATGTGGAAAGCGAAATCTTGCGCCGTTCCTGGCGGTCGATCTCATTAAATTCCGGGACTTGGTCGATAGAGCCAATTTTGGTGCGCAATAATTTCCACTCATCGATACGCCGCGCTGCTTCCATCAACAGCGAAGTGACCGATCGTTTGATGGTGACCTCGGCTTCAAATACACCCTCTTCAAATAAGAAATCCCCTTTACCCCAGGAAATCAATGTGAAGACAGCATCCTCACCCACGAAGTTGTCCACTTCTGAATGAATCATCTCGCCGTGCTTTAAAATGATATAACCCGAATTGCCACCTTCACGGGTTAAAACAAACCTGCCACTCTGCCTGGAGTTGCTCACCAACTGCATGATGTCAGCCAAATTGATCGAATCAAGAGAACCTTTTAAACTCATTTCTATCCGGTGTCGCTTCTTTTAATTTTTTATATATATATTTACGTAATATTAAATAGTAAAGAATTTATGCGTATTTGTCAAGATTCTTTTGAATTTTTCCTTGAAATATGTGGCATTAATCCTATTTGAAAAAGAATTATGCCCGTAACCCTTGCAAAACAATCCTATTTTTCTTATAATATACGATTAACAGGATTGTTTAAGAACCCATGCAACAAGAAAAATTAAAAACACAATGGGCTCTCTTCACGGGCAATCCAAAGGAGGGTTTAATGTCTGACGCACTTGGAATGATTGAAACCAGGGGATTTGTGGCCATGGTAGAAGCAGCCGATGCCATGGTAAAAGCGGCAAAAGTAGAATTGGTGGGTTATGAAAAGACGGGCGGTGGGTATACCACGGCTATTGTTCGTGGCGATGTGGCAGCCGTAAAAGCTGCTACAGAAGCAGGCAGCCGCGCGGCTGAGAAACTGGGCGAACTGGTCTCGGTCCACGTCATCCCCAGACCCCACGAAAATATCGACCTGGCTCTCCCACTGGGACGGCAACCGGAAAAGAAAAGCAAATAACCCGTTTTGGCGCTCCGTTAATCGCCGCTTCTACCTTTCACCGGACTCGCAAAAATCTGTGGCAACGTGTTTCCTGTTTTTCCAATGAAAGGATTTTATATATACGGCGCTTAACCCTGCCCAACCATAGGAGCAGAACATGCAACTGGGAAAAATTACAGGTACAGTGGTAGCCAGTCAAAAAGATGAGAAATTAATCGGCCAGACGTTCCACGTGGTAGAAAACGTGGATGTGGACGGCAAGATTACCGGCGGTCTGGTAGTCGCGGTGGACGCCGTAGGAGCGGGAGTAGGGGAGATTGTACTCTACGCCGCTGGCAGTGCGGCACGGCTTACTCCCTTAACCCAGGGAAAACCGGTGGACCACGTCATCATGGCGATTGTTGATGTGGTGGAAGTAAACGGCAAAGAACGGTACAAAAAGTAAGGTGTTCCCATGAACGTAACGGACAACCAAATCGCGGCTATCGTCGACCGGGTGGTAGAACAATTAACCCACGGTGCTCCTGTTAACACAGCACCTCCCCCACCCATTGTATCCACACCCCGGCCTACACCGGCAGAAACACCGTCTTTTCACCCTTCCGAGGGCAGGCGTGGCTGTTTCCCTGATATTGACTCGGCTATCGCTGCCAGCCAAAAAGCGTTTATTGAATATAAGTCTGTTTCTCTCGCCCAACGCAAACGTATCGTGCAAGCCATCCGGGATATCTGTCTGGACCACCTGAAAGAACTGGCTCAAATCGCGGTCACAGAAACAGGACTGGGGCGATACGAGGATAAATTAAAGAAAAACGAGCTGGTGATTCGCAAAACACCGGGTGTGGAAGATGTGGAACCACGCGCCTTTACCGGCGATGATGGACTTTCGGTGGAAGAACGCGCTCCTTTTGGTGTTATTGGCAGCATCACGCCTTGCACCAATCCTTCGGAAACCATTATTTGCAATGGTATTGGCATGATTTCCGGTGGCAATGCTGTCGTTTTTAACCCCCATCCATCGGCCAAAAAAACGTCCGTGTTCACCATCAACCTATTGAATGTCGCGGTTATTTCCGAGGGTGGGCCGCCCAATCTTTTCACTACCGTTGAGAATCCCACCATTCAATCCGCGCAAGCCTTGATGTCTCATCCCGGTATCCGCTTGTTGGTCGTAACCGGTGGCCCGGCAGTGGTAGCGGCAGCCATGAAATCGGGCAAGCGTGTTATTGCTGCCGGACCGGGTAATCCACCGGTGGTGGTAGATGATACGGCGGACCTGGATAAAGCAGCCAAAGATATTATTACCAGCGCCAGTTGCGATAATAATATTATCTGCGTGGTGGAAAAAGAGATTATCGTGACCCGTGGCGCGGCGGATGGTTTGAAAAAAGCACTGGTGCAACATGGCGGAGTGGAACTGGGGCAATACCAGACGAAACGTTTGGAACAATTGTTACTGACGCCGGATGGTCACCCGGATAAAAAATGGGTGGGCCAGGATGTGCAAAAGATATTGGCGCAGATTGGTATGGATGTGGACCCAGCCAAACGGTTGGCATTTATGGAAACCCGACCCGATCATCCTTTTGCGGTGGAAGAGTTGTTGATGCCCGTGATTCCCCTCATTCGTGTCCGGGATATTGAAGATGCCATACAACTGGCGTATACATTGGAAGGCGGCTGTTTTCATACCGCAGTCATCCATTCCAAAAACATTGAACATTTGCATCGTATGGCGCTCAAGATGAATACCTCTATTCTCGTTAAAAATGGCATGGCCCTGGCTGGACTCGGTATGGGTGGTGAGGGGCCTACCTCGTTTACTATTGCCTCGCCTACGGGTGAAGGATTAACCACGGCCCGTCACTTTACCCGCACGCGACGGTGTGTCATTAGCGGTCACTTCCGTATTGTGTAGCACACCGGGACAGCAACATGGACAAAACCCCCGCAAAAATTCGTGACACAGTGCAACAGGCCGGGGTAGTCGGTGCTGGTGGGGGTGGTTTTCCCACCCATATCAAACTGGACACTGCCGTGGACACCGTTATTGCCAATGGCAGCGAATGCGAACCCCTGTTGGCTTCCGATAAAACCCTGATCAAAGAAAAAGCCTACCGCATCATTCAAGGCATGCAGATTGTTATGGCTGCCACCGGTGCTAAAACGGGTTATGTCGCTGTGAAAGGCCATTATAAAGATGCGGTAGCCGCTCTGCAAAAAGTATTGCCTGCTGACAACTCCATTCGTTTGCACTTGCTTGAAAACTATTACCCCGCGGGCGATGAGTTCCTTACCGTGTACGATGTCACCGGGCGCGTCATTCCCGAGGGTGGCTTGCCATTGCATGTCGGCGTGTTGGTCAGCAATGTGCTTTCCCTTGTGCAGATCGCCGATGCTCTCGACGGCAAACCCGTGACTGAACGACCCGTGACCATTACCGGTTCCGTGCGTTACCCCCAGGTTGTGACCGTTCCCATTGGCACATTATATCAGGATTTGATTACCATTGCCGGGGGCATGTTGAACCCCGATGATTTGGTATTGGATGGTGGACCCATGATGGGGCTGGCTGTTGCTGAGCTTAATCTGGGCATTGGCAGAACCACCAGTGGCTTAGTTGTTTTGCCCAAAGAACATTTTATCATGCAGATGAAACAACTCACCCTGGGCCAGATGGTCAAGAAATCCAAGGCCGCTTGTTGTCAATGTTTCCGTTGCACTGATCTGTGTCCTCGTAACTTAATCGGTCATGCCCTGTATCCCCATATGACCATGCGCACTATTGATTACAATCTCTCCCAACCCACAGAACATATTACCGCTGCTTTTTTATGTAGTCAATGCGGTGTGTGTGAATTGGTCGCCTGTGATTTTATGCTCCTTTCCCCCCGCCAGATTTATGCCGAGTACCGCCGTTTGTTGGTCTCCAAAGGCATAAAAAATCCCCATCATAATACTGTCACCGCCCGTGAGGAACTGGAATACCGCAAGATACCCATGGCTACCCTGATCAAAAAAATTGGCCTGTCCCCTTATGTGGTGGAAACCCCGGTCAAGGGGTATCAGGAAGTCGCCCGTGTTCGTGTTCCCCTCAACCGTCATGCCGGTGTGCCTGCGATTCCTTGTGTTGGCGTAGGTGACCGGGTCCGGCGCGGCGATGTCATTGCCGCTTCTCCGGTTGATAAACTCGGTGCTGTTTGCCATGCGTCTATCGCTGGAAAAGTCACTGAGATCGGCGCGACTTGGTTAGAAATTAGCGCCAGATAAAGGAAAGAATAAATGAAAGAGCCCGCTTTAGGAATGATCGAATACAAGTCCGTGGCCCGTGGCATATTTGCCTGCGATGCCATGGTCAAAAAAGCGCCCGTGCGGATAATCGAAACCCACGCCGTTTGTCCCGGAAAATACATTACCATCATTTGTGGTGAGGTTGCCGATGTCGAAGAAGCCATGAATGCCGGTCTTGCCGCTGGCAAAGACATGGTCGTAGCCGATTTGTTCTTGCCCCAGGTGCATCCCAGTATTATTCCCGCCATGTCTGGCACCACTCACATCGACCAGTTCGGCGCTGTTGGTATCATTGAAAGTTTTTCCGTGGCCACACTCGTGCGCGCTGCCGATATCGCAGCCAAAGCTACGGCCATCCAATTGGTGGAACTTCGTCTTGCGAATGGTCTTGGTGGCAAAGCTTATTTTGTCATGACCGGCACCCAAGCCGATGTCGAAGAGTCTTTAGCCCTCGCCAAAGTCTATGTAAAAAGCGAAGGATTGTTAGCCGGGTGCGAATTAATCCCTTCCCCGCACCCCGATTTACTCGCAAAAGGGTTATACTGGTAGGTTATTTAAAAAGAAACAAGGAGTAAACCATGAAATTAGCAAGAGTTTTTGGTTCAGTAGTAGCTACCCGAAAAGTGGAGAGCATCAACAATTTAAAAATCCTGCTAATCCAACCCTTGAACCACCAATTAAAACCCGCCGGTGATCCCATAGCCGCTATTGATACTATCCAAGCTGGTCCCGGTGATCTCGTGCATTATACCTTGGCCCGTGAAGCTGCTTTCGCCCTCCCCAATTCAAACGCTCCCGTAGACGCTGCTATCACCGGTATTGTGGACCAAGTAAACGTCGCGGACACTGGTATTTATAATAAAGAACATATTTTTGAAACAGAATAATGAAGCCATATAGAATACATATATATATGGTATAGGACATAAAAACATGAAACTGTGCAGAGTAATTGGGAACATAGTGGCCACCCACAAAGTCCCCGCCTATAAAGGGCATAAAGTAATGATCGTGCAGCCCATCGACAAAGAAGGCCAGGATGTTTCCCCCTCTTTTCTGGCGTGTGATACCGTGCAAGCCGGGCCAGGTGATGTCGTGTTGGTGGAACAGGAAGGCAATACTGCCCGTGAATTATTGGGCACCAAAGATGACCCCTTTCATTCCGTGATCGTCGGTATTGTCGATAAAGTGGTCTCTGCACGTCCCCAGAAGGAGTAATAAATGGCAAATGTAAACCCCATGGATAATCAAAAACTGGATGAAGTTGTTGAACTCATCGCCCAGCGCGTGGCCGTGCGTTTGCAGCAGATGGGTATGGTTCCAGGCGCTCCCGCCGAGTACACCACCACCAGTTGTGTCACTCCCGGTGCCCCGTGCAATGACTGCGGCCACTGCGCCGCACGCAAACCCGAGGCCGTGCAAAATATTATTGCCAGTGGCGCCACCCGTATTGGGACTCGGATCGGCATCAATGGCTTTAAAATAGACAGTAAACTGGCTGGCATGATTGATCATACCATTTTAAAACCCGACGCTACCCACGAACAACTCACCAAGATGGCCGAAGAAGCCAAGAAATATGGTTTTGCCACCGTCTGTGTTAATTCCGCCAACATTCCCCTCATCGCCCGCTTGTTACAGGGTTCCCCCGTGAAAGCCATTGCCGTTGTAGGCTTTCCCCTCGGTGCAGCCACCACCCAATCCAAAGCCTTTGAAGCCAAAGAAGCCATTCGTTCCGGGGCCCAGGAGATTGACATGGTCATCAATATCGGTGCTCTAAAGTCCAAGGATTACCGCCTCGTTTTTACTGACATTCAAACCGTAGTAGACGCTTCAAAACCCCATAAAGTAAAGGTAATCATCGAAACATCCCAGTTAACCAACGAGGAAAAAGTAATTGCCTGTGCGCTCTCTAAAACCGCAGGCGCTGCATTTGTCAAAACCTCCACCGGTTTTGCCGGTGGTGGCGCCACTGTCGAAGACATCGAGTTAATGCGCCGCGTCGTAGGCACCGACATGGAGATCAAAGCCTCCGGTGGCATACGCACCCGCGAAGATGCCGAAAAAATGATCAACGCCGGCGCCGACCGTATCGGTGCCTCTGCCGGAGTCGCCATAGTCACCGGCCAAAGCACCACCAAAGGAACTTATTAAATGAACGCATCACCACTTATGCCTCCGGCGGCCAAAAACCTTTTCGAGAAAAGGTT
This sequence comes from uncultured Clostridia bacterium, assembly GCA_964502145.1. Taxonomy (GTDB): domain Bacteria; phylum Acidobacteriota; class Aminicenantia; order UBA2199; family UBA2199; genus CAZCVI01. The sequence continues at coordinate 7,664 of CAZCVI010000116.1, forward strand.
TCTGGACTTCCAAAAGCGTTTGTTATTTTCCCATTCTTCCCATAATTCCCATAATTCCCACAAACCGCCGAGGCCTTCAATAATAAACAACCCAACCAAACAAGATTACCCAGGAGGAAATAGATGGCAAAACAAGGATTTGAATTAAGAACACTAACCTTTATTGATAGTTTACAGCCGCAATTGGCCCAATATATCGCCAAGGACAACCGCGTGTATGATCCCGCCGAGTACGATGCCGCACTACTCATCGAAATCGCGCCAGCCATGGAGATTCATACCATGATTGACATCGCCCTCAAAGCCACCCACGTCCGGCTCGGTTCAGTTGTGACCGAACGGCATTTTGGCTTGATGATGATCCACCATGCCGATCAAGGCGAGGTTCGCGAAGCAGGCAATGCCGTGTTACGAGAAACCGGCCTGGACGAAAACAGCCGCGCCGAAGTAGAAATCCTCACTGAAAAAACCATTCGTAGCGTGCAACAAGACCATGCCATCATGTTCACCGGTTTAGCCAAAGGCAACATGGTCCTGGCCGGAGAATCCGTTTTTATCTTTGAAGCCACCCCTGCCGCTTATCTCATGATTGCCTGCAATGAAGCCCTCAAAGCCGCCAATGTCAAATTGATTGATCTCAAACCCTTTGGTGCTACCGGGCGTTTGACCCTCAGTGGCCCCGAATCCGAAATTGACAGTGCTGCCCAAGCCGCTTCCACTATTTTAAAGCAGATGAACCAGATGAAAACCTCTGGCTCGCGCAAGCAATTGGGCTAAAACCCCGGAAACACTCTCCCATGGCAAACCCGCGCGATTATTTAGCCCAGGCTATCACTAATATCTGCCATAAACTCGACCAAAAAGGCTGGGTCGCCAATCATGACGGCAATGTGTCCGTGTCTTTTGAGGGCAAGCTACTCACTACCCCCACCGCCATCAGTAAAGCCGAGATGGAACCCGCGTTGGTATTAACTCTAGATATGGCGGGCAACAAGCTTGAGGGAATTGGCAAGCCTTTTTCCGAGATCAAGTTGCATCTTGCCGCCTATCGGTCGCGGCCCGATGTCAAAGCCGTCGTGCATGCTCATCCCCCGTTTGCTATGGCCAGAGGAATGGTGGGCCGTGAATTTTTAGTGCAGGTTCCTGAAGCCGTCGTGTCCATTGGTGCCGAGATTCCCGTCTTACCTTATGTAAAACCCGGCGCTGTCGAGAATGAAACCCTGATTTCCGCCGCTCTTACTGGTTGTGATGTAATGATGATGGCCGGCAATGGAGTTTTAGCCGTTGGGCGGGATGTGCAGGAAGCCTATTTGCGTATCGAATTATTGGAACATCTTTTAAAGATAGATTATTATGCCCACACCATGGGCACACCCATGACCTTGCCTGCCGCAGATAAGCAGTCCTTAATGGAAAAGCGTGCTGCCCTTGGTTTTGTTGTACCCACTGCGTCTGTTCCACTTATCGTGCCAGCCCATTCTGAATTACCCGCTCCCGCCGATCAAAACCAACTCATCAAGGACCTCATTGCCCAGGAGTTAAAAAAGGTTCTTCAGCAAAAATAAGGAAAACAAGGAGAGTAAAGAATGTCAGGTAAACGAGTTCCGGTAATTGCCGGTAATTGGAAGATGAATTTAACCCGGTCGCAGGCATTGGAATTATTGGAAGGCATCCGTGTTCGTTTGCCCAAGCAGCCACCAGAAGCAGAGATTATTGTAGCTCCTTCTTATACCTCTTTGGAAACAGTTTCTCGGTATTTGAAGCAAACCTATATACGACTGGCAGCTCAGGATGTGTGTCATGTTGAATCAGGTGCATTTACCGGTGCTTGTTCTGGACTGCAGGTTTGGGAAGCGGGGGCGGAGTATGTCATTATTGGGCATTCCGAGCGGCGGCAATATTTTGGCGATACCGATCTTCTTGTGTTGCAAAAGGTCAGGGTTGCTTTGGATAATCGTTTGATTCCGATTGTATGTGTGGGTGAATCGTCGGCTGAACGTGAAAGCGGGCAAGTTGCTGCCATTATTCAGCGGCAACTGGGAAATGGTTTAGCTGGTATCGACAGAGTTGATGTGTCGCGTATGATTATTGCCTACGAGCCAGTCTGGGCTATCGGCACTGGCAAGACCGCCACCCCCCAACAGGTCGAAGAAGTGCATCAATTGATTCGTGCTTCTTTGGCTACTGCATTTGGCGATGATGTTTCCCAGAACGTGCGAATATTGTATGGTGGTTCCGTTAAAGCGTCCAATGCCCGTAAGTTGTTGGCTTTGCCCAATGTGGATGGTGCCTTAGTCGGTGGTGCCTCTTTAAAAGCCGATGAATTTGTAGCTATTATCCAATCGCTTCCGTAAACAAGAAGAAACTTTCCGATTTTTTCATATAAATGGAAAAGGGGTGTGGCACAGTCCCGCAAAAACTTTACGCGGTATGCTTATGATGCGTGATGAGAGATGTACTCCATTGCAGCCGTTAAAAACAACCCTGAACGTGTCTCTCCTTTTTTTCTGGCAAAGCCGTCCACCTGGGTTAAAAGCCTTTCGGGAATAGTAATATTCACTCGCTTCGCTTTCCCTGAAATCTGAGAGAAATCCACCGCCACAAGCGCCCATACACCGTCTTTATATAATTCGTCGATTCTATGGTTCTCGATAGACGTTGGCGAAGGGACAGGTTCTCCATCAATCATAAGTCCTTCTGCATGGCAGAGAATCGCTTCTCGAACATTTTCAAATGCCTCTTCCATGGTTGCCCCGGCAGAAAAGCAACCGGGAAGATCGGGAACGGTTACCCCATAGTCGCTGTCCTTATCTTTATGTATCACAACAGGATAATTCATCGTTACCTCCTTATTCCCAACCGGCTTGCTTACAAATACTTTTATACGTTCCGATAGGAATATCTTTTTTAGGGTGCGGCACCGTCACACGCCCTTTCTTATCAGGATGTTTGAATTGGCAGTGACTACCTTTGACATTACAAATAAACCAGCCATCCGCTTTTAGCCGTTTTATGATATCCGTACTCTTCATATACACATTATACACACTCCACTCAGCGCTGTCAACTCGCAGTCTTTTCTTTTCTTATTTTTTCCCAGCATGCTTTGCCACACTGCTCCCGACTCCATCAATCCTGAAATTTAGCCCGTTGTTAGTGGCATTGAGCCCCGTCCCCGATTTTCCCAGAGGCAAACTTCTAATGGGCGTCCCTCTTTTTATTTCTGTTGACAAAACTCTTCTTTCATGTAAAATAGTATTGGGGCACAACGTGGCCACACAAAAAGGAGGTAAAAATGACTGATTGTCTCATTCGATCCAGGATTGATCCTGTGGTAAAAGATGAAGCGAACCAAATTTTGAAAAGTATGGGTCTCAGTTTAAGCGATGGAATACGCCTCTTTTTGTACCAGGTGATTGCTAATAAATCATTGCCTTTTATAATAAAAGCACCCAATAAGGTAACCCAGGAAGCAATGACCGCCGCCAGGAATAGTATAGGGGTGGAGCCCGTATCATTGAAAGAGTTATCCCAAGAATGGGAAGATGAATGAGAGATATCTTCCGGCAAAATCAATTTAAAAAGGACGTCAAAAAAATTAAAAAATCCGGGGGCTACCGCTTAAAGGATCTGCTTGAAGTGGTAGAAGTATTAGCAGAAGATGGGCAGCTTCAGCCAAAAAATTGCGATCATTCACTTACAGGTGAGTGGAAAGACTTTCGAGAATGTCACATTTTTCCTGATTGGTTGCTCATCTACCGATTAGAGCCAGGGAAATTGATCCTGGTAAGAACTGGCTCCCATTCGGAATTATTTGGGTAAAGGAAAAAAATTAGCCTGACCCCTTTCTCCAGCACGGAGCGGGAAATGTGGCGGGAAATGTAGGAATGTTTGCTGGACTGCTCCCAGAAGTTCCTATTTTCCATTTATCATTCCCACATTCCCAAGACTTCAATCAGCCGTTTCCATTTCTTCAAAGCATATTCTGGTAATTGCATGTTTCCCAGTTCGGTTGAGATTTCCTTGATGTCAAAAAAGGAAAAAGTGTCCACTACCCGGCCATATTGAAGAAATCGGTTCATCACCCAATAATAGGCGCTTTGTTCCTTTTTATCCCCATCCCTGAATTTGGGGTAATCCCAGAACACGTCCATCAATTTTGGCTCTTTGTTTGTCTGGGTGTCACAGTTCATACCTATATATATGACGCATTTCCTAGATTTTGTCAAGTTAAATCCCAAAAAAAACAGAAAGAAAAATTTGGGGCATTATTGAAGAGAGTGGTTTTAGTCAAGCTCAAGCTTCTTGTTTCTATTTGAATAAAAAGTTGACAAGAGGACCAGATTTGGTTATTATTATTTTGCGGAGGTAGTCATGATCACTACAACAGTGGACAACCCGGAAGTGTTAAGAAGCAAGATAATACATGGCCTGGATATTTTGAGCATAGATGAGTTAAAACGACTTCATCAACTCATTGCGGGAATGGCCGCTGAAAAAGCAACAAAACTCGCCAACTTGGATTGGGATATAAAAGGTTTATCGCGAGATAAAATAAACGAAGAAATCAGAAACTATCGGCAATCGAAAAATAAATGAGACTGGTTGTCGATACCAATGTGATGGTGGAAGCAATAACAAGCAGAAGCCCCTATCATGAAATATTCAGATCGGTGCTACAAGGGCGAAACCACCTTATGCTTTCAAATGAAATTTACCTTGAATATTTAGAGATATTTGGCCGCATCTATTCAGAGAAGACCTTGACTGAAATCCGCCTGTTTTTTGACTATTCACCGCAGATTATTAATATCGACCCTCATTTCCATTTCCGTTTGATTGAGGCTGATTGGGATGACAATAAGTTTGTTGATTGTGCCATTTGTGGTAACTGCGACTTCCTGATAACTTCAGATCACCATTTTAATATCTTAAAAACCATTAATTATCCAAGAGTGTCACTCATCTCTCCTGATACATTCATTGCTTCCATGGAGAATTATAAAAAAAAGCCGTTCTGATAGCGATGGATAATTGACCATTCCTATATTGGATGAAGAGTGAAAGATTACACTGGACGTTTTGGAATGGATACACTGTCCTGTCCCCAGAAAAGATCTGTCCCAAAATATCCCTTAATAAATAATTATGCCCTTTATTCATCAATGGTTGTAAGATGTAAACCATTGGTGCATACGACTATGATTTGTTGTTCTCCATGGTTTTATTGGCACCGCCTGTTACCAAGTTCACTGAGTGGTTCTCGTCTTTCCTGGATTAACTGTCAAGGACGTAGTGAGTGCGTCCAACAAGTCATGCTGAGAACTAAGTACACACTCAAGATGAAACACGACTGCTCCAAAATCCTCCATGGCGAATTTCCTTTCGGCCATCTCAAGATTCGCGATCATGACTGATTTTGTAAGTCTGTATTGTTCTGGGACGTACATTGTAAGTGTATTCACATATTTCTTTACATTACAAAGGGTATTGTATGTGAAACGATAGTTATCTATTGAAGTCTCCAAATCCCTAAATTTGTATGGGGCGGCTGGCTGCTCTAACAGCCTGTACCTTTGGATTGCATCATCGTTGTAATTAACGGCAATTGCAACCCACGTATCACTCGCCTCTTGGCTAATTTCTGGCTTCATCTGTAGGATATCATGGCAAGTGATGAGGTCACGTGCATTATCCCATGAAAGTACACCTACGTAAGGGCCGATGGGGAGTACTGCCATGTCGCGAGGAGAGTCAAATATCATGCGATGCAGTCGGATTTTGCGAGAAAGGATATGAAGAAAGGACTCGCGAGGTATCCCGAGCGAGGCGATGCATGCTTCAGCCGGGCCGAGATCAATAAGGAATGAATCACAGATACGAGCCCCTGTAGGGAAAACTTCAAAAAGGGCGCTGCCAAAAGCCTCTTTAGTAGTTCTTCGAGAAAGGACGGCCTCCAGTCGGTCGTACGTTAAGCTTTGGGCGAGAAAAAAAGCTTGGCTTACCGATCCAGTACGGAGGTATTGAGTATAAAACTGCGAAACAAACTCGATGGCAGTGTTATCATCGACGCGTCCGAAGACCGTTATCAAGTAAGGCGCAACCTTGAGAAGAGTGGGAATTGCACAGGCGGAAAAACAGCACATGAACACCGCGAGAGTAAGTTTTGGTTGGGTATTCAAAAGAAGTTGAGCAAGGCGCTCCGCAGTGATCACCTCACCTGCGTCGCAATGATCTAGTTCAAGGCAGATACCGTTGGGTGAGCCGTGGCCGGAGAAGTGAAAGGCTGTGCAATCTGCCTCAGAGACTGCGGTAGCCAAGTCTTTGAATGTAGCTGCATGGCGGCGTACAACAACTCGAGTTGGATCACCTAACCGTTGTACAATTTCATCAATTGCACGATGTTCTTTGTCCAACCTGATACGCTCCGTCTCTGCCGGATTGCTGTAAACAATAAGAATTTTTTCCATGTATTTCCTCTGCATTAACAGTAATTTTACAGTCTATAAAATAATTCAACACAGACCGTTTCTTCCCTCTAATAAATTTCGATTACTTTTTGCAACGCCAGAACTGCACTCCAGATTACTTATGATTCGGTGCAAAATTTCTGTATCCCACGTAACCAATAATTTTTAGAATTTAAAAAATTCTAACTCTTCAGCGATTTCTTTTAACTAAGCTATATCCCTTTTGGGGGGGAATAAACTTCTGACTTTTGGGCGTGCCTTCACTCTTTTTGGAGTGCCAATATAAATTCTTACTTATTCATTGATACCTTCGTTTTAAAAAATATTTTACCATACAGTTAATAAAAAAGTCAATTCACAATTTTTTTAGAAATGAGTATTTTGAATTCATAAGTTATTTTTCTTCTAAGACCCTGATTTATCTATAGGGACCGACGGGAATGGCGACAAACTTCTTCCAAAAAATTTAAATTTCAAAGTTTCTTTTCGGTTACAATCCCACTGAGAAAAGCACCGTCGAATGTCGCTTCCAAGAGACTCGCCCGAAATCTCATTCGATTATTTCTATTCACCGCTTATTGGTGCGGCGCTACGTCTCATGCCGCGTCTACAATAGCCCCTAATCAGATGGCAGGAAAAAGCCAAACACTATTGCCATCTGAATATGTAGACGTGGCGTCCCGCCGCATTATTTATTCTACTGTTCCAAGAACTCCTGATTGCTATAGTTTCTCTCTGGTAATAATCGTACGTGTGTTGCGCCGTTCGTGTGGGGGGATTCCTAACTTCTTCTTTACCCCGCGCCACGATAAACCAACCGGTGGCCGCAAAAAAACAGGAGAAGCGTCAGCGCTATCTTTTCCTATGATATATTTTGTGAACCAGTCTTTCGTAAAAGGCGTAAAAATCATGAATATCGTATTTAATACGGGTTTCTGGAAAAATTTCAGGATTCTCCTTTATAAATGCCAGATGACATTCCAATTGATACGCCACGGTTGGTGGGTCATCAAACATCCCTTCCTTTTTTTGTGCATCTTCATAATAAACATCCACATCTGCACCCTTAATCTCGCGGTTTAAAAAGTAGAAATCGAGAAAATCTTTAATCTCTCTACGCCCAACCATGGCACATAACTTATTGGAACCTATACTTCGCAATGTATCAATCCTGATAAATCGATCACTATCAAAGAAGTATTTTTCCCTGGGTTCATCAAAAGAGATCGGATCATAGACAATATCCACTTTTACATTTTTGACCAGCATCTGCAATAGATATTCGTTTTGATTGATGGTTTCACATTCTTTAGGCCACGTCCGATTGATCCATAAAAAAATGTCGTCATGGGCAATTTTCTCAAGAGAGAAAAAATCCAGGTCAATTGAGGTCCGATGAAACAAGTAAAACACGGAAAGAGCTGTACCTCCTGTTAAGAAGAACTTATTTTCTTAATGGTCTCATTCTTGAGAAGCTCCAAGAAAACGTCACGTTGACAAGGATGCGCATACCCCCCGATATCTTCTTGTAATTTATTCATAGACTTCAATCAGCCGTTTCCATTTCTTCAAAGCATATTCTGGTAATTGCATGTTTCCCAGTTCGGTTGAGATTTCCTTGATGTCAAAAAAGGAAAAAGTGTCCACTACCCGGCCATATTGAAGAAATCGGTTCATCACCCAATAATAGGCGCTTTGGCCTTTTTTATCTTTAATGTACTGCCGTAAATGGGTCTCATCCCTGAATTTGGGGTAATCCCAGAACACGGCCATCAATTTTGGCTCTTTGTTTATTCGGGTGTCACAGTTCATAGTCATATCTATAATATACAGCAAACCAATACATTTTTCAACTGTTTTTTATTGACACCGTTTCTTTTTCCAAACTTCTTCTTCATACCGCTGCACTATAAACCAAACGATGGCGGCAAAATACCAGGCCCTGTTTGAGTAACGCGCTTTGGCCAAAGACCCTTCTCATGTGACAACAGGTTAAACGTGCTCAAGAAAGTGAGTCGGTTTTTAAAATATGGACTGCCGTGGATTTAAAAGTCAGGTATATCTGTTGCTCTGGTTCTAATGCCAAAAATTCGGCAGATTCACGGGTGATAAAAGAGATCAGCGTTTGTTTTTCACAGCTTACTGCGATAGACAGGAACATCCCGATATCGGCAATGAGCTGTATTTTTCCACGGATAGAATTGCGGGCCGAAGAGACAATTGGTTCCTTGGATAACAAGATATCTTCCGCACGGATCACACCGGCTGCCGGTCCACTTTCAATATTCGTCACCACCTGGATTTGTAGGCCGTTAGAGGAGAGGATTTTTTGCGAGTTTCTCGTGCTAATTTCGCCGTAGATGATATTTTCTACCGAGGAAAACTCGGCTACAGCCAATGAAACGGGTCTCTGGAAGATTTCATCACCTGTTCCCTGTTGCACTAAACGACCGGCTTTGAGAAAGAAAAATTTTTGCCCCAATAAGCGCGCCTGCACCAAATTATGCGTGGAGAAGACCACTGTTTTGTTATTGGCCGCCATTTCCATGATAATATTTTCTATGGTGCGCGTGCTCAGCGGGTCCAGATTGGCGGTTGGTTCATCCAACAGGTATAATTCCGGCTCCAAGAGCATGACCCGGGCTAATTGCAATCGTTGTTTCTCACCACCCGAAAGTTTCTTCGCTTCCTGGTTTATTTTATCTTGCAACCCTACTTTTTGGAGCATGTGCAGAACACGGTTTTGGTCAATTTTTTGTTTGCGAACGTGGAGGCCATAGGTTAAGTTACGGAGCACGTTTCCTTCCAGCATGAGTGGCTGCTGGAACACAAAACCTATGCGCCGTCGTAAATTGGTTTTCTCCTTGCTTTTTAAATCCCATGCAGAGAGGGTATCAAAGAAAATTTTGCCATGGTCCGGTTTTTCCAGTAAGCCTACTAAACGAAGCAGGGTTGTTTTGCCTGCCCCATTTGGTCCGATAATCACATTGATGGAACGCGGCTGGAACTCAAAATCGATTCCTTCCAAGACTGGCTGTTTGTCGATTCGTTTGTATAGGGAGGAGAGCGCTGTTTTCATTTTTTCTTTTTAGTATTATTTTCCTTGCATGACCTGGAGGAAAACATTCAGAAATAGTGCGACCAGTAGTAGTACCAAACCCAGCGCAATGCCCAGTTCAAAATTGCCTTTCATTGTTTCCAGGGAGATCGCTGTGGTCATAACCCGTGTTTGCCCTTTGATATTGCCGCCGACCATCAGTGTCATGCCAGTTTCGCCAATAACGCGGGAGAATCCAGCGATAACTGCGGTGAGAAAGGCGAATTTCCCCTGCCTTATGACAGCCAAGGCCATTTGCACAGGGGATGCGCCTAACGATAGAGCCAAGTCTTTCGTATCTTTGGCTACACCTTTAAGCGCGGCCAAAGCGAGCGCGGTAATAATTGGAAAAGCCAGCAATGCTTGGGCGAGAATCATGGCCCAGGGGGTAAACAGGATTCCAAAAAATCCCAACAATCCGCGGCGGTTGACCAGGATATAAACCAAAAGCCCGATCAAAACAGCAGGAATAGCGAGTGCGGTATTAAGTAAAACAATAACCATCCGTTTAAAGCGAAATTCTGCCACGGCTAAAAACACGCCTAAAGGAATAGCGAAACACCCGGCTAAAACTGTGGCGGCAGCCGATACGATTAATGAGAGCCCAATGATGCTTAATATTTCCGGGGAAGGTGGAAAAAGAAGTGTTAACGCCTGTTTTAATCCTTCAAAAAAATAATCCAATGGTTAACCTCTTTTTTATTTGATCACATCCGGGAAAAAGAGCGGGCCGCCGAATTTTTCCACGCCGAATTCCTTTATTATCTTTTGGCCTTCTGCACCACGGATAAAATCAGCAAAAATTGTGGCCAGTTTGTAATTTACCCAGGGGAATTTAGCGGGCGCTACCACGATCACCGAGTAGGGGTTGAATAGATTCGTATCTCCTGCGACCAGTATTTCCAGGCCGTCGCTTTCTTTTTGATGCGCCAACCAGGTGGCACGGTCAACCAGGCAGTAGGTTTTCTTTTCGTTGGCGATGCGTAGAGTAGCTTCCATGCCCGAACCGCTTTCCAAGTAAAAGGAACCGGAAGGTTTAACCCCGGCGATTTGCCACAGGCGGAGTTCTTTTTTATGGGTGCCTGAATCATCGCCCCTGGAAGTAAAGAGCGTGTTACCTGTGCCCATTTTTTTGAAAGCGTCCAGGGCAGTTTTGCCTTTGATGCCTGCCGGATCGTTTTTGGGGCCGACCACGAAGAAATCATTGTGCATCACATCCAGGCGTTTAACCCCAAAGCCTTCAGCCACGAATTTTTCTTCAGCCGGGCGGTCGTGGACCAGTAAGACATCCGCGTTTCCGTCGCGTGCCAAGCGCATGGCTTGTCCAGTACCCACGGCAATAACTTTGACCTGGCAATTGAACTTCTTTTCAAAAATAGGGATAAAAACATCGAAAAATCCTGAATCTAAGGTTGAAGTAGTGGAAGCCAGGGTGATTTTTTCTTGTGTTGCGGCACTCAAAAAGACCGCAGAACATAGCATGGTTATAAAAACCATTTGTTTTATGCGGCTTATGTATCGTTTCATAATACCTCCTTTCTAAACACGAGAGGCTTAACCGTTTCCAGTTAAACCCTTCCGGTCAGGTGGCATAGCTTTAAGGAAAGCGTTAGCCTTTAACTGACTCGGAGGTGAATTGTCCATTTTCTAGTATACCAGACTAATAGGAAAAAGTAAATCCTTACCTTTTTCTTCTTTTGTCTGGATTACATCCGACCTGTCCCCTTCAACAAACAGCACCATGTGTGGGGTCAAAATAATTGACCCCACACAATTTAAAAGAGTATTACTTGATGATCATACGGTTACGGATTCTTAGAACGCCTGGGACATCTTCAATACGTCTGCTCACGAGTTCTTTTTCAGCCATGGTCCCGGCTGTACCTGTCACTGTGACTATGCCCCGTCTGACTGTAATCTGGGTGGTGAATGCATTGGTGCCGCGATGAAAAAGCAAGGCCAACTTGATCTGTGATTTTATGGATGAATCGTCAACATAAGCACCAAAAGAGCGATGTTTCTCATGCTGTCTTTCGGCAACGGTCATTTCATTGTTCACGTCTCTTACGCCTTCGACATCTTTCACATATTCTGTGGTCAGGCCTTTTTCAGCTTGGCTACTGGCTTCACCGCGCAGGGTGACTTGGCCATCTTTTACGAAAACTTCAGTATTTTCACCGTCCAGATTGCGATGCAATAAGAGCATGGCTTTAATCTTTCTGTGAATCCAAGCATCGGAGCTTCTCACTGGATAATCACCTTTTACTACCAGTTGATTGTGAACTCTTTTTACGCCACGCAGATCGGACACAGTTTCGCCAGCCAATAATATATGAGATTCTTCGTTCACAGTCCCGGTCAATGTGACCACGCCAGAAGCACAATTAATCTGAATATCATCGCCGCGAAGATAGGTACTAAATACATAGGTTTTTCTGGCATTATTTTCAATGCGTCGGTCTGATTTTTGTGAAGCTACCAAAACACTGGTCAACATTAATAAGGCCACTACTCCAAGAAGCACGGTAACACGATATTTTTTTAGCATGTTTTTATTCCTCCTAATAGGATTTATGCACAATACATTGAGCATATTTCATGCCAAGATCGTTCTGAATCTATATAATATCCAAGCAGAACCAGTACACAGGCCCTAAACAAGCTTATATAATGATTAAATAAATATAAAGCAAGCCTTTTTTTAGCAACGAATAGTCCTATAATAAATTACTTTTCCTGTAAAACAGTAAATTTCCTGCCGCGCGGTACAAATTAAGTTTTCGGGGTGAGTGAATGACCCCCATCTGGAGACGCGGCCAATAATCCGGTCCTGTAAAAAAAACGCAAGGCAAGAGCGGATACTGAATTCACCGCCAATTCTTTGAGCGTACCATAAAATCAAGTGGGAGTTACGTGAGTAACTGGAATTGGACAAAACCGCTCCGCGGTAACAGCCTGCGGCCTATTAACAATTTGGCATTTTGCCAATGTTTATAAGTTGTAAAAAGACCTCCTTTTTGTTAAAACATGGTTGTGAAACAAATCTAACAAAAAGGAGGTCCAATGAAATTATCTAACCAGCATTATACCAAGAGTTCTCCCAAAAAGAACCCCCCACACGAAAGTCCCTTGCGGTAACGAATGTGTGAGGACATGGTCTTGCACAATCTTTCAAAAAACACCCAGGAAAATTATCTCAATGGAGTTTTGAGACTTGCAAAATATTATATGCGTTCTCCAGACAAGATAGGCGAGGAATAGGTCTGTGCATTTATTTGCCACGCACCTGTTGCTGGTGCCTCATTTCCACGTGGTTTTTACTCTTCCCGCTGAGCTGAGACTCATCGTG
>CAZCVI010000117.1:0-18229 GCA_964502145.1 uncultured Clostridia bacterium
TCAAGGGACAATTCATTTTGTTCAAGGGACAATTCATTTTGTTCAAGGGACAATCGATTATTTCAAGGGACAATTCATTTTGTTCAAGGGACAATTCATTAAGTTCAAGGGACAATCCTTATATATCGTGGTACAATCTTAACTTTCACTCTTAAACGTGTTATTTCCATCCTAAAGTCTCTACTTGCACTGGTACAAAGTCCAAGTTCCCCTCTATTTTGCCTTAAAAAATTCGGAACTGTTTCCCGATAAACCTGGATTGACTTTTTTCATTGATCAAGCGGGTGGAATATTTGTGAATGCGACAGGATGTCGCGTCTACAATACCCAAAAACCAAAAAACGAATAGAAACCAGGAATTTATTGCCATATGGGGAAGGGCGGCTGTGCAAAAAACTGAATAGATACTTTTTCTGGCCCCCCAGCAATTCTAATTTTGAATTGCTGTAAGCCAACCTGAATTCACTGCCAACTTAATGGGAAGAATCGGAATGATGGGAATGATGGGATAAACAAAAAAATTCCCATTCCTCCCATTCTTCCCATAATTCCCGTTACTCACGTAACTCCCACTTGATTTTATTGTACTCTAAAAGAACTGGCGATGGATTTAGGCCAAGCTTCGAACTTGACAGGTAATCATCCCATAAAAAAAAAAGTGAAACTTTTTGCATTAAATTTCGTTATAATAGACATGAAATCTATATTCATTTAAAGGAGCCAATATGAAACGATCTATTAAAATTTTTATTTCTGTATGCATGTTCATTATAGCAATACAGTGCGGAAAACCCGGAGCCAGTGACACCAAACCCGAAGGGGAAAAAAATACTCAAAACCAAGAAGCCAAAGGCACAGAGAATAAAAAGGATACAGCTTCCGAATCTGTCCCGGTACAAGTTATTACGCCAACCATTGGTGATATCAGTTCATTCCTGCTGTTCAGTAGCAACATTGATTCCGAGGAAGTAGTGGACATCTACCCTATGACCTCTGGACTGATTGAGAAAATAAATTTTGACGAGGGCCAACACGTCAAAAAAGGCGATATTCTGGCTGTTCTGGATGACCGCGAAGCTACTATCAATGAGAAAAAAGCGAATATCCACTTTAAAAACCTTACCGTTGAATTCGAGCGCCAAAAAGAGTTGTTTCAACGGGAGATGTTAAGCGGCGAAGATTTTGGCAGATTCAAATATAACCTGGACACATCCAAGCTGAATTGGGTTCAAGCCCAACTGCTGCTCTCTTATACCCGCATCACCACCCCGATCGCCGGCGTGGTATCCAAGCGGTATATCAAAACAGGGAACCGCATTAACACGACCCAGATGGCCTTCTCTGTGGTTCAAGATAAAGAAAAAATCGCGGTGGTCAATATCCCGGAACAAGAAAAAAACGCCCTGTTTCTTAAACAAGACGCGGTGATTTATTCCGGTACTACCACTGTTCGCGGCTATGTCAAACGAATATCCCCCGCCATTGACCCAGCCAGTGGTACGTTTAAAGTCACGGTGGATGTCAATGATAAAGAGAACAGTTTTGCCGTGGGTCAATTTGTCAATGTTAAAATAATCAAAAAAGTTCACCAGAATGTCATCTTATTGGCCAAAGACGCCCTCATTTACGATGGCGGGAAGGTTTTTATTTTTATTATCACCAAAGCCAACGAGGCGGAGAAAAAAGAGATCAAGCTGGGATTCGAGGATGGCAACATTGTTGAAGTGATCGAAGGTTTGACCAAAAACGAACAGGTGGTCAGTGCCGGGAAAAGCTCACTCAAACATAAAACCCTGGTGCGCATCATCAGCCCGGTGGTCTAAATCCCCCCTGGGACAAGGTGCCAGATGAAGAAGAGCACTGGCACCGTAGAAAAAATATTAAAGAAGATGCGGTTGGATGTAAAACAAATGGACATAATGATATATAACAGGATAATGGATGTGAATGATGGCCAATAACGAAACTAATAAAAAAAACGGTACTATAGATGATAACGGTAATAATGGGGTGATCGATAATAACGACGATACCGGAAATTCCCGGAATGAAGGTAATCCCAAGAAATCCCATTTCGAGTTTACTACCCGGCGTCCGGTGGCGATTATCATGATCGTCATCGGAATATTTGTATTCGGCATGGTAAGTTACAAACGCCTCAGTTGGAACTTGATGCCGGATATATCCTATCCCTCCTTCACGGTACGGACAGAGTATCCAGGCGCTGCCCCTGAAGAGGTAGAGAATGTAGTCTCCCGCCCACTGGAGGAACAACTGAGCTTGATCAAAGACCTCGTTTCAATCACCTCCATCTCCCGGCCCGAACAATCGGATATCGTTCTGGAATTCGTCTGGGGCACCAACCTGGATCGTGCTTCCCAGGAGATACGGGAGAAATTGGACCAAGTTAACTTGGAACAAACAGTGAAAAAGCCGCTGATTTTGCGTTATGATCCGGCATTGGACCCGGTATTACGTGTCGGCATTGTCAGCGATATCCCGCTGGTAGACCTGCGCGTAATTGTGGAAGATGAGATCGCCAGGGAACTGGAATCACTGCCGGGCGTCGCGGCTGCCCGGGTCAAAGGGGGATTCGAAAAAGAAATCCTGGTTAAACTGGACGAAAAACAACTGGCTACCTACCAGATCAATTTTAACGAGATCACTACCCGGCTGGCCCAGGAAAATATCAATCTGGCTGGCGGGAACATCAAAGAGGGCGAGACGGAATATATTGTCCGCACGCTCAATGAATTTCGAAACATGGCAGAAATTGGCGACATCATCATTGCCAAACGGGAAAATGTCCTGGTACGCCTGAAAGATATTGCTGAGGTCTCCTACAGCCATAAAGAACGCACGGTAATCACCCGCGTGAATAAAAAAGAGAGTATCGAGATTAATATCTATAAAGAAGCCGATGCCAATATCGTGGAAGTAAGTAACCGCGTCAAGGAAAAACTCTTCGGCACCGTTGGCCAACAAACCTTTGCCAAAGCTCTGGAACGCCGTCAAAAAGAAGCGGAGAAATTAGCCGGGGAAAAGAAAACGCAGCCCAATGCAGAACAAAATCCCGAGGAGCTGATGCGCGAAAAACAAATGACGGACTTCTTGCAATACCGGTTAGCGTCCCAGGGATTAAATATCGAATATAACATTCTGTCCGACCAATCCATATTCATTGAGAATTCTATCAACGAGGTCAAAAGCACTGCCGTCATGGGCGGTATCCTGGCTATTATCGTGTTGTACCTCTTCTTATGTCATTTTGGCACCACCGTGATCGTAGCCGTGTCCATCCCCCTGTCATTGATCGCTGCCTTTGCCCCCTTGCAACTTTTTAATGTCTCCCTCAACATTATGTCCCTCGGCGGTCTCGCACTGGGTGTCGGTATGTTGGTGGATAACTCCATCGTCGTCATGGAAAGCATCTTCCGTTGCCGTGAAGAGGGTGACGAATGGGTTGCTTCCGTCATACGTGGTGTCGATGAAGTCGGCGGAGCTGTTGTTTCCTCCACCCTCACTACTGTCGCCGTTTTTTTCCCCATTGTTTTTGTCGAGGGCATTGCCGGGCAGATTTTTGGCGATTTATCCCTCGCCGTTGTCTTTTCCCTCCTCGCCTCACTCCTCGTTTCCCTCTATTTTATCCCCATGCTGGCTTCACGCAAATTCGAGAAAACCAATCCCTTGCTCAAGAAATTTGGCTTTGCCTTTGAAGAGAACCATACCGTTAAAAACTTCAGCCTCATCCCAGTGGAAATGGTACGAAACATCTTCGTGCTCATACGAAACTTTGTGCTCGTTCTGTTATTGATGTTCCTGGCCACCCTGTTCGTGTTTCTTTATCCCCTGTTGGCCCTGTTTCGTGTTCATACCCATGCCGTCAAACTCATGCAGTCCCTGGTGTCCTATTGCCCCGCCAAAAGAACCAATTGGGATGATTTTTTCCGTGTCTTGCCTTTTGAACAATATGTCCAGTCCATGGGAAATTACAAATTTATACTTGGCCCCCTGCCCTGGGTCTATTATCTTTTCCGCTATTTTGTCGTTGGCCTCTTTTTTATGTTCGTACGCCTGCTACTCACCCTGCTCGGTGCGGGCATTGTATTTTTCAAAGGTCTCGTTTTGCTCTTCATTGCCGTGCTTGGCCCTGTGATCCAGTTTCTACTCAAGGGGTTCACCAAGATATTGAACGCTGTGAACAGATATTACCCCAAACTATTGGCGCTCTCGTTACGAAATGCCACCCAGATCATCGCCGTGATGGTCGTCGTGTTTTTATTTTCTATTTTTATCGTCATGCCCCGTATTGGTAGCGAGTTGATCCCCGAAGTGCATCAGGGCACCTTGTATGTGAACGTCGCCTTTCCCGTGGGTACACCAGTGGATAAAAACGATCAATTGCTCCAGCAATTCAGTCAAAAAATCGAAACGCTCCCCCATGTAAAAAATATCAGTTATTATTCTGGGACCACCAAGGACGAGATCAACGAGGACGAGGTAGGCGAACATATCGGCAGAATCACTGTGGTCTTAGAAGCCTCAGGGAACGTAAAAACCGCCGAGGATAAGGTGATTTTAGGGATTAGGAAAGTATTACAGAATTTTACCGATTTGGATTATAATATCTCGCGGCCCGTAATGTTTACCATGAAACCCCCCATTGAGGTGATCCTGAAGGGGTATAACCTGGATGACCTGCGCCGTGTCAACAACGAACTCTTGGAAAAGATCGCCGCTGTACCTGGACTCAAGGATGTGCAATCCACCGTGAAGGTTGGCTTCCCCGAACTGGTAGTGGAATTTGACCGCATGCGCCTTTCCCATTACGGCTTAAATGCCTATGATGTCGCTTCCATTATCAAGAATAAAATTGAGGGCTATGTGGCCACCAAATACAAGGAAAAAGATCGTCGTGTTGATATCCGCGTCTATTTAAAAGATGACCAGCGCAAACGGGCCGAGAACATCAGCGAATTGATTGTAAATCCCGGTGGTCCCGTACCCATTCAATTAAAAAGTGTCGCCCGCGTAGAAATCCTGAGCGGTCCCAATGAAATTCGTCGCGTCGATCAGGACCGATGCGCCATTATTTCTGCCAATATTTCCAACATCAGTTTGACCGCTGCCGTTAAGAAAATCTACAGTATCGTCGATCGTTACCCCATGCCCCCTGGTGTTACTTACGAGTTAAGCGGTCAGAACAAGGAGATGGAAACCAGCCTGGGTAGTTTAACCCTGGCCATGGTACTCGCTATTTTTCTCGTGTATATCGTTATGGCCTCTCAATTCGAATCGTTTCTCCATCCTTTCCTGATCATGTTCACCATTCCCATGGCTTTAATCGGCGTAATTTTTACCCTGTATATCATGGGTATTCCTTTTGGCGTTACCGTGTATATTGGCATGATCACCCTCGTGGGTGTGGTCGTTAATAACGCCATCATCCTCATTGATTATATCAATACCCTGCGTAAGCGCGGTATGGAAAAAATCGCCGCTATCAAACTGGCCGGCGCCGTTCGTTTACGCCCCATTTTAATCACCACCCTTACCACTGTTCTGGGGTTGTTCCCCATGGCGCTCGGTCTCGGTGAAGGCGCAGAAATACGTACCCCCATGGCCATTACCATTATTGCCGGATTATCCTGCGCTACCTTTCTGACCCTCGTATTGATACCCATTGTTTATAGCAAGTTTAGTAAATAAGAGGGACCCATGAGCGAACCAAAAATAAGAGAAAGTATGCTGCCACGGTTTTCCGTAAGTCGCCCAGTAACCGTTGCCATGATCGTGTTGACATTGCTGGTGGTAGGAGGGATCGCTTACTTTCGTATCAAGATGGATCTTTTCCCCAGCGGTTTGAGCGTTCCCTACATGGGTGTATGGGTTCCTTACCCCGATGCCAACCCCAAGGAAATCGAGGAACAGATCGTTAAACCCATGGAAGGTGAATTAAAAACCATTAAAAATTTAAAACGCCTCCACAGCATGTCTTCCACTCGTGGGTGTAACTTCGAGTTGGAATTTTCCCAGGGAACGAATATGGATGTTGCCTATGCCCAGGTTTCTGATCGTGTTGAACGGGTGAAACCCTTGATTCCAGCCGACCAGGATCATATATATATCTTCCGCTATCGGGAGGGCGATGAACCTATTGTTTACATGGGTATCTCCTTTGATGATAGTGTTAAAGACCCCTTTTACGCTTCCGATAAATTCATCAAACAAGCGGTGAACGGTATCAAAGGTGTAGCCAACGTGGAACTTTTCGGGATGCGTGAAAAGTATGTCCAGATCATCGTGGATACCGATAAGGTCCGTACCTATCGCATCAACCTGCCCATGCTGATGGAAACGTTGCTGAAAGACAATTTTGCCATGTCCAGCGGGTATGTTACCATGGGAAAAAGCAAATACATGTTGCGTACCAAATCGCGGTTCAATAATCTGGAGGATATCAAAAAAATAGAGATCGGCAATGGTGTTCGTCTGGAAAATATTGCCGACGTGGTGTACGATTTCGATGAAGAAAAAACCAGCTTGATGCGGGTCGACGGGAAGGTCGCCGCGGGTATGGTCGTGTATAAAGAAAGCGAATCCAATACGGTGGAAGTGTGTAACCGGGTCCGGGAAAAATTGGATGACCAGATCAAGAACCGTCCCGAATTAAAGGGAGTTGATTACTTCATTTTCTGGGACCAGGGCCGCGAGATCAACGATTCCATAGGTAATGTGAAGACCAGCATGTTATGGGGCGGGCTTTTTTCCTTCCTCGTGTTGCTCTATTTTTTGCGTAAATTCAATATCACCCTGATGTTGACCTTGGCAATTCCCCTGTCCATGTTGATTTCTATTTTGGGCATGTATGCTTTGGGGTGGACCCTCAACGCTTTTACCATGATGGGTTTGATGATTTCTATTGGCATGGTGGTCGATAACTCAATCGTGATCACCGAAAATATTTACCGGTTCAATGGTATGGGCTATAGCAAGGTACGGGCAGCCGTCCTCGGTGCTTCCGAAGTTGGCTTGGCTATTGTAATGGCTACTCTGACCACTGTTGTCGTGTTTTTACCCATGATGATCATGAGCGGCAATTCCTTCATGTCTTTTTACCTCACCCGTATCGGTGTGCCTGTTATTTTTGCCATTTTGGGCAGTCTTTTTATCGCCCTGATTCTGATTCCCCTCGCTTCCATCAAAACCATACCACTACAATTCCAGATCCGTCAGGCCACTCACAGTGTACCCACCCAGTGGTATCAAAATGTTCTGGTAAAAGTTTTGAAACATCGCCGCGACGCTGTGATCGTTATCATGTTGCTGATTTTTTCCATGATGATTCCCCTCAATATGATGAAAAAATCCGATATGGCTGAAGGTGGGCCACGGGATGCCAAGGTGATTTGCACCTTCCCGTCTAATTATAGCGTTGAAAAAGTAGACAAAACTTTGGCGTATATCTCCAATAAACTGATGCAAAAACGCGATTTGTACCATATTGATCATATTTCTACACGCTCTTTCAAATTGGTGGGGCGCTTGGAACTCTATTTAAAACCCGATCCCGACACCCAGTGGTACCAGTCCACTTACCGTAAGTTGGCCAATGCCCTGGGATTCAGTCATTACAAACGGTTGACCCGCGAGGAATTAACCGAGGATATCAAAAAGAACCTACCCGAAATTCCCGGCGTGGAGATGCGTACCACTTGGCGCCAAACCGAGAGTAAAAACTCTGCCCTGGAGTATAACCTCACCGGTTACGATATTACCGTTCTGGAAGAGATCGCCCGTGAACTGGAACGGCAGATCAGACAAGTAGAGGGTGTCCTTACCGTGGAAAACGATATGGAAACTGGCAATGATGAAGTCCATATCGCGGCCAATCGTGATCAAGCCTTTAAACTGGGCACCAACCCCAACTACCTCGGCCAATTGGTCCGTTTTGCTCTGGGGCGGCGCAAGATTTCCAATTACCAGACTCCGGACCGGGAGATCGAAATCTATGTCAAATCCCGGGCGGATCAACGGCAGACTGTAGCCCAATTAAAAAATACCTTCATTAAAACAAGCAGTGAAACAGAAACCAACTTGGCTGCCATTGCCGATATCACTTACCACAAAAGCATGGGGCAATTACGCCGGGAAAACGGGAAATCCTCGATGCAGTTGCGGGCCTTTATCGGTGAAGCCGATATAAAAAAAATAGCGCCGCAGTTGGAAAAAATATTAAAAAATTATCAATTCCCCACTGGTTACGGGTATGAGAAAGGTGGGCGGTTCGATGATATGATGGAACAGGATCAAGATATTCAAAGCGCCTTGATTTTTTCCATTGTGTTGGTTATATTGATCATGGGTGTTCTGTTCGAGTCATTCATCTTGCCTCTTTCCGTGTTGATCGCCATTCCTGCTGCTTTTTTTGGGGCATTTTGGTTGTTGTTCATCACTGGGACTTCCTTTGAGATCATGGCTGGTATTGGTCTCGTTATTTTGGTGGGTGTTGTGGTGAACAATGCCATCGTGTTGATTGATTTGATCAACCAGTATCGTAACGAGGGTATGCAGCGCGAACAGGCCATTTTGGTCGCAGGAATGCATCGGTTCCGGCCTATTTTGATGACCGCATTAACCACTATTTTTGGTCTTGTACCCATGGCTGTTGGTAATACCGGGTTAGTAGGGATTCCCTATGCGCCCATGGGGATCACACTGATTGGTGGGATGGTGAGTTCCACCTTCCTGACCCTTTTTGCCGTGCCCGTGTTTTATACTTATTTTGATGATATGCGCCATTTCTTCCCGGTTTGGTTGAAACGGTTTATTTAAATTCTAAAGTAATAGCAATGGATTTTCTGGACTAAATGGACGACGTGGACAAAGTACTCGATTTGGACTTAAAACAAACGTTTTTTTGTCCACTTTGTCCATTTTGTCCATAACGATTTCAAGAATTTGGTGGTGAGTCCAAGACACATAAAAAATCCTTGACATTCCCTGCTGATTCCTCTATAATTTAGCATCTATAAGATGATAACTGGAGGTTTCTTCGTGTATAGATTATTAAAAATTAAATCATCGGATCAAGTCGGATCAAATCAAAAAAAGATAGTAATAAGGAGAATCCTATGTCTATAAATTTAAGTACTGTAAAAAAAGGAATTTTTAATGTGTGTACTTTCCTCGTGCTTGTTTTTTCAACCGGTTTCGCCGCTCCTGCTGTAACCAGTGACGTGGCGTTTGAAACCTATTTCCTCGATAAAACGATGCGGTTGGATTATTTTCACTCTGGCAATATGAATGAAGAGCATGTGGCTATTGATCGTATTCTATCCGATGGCCCCTGGTCGGGCAGCAAAACCGAGTTGCTTGACGATTTGAAACTGGGCGACTATTTCTTTGAAATCTTCGCGAACACAAACAATCTCCTCCTCTATTCGAGCGGTTTTGCAAATGTGTACGGTGAATGGGTCGAGACTCCTGAAGCTGAAAAAGAGTGGGGCACTTTTCATGAATCCCTACGTTTTCCCTGGCCCAAAGCGCCGGTTAAAGTGGTGCTTAGCAAACGTGATAAACAAAATCAATTCATTCCGATCTGGTCTACCACGATAGACCCTAATGCACGTACTGTTAACCCGGCTGATATTCAACACGATGAAAAGGTATTTACTGTTTTGGAAAACGGACCGGCTGAAAAGAAACTGGATATTCTGGTCTTGGGTGATGGTTACACGCAGGCAGAAATGCCAAAATTCCATGGGGATGTGCAACGGGCGATTGATGCATTGTTCAGCACTGAACCGTACCAATCGCGGAAAAAAGATTTTAACGTGCGTGCGATTGAAACACCTGCCACTGTTTCCGGTGTTAGCCGGCCCCATGCCGGTTTATTTAAACGGACGCCTTTATCGGTTCATTACAGTAGTTTTGATTCCGAGCGTTACGCCCTGACTTACGATAATCGTCGCATCCGCGACATTGCCTCGGCTGTACCCTATGAATTTACAGTTATTCTCATCAATGAACGTACCTATGGTGGCGGTGGCATATATAAACTTTATATGACGATGGCGGCAGACAATGCCTTTTATAAATATCTGATTATCCATGAACTGGGTCACCACCTCGCCGCTCTGGCAGATGAATATTACACCTCGCCGGTCTCCTACCAAATGGATGAAACTGTCACAACTGAACCATGGGAAGCAAATATCACGGCACTCTTGGATAAAGAAAACCTGAAATGGAAAGACATGGTCACGCCAGGAACACCTATTCCAACTCCTTGGACTAAAGACGAATTCGATCCACACAGTTTTGCCGTCCAAAAAGAACGCGCACAGCTCAGAAGCAGCAACGCCCCGGAAGAACAAATGGAAGAACTTTTCCGCAAACAACAGCTAGACGAAGACGCGGTCATTGCCAAATCAAAATACAACGGTCACGTGGGAGCCTTTGAAGGAGCGGGTTATATGGCCAAAGGTCTGTATCGTTCGGCTACCAATTGCATTATGTTCACGCGTACTCTCACGTTCTGCCCGGTGTGTCAAGGCGCCATCAATCGTGTCATTGATCAATATACGCATTAAAAAATTGGTAAGAACTGACACCTGTCATACGGGTGCTTCTATAAAAAGATGAATACTATTATAAATAGAAATACAAAGGAGATAATGCTATGACTGCTTCAATAACAAAAAGACTTTCATTTCTTGATCGCTATCTCACCCTCTGGATTTTTGCGGCTATGGCCTTAGGAGTGCTGATTGGTTATGTAATTCCCGGCGCAGTCGCCGCGTTTAATGTTAATTTCAGCGTGGGCACTACCAACATCCCTATCGCCATTGGGTTAATTCTGATGATGTACCCCCCCTTGGCTAAAGTCAAATATGAAGAATTGGGCGATGTCTTTAAGAATTGGAAAGTACTTGGTCTTTCCCTGGTCCAGAACTGGATCATCGGCCCGATACTCATGTTTTTTCTGGCTATTCTCTTTCTCAAAGGGTATCCTGAATATATGATTGGTTTGATTATGATCGGACTGGCCCGTTGTATTGCCATGGTCATCGTGTGGAACGATCTCGCTAAAGGCGATACCGAATACGCTGCCGGGCTGGTCGCTTTTAACAGTATCTTTCAGGTGCTCTTTTTCAGCGTCTACGCATGGTTCTTTATTACTATTCTACCGCCCTTCTTTGGCCTCAAAGGTAGTATTGTCAACATCACTATCGGGGAAATCGCCAAAAGCGTGTTTATTTATCTGGGTATTCCTTTTCTGGCAGGCATCATTACCCGTTTTACCCTCATCAAATGGAAAAATAAAGAATGGTATCAAACCAAATTCATTCCCAAGATCAGTCCTATCACCCTGATTGCCTTGCTTTTTACCATTGTGGTCATGTTCAGCTTGAAAGGCGAATATATTGTCAAAATCCCACTTGATGTCGTGCGTATTGCCATTCCCTTGCTGATCTATTTTGTAGTCATGTTTCTGGTCAGCTTTTTCATGAGTAAAAAACTGGGCACCGGTTATCCTGTTTCTGCCACTCTTTCTTTTACCGCTGCCAGTAATAATTTTGAACTGGCTATCGCGGTGGCTGTGGCTGTGTTTGGGATCAATTCTGGTGTAGCGTTTGCAGCAGTTATCGGACCCCTGGTGGAAGTGCCGGTGATGATTGGATTGGTAAACGTCTCGTTGTGGTTTAAAAAGAATTATTTTCCCCTGGAAAAAACAACGGGGCACGTTTAATTAAGTATAATTCATGTTTATTCGTTACCCACGATATGGGTAAAAGTTGTGAGCCGCAATCAAGCGGCTCACAACCGCGAATATTGACATGCTGAACCTTAGAAATATATTACGCCTTGGTTGCTATAACTCGATCTTCTTGTGATAAAGCAGCCAGGTGTTTCACTTCTTCTATATTCAAACCCAGTCCGGTCGCCACACGGCTGCCGTACTCTGTATCCGCTTTATAAAACAGGGCTGTTTGTCGGAATTGGATTCGTTTCTGGGCATTACCCAGGTGAGCCACGATGTTTCCTACCAGATGTTCCCTGTCCATGTCTGTCATCACTTTTCGATAAAGATTACCTGCTTGGACAAAGTCCAGATCCGAAAGAGTATACTGATGTCGGGCGGCCATTCCGGTGATATCTACTGGGGGAACATTGGCCAACGGGTCGGGTGTCGGACCGCCAAAACTATTCGGATAATAATTGGGACCGCCGCCGCCATTGGTATCTGTGCGCATGTAACTATCGCGCTGAAAATTGTTTTCCGGGGAAAATTTGGGGGCATTCACTGGTATCAAGTGGTAATTGGCACCCAAACGGTGGCGTTGTGTATCGTGGTAACTGAAGAGACGGCCTTGCAGTAATTTATCGGGTGAAGGACCGATGCCCGGTACAAAATTACCCGGTGAAAAAGCCGCTTGTTCGACTTCCGCGAAATAGTTTACCGGGTTGCGATTCAGTACCAACATGCCCAGTGGTTGCAGTGGTGCATCGCTATGGGCCCAGACCTTGGTGATATCGAAGGAATCAAATTTGTATTTCGCCACTTGGTCCGGAGTCATGATTTGGACAGATACTTTCCAGGTAGGGAATTCACCCTGTGCGATACTATCATACAAATCCGCCGTCGCGTGGTCTGGATTCTCACCGGCCAGACGTGTCGCTTCTTGTCGCGTTAGATTTTTCGCTCCTTGTTGTGTTTTAAAATGAAGTTTAACCCAAACATAGTCTCCGTTGGCATTATACCACATATACGTATGTCCCGAATACCCGTTCATATGCCGGTAATTTTGAGGTGTGCCGCGATCGGAAAAAAGAATGGTGACTTGGTGGATGGATTCGGGTGTTAGAGACAGGAAATCCCAAAACATATCGGGATTTTTGGTATTTGTAGCGGGGTGACGTTTTTGAGTATGGATGAAATCGGGGAACTTCAAGGGGTCGCGGATAAAAAATACGGGGGTATTATTGCCCACCATATCGTAGTTTCCTTCTTCGGTATAAAATTTTACGGCGAAACCGCGTGGGTCGCGTTCTGAATCGGCGGAGCCTTTCTCGCCGCCCACGGTAGAGAAGCGTGTAAAGACATCGGTGCGTTTGCCTACCAGGGAGAGAAACTTGGCGCGGGTGTAGCGGGTTAAGTCGTGGGTGACTTCGAAATAGCCAAAGGCACCCGCGCCTTTGGCATGAACGACCCGTTCGGGGATTCGTTCGCGATCGAAATGAGCCAGTTTATCCAGTAGATGGATATCTTGGATTAGAGCTGGGCCTTGTTTTCCTGCGGTCATACTGTTTATATCGTCTGAGACTGGCATGCCAGCAGTAGTGGTAAGCGTGTTTCTTGTTACAGCCATTTTAAACCTCCTAATTAAATAGTGATTGAATTTTAACCTATTGTATATCTATTAGAAAAGATTGTCAAGTAAAAAAGCAGTTTCTATTTAGTTTTCTTCCTATAGGTATCTATGAGTTTCTAATCGGTTTCGAGGAGATTTTTTTGGCACCAGGTCGATTACATTATACTCATGTGGCCGATATGAGTGTCAGCTATCATTCTGGATTAAAACCTCATTGGGATAGGAAGCCATCAATGGGTTATGGGGTACATCTCTTCCCTGCCATTGATTTATGGCTTAATTATGCTTTCATCTCTGTAAAAAAGCTCTGCAACCTGTGGTTTTTATCTTTACGATGCTTTCTTCCGGGTTACGATGTCTCAATGTTCTGATGCACTCTGTCATTTTTGGAGTGGAACAAGTCATTTTCATGGTGCAACGTCTCAATGTAGCGATGCAACGTCTCAATGTAGCGATGCAATGTCTCAATGTAGCGGTGCAATGTCTAAATGCAGCGATGCAATGTCTAAATGCAGCGATGCAATGTCTCAATGTAGTGGTGCAATGTCTAAATGCAGCGATGCAATGTCTCAATGCAGCGATGCAATGTCTCAATGCAGCGATGCAATTTCTAATTGCAGTGGTACAATTTCTAATTGCAGTGGTACAATTTCTAATTGCAGTGGTACAATTTCTAATTGCAGTGGTAAAGTGTCTCAATGCAGTGCTGCAATATCTAAATGCAGTGGTACAATCTTAACTTTCACTACTGAAACGTGTCATTTCCATCCTTAAGTGTCTCATTGCAGTGGGAATATGTCAGAGTTCACCTTTACTTTGCTTTAAAAAATTCTGAACTGTTTCCCGATGAACCCGAATTGTGTGTTTGCAAAGATTAAGCGGCTGGGTTATTTTTGAATGCGACAAGGATGTCGCGTCTACTATGGCCCAAAATTGGGAAACGGATTGAAATCAGAAACGTTTTGCCATTAGAGATTAATAAAATGAATGGTAGAGACGTCGTGTGGCCAGGATTCTCCGCCAAATTAAGGAAAAAAAACGTTCACCATGAAGTTAAATCGGAGATATTTCTTGAGTGGCTTTGTCAAAGGCAGTGATGAACTCTTTAAAATAGGGACAATTCAGTAATAGAGTCCAACTGCTTAAACCACTTGAACACTTTTTCCTTTTTGTGAATCTCAGTTTCCAATCCATCCAGATCCCTGGTAATAATGATGAGGAAATAGTGCTGATTTTTTAACTCGATATTAACTAACCGCTGTGTTTTGGCTGAATTCAGTTGATCTCCCCTGATTTGTTTTAGAATCGGTACAAATTGAAACGAGTATTTTTGTGACAAGAGGTTCTTAATCGCGTTTGTATCGTAAGGGTCCTCGCCGATGATGCCAATTTTCATGTTTGCTTGTCACTGCTCCAGGTCTGAAAATCGCCAGTAATCGCTTAAATAGGCTTCTTCTTCCATGTAAAGTGTTGCTTTCTCCCGCTCTTTTGCGGTAAGGTGTCTTAATTTTGTTCCGTTGCTGGATAAGCGGGCAATGGTTATCTTTCCCAATTGATCTCTGCGTAATATGTCCAAGACCTGCGGGGCATGGGTGGTGATAATAAGCTGGTGCGAAAGAGATGATTCTTGTAAAAAGAGCAATAGTCCATCCAATTGCCTGGGATGCAAGCCCAGTTCTGGTTCCTCAATCAAGATAATCTTTCCGGCTTGACCATCAATAGCAGTGAATTGGTTGTCCCTGAAATAAAAAAGCGCGGGAAAAGCAACCTCTGAAACAATATAAAATAGCCGCCGTGTACCATCGGATAAATGCGCGAAGGGAAGCCATTGCGAGCCCACTTTAAAATCCAGAAATAAATTGGAGACGGTGAATTCCCCTTTTACTTTGTCAAACACCACATTGTATGTTTTGTTGAAACGAATACCTTTGATATCGGTATATTTTTTTAAAGCCGATTCCAAAGACTTTATTTTTTTTTCCGTTTCCGTAATGAGTGATTCCATTTCCTTTTTGCCAGGAAGCTTTGTATCGCCATAAATTTCCAGACCCTTATACAAGATAAAATTAAATACATTCTCCAAGCAAAAGGAGCCTTCCCCTGCTGTTTTCAGACCCGCATAATCTTCTAACACTCCTGTCCGGTTAATCTTAAAAGAAAACGGGGTGTTTACCATGGGATAACTGCTGGGTAAGCCATGGGCGATAAAAATGGTTGAATAAAGAAGTCCTTCCAGGTTTAAAAAATTGAAAAAATCTTTTTGGCTCTCAAAAAGCTGTTCCGAATCGCTCGCTTGGTTGACAGAAAAAGTAACTGGATTGGCTTGAATGGTGGGGGAACCATTCATGATCGTGCTCCTGATATTACTTTTGATATTGATGCAAATTTCCTTTTGGTCGGGCATAGAGAAGAGAAGAGTGGCATAAAGATGGGAGAAGAGAGATATTTTAAAATCAATGGCTGTTTTTAAATAGAGGAGAAAATTGGATTTGCCCACGCCATTTTTGCCGATGATAATGTTGAGCCCCGGTTCAAAATCCATCTGCGTATCTTGAATGGTGCGGTAGCCTTGCAGTCTGACCTGCTTCAAATAAAGCGCCCTAGCGTGTTGGTTTTTGGTTTTTAAACTCATAGTCAGAAATGATTATAGACCATTTATATATTTATTGTCAATAAAGGGGGTATTCCCTAAATCCACCGCCGAGTTAATGGGAGTTATGGGAAGAATGGGAATTATGGGACAAACAGAAGTATTCCCATAACTCCCACGTGCTTTTACGATACTTTCAAAGAACTGGCGGTGAATTTAGGGCGGCATCTTTACCTTGATAATTTTTATGAATATGATATAATGCAAACTATCACCACCAAATAAACCCTGGTGACGATAGATAGTTCTCTGTATGTGCAGGTAAAACTTCCTGGTGGGTTTTTAAGCCACCATGTTTGGTTAGAAAAAGGAGCTTTGTAATGAAACAATCAATACATGTCAGGTCAGAGCAACCGCAATTACAGTCCAATGGTCGTCATGCAACCCGTGTTACGTCACCACGTTTCTTCAATGATAATAGCCCCGCTGGTTTGGCGCAGCGCAAGAATATCCAGATGATGACCAGTAGTCCACAGGTTGTGGCACAACGAGCGCAAATGGAAAAAATACAAAATAGTCCACTGATGCAAAAACAACGGGAACAAATAGCTGTAATAACCAATGCCAATGCGCAAAACAAAAATAATATACAGCGGCAATCAAAAACAGCGGAAACTCCACCAGTCAATCATACTGGTTTACCAGATCATCTAAAAACCGGGATTGAAAGCCTATCGGGTTTGTCCATGAATGATGTAAAAGTCCACTATAACTCGGATAAACCGGCGCAATTGCAAGCTTTGGCTTATACCCAGGGTAATGATATTCACGTCGCCCCCGGGCAAGTACATCATTTGCCCCATGAAGCGTGGCATGTTGTGCAACAACGGCAAGGAAGAGTGGCTCCTACCATGCAGGCCAGAGGTCAAGCCATCAATGATGATCACGGGTTGGAACAGGAAGCAGATACGATGGGCGCGAAAGCCAAACAATTGCAGGTCGCACCATCTACAACAATAGAAGAGAAATCCAATGGCACGACTCAACAAAAAGTAGTGCAACGAAAGTGGGTGAGTTTATTGGAAAATGGATCCTTAAATACAGAGCAACGCCAGCTTGTAAATACTATCTATCAGGAAAGTCCAATCAAAGCCTATATCCAGATGCTAAAATTTCTTGGCGATACCGAAAAGTTGAATTATATAAGTCAGGTTGATTGGTCTGAAGCATCCATATCCGCTGTGAACAAAGCCATCAGTGGCACTATCGAAGATTTGGGGTATTTTTCCACCTCATATTTATTTACTCGTATTGAAGACGTCGTGGTATTTTTCATCCCGGAAATAGAACATGGGGAGGAGCATAACATTGAAGTTACCGCTGAAGTCGATGAATCTGATCATGGTCCTATGACAGGGGGCGCCCCTGAAGAAATTATCGACTGGGACGAGTTGGAACCTGAAGGAATGTCGCGTTTGAGCAAGGCAAAAGATATGTTCGGCACCCCGGTACTATTTAACCTGTTCCTCAATCTCGTGCAATATCACTGCAAAAAAGCCGGGGTGGGTTTACCCGATCAGCTTGATAAAAGGTATTTACTTTGGTTGAAATCCGGTGTTTTTACCCGGTCGCAGTTTAAACAATTACTGGGGATCACCCCTTTGTCTGGAGATGATACAAAACAAATTATTCAAATGGCACGCACGCCTAATACCTATTCTTTTAATGGCGATTATACCGGTGCTTCTAATGGGTTTAATTACGACAATGTCATTTATTATCGTGATGGATATGGTAGTATTGATTTTACGAAGAATCCCAAATCGATTGTGGCCAATTACAACAAGGCGGAAGGTGCAAAAATAAAATCCGCCAGCATACAATGGGTGAACCCGCAGGATTCCTCTTCGGAAATACAATTGAGCAATGATTTGAAGGATAAAACCAAAGGGGTAATGCCCTCTGGCACCAAAGTGACATTAAGAACCGCCACACGCCCGCAGCATTTCGCTATTGCCGATATGCTTTTTCCTAATAGTCGGACCGGCACCTGGACCTGGCATCATCTCACCTCCAAGTACAAGATGGTGTTGGTCGATATGACTGTCCATGCCAAACAGGGTCACAATGGCGGCGTGTATATTTGGTAATAAATAAGGAACTATTCCAAATATTATTTTCTACTCATCTGAATTTTGTCGTAGAGTATCTATTCAGTTTTTTGGACGGCACTATCCTTCCCCGCCAAAAAATCTCTCCC
>CAZCVI010000118.1:0-18114 GCA_964502145.1 uncultured Clostridia bacterium
ACTGGGTGGAAAAATGATGAGTCAGTCTGGCAAAGAGGCAAAACCGAGTGGAAAAGAGATGAATCGGTCTGGCAAAGAGGTATAGAGGAAAAAAAGAAAGAGATTTACCCACGAATTAACACGAATTTAACGAATTTAATGAAAAAGCCCAGGTTTTTGGTTCAATATCTCATTTTTAAGGGCATGGACAATGGACACTTCATCACGTTGTACCAATTTTTAGAAAAGCAGAAACAGCAAAACACGTTCACGGATAATTTCAGTGAAGCGGATTTGGTGACCATGGAGAAGATTGAGAGCGAAGCGATTCTGGTGCTGCTCCCAGAGAGGAAACTGCTGGGGGATTTTTGATAGGCGTAGAAAATTGTACTCGGAAGGAACGCGAGACTCTTTTCGCCTAGCTTCTTAACCTCCTAACTTCCATCTTTACTGGTCGTTATAAATACTTATTTTTGAAAAAGAGATCAATAGGGGGTTGACTTTGCCTCACAAGGTGTGGTAAAAATATTTTTTCGGTAGAATCAATAATGTTTATGTTAAAAGAATATCTGTTGGCTTGGTCAAAGTGGGTGCTGGTAATATTAACACCCCTAATGGCGGTAGCTTATTCAGAATGAATAGCTGAGTGGAAGAGAAAATTATTATCAATGATATTGAATAAAATATCGGTCCGACTTTTTTCTCTCATGCGCACGTTTCAATAGCTGTATCACTACATCACGGTGAATTGATATCCAATTAATTCGGGCTGAGATCATTCTGTCACACGAAATGTGATCAGACCGTCACGAAATACGGACGTCGAAAAGATTGGTTTCCCAGAAAGACTTTCCCTATCAGTCTTTTTGGAAAATTGACTTTTGGCAATAAAATTGCTCTTATTATTACTATGACAAAAAAAAGAATTTTAATCGTCGATGATGTGGTCGAATATGTCCAGTCCTTGGGCCGTGCCCTTTCTCTGGAATACGATATCGCCAAAGCTTTTACTCTTGAAGAAGCCCAAAAAAACATGAATGACTCTGTCTCCTTGGCCCTGGTGGATATCCGGCTTTCAGAAGATGATATGGCCAATCGTGACGGTCTTATCTTCCTGGGGTGGCTTAAAGAAAACTATCCCACGATACCCGTGGTCATGATGAGCGCTTACCGCGATTTCGATTCGGCTGTGGATGCCCTTAATCTCCAAGCTGCCAGTTACCTGAAAAAACCTATTAACCTCAAAGAACTAAAAAGTTTAATCGCCTCGCTATTAACGCAGGAAGACTGAAATGCTGCTCCAACTCATAGCCAACGGACTCATTACCGGGTGCTCTTACGCCCTGGTAGCTCTCGGCTTTGCCCTAATCTACAACACCACCCGTATCTTCCACTTTGCCCACGGCGCTGTGTATACCCTGGGGGCATACTTTTTATTTACCTGCTGGAATTTATGGCACATTCCTTTCATCCTCTCACTTTTACTGGCCTTTATAGCCATAGCTCTCATCGGAATCCTCATAGATGAAATGATTTACCACCCCCTTGTACGCCGGGGTTCTTCGCCCCTGGTTCACATCGTCAGTTCCCTTGGTCTATATATTATTATTGTTAATGTCATCGCTATGCTTTATGGCAATGAAACCAAAATCCCGCTCCCAGGTTTACAACCCACCTATTCCTTCGCTGGGATTATTCTTACCCGCATTCAACTCTTGATTTTTATATGTTTTATCGTGATCACCACCGTGGTTTTCCTGGCTTTAAGAAAGACCCGGCTGGGTATCACCTTACGCGCCATGCGCGATGACTCGGAGTTAATATCCGTAATGGGTATTAATCCCACCATGATCCGCCGCATTGTTTTTGCTTTAGGTTCAATCCTGGCAGCATTGGCCGCCATATTAAATTCTTTGGATGTGGGCATGGACCCCCACGTGGGCATGTCTGCGGTTCTAAATGCCGCTGTGGCGGTTATCATCGGCGGTGTCGGTATCTTTGAAGGTGCGGTGCTGGGCGGTATTGTTCTGGGTATACTCCAGAGTCTGGCTATCTGGCAAATTTCTGCTCGTTGGCAGGACTTGATTACTTTCCTGGTCCTGATTCTATTCCTGCTCTTTAGACCCCAAGGCATCCTAGGTAAACGGCGCCGCTTAGAGGAGAGTGCCACATGAATTATCTGCTCCATATTTTTATTATGATTCATATCTACAGCATTTTGGCTCTCTCGTTGAACCTCCTGGTCGGATATGCTGGCCTTCTTTCTATATGCCACGCTGCTTTTTACGGTATCGGCGCATATATCGGCACCCTGTCCATTATGAACCTGGGAATTTCCTTTTTCCCTTCCCTGTTGCTGGCTATCGTGGGTTCCATATTGCTCAGCTTTATTATTTCTATTCCCTCTCTACGTCTCAAAGGCGATTATTTCGTACTGGGTTCCATCGGGTTCCAGGTAATTGCTTTTACTATACTTTATAATTGGGTCGGACTTACCCGGGGGCCCTACGGTATCCCTGGCATCCCACGTCCAGTTTTATTCGGTCTCATTATTGATTCCATCCCCGCCTATTTCATTTTTAGCTTGATTGCTGCTGTTCTTTGTGCCATATTCATCTATATAATCACGTTTTCACCTTTTGGCAGGTTGTTAAAAGCCATTCGTGAAGATGAAACCGCTGCCCAGGCATTGGGTAAAAATGTCACCCGTTGCAAAATCACCGCTTTTGCCCTGGCCGCAGGTTTTGCTGCCATTTCTGGCGTCTTGTTTGCCGGGTACATGCGCTATATAGATCCCACCAGCTTTACCATGATGGAATCGGTTTATATTCTGTCCATCATCATCATTGGCGGTACTGGGAATCTTTCAGGCCCCATCATTGGGGTGGTAATCATGATCTTTCTCCCGGAAGTATTGCGATTCCTGCAAATCCCAGATTCTATTGCAGCGAATATGAGACAGATCATTTACGGCTTTTTGTTGATTGTCATCATGCGCTTCTGGCCTCAAGGGTTATTAGGCGACCATAAACTAAAATGAGTGTCCTGGAATTGATCGGAGTATCCAAGTCTTTTGAGGGACTTAAGGCGGTGGACTCTATTTATTTGGATTTTAGCGCCAATAAAATAACTGCTCTTATTGGTCCCAACGGCGCAGGTAAAACCACAGTTTTCAACCTGATCAGCGGATTTTTAAAACCGGATGCCGGGAGTATCAAACTGAAGGGAAAAGACCTGACTGGGCTTCCTCCTTTTCGGATTGCCAGAGCCGGAGTTGGACGTCTGTTTCAGGATGTGCGTATCTTCAAAGAGATGACTGTTCTGGATAATGTAATGACTGCATTCCCAGGTCAATCTGGAGAACGGTGGTGGGCTCCTATTTTCCAGCCTCTTAATGTCAGAAAACAGGAAAAGGCGCATATCCAAAAAGCGCTTGAACTGCTTTGTTTTGTGGGTCTGGAGGAAAAAAAAGACGATCAAGCTGAATCGCTTTCCTATGGTCAGCAGAAACTGCTATGTATTGCCCGCTTGTTGGCTTCGGATGCTGAAATTCTTCTCCTTGATGAACCTACTGCTGGAGTGAGTCCGGCAATGGTTCCCCAGCTTCTTCAGGTTATCCGTTCTTTGCGCGATCAGGGAAAAGCGGTTCTTTTAATCGAGCATAACTTGAATGTAGTAAGCGAGATAGGCGATTGGGTTTTTTTCTTGGATGAGGGGCAGGTCACTTATTTCGGCCTACCTCAGGATGTCTTGGGAAACGCTGAAGTGCGCCAAGCGTATATTGGGTTATAACGAGGAAGCACAGCATGTTCAAAACAGTAAAGCGTTTTTTGGGAGTGCCGGGTGCGATTTTGCAAAAAAGCCCCTTGCCCGCCGGAGGCAAAAAATGAGTCTCTTAAGCATTGATAGTATCCATGCCACGTATGGCAAGTTGGAAGTGCTTAGAGGTGTATCGTTATCTTTGCATTCCGGTGAGTTGGTCACCATCATTGGCCCCAATGGCGCGGGTAAATCCACCTTGCTTAAGGTAATAGCCGGCATTCTGTTGCCGTCCAGTGGTAGTCTCTCTTTTAATGATGAGGATATCGTTTCTCTTTCCACTCATTTGAGAATTCGGAAAGGGATTGGCTATTGTTTGCAGGGCGGGCGGGTTTTTCCCAATCTCACTGTCGCTGAAAATTTAAAGGTTGCATCTGTCACTCCTGGATATAGCGATAATTCGATCTCTTGGGATGAAATCTTCTCCCTGTTCCCGGTTTTAAAAAATATGCGGGACAAACGGGCAGGTTTGCTTTCTGGGGGAGAGCGTCAGATGCTGGCGATTGCTGCCGCATTGGTTCGGAAACCCAAGTTGTTGCTTTTGGATGAACCATCTGCCGGACTTTCTCCAAAAATTGTGCAAGAAGTACTTGCAAAAATACATGAAGTCAGAGTACAATTAGGTATGACAATTTTATTAGTTGAACAAAATGTTGGTCAGGCCCTGAAGGTTACGGACCGTGCCGTGGTTTTGGTCAATGGTGACCTTGCCCTGACCGAGTCGAATCCAAAAGATTTGCTCAGCAGTGGAAAACTGGAAAACCTATTTCTGGGAAAACCAGGTGAAGTGGAGGTCAACTTATGATTCGCAGAAGCTTTTGGGATGTTAGAGAATTGAGATTACCTTCTTTTATGGAAATCAAAGACTTAGAGCGAGGTTTCCCAATGAACCCTTATGGATGGGGTAAATACCCATTTATAAACAAGATAATAACATCAATCAATGAATCTCGGAGGAAAATATGAAAAATAAAAAAGTGTGGATAATAGTAATTGTGTTAGTTATAGTCGTAGCTGCAATCATCGGTATACGAGGTATTCAAAAGCAAGATATTCAAAAACAAGAGCGACATGTTTTTAAAATTGCAGCGATTCTTCCTCTATCTGGAAGTGCTGCAGAATTTGGAGTAGGCAATAAAAATGGAATATCATTGGCTGTAGAAGAGATAAATGCAAAGGGTAGCATTAATCATCAAGAATTATCTATTACATATCATGATAGTCAAAACGATCCCAAAGTTTCTGTTTCAGAATTTAATAAAATTCTGACTATGGAAAAACCTGATTTTCTTTTTATCTGTATGAGTGGAATCTCTATGACACTAAAACCAATGATCGAACAAAATAAAATTCCGGCATTTTGTGTAGCTGCTGTTCCAGATCTTACGAAAGATTCAAAATATATGTTTAGAATGCTACCGACTACTAACTATCAGGCGCAAGCTCTAGCAAAAAATCTCTCTGAACTGTATGAAAAAAATGGAAGATTATGTTTATTGTATATTCAAGATGATTTTGGAGAAGCTTTTATGACTTCTTTTACCAAAACGGCAGCACAAGTAAAATTAAATATTTTGGCCTCATCTTCCTTTCCTAATGAAGTATCTAATTTTCGTGATATTATAGCTAAAATCATAAATACTAAACCTAATGCTATTGTGGTAGGGGGGTATGGTAGTTCACTGGGGGTTTTATTGAAACAGATTCGAGAAGCGAAATTTATGGGTGCTATATACGGAACACCTGAAATGGCTTATCCCAAAGTACTTGAAATTGTTGGTAAAGATATTGGAGATGCTTATGTTTTGGATTTTGATATCAATTCTACGAAGCAAAAAGTAAGTGCATTTATATCAAATTATAAAATTAAATATGGTGTTGACCCTTCATTAGATGCTTTTATAGGATATGATTGCGGATATTTAATAGCAAATGGTTTAACTCTTTTTGTAAATAATGGTTTGATTGAAATAAAGGATGGAATTACAAGAATATCAGATTATGAAGGTGTTACCGGTTCTATTTCTGTGAAGAATACCGGTGAAATTGAATACAAACTTAAGTTGAAAAAGCTTTAAATTCTATTAAAAGTCTGAAGTAGGTGAAAATTTGAATAATCCAAATTCAATATTTGATGAAAAATTAGAAGAATTCCATTCAATTATACAAAAGTTAGATTCCTCAGGTATTGAAATAAATCCCTTTGACTACGATTTTGTATATTCTCACATTCCTGTCGGTATTCTTAAAAAGCCATTGGATAATTTTAATTATTCTAAAATATTTGCTCCTTGTAAACAAGAGAAATCTTCATTCTACATTCATATCCCTTTTTGCATTAACAAATGTCTTTATTGTTATTTCCCAAAAAAACAGAAAACAATTGAAGATGAAATTTCTGACTATCTAATTTTATTAGAGAAGGAATTTTTGCTATTGAAAAATTATTTCTCTGATTGGAAAAAAATTAATTCCATTTATATTGGTGGTGGAACACCTTCCGTTCTAAATTTAGAACAATTGGAGAAACTTTTTAAAATTGTTGATGCAATAAAAAAACTAAACAACAATAGATGTGAAGTTGAAACTGCAATAGAATTACATCCTAGTTGCATAGACAAAAGTAAATTAGATTACCTAATATTGGGGAAAAAGATTAATAGAATTAGTTTTGGAATACAATCTTTTAATGCAGAAATTTTAAAAAAATTACATAGATCTAATAGTGGCTATGAATGGTTAATAAACTATTTAAAGGAAATAAAATTTGAAAACTGGAATATCGATTTAATATATGGAACGCCTTATCAAACTCTCGATCATATAAAATATGATTTAAAGAAAATTATTGAAATATCGCCCCCTTCTATTACATGGTATCAGCTTTGGTATAAGCCGCGTAAAAAGGAAAATAATGTTATACTTGAAGATATTGAAAAAAATGAATTCATGAGTAAAAGTGATATACTAAATTCAAGAATGCATATATACCAGACTTTGATTGAAAATGGGTATAAAAATTTAAGTGAAAACTGGTTTGTGAAAGATAAAAAGTTTTATACAAAATATGAGGAAGATAAGATTAAATCCGAGGGAAATATTGGTATTGGACTTGGGGTTTATCAAGCCTATGGAAATTACATTTATGAAAATTTTTCAGACTGGAATTCTTATAAAATTGCAATAGAATCAGAAAAAATCCCAATACAATGGATTCGGGAAATGGGGCCTTTAGAACAATTTGTTAGAAAAACCATAATGGAATTAAAAGGCTTAAGTGAACCGGAACCTATAATTTTGGAAGAATTTGAAAAATTTAAAATTCTATCAAAGGGCCGTGATACTGAGAATTTTTTTACTAAGATAATTCAACTTCAAAACCTAGAAATTGTTGACATAGAAGGTGATAAACTAATAATTAATAAAAAATATCATTTGCTTAGAGATTATTTAATTTGTTATCTTCTACATGATAATGGTTGGAATATAGAAAAAGAAGGAATTTTAGAATCTCTTTGCGGATTTAACATTTCAGAAGCTAAAGATATAATCAAAAAATTAATTGGGAATCATCCGAATTCTATCAGCTTTTTCATTGCAATTTTTAATGAAGAAGATAAAAAATTTAAAATAAGTATTTCAAAAAATTATATTAATGACGCTAATAATAATTCGGTCTCGATAGTTTCATCTCCTGATTTTTCTAAGGACACTGAAAAGACATTCTCATTTTTAAAAAGATTCTATTTACCACCTGAATATTTAAAAAGAGATATTTGTATAATATCTGGGGAACCAATTGATAAACTCAAGTTGATTTCTATAAATATTAACAATATTGAAAATGAAATTCAAAACTTTTTAAAGATTTTGGGACTTGATTGTTCTTCTATCGAAACAGACTTTAGATTCGTCAAGGAATACTATTCGTCAACCATAAAAAAATGGCTGATGCTCTCTGATACTGATTCTGTTTACATTTATCATATTCCCTTTTTCCCGGAATTTGGAGTTGGTGGTATTGAAATTGCCTCCACTAAATGTTTCGAAATTGATGAACTCCAAAATATTAAGAAGTCTGTTATTGGTTGTTTTACAGATAGACTGTCTCATGAAATTAATAAATACGAAAAATTTATGTTTCATAAATACGCTTTGTGTTCTGCAATTGCCGCCATAATGGCGAGAAACAAGTCTCATATTCATGGGTCACATATAGAGCATGGGTTGAGAAATAAAATATCTACATTTGATATTCGTATTATGAGTAAAATAATTAAAGAGAAAGAGAACACAGAATTTTATAAAAAAATTCTCGAAATATCTGAAATTAAATTAGGTGATGTTGAAATTAAGGACTGTAAAAAAAATTATGATATTAAAAAGTATTTATTTCTAACATTTATAAAGGATGAAGCGCAAAAACGCCTTAGTTTCTACAGGCAAAGACAAAACGATCTTTCAGCAAGAATGGCGACCGAATGGCCCCAATGGGGATGTAGTATAGATTTTTACACTCATATTCTATTACCCATTAAAAAAAATCCTCTTGTTCTCCATTTTATAAATCTTTCAGACGGATATACACTTAAAGATATTGAAATCAAATTTGGTTGTTATATAGATGATGCTAACGATGCAATATCGTGGGTTAGGGAGACTGTTGGATTTGATATACAAAAAGAAAAAGATGCGGACCTTGTAGATTTTGCACTTCATCTAATAACCAGTAATTCAGATGCTAATGTTGATGGAAAACCTTTGAGTGAGTATTTTCGAGGCTATAAATTTCAATCCAAAAACTGGCAGCCTTTTCTTGTTAGTCTTAGGGATGCCGATATTGGCGCTCAAGCATTCTTTGCGCTCTTTGAAGGCATTATCCGCAACGCATCTAAACATGGTCTGGATGATAATAATGATGGATATTCTTGCATGATAAAAATAGTTGGCTGCGATTCGTGGGATCTCGTTAAATTGCTTGTTGATTTCGATGATGAAAACTATCCACAAATCAATCAGTACAAATATAAATATATGATAATTTCTATTGGGCGTGATTTGATAATGGATGGTCATGGGATTCGGAAAATTGGAGAAGTACCATTAATTAAAGCTTTAAGATGCATGATTGATAATGGAATAATTAATGATACGGGCAAAATTATCCCAGGGAATTGGGGAATAAAAGAAATGAAAATTTGTGCTGCCTTTGTTGCAGGAGAATCTATTGAAACGACTCAAGAAAAGTCTCCCGATTATGCCTATATTGGAAAAACAAGGGGAAAAAAAATTTGGGAAGACTCCAAAGAAAGGATATGTTATGTGATTCGATTCAATAAGCCCAGGATTGCACTTGTGGTTGTTCCAAATAACAGCAAACCACAGGATTCTCTTGCAAATGAATGGGAAGGCGTTCGGTTTGTAGATTGTCCGACTAATATTTTTGATGGAGTAATAGATTATGATTTTCTTTATGTGGATGACTCATTTAAGGATGAGGTATTGAATTCAATTGAAATGAATAAAACTGCATTGCCACAGCGAATAGTTTATGATAATATAGATTTTAAATCATCATCCCTCGACAATTCTCTAAAATTTGGATGTCATTTGTATGATGAATTTTTTAAACAAAAACAATGCATAATATTTCCCAGCAAAATAAATGAGATAAATTTTAGAATTTATTTTGATGATGATGATATATCTAAGGCATGGGAAAGAAGTATAGATAGGGAGATGACTTATGATAACATAAAAATGACAATAGATTTTGTAAAAATGGATAATCCTAAATGCTTTAACGAGTCAGATAGCTCCCGCTATCAGATATGTATAAGTAGGCATAGAAACCTTACAAAAGGTTTAGCTATTATAAATCAAAATAGAATAACCAAAACAGCAACTGGATCATTTTATCCTTATTATGCACAATATATAAGTGCATTTGATCAATTCTTTAGTTTTTTAATTTCTTTAGAACCCATTAAGGATC
The DNA here is from genome assembly GCA_964502145.1 of uncultured Clostridia bacterium. Taxonomy (GTDB): domain Bacteria; phylum Acidobacteriota; class Aminicenantia; order UBA2199; family UBA2199; genus CAZCVI01. Next base: position 9,794 of record CAZCVI010000118.1, read on the forward strand.
AAAATTTATCTAATTTTATTATCAGACAACTTATAGAAGCTTGTTTGCTAAATGTGCTCATCATTGATGAAAGAATTTCCGAATCGCTTCATACTTTGAACGCACCTGATGAACCTAATATTCGCCTATCTGAAAAACTTTATTGGATGGGAATTAATATAGTAAAATCATTGCGGATTGAGAGTGTAGACATATGGAAAACACCTTTTGAGAAGGATAAAGCAAAAAAAGAATCATCTGATGGTCAAAAAGAAAGATTGGTTGATTTTGTGTTCAAGGAGGATGGTGGAATAGAGACTGAAGTAATTGACGGTTTACCAATTCACATTATTTTTATCCACGCTACAAGGTTTATTGAAATGCATAAGAATTTTTATCCCAAATTGAGCAAGGAGGATTTTATTAATAAAATCAGGGAAAGAATTCCCCATGTAATTGTTCATTCCGGGAGAGGAAAAACAGAAGGAGATATTCCAGATAATGCGCCATTTTTAGAATATTCAACGCTTGAAAAATATGTTTTATCTGAGCCATCCAAATTTTATCTAATTCAAATAGCACTAAGTGTCAAGGGAGAAAAAAAATCAGTAAAATAAAAATATTAATTATCGAAACAGGAGCGCCACCAAAATCTGATAGAATATTCACACCTGGAGAAGATGAATGGACTAATGGTTGGTTGTTTTTAGAAACTGAAATGATTGCTTTAAAAGAGGAAGCGTCAGATCATGTAGAATATCCTGATGATTTAAGAAAAGTCGAGTGCAAAAAAAATTGTATCATATGGATTAGGTGGGAAAGTGACAAAATAAAAGTTGCTAAAATGCTTCTTCAATTCGTAAAGATTAATAAGGAATGCGAAATTTACTTGACATGCCACGATGCTGGCCTCGTTTTGAACGGTTTGGGGGTTGAAATGAGCCGCTATGGAATCAAAGATAAGCAATATACCCTAAGTAAAAAAAATATGAAGCAATTTGCAAAAATAATTGTTGAGACTTCCGAAAAAATATATTTAGAGGCAAAAGCTTCTTTTGATGATATTTTTAACTGCTTTTTTTTGAACTCACCTGATGTTCTTGCTCTAATTATACATAAAGTTAACGGAATTCTTTCTACTTTAGATCTCGATCTTCAAACTTTGCAGGATTGTGACTTCCGTAATGATATTTGGGATGAAATAAAAAATAATTATCACCAAAGGATTATCTTAGATGTCGTCAAACAATTCATTATTGAAGGTGATATTTGTCTAAAAAACTTTGTTGAGCAAGAAAAACAATGGAATAAAAAAATTGATAAAGAATTTTTGATACTAGCAGGTTTGATTGAAAATAATGATGAGGTAAAACCGATTATAGAGATTGAAAGAGAATTGAAGCTAAATTATCCTAAAGAAACTCAAAAAAAAATTATTAAATACAATATTAAACTTTTCAGAGATTGGTACAATCAGGTATTGACTGCTTTTGAAAAAATTATAGAAACATTGAAGGTATAGATCGAAATATGAAAAATAGTAAAATTATCCTAATTGGAGATCATGAAGAGTGTTTAACAGCGATGGAAAGAAATATTTCGGTCAATTTCCCAGAGTTAAAAAAACTGGAAAAAATTGAAATCTGTACGGTACCAAAAAGTTTTGAACTTCTTGAAATTTATAAGTTTATAAAAAATACCATTGAATTCAACATGAAAACTTTGATGATTCCTGGTAGTATCGTGATTTTGGGATTAATCCAAATTAAACAATTTAGGGATTTAAATACCTTGCCTTGCTTTATTGAAAGAGCCAGCGAAAAAAATTTTCCTCTTATTCCTTTAATGGGTATGCTCGTTTCAACTTTCCCGGAAATCCGATTGTTATTTTATAATCCCTTCGCCAGCCTGAGTAGTTGCGAGAAGAAAATAAGTCAATTTAATGAAGTCTATCCGTCTATTCTTACGGAAAGATTGAAAGAAATCGAGAATTTTTATTTTATTTTTGATCCAATAGGTATTAGAGAGAATGTAAAAGAGAGCTATTTGAAAACTTCAAAAAAAATCAATTTTATTAACTATTTACTACCAAGAGATAAATTCGCTGTATCTATGGATGAAGAGTCATCCTATGCATTTTTGCATGGCTACTTGGCCTACAAATTGGGTTATAGATGTCTCATTGTAACGACAGAAGCTATAATGGGACTATTATCAACTGAAAATGCAAAATATAAAATTCCAGAAGTATCTCTCACATTTGAAGATATGTTTCTAAATTTCCCAGATAAGTATAAAGATATTCGTTTATCAAGTTTGTCTAAAAGGGATTTAGAATATGACCTGTTAAAAGATGTTTCAAAGCGTATCTTGGTTACAGTTGGGCATAAGAATATTCCCTGGTATCGAGAGAACCTAGCGTACATAAGAAAGTTAGGTAAAAGGGTTAGGGTTGTTTATAAGCCATCCAGTGGCATGTATAACATTTTTGATAAAAGCGGACTTTTAAAAGATTACTGGAAGAGGCGAAAAGGTGAATGGACGAAGACTAAACCCCGACATGGAGCGATTGAAGAAATTGGGGGGCACAGCGCTCCAGGTAGACTGCAACTAATAGGGGAAAATCTGATAGATCGTTCCAGAAGGATACTTAAGGAGGCAGAATCCGTTCAGGATTGCATCCTTGGAGCGACTCTTGCCCTTGAAGCCGTTGAACTCTTGGGGTATCGCACCCCCACCACTTCCCTAGAAGCCATCGCCCTGAAGCACAAGCTGGAAGTAAAAGCAGAATGCATGTTTTATGGTGTTGAATACAACATCGACGTCAAAAACCGCATCAGGGAAATCAAAAATGAAGTTAAGTCAGTGGCCTTTTGGTTTCATCCCAAAATACGAAAACGTTCAATATTGGATGCCCAGATGCGTATCATCACGGATATCACCCGAGTTTTCCAAGAAGTTGGTCATTTTGATGAAGAGCTTGAGTGTCTCAATTGTTTGCGCTTGCTCAATCGGCGCTGGTCTCTGAGACAGCCGGGTTTTAAAGGAGTACTTAATTTATTAATCTACCCCATTAGAAGTTATATAGAAACTCTTGTAGGCTCACTTAGATGGTTTTCCCTGGCCCTCGTGGGATGGCCGTTAGTTCTGGGAATAATTGGAAATATAACTGAGGCGAAATTCGGGGCGACTTTTTCTTCCTTGGCCGCTCACATTTCAAATGCGTTATTAATTTATTTTGGATTGCAGTCTAATGGAGTTCCTCAAGACACATGGGCGCATATACTGACACTCCTACTAGTCAGCGGTGGTTTCTTGCACTTAGGGATTTTTATTTCATACCTATATACTTTAATAACCAGGAGGTAATGGATGGGCGAAAAAATAAAAAAAAAGTTCCCTTATTTTGAGCTGATGAAGAAATGGTTTACACGGATATCCCCCCAAACATTGACATCAATCTTTATTCTTCTAATCCTTTTTTTAATCTCTTTTTTTTGCTTAGAGCAAGGCTTTATAAAAAATCCATTACTCTTGCCCGGAGTACTATTTATTTTCGTATTTTTTGATTTTTTTATCTTCTTGTTCAATAGTCATATCAATTATACGGAGAAAATGAGCACCCCTCAAAACAGCGAACATCTAAAATATTACCCAAACCTTAAAATCTGGGGAATAGGATTCATTCTGGGACTGGCAGTTTTTATATTTAGCTATTTCGAGCCACTCAAAGAAGCTCTCCTGAGTAAAAAACACATTGTAGTGAATAAGACTGAAATTACCATGGGCGCTGACATGAAAATTGTGGAATGCAGGGTATCCTCCATGGAACTTATCCAGCAAATAGTAGGCCTGTTGTTTTTCCTGATCGTACTGGGCATTATCCTGGCAGCCATAGTTAAGATCGTTAAGGATGAGTAATACAAAAAGGAGTGCAACGTTGACTCAAAAACCATCGGCATTTATCCTTATAGTGGACGACGATGCCTCTTTTGGTCGAGCACTGGAACGTGCTCTTAAAGAGGAATTCGCTATATTATTGGCATTTTCAGTGGAAGAGGCCCACAAATTATTATGGAAAGCAGATGCCGTACTTCTGGACATAAAGCTAGACGAAAACGATGCTAATAACCGTGAAGGAATGACACTCCTTTGCGAATTCCGGGAGAGTCGCCCCAACCTCCCGGTTATCATGATGACCGCTTACGGTGAAATGGCGATAGCCGTGGAAGCCATGAAACTGGGAGCAACGGATTTTTTGGCCAAACCTCTGGATCTCCTAAAGCTTAAAACCACCATCAGGAATGCTTTGAAACAGGCCAACTTGAGTCATAGGATTTCTAATCTGGAACAAGAACTCTCAAAAATACAACCGGTGGAATTAGTGGGGAAAACTTCCAAGATAAATGAAATTCGCCAGCTTATTGAGTCTGTATCTGCTGATGGATATATCTCAGTGCTGATAACCGGGGAAACCGGAACTGGAAAAGAATTAGTGGCAAGATTACTACACCAAAAAGGGTGGCGTTCACAAGGTCCATTTGTAGATATTTCATTGGCGGCTTTTTCTTCATCACTCGTAGAGAGAGAGCTATTTGGCCATGAAAAAGGAGCATTTACTGATGCTAGGGAAAGCAAGTCCGGGTACATCGAACAGGCACACAAAGGAATTCTTTTCATTGATGATATTGATACCATACCCCTCGACATGCAGCCAAAAATTCTGAGATTCTTGGAAGAAAGAGTATTTTGCCGTCTGGGGAGTACGAAACGAGTCAGCGTGGATATACAGGTCATTGCCTCCACCAATCAGGATTTATTAGAATTGGTAAAGGCCAGAAAATTTCGTGAAGACCTCTATTACCGGATTAATACGTTGGAAATTCACCTCCCAGCACTACGGGAGCATCCAGAAGATATTTCACTCATTGCAGAACATTTTCTTTCCCTGCTCAAACAACAGGGGCGAACACAAATAAATTCTATAAGTCAGGATGCCCTTACTGCCATGATCGTTTATAAATGGCCGGGAAATGTACGGGAGCTCCGAAATTGCATGGAAAAAGCAGTTCTGTTTGCCGGGCTCAGGGGAAATGAACGACTTGAACTTGCTGATCTACCAGTAGAAGTCAGTGGCTATAGTGTCGATTCTTCACCATTGTGTCCCCCAATCCGGTTCAGTGAAGAAGGAATCAACTTGGAACTAGAAAAAACTAGGTTTGAATTATCCTATATAGAGGCAGTGCTCCATCATTCATCTGGCAAGAAAACTGAAGCTTGGAAAGTTCTGGGCTTAAATGACCGATTTGCACTTAGGCGAAGAGTATTGAGTCTATCAAAAAAATTTCCTTCCCTGCTGAATGAATATCCACTCACCAGAGAATCTTTTTTTAAAAGATAGGAGCACTCCTAATTTAAAAGGAGGGGCCGGTGCTTTATTTCTTGCTTCCGAAGAAGAATTGACCGCTATCTGGAAGGTGGGAATGCTTGAAAATACCCCTTGGTGCGTGTAAATGATCAAAAGTTAGGTAGATGACATTTCTACCATTTGCGCACGTCAAGCGGAAGCGTCGCTGTCATCAATGAGATTGCCAATAATTATCTGAACCGTGATTCATCGGATTAAGGGATGACCAAGATATTAAAAAGGAAAGATTGTGCCTCATTCCCAGCCTCCCTTCAATCAGGATATCGTGGAAATCAAAATAATCCCACGCATCACGGTTCAGATACATACGCAAACTTCTTTCTTGAGCATTAACACAGGTGTTTTTCTGCACTGTGCCCTGCTACGGGCGGGACGCCAACGACCTGGATTCACCGCCAACTTAATGGGAAGAATGGGAATGATGGGAATTATGGGATAAACAAAAAAAATCCCGTTACTCACGTAACTCCCACTTGATATTATGGTACTCTCCAAGAATTGGCGGTGAATCCAGGACGACAAATGCTATTGACAACAAATCCAATGTATAGTAGAATGCTTTTAATGACAAATCTAAAAAAATGGAGAACAACATGAAGAAGTCAATCGAGATCAAAGGTATTAAAAGTTTGGGCAAATCCGAAATGAGCGAAGCTAAAGGTGCCAAATGCACCTATCAGGACGATTTCATCTACATTAGCTGTGGAGACGGTATCACCGTGAATATTGAAATGGCTGCATGGAGTCTTACTGTAAACATGTAAGCTTTTTAGAGTTGTTAGGAAAAATCGAAATGAATTTAACAAACAGCCGACAAAATTCTTTCTTGTCGGCTGTTTGTTTTAAGACGGAAAATTCCTATTATCTTTTTGATGTAAACAATGTCAATTTTCTTGAAGTTAATGAAATTGTTTTTAAAATCATCTCCCAATTAAAGAAAAAAAGCCTCAATGCTGCCCAATTGGCACAACAACTACCCGAGTTTTCATTGGCCGATATCAAGGAAGCACTGGTTGATATAAATAATATTCAAAGCCAAGGATTTCTGGTTCACCACAACTTCCAACGTCGTAACCCCCACCCCCCTGAGATGATCAGGGATTATCTCACCCACCGGATGAATGGACTAAACTTGAATATCACCTCCAAGTGCAATTTAGCATGTTCTTATTGCATTTTCGGCGGGACGTACAAACATGTTAACACCCTTGAAAACCAGGAAATGACTTGGGAACTGGCTGAAAAAGCCATCGATTTTTTCCTCGCCCGCGCCGCCACCGAGGGAGACTTGCGCGTTGATTTTTTTGGCGGCGAACCCATGTTGTCTTTCTCTTTGATCGAACGTGTGATCACCACACTCAAGGAGAGACTTCAAGGACGTAACCAAACCTTAAAGATTGCCATCGCCTCCAATGGCACCATTATGAACCAGCACATAGCCGACTTTCTTTTCACCCATAACGTCTATTTTCAAATCTCCATGGACGGCGAAAAAGAAATCCATGATGCCAAACGTAAATTTAGAAACAGTGATATCGGTAGCTTTGATACTATTATCAAAACCTTGCAATTTATTTATGATAGGAACCCCGATTATTTCCGCACCAACATGCGGCTGAAAGCCGTAGTAACCACCGATGCCTTTGCCACCGATGGCGCTGATTTCATGAAAATCCCCCTGGTCAGACTATTAAATGATAACAAACTTTTCACCATCATTAACCAACTCCCCAACTACGACGTTCAGAAAGACGAGGACTACTTCTCCAGAATTCATACCGTGGCCCAATTACTACTCTCCAAAAAGAATGTCGCCACCACCGAAGAATTGGTAGCGGATTTGGATTATAAAAAAAGATTGGTTTTTTACGTGACCCTGCACTCCTTTTTTATGGTTCAAATATATAATAATCTCACCTATGCCACAATGGATTCCGTGCCGTTCTCGAAAAACTGTTTGATTGGCATTGAAGGATGTGTGAATGTTGATGGGAGTATCTCCATTTGTTTTAACTCCAACAGTTTTAAAGTGGGTAATGTGTGGGAGGATACCTGGTATTTTGACCGCATCGAGGAATTTCACCGCCTCAGATACAGCCGGGCAGAACGCTGCCAGTACTGTTTTGTCCAACGATTTTGCAATCTGTGCTACGAAAAACTCTCCGCCAAAGAGAATCAATTCGATACCTCCTTCGATAAATTCTGCGAATTTAACCGTGCCTATTATAAAATTGTTTTCCAATATATGCTGCAAATCCTGGAAAACAATCCCCTTTTATGGGATGAATTGCAACGTATCGCGGAACAGGAAAAAAAGAAGCTGGATCAAAAGGCCGCCGAAAAAAAGAAAAACCCAATCGGGCAGTAAATTCCATTGTAGTGCAAGCAGGATACTTGCACTACATGCGAGCGATTCTCTGGGAAGTTTAATTTCCGATTTTTCAATTAAGAAGGGCAGAAACCTTTACACCTGTGCCAGAAATTTCTACCCCTTTTTAAAGAAAGTGGTGGAAAGCTGAATGAAGTTTTATAATTTACCTGAACCCCCCCTTGATTTTTTTTCCCAAATTGACTAAACTTTTAACAAGTCATGATAATAGGATTGCTTACTAAAAACAGGAACAATCCGGGAAGGTTATTATGAGTGATTTTGCGAGTCAATTTAGCGATTTAGGTTACGACTTGCTTGATCTGGACAGTTTGATCTACATCAGTAGAGATACTAATGTATCCAGAACACAAGATTGCCCTTTAGAATGCGAGACTTGCAAAAAATCTTGCCAGCATTGCAAGGACGGCGGCCAAACTGGTACCTAATTAGGCTTGGCTTTTAGAATGGGTGAAATGGTCGATTGTTATTGGTAAGCGCTTAGGGAACCACCCCCTCCTAAATTTTTTTTACAGCAAGCGTCCC
>CAZCVI010000119.1:0-18082 GCA_964502145.1 uncultured Clostridia bacterium
ATTAAAAAAGAGTACGCGGGTCAAGTGCAAGTGCTTTTTTATGATGTGTGGACAGATGAAGGGAAACCCTATGGCGCAAAATACAAGATTCGTTTGATTCCGACCCAGATTTTTCTCGACAAAGATGGCAAAGAATATTTCCGCCATGAAGGGTTTTTCGCCAAGGAGCAGTTGGTTGAAATCCTCAAGCAGCAAGGTGTGAAATAATGTTGGACAGTCTTTTCACCTGGCTTTCCCAGTTGATGGACGCTGCCCCAGGTTTGGCGATTTTAGGTGCTTTTCTATGGGGGGTCATGAGTGTTTTGCTCAGCCCCTGTCACCTCACCAGTATTCCACTGATTGTGGCATACATTGGTGAGCAGGGAAAAATGAGTGTTAAACGCGCTTTTTATACCGCGTTATCCTTTTCCATTGGCATTTTAGTGACCATTGGGATTATTGGGGTAGTTACTGCCATGATGGGACGGATGATGGGAGATATTGGCAAATGGGGGAATTATATTGTCGCCGTCGTTTTTTTTGTAGTGGGGTTGTATTTGTTGGATATTATTCCCATTAACATTCCCGGTTTGAGCGGCGTGAAATTTAAACAACGCGGGTTAGGCGCTGCTTTTTTACTCGGTTTGATTTTCGGAATCGCGCTTGGACCCTGCACGTTTGCCTATATGGCCCCTATTATTGCCATGACCTTCTCCTCTTCTGGCAAGGGTATTCTTTTTGGCATTGCGTTGATGACTGCCTATGGTTCCGGTCATTGTTTGGTTATAGTACTGGCAGGAACTTTCACGGAATGGATTCAACGCTATCTCAATTGGAGCGAAAAATCCAAGGGAACGGTAATTCTTAAACGAATATGCGGGGTGATTATTATCATAGGAGGCATTTATTTCCTGACACTTTGACATATTCTGGATTTACTGCAAAGTTCGTGGGAATTATGGGAATTATGTGAATATCTAAATTCTCCCATTCCTCCCCTAATTCGCATTCTTCCCATAATTCCCACTATCTTTTCAAAAACGTGACGGTGGATTTAGGATATAGCGTTATACAGTCATTAGTGAGGAAACAATTATGGCAATATCCAGTGTTTTTCGCTGTTCTTTGTGCCACGAGCCATTGCAGGAAGACATAAAAGAAATGGTTTGCAGCTTCTGCGGGACGCGGGAAGAGGGGGAATGGAGTTGTCCCAATAACCATTATACCTGTGAAGTGTGCCGTCTGGCCTGTCCTGCAGAACTGATTGAAAGAGTCTGTGGGGTTACTTCATTACAGGACCCAGTGGCATTGGCCAACGTGTTGATGTCTCATGTGGCGTTTAATGCTCATGGCCCGGAACATCATCTGATTGTAGCACCCGTGGTGTTGACTGTTTTAGCCAATGCCTCCGCTCTTTCCTTTGACAAAACGCGACTACCATTCGTAATCAAACGAACCGCTGATATTCCTATCGGAGTATGTAGTAGTCGCGGGGAATGCGGAGCTTGTGTTGGCGTAGGTGCTGCATTTTCATTTATTAGCCGCTTAATTTCTGCGGTGCGTGATTCCAGAAGTTTGGCGTTGCGGGCCACTGCACTTGCGTTGTTTCATTTGGCTGATATGGGTGGGCACCGCTGTTGTAAACAAAGTGTTTATGCCTCATTGGAAATTAGCAAACAGATATTAAATGACTCATTAAAAATTCCCACGCCTTTCTTTCCTGACAAAATCACCTGTGCTTTTTTCAAGCAGATCAAGGATTGTAAAAAGAAACGTTGTCCCTATTATCCCCATGAATAAAACCGCACATTTACCCTTTCGTTTATTGCAAGATAACATTCGTGACCCGTTTCTTCATTTTGCCGTGGAAGAAACCCTGTTGCGGCGTATGGATGAAGGCACCAGCCCACCCACCTTACGTTTGCGAACCGTGATTCCCAGTGTTTTTGTTGGCGTGTATCAATACCCTGAAGAAGATGTCGACGTTGCCTATTGCCAGTTGCACCAGATTCCTATTGTGCGTCGCCCCAATCCTGGCGGGGCCGTTTATCAGGATGAGGGAAGTTTTTGTTATTCATTATTCTTTATTAAAGAACCCTGTTTCCGCCATTGGGGAATCAGTGAACCCGATCAATTATATGGTTTAATCGGTGAAGCGGTAAAATCCTGTTGTGCTGACTTTGGTGTGGCAGCAGAGATTTCACCCGTGAATGATGTCACTATCAATCGTAGGAAAGTGTATGGTTCCGCCCAGGTATTGTTGTACAATGCGTTTGTGCATAGTGGTTCTTTCCTCGTAAATACCAATATCAATACTATGCAACAGGTTTTAAAACCATCCTTGTTAAAATTCGCCGATAAAGGCTTCTTGAATGTGCGGGACCGAGTGATCAATTTGCAGGAAGCAGCGCATCGGGACCTTCTTATAGATGAAGTAACCCATTGTTTGGTTTTTCATCTGGCCAATCAATTGGGGATTAAACTGGAACCGGGTGAATTATCACCAGTGGAACTGGCAGCAGCACGGGAATTATATGATGAGAAGTATTCCAAGCCCGAATGGACCTTTCGCAGCAAACCAGTGTATACTCACATGGTTTCTACCAAGGCCAAAAGTGGAGTGATTGGTCTTTCCGTTGCGTTAGCGGGGGATATAATCACGGAGATTTCTATCAAGGGGGATTTCCTTATTCCAGAGCAACAAAAACTGACCGATCTGATGGAATCTTGCCGGGATAAATCCATTGGAGAGATTCCCATTAAAATCTGCCATGGTCATTTGCCTGAAGATATCCGGGAAGGGTTGCTAAAATTAGTAAAAGAATTAGAGGAGCGTGTCCATGAGCAGCAGTGATATTAAAATGAGGTTAGAAGCATTGGTGGCTGGGCCTCCCACCAAGAAATGCAAGCAAGTGATTGCCGTGATGGAGAAGATAGTGATGGCGTATCCGGATCGTTTGAAACTGGATATTTATCATGCCGGTATGCAGTTGACGATTTCCCCGACTGATGGGTTCCAGAATGAAGGCAAGTTGAAGAAGATTCCCTCTGCGTTTGTAAATGGCGTACTGGTTGCTTCTGGGGAGATGCTGGAAGAAGACGAATTGAGAGAAACGGTAGAAAGCGAGTTGGCCCGGGGCGAAAGGTATTGGGAGAAATAATTTCCTGCGAATTAGGGTAAGCGCTCCATTCTTTTATTAATAAAAAAAACGGGGCCGGTGCTTCACTTTTTTACTTTATAAGAAAAAAGCAGCCGCTACCCGTGAATGTAGCAATCATAAAAGCCCGCGGTCCCAGGAAAAAATTGCCAGCAGCCAAGTATTCTTCCGTTTTATCCTGGTCATCCTTTAATCCCACGCATCACGGTTCAGATAATTTATCTTCCTATTTGCGGTGGAACTTGGAGTTCCGATTTTTAAAGGTTTAGAATTCCCTTGTCCTGTGGTAGAATAGAACCATGAAAAAAAAAGATTTACCAGTGTATCTACAAACATGGATCATAAAGAAGAGTCATGAACAAAATATATTAAGTCAATTAAAAAGAGTAATGGTCTACTATCATGAACAATAAAAAGCTTCAAATCCGTAACAGTACTGTCGAATTTTTGATCTTCACCAAACAGGCCGGTGAAAATACAATTGAAGTCCATGTTGAAGACGAAACCGTCTGGTTGACACAAAAACTCATAGCCATCTTATTTGAAAAAGGTCGTAGCACTATCACGGAGCACCTTCAGAACATCTTCGAAACAGGCGAATTAATTGAAAAATCAGTATGTCGGGATTTCCGACACACTGCCGAAGACGGCAAGGAATATACCACTAAGTATTACAACCTTGATGCAATTATCGCCATCGGTTTTCGCGTCAATTCGGAGCGTGCGACCCAGTTTCGTCAATGGGCTACGGGCGTTTTGCGCGATTTTGCTATTCGTGGTTATGTACTGGACAAAGAACGCCTTAAAAACGGCTCTTTTTTTAATAAGGAATATTTTGATAACTTGCTTGCAGAAATTCGCGAGATCAGGGCAAGTGAGCGGAAGTTCTACCAGAAAATAACCGATATTTATTCCACAGCAATAGATTATAGTCTGGATTCCCAGATAACCAAGACTTTCTTCGCCACCGTACAAAACAAGCTCCATTTTGCCATTCACGGGCATACTGCCGGGGAACTTATCATGAAACGGGCAGACAGCTCAAAAGAAAAAATGGGCTTGACCACTTGGAAAAACGCCCCAAACGGGAAAATTATCAAAACAGATGTTTCTATTGCTAAAAACTACCTGACCGAAAAAGAGTTAAAATCATTGGATCGCTTTGTGACCATGTACCTTGATTACGCCGAGGACCAAGCAGAGCGAAATATCCCTATGACCATGGAGGACTGGGCAAAAAAGTTAAACACCTTTCTAAAATTCAACCAAAGGGAAATTCTAAATAGTCCGGGAAAAGTGGCGCAGGAAATCGCCACAGCATTTGCCGAGAGTGAGTTCGAGAAATACCGTGTCATGCAGGATTGTATATTCGAATCCGATTTTGACCGGCACATTAAAAATTTATTAGATAAAAAAGTTGAGTAAAACATTAAGGAGACAAAAAACCACGGATGCCATTCCATTAAAGGTTAAACCGTGAGAAGAGAGGGACGCCCATTCGATGTCACTGGGATGGAAAAGAGCAGATGATCAATATTCCATATTTAACCCAGTAGAAAAAACAATTTGGGAGCTTGAAAAAAAAATGGCAAACCGATTACGGAATTCGATGTATCGACATATGCGGAGAAGCGATTACGGTGTGAACTATTAATTCGGCTTCATTCTGGTAGCCGGAACGAAGGGTTACTGACCCCTTACGAATAAAATAATGGGTTCCAGAATGAAGGCAAGTTGAAGAAGATTCCCTCTGCGTTTGTAAATGGCGTACTGGTTGCTTCTGGGGAGATGCTGGAAGAAGACGAATTGAGAGAAACGGTAGAAAGCGAGTTGGCCCGGGGCGAAAAGTATTGGGAGAAATAATTTTTGGCGAATTAAAAAAGTATTGATTCTGAATTTCTTTTCATATATAATACCTTTAATGATCAGGTTCAAGAAAATTCATTTGTCTGCCACCAGCCAAGGGAAGGGGGTGGAGGATTGCGGAATAAAATGTACAACCACAGAGGGGTGAACAATTGGCAAAACTATTTCCGAAGCTTTTAATTCTTATGCCCTTTGGGGTAAAAAGCGTTTCTACTGAAACTGGTAGCATAACAGTAGACTTTGAGGCTATTTTTAAGGCGTTAATTACCAATGTTGCACAAGAGCTGGGGTATACTGTTGTGCGCATGGATGAGGTCACCACACCTGGCCGCTCCAGCGATCAATTATTGAGTGAACTTTCGGAAGCAAGCGTTGTGGTTGTAGATATATCCGCGTCTAATCCCAACGTATATTATGAATTGGGAGTTTGCCAAGCGATTGCAACAAGTTCTATCGTTTTAATTGCCCAAAAGGGCGCCATACTACCTTATGTTATTGGTGATCAACGAGTCTTCCTCTATGAACTCAATTTTGACGAACAAATTGCTGACTCGTGCCAACGACTGCGACAAACATTGAATGACCTGATAGAAAAACCGGGTGATAATCCTGTTCAATCCTTTCTTCAAAAGCGTGGGGTCCGTCCTGATCCTATAAAAGAAATGGAAAATTTAGAGCGTGATATTTTTGGGCGCATTGAACGTGCCCGTAATGTCCTTCAATTGGTTGCAGTATGGGGGGATATCCAGGCACACAAGACTCTTCCGCCACGGCCACTGATTGTGTTGGCAGAACGGTTGGCCAATGAAAAAGAATGGGCGCTAGCCACCGAGGTTATTAAGGCCGCATTGGTCATGCGACCCAACGATTATGAATTTCATCGCCAGCTTGCATGGTACTTACGCAAGCAAGGTACTCGTTTTGATGAAGAGTCTGAGAAATCTTTTCGGAAAGCTTTTGAATTAAACCCCAAGGATCCTGAGACATTGGGAATGTTAGGTGGTTTGTTGAAACGACAAGAACGTTTCCCAGAGGCAGCTTTCTTCTACGGTCTTGGCGAGCAAGTTTTACCAAATGCTTTTTATCTGAAAGTGAACCTTGCAGCCGCAGAACTACTAGCGAATCCACAGGAACCTGAGCGGGCAATAAAACGATACAGTGATCTGGCATTAGAATTAGAAAAACCTGATTCTCAGCCCGATGACCATTGGAAAGAATTTACTTTGGGTGAAGCGCACTTTGTGCTGGGTAATGAAGAAAAGGCAAAGGAGCACTTTATCAAAGGGGGAAAGCTTTTATCTGATCCAAAAAAAATAGAGTCCCCGATTGAGCAGTTTTATCTTTTTGGAAAAAAAGGATTTAGAACTGAGGAATCATACTCATTTGCAAAATGGTTAGAGTCATTGAAGATTGAGTTAACGCCTAAAAATAATTTGGATGATAGTATGACTTACTTAAAATTTGAGACACCCAAAAATCCACCCATACTATTACATCTTTCTGATATCCATTTTGGACCGATTAATACCCCAGAGGGTTCCACTAATTCTCATCGGTATAATCCATCGGACTATTTAAAGAGTCTTGAAGATTATCTTGTTAAGGATTTTTATTCTCCTCAGAAGCATTTTAATATTGGTGATAGTCGGCTTTATCTTGTTGTGACTGGAGATATTACCAATACAGCAGCCACGAATGAATTCGACAGAGCCAGGGAATTCCTTAAGGCAATATGTAAGAAGCTAAATATTCCCAAAAAGCGCGTGATTATTTGCCCTGGTAATCATGATGTAGATTGGAATATTGCGAAAGTTGACAAAACAAAAAGATTAGACAACTATGTTGCTTTTCTCGAGAGATTTTATGGCAAGGAGCTTTTTTCCGAAATATGTCCAGCGTTTAAGAATTTAGAGTACGGCGAAAGCCTTGCTCCCCATCATATTACTTCTTACCAAACATTTGCGGAGGATAACCTTCTGTTTTTATCGCTTAATTCATGTATGTATGAGACCTCAGAGTATCACTATGGCTTTGTAGGCAATCAACAGTTTGAAAACTACCAAGACGTTTCAAACGCGGAGAATGCCAGTCATGCGTGGGTGCGGATTGCGATTATGCACCATCACCTGCACCCGTTCCCAGAACAGTTCGAACCTAATGAAGATAAAGCGCACTGGCAGGATCAATCTACAATTCGAGATAGTGCATTGGTGGAAAAGAATCTTGAAAAACATCGCTTCGATATCGTGCTTCATGGGCACAAACATAAACCTCAAATACGACAAACAATTCTTCGTGATTGCTTTGTTCAGGATGACACCGATCCTTTGATTGTATGTGGCGGAGGGAGTTGCGGTGCAGATAAAAAAGACCTGCCCCCTGGCTTCCCCAATCACTACCAAGTACTGAAAATATTACAGACACCCCGACGCAAAGACAAACCTTTTGTAAACATCGAATGGAGAGAGCATGCGATTAATACTGGAGCCGAATGGAATACACCCAGAATCTGGGAATTGAGGGGTTAATTTTTTTCACTGAGAAAAAAGTAGATTTAAAAATATCAGACTGGTATAATTATCTGGTAATATGCACCACTGGAGAAAAACATGAGTAAACCATTGTGTTTCGTACTTATACCATTAGGAACAAGAATCGATAACACGGCTAGAACTATCCCTTTTGATGCTATTTATCAGGAATGCATTCTTCCCGCGCTGGAAAAAGTTGAGATGGAGCCTATTCGTTATGATGGAACCCCTTCTAAAATAAATCTTGAACAGTTGCTTTTCTGCGACTTCGCCATGGTGGATATTAGCTTGGCTGACGAACAGGTTTTCTACCAGTTAGGAGTTCGCCATACCGTGCGACCGTACAAAACCATGTTGATGTCTACTGGCGAAACCCATATTCCTGTTGGTATGGACCACGGGTGTTGTCTTTCCTATCCATTAAATGCCAACGGGGCGTTGGAGAATATCCCCCAGTTTATTGAATCCATGACCGACGCGTTGCTCCAGCTAAAAACCGAAAACCATACGGACAGCTCTTTGTTTTTATTATTTGACGAGCTAAATACCCAGACTCTGGACCATGAAAAAACCGATATCTTCTTCGACCATGTCGTCTATTCCCAGAAAATAAAAGTACAATTACAAGATGCCCGGCAAAAAGGATTGGACGCGGTTAAACAAATCGAAATACAGTTAGGTGAAATAAAAACTGTCACGTCCGGTATACTCGTGGATTTATTTCTTTCTTATCGTGCTACCGATGGCTATAAAGAGATGATCTCCCTGGCAGAGAAAATGCCTCTACCCTTAGCCCAACGATTGATGATTCAAGAGCAACTGGCGTTTGCATTAAATCGCAATGGTCAACCGGATGAAGCGGAAGTTATCTTAGAGAAAATCATCCTTCAACACAATCCCTCCAGTGAAACCTATGCCCTTCTGGGACGCATATATAAAGACCGCTATGAAGCCACCCTAAAAAGCAACAATATTCTTTTGGCCAAAATCCATTTGGAAAAAGCCATTGATTTTTATCTCAAAGGCTTCCATGCTGATTGGCGGGATACTCTGCCCGGTATTAATGCGGTCACACTTTTAACTATCTACAACTGGGCCGATCCACGCAAAAATGAGATATTACCCATTGTCACCTATTCGGTAAAACAAAAAATGGCCAACCGCACCCCCGATTATTGGGATTATGCCACCCTTCTGGAGCTGGCCGTGTTGGACAATAACCAAGCGGAAGCCCAAAAATACAAGGAAAAATGCTTGGAAATCGCCCACGAATCATGGAAACCCCAGACCACGGCCCGGAACCTAGCTATCATCCGCGAAGCGATGCAAAAAAAAGCGTTGCCAACGGCATGGATTAAACAAATTGAAGATCAATTAACCTTGAAAGAAGAATTGAATCGGGAAAAACAGACAACCTTACCGGCTGAATATAAAATGTGGGGGCCCAAAGATATTCTTGAATTTGCTATTAGAGAAAAAAAGAATTATATCGACCTACTTTTCAAAATAGCAGGGGAATATCGCGATGTGATGGATTATGCCCGTGTGATCAATACGTGCGATATTATCCTGGCCGCCCAAGATGCCCATGGGGACGCCATGGAAAAGAAAAAGATACTCGCCAAAGCCTTGGGCTTAAAAACCATGGCTATCACTCGCACACTCCCAGAAAAACGTGGCGAAGCCATTGAATTATTAAAAACTACCGTTACGCTGCTTGAAAAAGAAGTTTCTTCAAACCTGCAAAGTGATGAGGAAATGGCGCTGCTGGGTAGACTTTTTAAAGATATCTGGCGTTTCTCTTGGTTTCAAAACAATGGCAGACTTTTTCAGGCCCAAGTTAATAAAAACATGACCATGGCATACCGGGAAATTCGCTTCTTACAGAAGGCCATTTATTACTATATCCGCTCGTATATTGCCAATAAGACCCTTTACCCTGGCGTGAATATTGTCTCGTTGTTAGCCGTGGAGAAATACCTTTTGTATGATGACCCCATGGAGGCCCAAAAAAATAGATACGGCCTGGATGTGGATGAAATCGCCAAGGAAGTGTTCGCCCTGGCCGACGCAACCATTGCAAACCCAACCCAATGGAATGATTATTATTGGGCGCTGGTTTCCCGTGCCGAATTAAAACTTGTTCTCGCTCATGAAAACCCTGAAGATAATCTATCTCTCTCCTCTGCTCTGGTGGATTTGGATGAGGCCCAAAAACTACAAGGGCCCAGTTTGTTTTCTTTGGATAGCACCCTGCAACAAATGCGCTTATTTCTGGAATTGGGATTTAAAGGCGATATCTTTGGACCCGCTTTTGAAAAACTCGATGAAAACTGGAAGCTCTATTCGAGAAAAGCCATTAAACTGGAAAAGAAAACCGTGGCATCTTCCTTACAATCCCCGGCATGGTTAAATGATCTCTTTGCGCTAATGTCAAAGGTCGCGAACCCAGAAGAAACCAGACGCTGGAATGATTATAAAGAAGACTGTAAAAAAGCACGGGTTTTCGGCGATCTGGCTGTAAAATGGGAACCGATAGAATCATTAACTCCAAGGCTGCCCGTTCAATTAACCCAGGGGTTTGAACTGCTGGGTATGGATTATAAAGGAGCCAGTTATGGCGCGTTAATCGGCAGGGCAAACGCCGCCGAGATAGATATAACAGACTTAAACCTTGCCTTATTCGCCCTGCAACTGCGCACCGTTCGGCAATTACGCATATTGATGCAGAATCACAAGGGAGAGAAAAACCTCCATCTTTTCTTTTCTCTTAACTTTGATTATTATATGATGTTATCTTCCGCACTGCGAAATATCTTGAAATACTATTTGACCCCTGATATAACCACAAGTTCCAAGTCAGGTTCCATCTCGCCCTTGTTTTTTGAAATCAGCGAGACGTTCCCCTCTATTCCCAAAGATATACTTAACGCCCCGGATGCCGAGGAACAAAAGAAAAAATTAATTGATAGCGCCTGTGATGAATTAAAAACACTGCTCAACACCTATAATTTAAAGCTGGTGCTGGACGATTCCAATGAAATGGACCCTTACGTTAAAAAGAACCTGGAAAGCATTACCTGGAAAACAAAGGCAGACAGCAAATATACTGGCAAAATTATGAAGTTATGCATGCCTGCCAAAGATTTCGCCACGGCACTGAAAAAACTGGGTAATTTTGCAGTAAAAGGCAAGCATTATGTCATTGAAGGCGTGGAGAATTCTATTCAATACGATTTTCTCCAACATGATTGGCCCGATACAAAATATCCGCAAACCGGTCTGCAAGGATATCGAATCACTGTCAGCGACGATCTAAAAGAATTCTTTGAACCCCTACACAACGATCCCGAACAACCCCGTGGCTACCGCCTAAAATCCTGGGTAGACGACCGCCTAGGCCTGCTTTAAATGATGGAGCGTATTCTGCATTCACTGCCAAGTTTTAGAAAAGACTGGACTTCATAAAGCCTTTAATTTTTCCAGCTTGTCCAGAATGTCCACATCGTCCACTTAGTCCATATCGTCAAAAACGATTTCAATAATTTGGCACTGGTTCATCCACTGGTTTATCCAGTGCCAACAGCATTTGATATGTCCCCGGAGTGATGATGAAGTTTTTGATTATCGCTTGCCGTTTCTCTTTCTCCTGACCTTTTTTATTCGTGTGGGTCGCAACCATAGTGACAGTCAATAAATGAAACATCTCGCAACCCGGACACAGGGTGAGCTCCAAATGAGTATAATACCGACTCGATAGATTTATTTTTTTTAATGCAAAGAGCGTGGAAAAATCGCCCTTTTCGATTGCAAATTTTAATGCGCTTATATCCCCTACAGGTTCCAAGGGATAAACCGTGTGATTCGGTTTTATCCATGATTGGCACGTTTCGCAATACACCGCTTTGGAAATTACCTTTCCCGCAACCCACGTGCTGACTCCGATGATTATAAACGCTTCCATGAACCAGATCAGGTAGAGAAGAAATCCATGGACCGGCACCCCGCCAAGACTCCACGCACCCCTTACCGCGATACGCTCAAGCAAAAGCCAAATAACCCGCGGATTTAAGATCATTAATGTTTGCTTGGAAGAAATAAATATCCAGAATACCCACCCCATATACACGGCCCCGATTCCAAAAAGAATACCAAAATAATACAAAACCCACTTGTTTCTGATATGCCCCATTTTTCCCGCTAAACCAATCAACCAACCCAGAAGACCACCCAATGCCACAGTCGCCACTATTTTAAGGTATATAAAAGGAATATACCAGAGCGCATACCCATAAATGGCACCCAGAATCATCACACTGGCTAAACCGGCCAAGTTCAATAAAAGCATTCCCAGAAACGTTGTATTCCCCGAGTGTTTATAGTAAGTTTGAACCTGATTCATCGGTTCCTCCTTTAGTAATTAATGCCATCCTGTCGACATAACCTGATCTCTCAACAATCCCCTAAAGTTATAACATGTGATGCGGCAGGTTTTCTGGCATGGCTTTACATAAGATTGTCCAGTAATTTTTGAAAAGGTAAAAAGGAAAGAAGAAGTTCAGGGTCTTTTTCCCTGAGTTCATTAACCAAACCAACTGCGGCGGTAGCATCGGCTAATACATATTCACAATGAATATCTAGTGGTTTCCCATCACCGGGTCCAAACATTTCAGCCACCGCAAAACATGGTCCACCACAAAGCAAAGCCGCCCAACACTGGTTGCAGGGCTCCCGAAGCTCCACAGGCCGACCGATACTACTCCTAAAGGTATCACGAAGCGGAATCGTCACACCTTCATAAATATTCCCGATCTTGTACTCGGGTATACCGATAAAACGAAAACACGGGAATAAGTTCCCCTCCGGGTCTACTCCCATAAAATCCCGCCCTGCACCACAATTAATACGACTCACACTATATCCCATGATCCGTTGCACACATTTTTTGAACCGCGCTAACTTGGGAATAAGCGCTTTATTCTCATCATGGAGAAACCGGGCCGCATAATGATTGATAAAGGCGCGATACTGCTCCACTTCTACTATGCCTGGGCGCACCGATTCATCTTGATGTACGGCTGGGACCATTTCTATTTGGGTGACCCCCAATTGTTCTATGGCTGCAAATGCCACAGCCGGGTCTGTGCCCTTGCACATCACCGCAGTCACACTGACACGCTCTGGAATTCTGGCCACCAGACTTTTAATCACGGACGACACTTTTTTATGGGTGCCTGAACCATCGGCAAAAACACGCCATTTATCCTGTACCCATTGCGGCCCATCAAAGCTAATTTTAATATTCCAACCAGACTGTACCAGCCACTCGATTACGTCATCATCCACTAACGTGCCATTTGTCGTAAGATATACCGGTGGACCACCATCCTTTGCCTTTTTTGCCAGTGCCTCGATTTGTTTCATCAAATCGAACCCTAACAATGGCTCGCCACTACCCAGCCGGACATTGTAGTTCCCGCGTTCCGCGCCCTTGGGGAACAGAAAAGACCATGCGGCTTGCAGTGTTTCCGGGGTCATGGGCGCACGCTGTGGTTGTGTGGCGGATTCCGCACAATAGCGACAAGCCATATTACAATCACCCGAAAGATCAATGGCCATTGACATCACTTGCCAATTCTTATCCACCCAATAGGGTGGGGTGATACTTTCAACATCAAATTCAGGGGGCGGGGTTTTTCTGTCCATGCGGTGTGTCCTCTACGATTAATTTAAAAAATTCCTGCCAAGCCAAGCAAATCTTCTTTTTTATCTTTGAAATGATCGAAAATCATGGTGGCGATTTCATCATTTTTCCTAACAATTTCACATTCATCCTCGCCACAGACAGGAATAATGGCTGGACAACCACCACCGCAACGGTCGAAGGTGGGACATGAAGGACATTCCGGGCGTTTGGGTGCGTTACGCCATTGCCGTCCTTTTTCCAACCATGTGGGCGGATTGTCGCTGATGTGACCCAAGGCAGCTTCGGAATCGGTGACCAAGATACACGGATAAACATTCCCGGAAGGCGATATACCAAAGGTGCTAAAACCGGAAGTGCAGAAATTTTCTCTTTTATGGTTGGTTAAAAGGCCAAGTACACGCGAGTTATAGCGGACATCCATAGGAAAGCGGCCAGCTTCTAAGTCGGCGATTACCCCTTGCCCAACACCTTCTAAATCTTGCATGTAAACTTCACGTTCTTCAGCGGTCAGGGCATAGGGTGAACCTATGGGCGCACGAATAGCCTGCGATTTAATGGCATGCACGTTCAGCGAACGAATATAGGCAGTCGCATCACGCAGACGCCAACCGGACCGTACCACGGCAGAACCGGTCACATGACAGGAAGTTAAGGTTCTGACTTTTTCCAAAAAAGTCAATACGTCCACGTGGCAGGGTTTGCCATTGGCTTTTACCCGGCATTCGTCATGGATATGTTGGGGACCGTCGATACTGAGTATGATACTGAATTTACCTTTCGCCAATAATTCAAATACTTTGTCTGCTAAAACGGTGCCATTGGTAGTGATGGCAAAAGTAAAGCGTCCCTTTTTTTTTGTTGCGGCATGATTTACCATCGCTTCAATCGCATCCAGGTTGAGCAATGGCTCACCCCCATAAAAATGCAAGCAGATGGCTGACGCGAAATCGCCGAGGCTCTCGTCAAGTGCGTCCATAGTCATGACGGCTTGGGTGGCAGTCATATCTGATTCCATTTTACCGACATGATTGGCTTGGACAAAGCAATACTTGCACCTGAGATTGCAAGCCCACGTGTTTGCAATGAGAACCTCGACGAATTCGTTCATAACTTACTTTCTCCTATCATGCATAGGCGATGCCACAGCAACCGGAACCACCACTGGTGCAGAGAATCTGTTCTCCGATCTCACTGATGGTTTTTTCGACAGCGTGTACTGTGTCAATAATGGTCATTGGATCAACAATGTAACCGCCTCTAATCTCGGCCATTTCCATAGCTTCCATGGGATTCTCTTGCAGGAGCTTCCTAAATTTTGGGTCGGTCAATGCTTTCAAGATAAGTTGTTTCTTCATGATGTAAATCCTCCTTTGGTTTTTTCTTTATATTTGAATCTTTATCGCGATGATAAGTGAGCACTTACGCAGAGGAGCTTGGTATTCGTCCCAATATTAGCAAATCTTTGTATAATTGTCAACCCCACTTTCCTGCGGTTTTATGTCATGCTGCTGGAGGAGGCTTCTATTATAGTGGTTTTCAAACGCGTATTATTTTTTACTTTGTTTTTAAGTACTCAATATAAGCGGTCGCCAATTTTTCCGAGTATTCAGTGGAACGGGAAAAACGCAAATGAGAAAAATCAGGGAAATCCTCGTCAGTGGTCTTAAAATCGGGATAAAGCACCTGGGCATCCCATTTTTTTAGAAAATCTTTGAAAATCGCCTGGTTCCCAGCATGAAGTTTAGTGACATACACCCTGTTCCGCAATGAAGAAATCGGCATTTTGAAGAACATCACTTTGCCACCATGGGCTTTAATCAATTGCACCAGTTCGCCAAAGACGGTTGAGTCCCAATAAAAACACAGGTGTAGGCGTCTTAACTCTTCTTCCACCATTCGTACACCAATAGCTTGGCTTTCAAAAAGATTTTGCGCATTGATGCGTACACCGCCACTTTCCGTCAAGTCCAGCTTCTTTCCAGGCACGGAGGGCAGCATGTTTAAACGACGGACCAGTATTTTTTCCAACCATTCCATGAGCTTCGTATCGATTTTATCTTTGACCCGTTCTCTTAAACGAATAATTTTTAAACCGTTCAGATAATATTTTAAAACCACGTAGGTTTTTGTATCCAGGTCTTCGGAGCTACGCATGAAAAAATGAAAAAGATCCGCTGGTCGCAACAACGGCGTCAACAATTGTGATTGACCACTGTTCACCCAGTCATAACTCCATTTGGAGTAATAGTAATAATTAACTACCCCGCCCGGTGCTTCAAAGAACACGGTGAAGTTTTTAAAGGAATCAGGGTACTTTTCCAGCAGGTTTCGTAACCCCAGATAGTGTTGTTGTATTGTTGAATATCCTTGCCCCAGGTTAATCGCTACTACTTTTCGGCCCAGTTCGGCTTCCATGCATTTCATGAACACGCGCCGATTCACGGCTGCGGCGACACGGGAGGAACCCAAAAACACATAATCGACCTTGTGGTGTTTGAGTGTTAATTCCGCGCCTGGGTACCATTGCGGTTTTTCTTCATCCACTTTTTTCAAGGTGTTTTCCGCCATCATAAATATCAGCATAGGAATCAGTATCCATTGTAGGATATTGAAGACCCGTAGCGGTCCCGCGATATATTTTTTAGCCCGTAACGTGGCTATTGTGGAAGCAATTTTAGTAAATAATTCGTTAAAATTGGGCATAGAGAAACCCCCGTCCTGAAGAAGAAAGCAGGATGATAGATAATACTAAGACAGACACGGTGATGGGGCCCAGCAAGAATTTCCAGCCCCAGCGTGATCGTGGATCATCGCTATTGCGAATCCATCCTTCCAATAACAGCAGCAGTGGCAGGTAAAACAGAATGGGATACAGCGTACTGGCGATGTTCTGGGGCATAGAAAACGCAAAAAATATCTTGTGCAGAAACAATCCGATCTGCTCGAAATCCTCGGCACGGAAAAAAAGCCAACCTAAACTGATGAGATGAAAGACTCCTACTATTTTTAATATTTTTATGGGCAGATAGCTCCATTGTTTTTCTCGTTTTAAGAGTTTGCGTCTTTTTTTATGGTGTTTGCGGGTCATAATGTGGTGGACCAGCAAAATAAAACCATGGTAGCCACCCCAGAACACAAAGGTCCAATGCGCCCCGTGCCACAGTCCACCGAGTAGCATGGTTAAGAAGATACCAATGATATACCCCCAGTTCTCCACCTTTAATCCCCAGTGCGGATTTTTAATATGGCGCATGGTGGCGTAGGCAATGGGTAAAAAGATATAGTCCCGTAACCAGGTGGAGAGGGAAATGTGCCAGCGTTTCCAGAATTCCACGGGGTTTGTAGCGAGGTAGGGGTGGTTAAAATTGAGCATGGTCTCAAAACCGAGCAGTTTGCCAATACCGCGGGCGATATCGGAGTAACCGCTGAAGTCGCAGTAGATTTGAAAAGAAAAGGCATAGATAGCCAGCAACACTTCAAAGCCGGTGCTGGGTTTACCAGCGACAAAAATGTTATTCACATAAATGGACAAGTTATCTGCCACTACCATTTTTTTATAGAGACCCCATAGAATCAGCCACAGTCCTTCGATTAGTTTATCTTTGGTGATGATTCGCGGTTGCGCGATTTGGGGTAACAGGTTGCCAGCCCGTTCGATGGGTCCGGCGACCAGTTGCGGAAAAAAGGAAATATAAAGGGCATAATCCACGTATTTTTTGCAAGCGGGGAGTTGACTGCGGTAAACGTCAAAGATATAACTCATGGTTTTAAAGGTATAAAAGGAGATACCGGCGGGCAGGATGATATTTAATATCGGTTTTGACAATGGCAGGCCGACTGTGGACAGCAGGTCTATGGTACTGGACATAAAAAAGTTAAAATACTTAAAGAAGCACAGGATGCCGAGATTGACGCCGATGCTCAGCATCAACCATCTTTTTTTCTTGGTTGCATCGTCTGTTTGTTCAATGCGCAAGCCAACCAGATAATCCACGGTAGTGGAGATCAGGATAAGAGCAAGAAAGCGATAGTCCCAGGCGCCATAAAAGATATAACCGGCAATTAGCAATAGCAGGTTCTGTTTTTTATGGTTGAGCACATAGTAGAGTACCAGGACCGCGAGGATAAAGGGCAGGAATTGAAAGGAATTAAATAACATGCAGCTCCTAAAACAACTATTTCACCGGATAGCAAGTCTCTTCCGGGGTTCAATTTTTATTTTTTGTAATTACTGGAATGATATAAAATATCATGAATTGAGGAAGAATACAAGAGGGCCTAAATCCCTAAATCCACCGCCAACTTTTGTACAACCTTATTCAGACCGATTTGAGCCAATTGTTTGCGTTTATTTGGTTGAATTTTAGCAGCTTCGGGTTTGACTACCCTTTTTTTCACAACCTTTCCTTGAAAACAAGGCGAACAAGACGCGAAAAAAAGATAAAGCACACACTTATCCCTTTGCTGGGCAATGCCACTTTCTTCATTATCGCCGTTAAGTTTAATGACAGTATCATCATCCACCACCATGCGGCATTGGCACCAAATTTACCTGATGGTAGTTGCTCTCCACCTAAACGCTTTTTTCATCTCGCTGTGAACATGTTCGCTATTACCGCAACGTTTGCGACTCCAATGAATTAACTCTTCTCCATTCCACCCCATATTGGTTACCAGGCCGAATATTTTATAATTCTTATTATTTACCTCCATGACCTGAAATGGCAAGCTCGCCTGCGATTCGCTATCGGAAGATTGCCGCTTTGTAAAAACTTCACGAATTCCGATATAACTCTAATTAGACAGCTAAATCACGTAGAACATTTATGGAAGCGGGTTTA
>CAZCVI010000120.1:0-2673 GCA_964502145.1 uncultured Clostridia bacterium
GCCGGGCCATCGCCACCGCCCCCGGGACATCACCCAGTGTCAGCAGCAGTTCGCTGAGGTTGGAGGCATCCTGCGCGGCTCCTATCCAATCTTCTTGTTGAATTCCTAATTCCAATCCCGCTTTCATGGGCTGGATCGCCTCCTGCAGCCGCCCCACCGCACGAAGACCAAAGGCCGCCCAACTCAAAACCACTGCTTTAGCAGCCTCCGTCAGCCCCGCCACCGGTTGGCTCCAGGGCAGAGCGAAAAAAAACGACAGCGCGGCTAAATCCGAACCAAACGCACCCAGTTTCTTTATTAAATATGCTTCTTCTCCTCTCCAAATCCTTTTCCAAAACACCTCAACCCGCACTTCCTGGTGCAATCCGGCCTTGCAGCCGTGGGCCACGGCTGCAAAAAGGGGTTCCATCTCCTGCAACGTATCGGGAAACTCTTTCTTGGGCACCTTCTTAAAATAGTGGTAGAGTCGCAGGTGGGCCTTTTGCCAGCCATCGGGATTGGTCTCACACAATTTCGCCCCGAAATGTTCCCGCACCAACGGGTGGCAGTCCAACGTGCCGGTTTTGTGCCCCGCTTCTGCACCTAACAAAGACACGTCGCGCAGATGGGTTAACGCACTCTGAAAATCCTCTTCACCAATCCCCACCACGTGCTCTGTGACTCCCGGAAGCACGGGTTCTTTTAGCAATTCTGCCAGCACTTCCTCGGTCACCGGACGATCAAACAACCCCATCAGCAACAGAATATCCCGTTCCACCGATTCACCGAACCACCTTTCATAGGCCACCATCACATGCTGCGCATGAAATGCCTCGTGCTTTTTTAACTGGTTTAATTGCCTGATTTTGTCCCGGCGGCGAATATCGCCCTTGTGCATGTTTTTGATATACAACCCCAACAGGGTCAACGCCAACGCATGACCCTTATACTCCGTCACCGCCTGCTGCACATCCAGCGGCGCACCCATTGTCACCCCCAGGCTCTTTAACAATTCCACGCCCGCCTCCGTGGACAGATGTTCCAAGAGAAGCTCTTGGTGGCCGTAGTTCACGTGCTGTTTTAAGTCCCAGATGGGTTCCCGTGTCGAGATGACACACAACCCGCCCGGGTTGCACCCGCCCACGGCCAACTCTTTTAAGAGTGCGGCCACTCCCTGGTCCTTTAATTTGCCATCCAGGCCGTGTACTTCACCCGGAGGGTATTGCAGCGGTTCCAAGCCGTCCAGGATCAGCAAGCATTTGTGCTGCCGCACCAGCCGCGCCAAGCGGCGGCCTTTGTCCACGGCGGAACCGGCCTGGGGATCTGCATCGCCGAACCATAACAGGGTCTCCATAAAGAATTCATCGGCAGAGACCTGTTTGCCTTCGGTGGCGCCCTGGCTGTAAAAAGACCAGCCAAAGATTTTTTGTGCGCCCCGATAGTGATCCCGCTCCATTTGATTCAACCATTGGTTGACCAATGCCGTTTTGCCGACGCCGCCCCAGGCGACGAGGGAGATAATATGCGTGTGGGGGTCGGCCCAGGCGGTATCTAAGAGGGTTAATTGCGGTTGTCTGCCGAAGAGGTGTTGGCCGGTGGCGGGTAAGCGATAGAGGGAGATGTGGTGGGGATTGGGGGGTGTAATGGGAGGAATGGGAGTTATGGGAATTATGGGAATTATGGGAGTTATGGGAGTTATGGGAGGAATGGGAGGAATGGGAGAAGAGGAGATTCCTAGTTGGCTTAACAATCGTGTTAATTGGGAGTCCCTGGAATTTTCGTCGGTGAAATCGGCGTAAGTAAAGATATTTAAGCGGGGGGGCAATGGGCATTTTTCTAAAAGCAGGGGGAGCATACGTTTTTTTAAGTTGGTTGGGTCTGCTTGCATTAGCATAAATGCCTCAAAAGCGGTCCATTGACTATTAAGCCAGTGTTGAGTGAGGACGAGGATAGTGTAATCACAAGTGATTACTGCATTTTCCATGTTTTGCACGGCGGGTTGACCGATAACAAAATCTCGCGCATCAATGTGACCCTTGAGCCCCGTGCTTTCCAATCGTGGCAAGAGCCACTCTGTGACCCATTGTCCATCCTGGTGACTATAACTTATAAAAACAGTAGCCATTCCGCGCCTCGTGTTTTTTATTTATTAAAGAACAGTATACACTATCAGAGAAAAAAAGTCTTTATTTGCTGATAATTTCTTTGTGATATTCTTCTTTTGCTTTCCATTTGTATATTTTTCCCCTTCCCTTCCCGTTAACCGTTAGCCATTATTCCTTCGTCTTTTCTGGCCAATGTTTGACTAATTGAAGGCGACTGTCATGCCAGGAGGAGCTTAGGCGACAAAAACCAAACTCTAACCGAAAGCGCGGATAGTGTATGGGAGAGTTTCTAAAATTATAGCCTTCCACTCACCAAGGGATCAGCGATCTCCTTCGAAGTGATCGGCGATCTCCTTCAAAGTGATCGGCGATCCCTTTCAGAGTGATCGGCGATCCCTTTCAGAGTGATCGGCGATCCCTTTCGGAGTGATCGGCGATCCCTTTCGGAGTGATCGGCGATCCCTTTCAGAGTGATCGGCGATCCCTTTCAGAGTGATCGGCGATCCCTTTCAAAGAGATCGGCGATCCCTTTCGAAGAGATCGGCGATCCCTTTCAAAGAGATCGGCGATCCCTTTCAAAGAGATCGGC
>CAZCVI010000120.1:2773-18003 GCA_964502145.1 uncultured Clostridia bacterium
AAGAGATCGGCGATCCCTTTCAAAGAGATCGGCGATCCCTTTCAAAGAGATCGGCGATCTCTTTTGAAGTGATCAGTGATGAATCAGAAAACTGTTGGTTAGAATAAAAAAATGATAAGGAAGAATTTTGCAACTCCCTGCCTTGGCTATTGATGCGTAAAGGTTGGAAACCAGGAGAACCGCCGATGCCTTACTTTGTTTCCCCCTCCGGTGCCATCAGTTCCGCGAATATTTTATAAAAAAAACAAACAAATCGCAAACAAGACTTGAAAAATACGTCAATTTCGTCTACAATAGGACGTGAATTTCAAATAGAAAAAAAACAACGGGAATGAAAAACAACCAATGATTGAGACAATTGAAGATTATACAGAAGACACAATAAAAACGTTAGAATGGAAAGAACACATCAGGAAACGCCCGGGTATGTACATCGGCAAACTGGGCGATGGCGCATCCCAAGACGACGGTATCTATATACTGCTCAAAGAAGTCATGGATAACTCCATCGACGAATACATGATGGGCTTCGGTAAAAAAATCGACGTCACCATCTCGGACCAAAAAGTCCGCATCCGCGACTACGGTCGCGGCGTCCCCCTGGGCAAAGTCGTGGACGTGGCTTCCAAAATGAACACGGGCGCCAAATACGATTCCAAAGTCTTTAAAAAATCCGTGGGCCTCAACGGCGTGGGCATCAAAGCAGTCAACGCCCTGTCCCGCGATTTTATTATCCGCGCTTACCGCGACGGCGTGGTCAAAGCCGCTGAATTCTCCAAGGGCGAACTAATCGCCGACCCACCCCCATGCAAATCAGACCAAGATTCGGGCACGGAAATCATCTTTATCCCGGACCCAGAACTGTTCGGCAATTACCACTTCTTCTCCGAATTCATCCAAACCCAACTGCGCAACTACGTCTACCTCAACAGCGGCCTCAGTATATTCTTTAACGGCGAACGCTTCTACTCCAAAAACGGACTAAAAGACCTCTTGGAAGCCAACATGACAGAACCGGGCCTCTATCCGATCGTGCATCTCAAAGGCGAGGATATCGAAATCGCCCTCACCCATGGCACCCAATACGGCGAGGAATATTACTCCTTTGTCAACGGCCAATTCACCACCCAGGGCGGCACCCACCTGGTCGCGTTTCGCGAAGGACTGGTCAAAACTATCCGCGAATTCTATAAAAAAGATTTCGACATCGCCGATATTCGCACCTCTATCATCGCCGCGGTCAGTATTAAAGTGGAAGAACCCGTTTTTGAATCCCAGACCAAAACCAAACTCGGTTCCAAAGATATTGGCCCCAATGGTCCGTCTGTACGCAACTTCATCGTGGACTTTCTCAAAAGCGCGCTGGATAACTACCTGCACAAGAACTCCGAGATTGCCGACGCCATGCTGCACAAGATACTGGAATCGGAAAGGGAACGCAAAACCCTCACGGGTATCAAAAAACTGGCCCGCGACCGCGCCAAGAAAGCCAACCTACACAATAAAAAATTACGCGATTGCCGCGTTCATTTAGATTCCCAGGAAGAGCGCCGCATGGAATCCACCTTGTTTATTACCGAGGGCGATTCGGCCAGTGGTTCCATTACCAAAGCCAGAGATGTCAATACCCAGGCCGTGTTCAGCTTGAAAGGCAAACCCCTCAACACCTACGGCCTAACCCGCAAGATCGTGTACCAAAACGAGGAATTTAACCTGCTTCAAGCTGCCCTAAATATCGAAGAGAGCCATGACGATTTACGCTATAATAATATTATCATTGCCACTGACGCCGATGTCGACGGCATGCATATCCGCCTCTTACTCATCACTTTCTTCCTGAATTTTTTCCCCGATATTATTAAAAGACAACACCTTCATATATTACAAACCCCGCTCTTCCGCGTCAGGAACAAAAAACAAACCTTCTACTGTTACTCCGACGAGGAAAAAGCCAACGCCATGGAAGCCTGCGGTAAAAACCCGGAAATCACCCGCTTTAAAGGTCTGGGTGAAATTTCCCCGGATGAATTCAAACACTTCATCGGCAAAGATATCCGCCTGGAACCCGTGGTCATGCGCCGCGAAGATTCGGTGACCGAAATGCTCGACTTCTACATGGGCAAAAATACCCCCAAACGCCAGGAATTTATTATTGATAACCTCAAAGTAGAAGAAGACCGCCTGCCAGAAACCGCCCCCATAGATGCAAAGATTTAATGTTTAATGGATTAAAAACTCAAGGATAGCCAAAATGACAACTGGAAATAATAATATGAATGATGATTTAACTGATAAATCTGCTATAACTGATATAAATAATATAAATGAATTGGCCGGTGAATCCGAGTCCACCGATCAAGCTGCCGAAGAACTATTACACCTCAAATCCATCAAAGGCATGTACCAGACCTGGTTCCTCGAATACGCTTCTTACGTTATTCTTGAACGTGCCGTGCCTTATCTGTTCGATGGTTTGAAACCTGTGCAACGGCGCATATTGCACGCTATGAAACGGTTGGATGATGGCCGGTATAATAAAGTCGCCAATATTATCGGTTTCACCATGCAATACCATCCCCATGGTGATGCGTCCATTGGTGATGCGCTGGTCGCCCTCGGCCAGAAAGACCTGCTCATTGATACGCAGGGCAACTGGGGCAATATCCTCACTGGCGACAGCGCAGCCGCGCCCCGCTACATCGAAGCACGCCTCACTAAATTCGCCCTGGACGTGGTGTTTAATCCCAAAACCACGGAATGGAAACTTTCCTATGACGGCAGGAACAAAGAACCCGTGCAATTACCCGTCAAGTTTCCGCTGCTTTTGGCCCAGGGTGTTGAAGGTATTGCCGTGGGTCTGGCTTCTAAAATCCTGCCCCATAATTTCCTCGAACTTATTGATGCCGCTATTGCACATCTCAACGGTTTGCCCTTTGAACTCTTTCCTGATTTCCCTACCGGTGGTATGGCCGATTGTTCCCGCTACTGCGATGGAACCCAGGGCGGCAAAGTGCGCGTGCGTGCTAAAATTTCCAAGCTGGATAAAAAAACCCTGGTCATTACCGAGGTCCCCTTTGGCAGAACCACCTCTTCCCTCATCGACTCCATTCTCCTGGCCAATGAGAAAGGCAAGATAAAGATTAAAAAAATCGACGACAATACTTCCGAACATGTTGAGATTCTCATCCATCTGCCTCCCGGTGTCTCTTCCGATCAAACCATGGATGGCCTCTATGCTTTTTCCGATTGCGAGATTCCTATTTCCACCAATTGTTGCGTCATTGCCGATGGCAAGCCCCAATTCTTGGGTGTCTCCCAGATGCTCAAAGCCTCCGTGCAAAATACCATTAACCTCCTCACCGCCGAATTGCAAATCCGCAAGGAAGAACTGGCCGAAGATTGGCATTTCTCCTCCTTGGAAAAGATATTTATCGAAAATAGAATCTACAATCATATTGAAAAATGCGAGACCTGGGAATCCATTATCGAAACTATAGATAAAGGCCTCACTCCTTTTAAGAAACTCCTGCGCCGCGCTGTGACCGTGGAAGATATCGCCAAACTTACCGAGATCAAAATCAAACGAATTTCGCGGTTCGATGCCTTTAAAGCCGACGAGTATATCAAAACCCTCGAAGCCGAGGTCAAAGTGATTGACCACCACCTCGCCCATATCATCGCATACACCACGGATTATTATACCCGCATCAAAGAAAAATACGGCAAGGGTCGCGAACGGAAAACCGAGTTACGTTACTTCGATGTCATTGAAGCCACTAAAGTAGTCGCTTCCAATGAAAAACTCTATGTCGATCGCAAAGAAGGATTTATTGGCACCGGGTTAAAAAAGGATGAGTTTGTCGACGAGTGTTCTGATATTGATGATGTCATTGTGTTCCTTCGTGATGGCAAGTACCTGATCACCAAGGTTACTGAAAAATCTTTCGTTGGCAAAGATATCATTCATGTCGCTGTCTTTGAAAAAAATGATGAACGTACCATATATAATGCCATATATCAGGATGGCAAGGACGGACCTTCACTCATCAAACGTTTCGCCGTGTCCGGTGTCACCCGGGACCGCGAGTATGACGTGAGCCAGGGCACTCCCGGTTCCCGCATTCTCTATTTTACCGCCAATCCCAACGGCGAGGCTGAAACCGTCAAGGTCACCCTTAAACCCAAACCCCATTTACGCAAAGTTCAATTTGAAGTTGATTTCAGTGAAATCGCTATCAAGGGGCGCAATTCCATTGGCAATGTCGTATCTAAGAATTCCGTTTATAAAGTCGTCTTAAAAGAGAGCGGTGTTTCCACTCTTGGCGGTCGACATATCTGGTTTGATACCGATGTTATGCGTCTTAATGTCGATGAACGCGGTATTTACCTCGGTGAATTTGCCAATGAGGACCGTATCGTTTCTTTCACCAAATCCGGCACCCTCAAACTCGATTCTTTTGATCTGACCACCCACTTCGAACCCGACGTCATCCTCATTGAAAAATACGATCCTTCTAAAGCCTATACCGCCGTTTATTTTGAAGGGGAACAGCAGTTTTATTATGTCAAGCGGTTCCTTGTCGAATCATCGGATCGCCAAGTTTCCTTCCTTGGTGATCATCCCGATTCTTGCTTAGAAATAATTTCCGCCGATACCTATCCTTGCCTAAAAATCACCTTTGGTGGTCGTAAAAAAGATGCCGAAGAAGAAGTAGACCTGGAAGATTTCATCGCCATCAAATCCTTCAAAGCCCGTGGTAAACGCCTCACCACCACCCCCGTCACAGCTCTCACCGCTATGGAACCCCTGGAAAAAGACGCCCCCTCGCACCCCTTAGAACCAATAGAACCCATCGGACCCAGTGAAGAAAATGAATCCACTGACCCCAACGAGGAAGAAAACACCACCACAGAAGACCCCGCCGAAGAAGCCTATCGTCTGGCCAACAGCAAACAACGTTCCCTGTTTTAAACGATTAAAAGATTGCCTCCGGCGGCCAGGAACCCTTTCGAGAAAGGGTTCCTGGACCTCCTAAAGCTTTTGCTATTTGAAGAACTCGACCATACTTATAGAAACTGACAGATACACAAAGGGCTACTAAATAAATGGGACGCAGTCCCCCTGGACCTCCTAAAGCTTTTACTATTTGAAGAACTCGACCATACTTATAGAAACTGGCAGATACACAAAGGGCTACTAAATAAATGGGACGCAGTCCCCCTGGACCTCCTAAAGCTTTTACTATTTGAAGAACTCGACCATACTTATAGAAACTGGCAGATACACAAAGGGCTACTAAATAAATGGGACGCAGTCCCAGGCGGTGAACACAAAATCGTCTTGTGGCAAGACAATGTCAGTCCAAAATCGTCCTGCATGAAGACGATTTTGGAATATTTCTCCAGAAATTGTTTTACATGAAGACCATCTTGGTTTATAATTATATAAACAGAGGTCAATATGGAAAAATATTTTGAAGAATGGACAGAATACGCGGCAGAAAAAGAACTCAAAGCCCGCTATATTTCATATAATTTATTGGAGCTTGCCGAGAAGAAAATTATTCTTATTAACGGCATCAGGAGATCAGGAAAAAGCAGTCTGATGATGTTGCTGATGAAAAATCTACCGGAAAAATCCGCGTATATCAATCTCGAAGACGAACGAATCCCAAAAGATACCACATCTCTCGACGCCATCATCGGATGGTTCGGCGATAAAGGCTATCTATTTTTAGATGAGATTACCGCCATTAACGGGTGGGAAGGATGGCTGGCAAGAATGCATGAACAAACAAAGGGAAAACTGAAAATAATAGCGGCTTCCTCTGTAAAAACCGTGTCTAATATTGCCAAACCTTTAAGAGGAAGGGTTATTGAATACGAATTCTTCCCCTTGAGTTTCAAAGAATTCCTGGCCTTTAAAAATATTAAAATAAAAAAAACCAACGCTGGTGAAGGCATAATTGAAAAGGCATTGTCGGAATACCTGACCTTCGGCGGATATCCTGAAGTGGTGCAGTGCGCCAATGATACGGATAAAACACTGATACTGTTATCCTATTATAGAGATATTGTCGCCCTGGATATTGCTGAAAAATCCAAAACCAGTTTATCCTTCGTAAATATGATAACCCGTTACTTGATCGACTCGACACTCTTTTCTGCTTCAAAATGCCACAATTTCTTAAAATCTGTCGGGATTAAAACCGGGAAAGAAAAAATATTAGACCTGGAAAAAATCGCGGAACTGTCATACCTGTTTTTTTTCATCCCTATATTTTCCTTCAACGTAAAAGATCAATTCCAATATCCAAGAAAAGTATATCCTGGCGATACGGGATTCATCCATTCCGTATCAAGGGAAAAAGGCATGGGACGAATCTATGAAAATGCCGTATTTCTCAGCCTAAGAAGAAATTTGAAACCGGATGAAGAGATCAATCATTGGAAGGACAAAGACGGTTACGAAGTGGATTTTGTTATCAGAAAAGGACTTCAGGTGGAACATATTATCCAGGTCAGTATGGGAACCGAGATAAAAGACCGGGAGTTTCGGGCCGGTATTAAGGCGGCCAAAGAATTTAATAAAGATGAAATCATCCTGATCGGGGATAATGAAGGGGTTGAGCATAGAGAAGGGGTTACCTTCAAACTCATTCCCTTTCGCCAGTGGTTTTTGCCCCAGAATTAAGTATATTGTTTTATAGAATCGATAGAAAAAAATGTTTTCCATCTTTTAACAATGCTTCCGGTGATTGGCGGAAAAATTAGGCCGCTACCTCCGGCGGCCAGCGGGCTATTTCGAGAAACCGCCCCCTCGACTCCCACAAAGCTTTTGCTATTTTCTCAGCTATATATATTAAAACGGAAGAACGTACATCTGGATTTTTTGTCTGGTATCTGCTACAATAATAGGTATGAAAAATGAAAACGACAGAGATCGTGTTATGAAGTTATTGCACTTTAAATCCTATCCAGCCATAAGCGTAAAACGATTAACCCTTCATTCTATCAAATGCTTTCAGCATGTGGAACTAGATTTCTCCCAAAACAACCAAACACCATCTTGGACAGTCATCGTTGGCGATAATGGCGTGGGCAAAACCACTATATTACATGCTATTGCCCTATGTGCTATTGGACCGGAACTGGCTTCCAAGAGCATTCCTTTTCCCGACAATATGGTGAGCGTGGGTTTTACTAGCGGATACATGGAAACCGTTTTTCAAATCGCAACCGAAAATGACCCGGATGCATCAATAACTATCCGCTTGAACATTGAGAAAGGCAGTAAAACCTTCAATATCTCCCTAAATGGCGTTAATAAAAACGCCGAAATAATAAAACAATTCATCGCCGCTCGGAATTATACTGGTTTTGACGGTTGGTTTGTCGCGGGCTACGGCGCCGTTCGCAATTTACTCTTCACCGATCAACCCTCCAAATCTACCCGCCAAGATATCGTCATTGATCGCGTCTCCTCCCTGTTTAACCCAGCCCGAATTCTCATCGATCCCGCGTCCCTTTATCGGTTCCTTTCCGGCGACACCTCCCCTTTCAAAGAACTGGGCGCACCTGACAGATTGGAAACCGAAACCATAGACCAAATCAGAACCCTCCTCGATAAACTACTACCCATGATTCACTTCTTAGAGACCAATGGCACCGAAACCCTGGCTACCGATTTTGGCAATGTCCCCATTTCCGAATTAAGTGAAGGATATAAAAGCATGCTCTCCTGGCTAACCCACCTGATCGTTCACCTTTTACGTGCCGTGAAATGGACCGGCAATATCCATACAGTCAAGGGAATCGTGCTGATTGACGAGGTTGACCTGCACCTCCACCCCGGCTGGCAACAAGATGTAATTCCTTTATTGAGAGAGTGTTTCCCCAATCTGCAATTCATTGGCTGCACTCATTCCCCCATGACTGTCGGCGGTGTAGATGAAGGTAATATTATATTATTAGAACGCGAAGGCTCTGAGATTCGCGTGAATCAAGATTTACCCTCTATTAGAGGATGGCGGGCCGATCAAATCCTTACCAGCCCCATCTTTGGCTTAAAATCATCACGAGATAAAAAAACCCAAGACATGATCGAAGAATACAAAACCTTAATCTCCTTATCCCAACTTACACAAACACAAGCACAACGACTCCACTACCTCCGCACCATTATCTCCGACACCCTGCCCAGCACCGGTGAAACTGAAGTGCAACGAGAAGCATTCCGAATCATCAAGGAAACCATGGAAGACTACTTCAATAAACAAACACCCGAACGAAAACAAGCACTGCTTGATGAAATCAAGAGACAATTGCAACAATAACAGCTCAACCAAAGGGAAACCGAGAAATGGTTCATGTTGAAATAACAGATATCGCTAACCAATACGAAATATGGCGCAATACCGCACTGCACAAACATAAAAACTCCATCCCTACCTGGGATGAATGGCAAAATTCTGCCCAAAAAGCGACCACGGAAGCAATCACCGTTTTCCACGAAACTACTTGAGGTGCAAATCCGCTGTTATTTTGCGGCGGATAATTTCCGGGGGAAAAGAATCTTGCGCCAACTCCTGCCGAATAGCATCAAAATGAACCAACATCTCCGCCCGTACCCCCGGGTCTGTTAGAATACGCCGCATTTCTACCACGATATTCTCCGCCGTGAAATTTTGCTGGATCAACTCCCGCACTACCTCTTTCCCAGCTAAAATATTGACAATAGAATAAAGCGCAATCTTAACAAACCGCTTGCCTAACTTATAAGAAAGCGGATTAACCCGATATACCGCCACAAACGGCACACCCAAAATTGCAATCTCCAGATTCGACGTGCCACACGTGGTCAATACAATGTCCGCGGCATTAATTAAATTATACCCTTCCGACTGCGGCACAATAGACACCGACACCGCGCTCCGTTGTAAATAATACCGGATCAACGAGACATCAATATTGTCCGCTTTTAATAAACAGAGCGTCAATGTAAACTCGTTCGTTAACCGTTCCATAGCAACCAGCATTTCCGGCAAAAGAAAATCGATCTCCGAACGACGACTGCCCGGTAACAAACATACTACCAATTCCTGGGCCCCGATCTGACGCTTCTGCCGGAACAACTCCCTGGATTCGGTCACCCGGATCATCGGCACCATCGGATGCCCCGTATAAGTAAACGGAACCTCTTCCCGTTGATAAATAGGAATTTCAAACGGAAAAATAATAAAAAGATGGTCCACATATTTCTTGATCGTATGAACCCGCGAGTACCGCCACGCCCAAACTGTCGGACTGATATAATAATAAACCGGTATACCCGCTTTCTTAAATTTTTTAGCCAACCTGAGATTAAAGTCTGGATAATCAATCAATAAAACCGCCACTGCCTTTCGCGCTACCGTGGTTTTCACCAGAACATTCATCACCCGCTTTAATTTGCGAATACTCGAAACCACCTCGATAATCCCTACCACCGCTAACTCTTTGTTATGGAACAACAGTTCCACCCCCTTTTCCGCCATCTTATCGCCACCCACACCGAAAAAATGAACCGGGGTATTGGCGCGTTGAAACACGTCAACAATCTGGGCCGCATAATTTTCAGCCGAATTTTCAGCCGCTACAATCAGGAGTTCATTCATGCTCTTCTATTACTTCTTTTGCTTTTTTCGTTTTGGGGAAAGTATATGGCTTAAATTTCTTCTTCTGAACTGTCCGGCGCTGTTTCTGGAGAGCGGGAATGTTCCGTGGTGTCAGCCGAGCCCGCAGAGTCCTTGGATTCCGTGGCTTTAGAGGTATCTTCCGCAGCAGGGGAGCCCGGTTGGTCCAAATATCTTAATTCCGGCATTTCCTTGTCTATTTGTTCGCCAATGAAGACCGCCCATTCGTTATAGCGCTTTTTCTTGCGGTATTCCAGGAACCCTTCATCTGGCGAAGTAGAACACACACCAATTAACATCGCTTGACTGAGATATTGTCCCAGTAGTTCTTCCGGGACAATCAGCAATCCTTTTTTGCCTGCTTGGCCTTCCTGCATCACTACATTCCAATTCCCTTCTTTTGTCATTGGGTCTTTATAGCGTTGGCGCAAGAATTTCTTTTCCACCAATTCGTCCAGATTCTGCGGGCTCACGCCGGCATTTTTCGCCTTGTATTGTTCCAGGGCCGAGACATATTGGCGGGCGCGGAAGAGTAATTCTTGTTCCAGGTCCCGTTGGATTTCCGTCTCCCACATGCTGCGGGCTTTTAAAGACAGAATAATAAAAAGATTAACCGTCAGTATCGCAGCCAGAAGCGCGTATCCCTTGGTGGAACGTTTATGTTTCATAGTCTCCTTAAAAATCCTGATAATTGCCACCGTCCGCGCTCGTCTCTTCCGAGGCGGATTTAACATCAATAATCCCTTCCGCGATCTCCGGGTCGAAATCTTCCCCGTCTACCGGCTCGAAATGAATCAATTTCCAATCCGTGTTTTTGGCAATCGGGTCCACCGGAATTTTACGCAAATATTTCGCCGTGACCAAGTCTTCCAGGGAGGACGGATACTTTTTCTTGTCGTAATAGTATTTATTAATCGCGTCGCGAATCTGGAACAGATTCTCTTTGAGTACCGCCTCGTTGGCTTTTTTGATAGAGTTCCTGTAGATAGGCATGATGATCGAGACCAAGATACCGATCAGTACCAACACAATGGTTATTTCAATTAACGTAAATCCCTTT
This sequence comes from uncultured Clostridia bacterium, assembly GCA_964502145.1. GTDB lineage: Bacteria > Acidobacteriota > Aminicenantia > UBA2199 > UBA2199 > CAZCVI01. The sequence goes on from CAZCVI010000120.1 coordinate 13,508, forward strand.
TGCCTCAATCTTTTTTTCATAGTAGTATTATAGCATAATTTTTAAAATAAAAAAATATCTTTCCTCCAATCGCCCCGGCAGGTAAAAAAAAAGACCCCCACGAATTACACGAATTTACACGAATTAAAGGAATTAAAAGAAAGTAAAAAAGAACCTCTCTTTTCGCGTAAATTCGTGTAAATTCGTGATAATTCGTGGGCCCCTCTTTTTTATTGCTCTTTACCTTTTCTATTATATATCGTATAATTTATATACCGGTTGAGCCGGTGAAAAGGAAAAAACAGATAAATTCAGATAAACGAGGTATTAACCATGCGCTTACGATTTGCTCCATCACCCACTGGCTTTGTCCATGTGGGCAATGCCAGAACTGCATTATTCAATTATTTACACGCCAAACGCCATGACGGAAAACTGGTGCTCCGCATCGAAGATACAGATGTGGAACGTTCCCGAAAAGAATATGAAGAGAATTTAATCCGCGACATGAAATGGCTGGGTATAAACTGGGATGAAGGCCCAGACACAGGCGGCGAATTCGCCCCTTACCGGCAATCCGAACGAATCGACATCTATCAGGACTATGCCCGCCAATTGATTGATAATGACTATGCGTATTATTGTTTCTGTTCCCCCGAAGATTTGCAAAAGGAAAAAGAAGAAGCGGCTTTATTGGGTGATTCTTCCGGTGCTTCCGGGTATTCTGGCAAGTGTCGTAACCTGGACCGCGAGGAATCAAAAAAGCGCGTGGCCGCTGGCGAAGCCGCTACCGTTCGTCTGGTTATCCCCGCCAATACGACCATCGAATTCCACGATCTTGTCCGGGGCAAAGTGAGTTTTGATTCTAATTTGCTCAGCGATCCCGTGATTCTTCGTTCTTCTGGTATTCCCGCTTATAATTTCTCCGTGGTTATTGATGATCATTTAATGGGGATTACCGTAGTTATTCGTGGCGAGGATCATATTTCCAATACAGCACGGCAGATTGTATTGTATCAAGCCCTGGATTTTGAGATTCCCAAGTTCGCCCATCTTTCCATGGTCATGGGTGAAGACAATACCAAACTTTCCAAGCGACATGGTTCCACCTCCTTGTTGCAGTTCCGCGAGCAGGGGTATTTGCCCGAAGCCTTGTTTAATTATCTCGCTCTGCTCGGTTGGTCGCCCGGTGGTACGTCCGAGGTGTTGACCAAAGAGATGTTGGAAAAGAGTTTTAACCTCAAAAAAGTATCCAAATCCGCTGCTATTTTTGATTATCAGAAATTGAAGTTCCTGAACCGCGAGCATTTACGTTTAAAAACAGACCGCGAACTGGGTGAATTGCTCAAACCGTTTATGTTACATGCCGGGTTCCAGTTCGGGCCCGACGAAGCCGTGATCCTCTGGCTGGGCAAAGCCGCTAAAGTTCTGTCTAATTACAATTATCTATTAGGCGAGATTGCCGCCGATTTTAAACAGTTCACAGCCTTTAATTGTCCCGAAAGTGTCCAGGCCCAAATAAAGGGTTCCCCCAGTGCAGCCCCAGTAGTCGCGATTTTTCAGCAGGAAGTCCAAGCCCTGACTTCGCCCGTGACCTTTGCCCAGGTCGGTGAGATCACGCAAAAGATTCAGGCCCAGTTGGGAATTAAAGGAAAAGAGTTGTATCATCCCATTCGTTTGGTTTTAACTGGGAAGGAGTCAGGCATTGAATTAAAAGATTTTATACCTATTATTGAAGAGGGTGCCATGTTGAATATCACCCCTTCAATTAAGAACATGCGGGACCGGTTGGCCTCGTTTTAAAAAGGAAACCAGGAACACATCATGGATATTACCTCGATCAACGTGTTGTTAGAAGTGTTACAAGAAGCGTTACCCGTGAACAAAGTCTTCATTGCCGAGAATAAGCGGGACCGGCGTCTTGAAGAAATCGTGCGGTTGTGTCGTGCTCATAAAGTTGTTTTCCAGGTCGTGCCGCCGCAAGTATTAGAGCGCAAGGCCGGTCTTGATCATCAGGGAGTATTTGCCGAAGTTTCACCCATCCGTTTTTATGAATTAGAAGAAGTATTGCAGGATATCAAGACTGGTTTGATATTAATTTTAGATGGCGTCGAAGACACCGGGAATTTAGGTGCCATCATTCGTAGCGCCGTCGCCGCTGATGTGGATGCCATTCTTTTACCACAACGGCACTCCGCGCCTATCAATGAAACAGTTTTAAAAACCTCGGCAGGAACATTGCTTCGTGCCCGTATCGTGCAGTGCGGGAACCTCTCGCAAACCCTTGAAGTACTCAAGAAGAATAATTTCTGGGTGGTGGGCACCGTGATGGACACCGAGAAAGCGATTCCCTATCATAAATTCGATTACCGGGTGAACACCGCTATTATCATGGGTAATGAACATAAAGGCACCTCGCTGTTATTGCAAAAAAATTCCGATCAACTCGTTTACATCCCGCATTCTGCCAAAGCCGAATCCCTCAACGTCTCCGCTGCCACCGCCGTGATGCTTTTTGAAGCCTTAAGGCAGAAAAAAGGATAAACGATTATTTGCAGCGGCAATCTTTATTTTATCCTTCCCACTTTAAATAAAAAAGAACCTTTATAATGTTATATTGCCTGACCTTTCGCAAAGGCACCGGTCAGCCTATAATCGAATTTATAGACTGACCAGTGGTTAAAAATTTCTTAACTAATCATAATTTGTTATTATCACAACGCAACAATCCTGACCTGCTGTGAATCGCTTCGGGTAACGCTGTTGTACGTGTAGGATGCATTAACTATAGCGAAATGGGTGTAAGGGACAACCTTCACGGTCATCAACCCTCTCCATATGTTTGTATAGGGTGAATCATCCCACCATGTTGCGCTAACGGAAACGTTCTCCGAGGTCCCATCGCTATAGAATGCCGTAGCTGTAAACTGGGCGCGCGTACCTTCATCTACAGAAAAAGGGCCACCAAGTGAGAGACTGGTCAGTGTTTTTGCTGCTAATGATGTGACGTCCGCTGAAGCACTCTGACTGGTGCTGCTGGTGAGCAACGGCAATACAAAAAGCAGGGATACGAGTAAAGTTAAAAAAAATGTTCGTTTCATTTACAAATCTCCTTATTTTTATTTCCCCAATTATTACCCGGGGAGTTAGGTATTTATGGCAAATAATGGATAGGAACAAAGAAGGGAAAATATAGTACAAAGAGAACGTATTTTCACCGTGGATTGTTTATAGTTTGAATGAATCGAAGTCTTTCGTTGAGAAGGTGATTTATTAATCATAACGTCAAAATATCAACAGAATTTCTGCTGATTCCAATTGTACCTCCAAATTGAATTAAAACTAATTTTATTTCTTTTAGCGGGAAATGTCAAGAAAAAAATTAAGATATGATTCCGCCAACAAATTCGCCAACAAATCCAGTTGATCACAGGTTTCCAATTCCACCCCTACAAGACAGTTAAAACGCCCCCTTTTAGATAATTTTTGAGATAGTGAGCTAAAGAGACAGGCAACAAGTCGGATGGGTAAAAATTATTTCTGGATGGCAGCCTTATTTTTTGGTTTTGTGTTTTTATTTTCCGGTTTGGATTGGGGAGTTGGTTTAACAGTATCGCCGGTTTTGGCATTGGCATAGGTTAACTGCGTGGTCAAGTTTTCCAGCATAGTTTGGGCGGTTTTATCGAGAGTGCCGATCAAATCAGTGGCAGTTGCAGTAGCAATCTTCTTTTGCCACCAGACAATCACTGGCGCTTGGACGCTTGTTTCGCCGGACCAGGTGGACATCCATTTGGTAACCGTCAGATCAATGGCGAGGAAATAACTCTCCTTGGATACAGTAAGAATATCAATCACCAGGGTAATATAGGGGATGACTGTGGCGTCCTTTTCATCTGTAGTTTGAATGTCCAAGATGCGGAGCCCATTATTTTTAAGCTCTGTTTCCACGCGCCCGTATAATTCTTGCACGTGATTTTTGGCAAGGGGAATAGCCGCCTCTTTAAATTGTTTTTCCACCGTTTTAAGATTGAACTCCTGCTTCTTGACATCGCGTGGGTTGTGGTATCCCTGGTAATAGAGAGTACCATTGAACTGGCACCGAACCCTGACATAATTCACTCCTTGTAACAGCGGCTGAAAGCCGATAGCTTCGACTTTTTCACTCTTTATGACGTTTTTTTTCTCCTTCTTTTCTGCATTTCGAGCCTGCGTGGAAAAGGGCAAAATCGAAAACAGCCATACAAAAATAAGCGCGTAACGAACGATCTTTCTCATGTTTACCTCATAGTATTATTGATTTATAAACGTATAATGTCTAATAAAAGAATATCATACCGCATCCCGCGCAAAAAGTAAATTCATTAGCACTCCCTGAATCCACTGCCAATTCTTTGAGAGTACCATAAAATCAAGTGGAAGGAATGGGAATTGGACAAAACCGCTACTCGGTAACGGCCTGCGGCCTATTAACAATTTGGCATTTTGCCAATGTTTATAAGTTGCAAAAAGACCTCCTT
>CAZCVI010000121.1:0-17306 GCA_964502145.1 uncultured Clostridia bacterium
GTATGCCCCTTGAATTCCGCCACCATCTTGCCCTGGGTATCCCAGAGTTTCGCCGTGCCATCACCCGAAGCGGTGAGCACCCGTTGGCCATCGGGGGAAAACACGGCGGTGTTAACTGGCCCCGCGTGGTTGAAGGAACGGCTGTAAAAGGGACATTTTAATGTGGTAAAGGCAGCGGCAATTAATGACCGCAGTACCGATGCCGATGGTTCAGGCAAACCGATTTTATATGCAGCTTCTGCGATACGAATCGCTTTGTAACGATCATTTGGCAGTATCAGCTCCGCTTCCGATGCCAGCCGATTGCTAACGACTATTTTATATTGCTCATCCGCCCGGTTTTTTTCCTCTATGGCTTTTTCCTCATTTTGTATTGCAATCTCTCTCTGTTTTATAGCATCCTTGGTTTTATCATTCGCGATTTGAGTCTGCTGGTCTGCCCTTTTCTTTTCTATTTTTGCAATTGCTTCTTGGGTTCTTGCTTTTTGGGCATTGTTTTCTGCTATACTTTTTTGTTCATCCGCCCGGTTTTTCTGGACACCAGCAATCCAGGCCAAGATAATCGCTGAAATAAAAAGAACCGTCACTATTCCAATGGCTACTCTTATGGTCCGTCTATTGCGCCTGTCGATTCTCACATTCATGTCATTGATCTCCGCTGGTGTTTTCCCCCGGAGCCGAGCGGTAATACTATTAATACTCTCTTTGAAGGGGATATTTTCCAAGGTCAGCAATTCATCTTGTCTTGACCATCGCAGGTCTTCATAGATGGGGATGTCGATGATATACTCTTCCAAGAAGGCGGGCAGCGCATCGGACTCTGCCCAGATTATTTTTTCTTTTTGCGAATCGGTCTTGATTTCATCAGCGATGAGGATAATAATTAACTTGTCCGTCTTTTTTAACTCTCCACACCATTTACGCAGTTCTTTTTGAACCCATTCGGATTGGGCAGCCTCTTTGGAAGCAAAATAAAGCAGGTACTCGGAGTTCTCCAGAGCATAATTGATGGAAGCCCCCAGATTACTGCCGGTAGGCATCTCTTTTTCGTCTCTGAAAAGCTTGATGGAAGGTTTCCAAAAGGGTTTGGCGTATCTTTTTAATGCATTTTCAACAGCCAATACCTTGTGGCGGCTGAAATCACTGTGCCTGTAGGAAATGAAGGCTTGGTATTTTTTTTCCATGTAATGATCAGATGATATTTTCATTCTTCAATACGGTCATTATCTCTTTGTCAGTAATAGTGGCTTTGTGGGGTTTGGCATATATGGTTAAGAGTCTAATGAAAGTTCATCGAGGAATTGGTCCAGAGTTTTTTCTTTTAAGATGCCTTGTTGTTGAAGTTTTACTTCCTGGCAGGCTTGGCGTAGGCCCAATAATATCTCTTGTTTTTCTTTTAGGGCTTCCAATTCATTGGTCAGACTGGTCCAGATCTGGAAAGGTAAAATAACTTCCTTTCGTTTTCCTGCCAGGTCAGTCACATATTTTATTTTATCGTATGCAACAGTCAGATTCATGGCGATCTCCTTTACAGGTATATACTACTATCAAACGATATAAAAATCAATAGAATAATGGAAACAAATTCCCATACGTCATCCGTATCATCCTTATGCCTCCGGCGGCTCTCCGAGGGCCAAAGGACTGCGTCCCTTGGAACCCATTTATTGGTTTAATGGTTATATATTGAATTCTACCGCGTTTTGTTAGATAATTATGGGATGCCAGACAAAACAGAACCAACAGAAACAACCGACAGCTTATCGCTCTTTCATCCATTGGTCCGCCAATGGTTCACCGAACAAGTGGGCACTCCCACCGATATCCAAACCCAAGCATGGCCCGAAATCCTCCAAGGCCACCACGTGCTGGTCACAGCCCCCACAGGCAGCGGCAAAACCCTCACGGCTTTCTTAACCGCTATCAACTCTTTCCTCCTGGCCCAAAAACCAGCGGAAACCATGCGGGTACTCTATATCTCCCCCCTCAAAGCCCTGAACAACGATATCCAACGGAACCTCAACACCCCATTAGAAGCACTGCAAAATTATTTCAAAGCCGCAGGTCTCCCTTTTCCGCAAATCCGCACCGCAGTACGCAGCGGCGATACCGATCCCTCCGAACGCCGCCGCATGTTACGCTACCCACCGGAAATCCTAATCACCACCCCGGAAAGTTTGAACGTGCTGCTCACTTCCAAAACCGGACGCCGCTTGCTCACTGGTATTTCCACCGTCATCCTGGACGAAATCCACGCCGTCGCCCCCACCAAACGAGGCACCTATCTCATCACTGCCATTGACCGCCTCGTTTCCCTCAACGGCGAATTCCAACGGATCGCCCTCTCCGCCACCGTAAAACCTCTGGAACGCATCGCCGAATTCATCGGCGGCTATAAAATCATCCCAGGCGACTCGCCCCGCTATGAAAAACGCCCGGTGTCCATCATCCGCTCCCGCATTAAAAAACAATACGATATTCGCGTCGAATTCCCCGAAGGCGCAGGCGAAACCAATAACACGGAAGTCTGGTGGCCCGCTCTGACCGAATCGTTCCGCGAAGTCATCGCTCGCAACCGCTCCTCCCTCTTCTTCGCCAACTCCCGCCGCATGGTGGAAAAAATTAGCCGCTTTATCAATGAAACCGAAGGCGACCGCGTCTACTCCCACCACGGCTCATTGGCTAAAGAGATTCGCACCGTGGTGGAAAAACGATTCAAAGAGGGCGAATTGGCCGCCATTATTGCCACCAGTTCCCTCGAACTGGGTATTGATATCGGCGCCGTGGATGAAGTCGTTTTGATCCAGGCCCCTTTTTCCCTCTCTTCCGCCATTCAACGCATTGGTCGCGCCGGGCATGGTGTCGGGCAGGTTTCCCGTGGTGTTTTTTATCCCATTCACAGCAACGATTTTATCCAGGCCGCGGTTATCGCCGCTAATATCGACAGCGAGGCCATCGAAACCATCACCCCCATCCAAGCGCCGCTGGACGTGTTGGCACAGGTGTTATTGTCCATGACCACCGATGAAGCACGGGACATCGAGGAGTTATACGTCGAAATTTGCGCCAGTTATCCCTTTCACAACTTGAGTCGCAAGGAATTCGATCTGGTCTTGGAAATGCTGGCCGGACGTTATGCCGACGCCCGCATCCGCGAATTAAAACCACGCTTGCTGGTGGACCGTTTGAAAAACACCGCCAAAGCCCGCGACAATGTCGCCATGTTACTCTACCTTTCCGGCGGGGTTATCGCCGACCGTGGTTATTTTAACCTGCGCGTGGCCGAAACCAAGGCCAAGATCGGCGAGTTAGACGAAGAGTTTGTCTGGGAACGCTCCCTCGGCGATGCGTTTCCCCTGGGCAATCAGGTCTGGCGCATCCAACGCATCACCCACAACGATGTCGAAGTCTCCCAGGTCAATAAAACCAATACCCTCATTCCCTTCTGGCGGGCCGAAGAGATGAACCGTTCCTTCCACCTCTCCCAGAAGATCGGCCAGTTCCTGGAAGAAGCCGATCAGCTTCACACCCCGTCGGCAGCCGCAGCTTTTAATACAAAACTACAGGACACGCACCACATGAGTCCCCGTGCCGCCCAAGAACTGCTCAACTACCTGAAACGGCAGAAAAAAGAGACCGGCGCTTCCCTGCCCCATCGCCACCATATCCTGGTGGAACATTTCCGCGACCCCGTCAATCGCGCCGATGCCAAACAAACCGTGTTGCACACCCTGTGGGGTGGACAGGTGAACCGCCCCTTGTCCTTTGCCCTGGCCGCAGCCTGGGAAGAGAAATACGGCTACCCGTTGGAAGTGTTTGTGAATAACGACTGTATCATGTTGAACCTGCCCCACGCCTTTGGCGCCAGCGATATTCTGGAACTGGTCAAACCGGACAAACTGATGCCGCTGTTGCGGCGCAAATTGGAGAGCACCGGGTATTTTGGTGCCCGGTTCCGCGAGAATGCGCAGGTGGCGTTGCTGTTGCCCAGGCAGAATTTCCACACCCGCATGCCGCTCTGGCTCAATCGCCTGCGTTCCAAGAAATTATTGGAAGCGGTTTCCCAATACGAGGATTTCCCCATCCTGTTGGAGACGTGGCGGGATTGTTTGCACGTGCAATTTGAACTGGAAACCTTAAAAATGCTCTTGGAAGAGATCGAAAGCGGCGCGATTCAAATCACCGAGGTCAACACCAAGACGCCCTCCCCTTTTGCCGATGGCATTATTTGGCGGCAGACCAATACCTTGATGTACCAGGACGATTCCCCCGATTCCAAGTTACGAACCAATCTCAGTGACTCGTTGCTCAAAGAGGTGATGGTTTCCTCCCATTTGCGCCCCCGGTTTTCAGAGGTTTTGCTCCAGACTTTCCGCGAAAAGATGCAGCGTACCGCCCCCGGTTACGCGCCTGATTCGCCCGAAGAGTTGGTGTTGTGGGTGAAAGAACGCCTCTTCATTCCCATCACCGAGTGGGAAGAGCTGCTGTGTGCCATTCAGCGTGACCACGGGGTGCAAACATCCGAGTGGGTCAATACTATCGCTGACACTCTCTATTTTTTCACAGCCCCTGACACCCCTAAACAGACCGCCGTGATTGCCTTGGAGAATCTGCCGCGTCTCAACCGTGTTTTTAATCCCGCCACAGAGGAAACTGGCGAGGATCTGATTCATTTTCTTGGTCAGTGGTTGCGTTTTTATGGACCGGTGTCCGAGGAAGTGATCCGCACTTTGTTCCATCTTCCCCAACAACGTCTGGCCGCTGCATTAGAGACCTTATTAGCGGAAGACCGCATTCTAATCGACGAGTTCCGGGAGGGCGAGGAGAGTCTAACGGAGATTTGTGACACGGAAAACCTGGAAATCCTGTTGCGGTTACGTCGCAGTAAAGCGCGACCCATGGTGGAACCGCTGGAAATCGAAGCTTTGCCACTTTTCCTGGCCACCTATCAGGGACTGACCAGACCGGGGGACAATCTGGAGGATTTGCAGAACTGCCTGGAAACTCTTTTTGGGTATCCGGCACGTGCGGGGTTATGGGAAACAGATATTTTGCCTGCCCGTTTGAAGCCTTATTACAGTTCCTGGTTGGATAGTGTGTTACGGGACAATCCGCTCATTTGGTTTGGTTGTGGTAACCAGCGGATTGGGTTTTGTTTTTTGTCTGATTACGAGTTGTATGCGGGTGGCACTAATAAAGAGGAGAAAGAAGAAAGCGAGGAAAATGAAGAGGCGGGTGAAGTTCCATTACCCGGTTCATTTAAATATCAAGATGCGTCCATTGCCTTGGAGAAATTACTAATAGACACGCGGGGGAAATTCGCTTTGGCGGATTTAGCGCAGCAGACGCATCTCAGTTCGTTGGAATTAACCGAAGCGTTGTGGGAGTTATTTTGGCAGGGGCGCATCAGTAACGATCATTTCAAAACTCTTCGTGGAGCCGTGATGAATAAATTCCATCCGCAACAGCCCCCGCCGCAGCAAGCTGGGCGACCCGGACGTTTTGGTTTTAATCGGTGGCAGGCCAGTCGTGCTTTCACTGGGAATTGGTATGCATTGCCCCAGTTTCAGGCCGTGGGCATGGATGTATTGGACCGCCAGGAAGTGATCAAGGACCGCATTCGGCAGTTGTTTCAACGGGGTGGGATTCTTTTCCGAGAATTATTAACCCATGAGTTGCCGCACATGCGTTGGGCCCCGATATTTCGTGTGCTCAGGTTAATGGAACTCTCCGGTGAGATTGTCTCCGGTCATTTTTTTAAAGGGATTCCCGGTTTGCAGTTCTGCACCACAGCCGCATTAAAGGTGTTCACCGCTGGCCTTCCCCAAGAAGCGATTTATTGGATGAATGCCACGGACCCCGTCTCGCCCTGTGGGATTCCGTTGGAAGAATTAAAACCGCAGTTCCCGCATCGTTTGCCCACCACGCATTTGGTTTTTCATGGAGCAAAGAACGTGTTGATTTCCAAGAAGAATGGCAAGGAAATCTTCTTTAAAGTGGAACCGGAACACCCCCGGCTGTCCGAGTACCTGGAGTTCTTTAAAATATTGGTGGGCCGGGAGTTTCAGCCGATAAAATACATTGGTGTGGAGAGCATTAATGATCTTCCGGCCTTGGAGAGTCCGTATAAAGTGCCGTTGCAAGCCTTTGGGTTTAAGAAGGATTATAAGGCGCTGACGTTGATGAAGAGTTATTGAAAGATTAATTATAAACGATAAACGATAAATTATAAACGATGGTGCCCTACGGGCAAGGCTAAAACGCCTGCGGCGAAAAAAAAGAAAGAGGAGCGTGCCGAAGGCACTGAATATAATGGCACGAAGTGCCACAAATTCCGTTATCAATTATCCATTCGTCTTTCCAGGGATTTTCCCATTGACTTTTATACATAGAATTATTATAATCATTTTGTATTGTGAAGACTAATCTTTGTGACTTCAAGGAGGTCGTATGTTGCAAGCAAAATTTAGTATGGATGTAGAGCAAGCTCGTTTTTTAAACAGTTATAAAACCTACGGGTTCAATGATAAAAGTTCTATGCTTCGGGCAGCCATTGATTATTATAGGAAGGATGTAGAACGTGAAAGCCTTATAAAATCAGCCGAGTTGTATGCTGAGGTTTATGCTGAAGATGATGATTTAAAGGAATTAACGGAATCCGCATTAGCTGGATGGCCAGAATGACACCGTTAGTCAGGGGGATGATTATTGATGTCAATCTCGATCCTACCATAGGTTCAGAAACCAGTAAAACTAGGCCATGTATTATTGTGACCAATGATATCTTCAACGAGAGGGTTCCCATTATTCAAGTTGTCCCGATTACCGAGTGGAGTGAGAAAAAGGCCCGTATAAAAACAAATGTTGAAATCCATCCTTCAGATACCAATGGGTTATCTAAAAAATCTATCGCGGATTGTCTGCAAACACGGCCCATTGATCGTCGATATCGGTTGGTAAAAATTCGCGGGCAATTGTCGGTTGCCAAAATAAGAGAAATCGATCAATCGTTAAGAATCATTTTTGGCATTAATTGAGAGGGCGAAGAATAGTCTGAAAGAATTGGCCGCTGGTCACGTTCTACTGGCTGAATCAGAGGCAAAACGGAATCTGAAAATCATAATGGGATAGGCGAATTTTTCCCATCATCTGCGGATATCTTTTCTTTTGAGAGATATTGCATTTGTGGCTTGTTTTTGGTAGTATAGAAGGTACATAAAATATTGTGCCGGAATCGGCGGAGGTAGTGGAACATGTCATTATGCCAGTGGGCTGAAGAGGATTGGAAGGCACTGTTGTATGCGATACGGAAGGGAAAATGTATCTTGATGGTGGGACCTGAAACGGCTTTGGTAAACGGTGGGGAAGCGCCGCAGTTGCTATCAGATAAGCTGGCGAAACTGTTACTGGAGGATATGGAAGGCCATGTCAAGGAAAATATTGACGGCACAAACCTGATGGAAGTGGCGAAATATTACTGTTTGCAACGGAATCACGGGAGAACGGACCTGCAATTTAAAATTAAAGATTTCTATAATCAGTGCCAGGGTGAGGTCTATGGGGATTTTCATCGGAATCTGGCGGCATTGCCTTTTTCACTGGCCATTCACTCTTCGCCAGACCGCATGTTTGAAACAGCATTGGTGGAACAACAGAAGAAACCACGGGTGGGCTGGTATAATTTCCGGCAGAAACGGTCGCAGATGGAATCTATGGGCACGCCAGAGGAACCATTGCTCTTTTATTTATACGGTTCGGTGCAGGATGAGGACTCGCTGGTGATCACAGAAAACGATCTGCTGGATTTCCTGATCAGTATCACGGTGCCCGAGAGTTTACCATTGACCATTTTGAATGAATTGCAAGCGCCGGATAAAAGTTTCCTGTTTCTGGGTTTTGGGTTTAAGCATTGGTATTTGCGGATTTTGTTGCACATTATGAAGATAAAGAATAAAGAGAACCGGTCCTTTGCCTTGGAGGATTTTACGCCCGCCAGTATGGCCGAATTTAAGAGTACCGTGTTGTTTTACCGGGATGGACCCTGTAATATCCATTTTTTTCAAAAGGGTTTTGCGGAGTTTGCCACGGAACTGCGTGAACGTTATGCTGCATATGCTCCAGAAGGGACGGCTACTATCCCTGTGTACAAGGAGCGGCAACCCAGGGTCTTTATTTGCCATGCATCGGAGGATAAACCTGTTGCCGCTGCATTGTATGAGCAATTAAAGGAGGCGGGGTTTGAACCGTGGCTGGATAAAGAGAACCTGCGGGGTGGGGACGCCTGGGATAAAATAATTCAGCGGGTGATTAAAAAGGAAATCGACTATTTTCTCGTCTTACAGAGTTTGGCTCTGCAAAAAAAAGCCATCGGGTATGTCAATCTGGAGATTTCTGAAGCATTGGAACGGAAAAAAAGCTTTCGTTCTGGGATTCGGTTTATTATTCCGCTGCAAATTGAGGAATGCACGAAATTGGACGAACTGGAAGATTTGCAGACGATTCCGGTGCAAACCAAGGAGCAGATAGCGGATTTGATCCGGTTGATTGATCGGGACTTTAAAAAGAGGGAGAATTAAATGGAGAGCAAAGCCATATACCGTTATCCTGGTTCACGGCCTTTTGAGGATACGGATTGGGACCGACAGCTTTTTTTCGGCAGGGAAAAGGAAAAAGAGGAATTATTCCAGCGGATTATTTTTAATCGGTTGATGGTCTTGCATGGGGTATCGGGTTTAGGCAAAACCTCGTTGCTTAATGCGGGTGTATTTAGTTTGTTACGACAGCGGAATTATTTTCCCATTAAAGTCCGTTTTAATATGGCGGAAACAGACCCGATTCAGGCCATTTATCACAGTATAGATGAGACGGTGAAGCAACAGCAAGGGGATATGGAACTGGGGGAAACGGAAACCTTGTGGCATTACTTTAAGACAGTTGCTTTTTGGTCTCAGAAGGACGAGTTGTTAACGCCGGTATTAATTTTGGATCAGTTTGAGGAGTTTTTTGCTTTTCATGAACCAGAGGTCCGGGGGCGTTTTATCCAGCAGTTAGCGGATTTAGTTCATAATACGATACCTGATGGATTGCGGCAGGCAATCCGGGAGGGGGAACCCTACCGGTATAATGATGAGTCGCCGCGGGTAAAAATTGTGATATCAATTCGCAGTGACTATCTGGGGCAATTGGATGAGCTGTCTGCAGCTATTCCTGAGATTCTGCTAAATCGTTACCGTTTATTGGCTTTAACGCGCACGCAGGCGCGGGAAGCGATTATCAAACCCGCGCAACTGGAAGAACAAACCCTGGCCACCGAGCGCTTCGGGTATACAGAAGAAGCCTTGCAAGACATGCTGGATTACTTAAGCAAGCGCAATGAGCGGGGCGGGGTGGTGAATAAGGATGAAATAGAATCCTTTCAATTGCAATTGTTATGCCGTCATATTGAAACCAATATTATGAATAAAGCTAACACAGCGGCGAGAAGGGATAATCGGGAGGTACAAAAGGAGAGCCTGGGCGGGGAAGTGGGAATGTATAAGGTATTTCAAAACTTTTATGAAGAACAACTCTCCCACTTAAAAACCTCTTGGGAAAAACGCCGTGTGCGCCGGTTATGTGAAAAGGGTTTAATCAGTGATTCCGACCGTAGGTTGAGTTTGGAAGAGGAGTATATTGAAAATCAATACAAAGTCTCGCCCGCGTTATTGGCGTTATTGGTGGACAAGCGTTTGTTGCGTGCGGAGCAGAGGGTGGGCAGTGTTTATTATGAATTGAGTCATGATACATTAATCAAGCCCATCCGCTTATCGCAACGAAAGCGTCGGGAAATTTATAAAAAATCTGGTCTTTTATCAGTATTAATTGCAACTATCCTCTTCTTACTTTTTATGGTGAGCTCGTTAAGAATGAACGATAATAAATATTATACATTGTTAAAAGAAGCGAAACAATTAATATATAATTCAAAGCCAAATGAAGCCATAGTAAAATATAATAAAGCATTGGCTCTCAACAATAAAAAAAAAGATGCCTATGAAGCTATGGCGAAATGCTATGCAGGTATCGGCGAAAAAGAGAAAGCCATAGACGTCTTTAAAAAAGCAATCAGGGTGGATGCAGAGTTTTCTGATATTTATGAAGAGATAAGGGATATATTAAAGCAGAAGAATGACATTGTGACATTAGAAAAGCTATATGGAATAGCATTTCAAGTCAAAATTAATGATGCTGATTATTATTGTAATATTGGAATTTGCTATTTCGAACTATTCAAGTTTGATGCCGCAATAGCCAGTTTCCAAAAAGCGTTGAAAATAAAACCGAATTACGCTGAAGTCCACGCATTTATGGGAATTTCCCAATTTAGGATAGGTGAATATAATGCAGCAATAGCAAGTTTTCAAAAAGCTCAAAAATTAAATCCAGATTTGTCCGATTCCGTTCTCCATAGCATTATAGCAATCACTCAGTGGCAGAGAGGTGATTATGATAGTTCTAAAGCCAATTCCCAAAAGGCTTTAAATAAATTAGATACGAATTCTGCTGAGGATTACACCGCCATTGGACTAACCCAAATACTAAAAG
Organism: uncultured Clostridia bacterium; assembly: GCA_964502145.1. Lineage (GTDB taxonomy): Bacteria > Acidobacteriota > Aminicenantia > UBA2199 > UBA2199 > CAZCVI01. The sequence goes on from CAZCVI010000121.1 coordinate 10,585, forward strand.
GCGAATATGACACCGCGATAGCCAATACACAAAAGGCATTGATGCTGGAACCGAATTCAGCAGAGGCTTACTCAATTTTGGGACTTGCGATAATGCAGAAAGGTGACTCTGATACCGCGATTGCCTGTTTCCAAAAGGCATTGAATTTAAAACCAGATTTCCCCGATGTTTACCTCTTAATTGGAGGCGCTCAAATTAAGAAAGGCGACTATGATGCCGCGATAGCCAGTTGCAAAAAAGCTCTGGAATTAAATCCAAATTCTGCAGAGGCGTACCTGTTTCTTGGGAATTTATTTAATAAAAAAGGCAAGTATGATTCCGCAATAAAGTATTGTCAAAAAGCCATAAACTTAAATCCGAATCTCGCCATACCATATAGAAATATAGGCTATGCGCTAGCTGCGAAAAAAGATTTTGATGCCGCATTAACAAATTTTCAAAAAGCGTTGAAAATAGACCCTACCTATTATCAAGCGAAAATGAATATCGCTGAATTGGATTTGATTAATCACCGTTTTGATAAAGCCATAGAGATGGCCCTGAAAGTGTTAAAATCAAAAAATATCACTCAAGAGGACACTCTAGTAATAAAATCAATACTCATCACAGCCTGGTTCTGCCAAGGCAATAAACCCGAAGCTTTATCGGAATTAAGGCAATTTAGAACCTATTACCGGAGCTTGACTGTTGAGTATGAAAGAAATTGGTCTTATCAATCCATTAAAAAATATTTATCCGAAACCAAATGTATAGACGAACCCACCCGCGCCCTGCTGCTTAAAATGATCGCCCTGTTGGAAGCACCGAAAGCGAAAGGCGACAAACTCCTGTCTGAACTGGAAAAGAAAATCACAGATTACTCAGATTAACATGATTAACACAGATTTCTTTAAGAAAAGAGTCTGTTTAATCTATGGACAATTTATTGTTTTTCTCGGGTGGTGGTATTGGCGACGCCGCCCTTATTGTCCTTTCCGTGAATTATTAACCCATGAGTTGCCGCACATGCGTTGGGCCCCGATATTTCGAGTGCTCAGGTTAATGGAACTCTCCGGTGAGATTGTCTCGGGTCATTTTTTCAAAGGTATTCCCGGTTTTCAGTTCTGCACCACTGCTGCATTAAAGGTGTTCACCGCTGGCCTTCCCCAGGATGCCATTTATTGGATGAATGCCACGGACCCCGTCTCGCCCTGTGGGATTCCCTTGGAAGAATTAAAACCGCGGTTCCCCCATCGTTTGCCCACCACGCATTTGGTTTTTCATGGTGTCAAGAACGTGTTGATTTCCAAGAAGAATGGCAAGGAACTATTCTTTAAAGTGGAACCGGAACACCCCCGGCTGTCTGAGTATCTGGAGTTCTTTAAAATATTAGTGGGCCGGGAGTTTCAGCCGATAAAATACATTGGTGTGGAGACCATTAATGATCTGCCTGCTTTGGAGAGTCCGTATAAAGTGCCGTTGCAAGCTTTTGGGTTTAAGAAGGATTATAAGGCGTTAACGTTGATGAAGAGTTATTAAGGTTTTTAGAATCAGTGGAGGCGGCGTCCCGCCGCTTTTAAAATAACCCAGCCATTTAATCTTTATTTCTTTTCCTTTTTCTTCAAAACACGACCACATGGAAAATTTATTCCGATCATTGACATTTCCATCATTTTCTTCTATTGTATTACATGGAGGTAATAAACGATGCATTTTAACATAATTTTGGAACCAGCGGAAGAGGGTGGGTTTAATGTAACCGTGCCAGCCTTGGATGGATGTTTTACAGAAGGGGATTCCGAGGAAGAAGCGCTGATAAATGCCAAGGAAGCGATCCTCTGTTATCTTGAAGGACTGGAAAAACTAAATCAGATTAAAGCCAAACCCGGCACACTGCGGAGAGAACTGGAGGTCTGCCTTTGAGTAAAACGTTTTCCGGGAAACAAGTGGTGAAAGCGTTACGGAGAATGGGTTATATTGTTGATCACCAAAGAGGGAGTCACATATTTATGCATAATCTCTATAAAAATATTACTGTGATTGTCCCGTCACATAATGAATTAAAGAAAGGCACACTGAACAGTATCTTAAAAAAAGTTGAATTAACAATAGAAGAATTGAAAGAATTGATTTAATAAAAAAAAAATTTTACTTCATCGTTAATACCCAGTTCATCGTTTATTCCCGCGCCCGATGTCACCGTTTCCGCTCCGCTACAACTGTTCCACCGTGCTTCTACTTGCTTTTTTCTTGCTTTTTTCCTGCGGGTTACTGCTGTTTACTAGCTGGGCTCGAAATGACCTGGGAAAAGCGAAAGCCAAGGTCGTTGTAGCGGTAGTCAGGAGAGGGCCCGGAGCGGATCGCAGAGCGGGCGTACCAGCCGAAGTAGATCCAACCGCCACCACGACACACGCGGCTCACACCTGAAGCTGGTCCAGTAGGATTGATCTGATTTGAACTGTCATAAGGTCCATACCAATTTTGGCACCATTCATATACATTTCCCGACATATCATAAAGACCAAAGGCATTCTCCTTCTTTTGACCCACTGGATGGGCGGCTTTATTGGAATTTTCTTCATACCAAGCAATATCATCTAAATTTCCATAATAATCCCCGGTAGTGCCTGCACGGCAGGCATATTCCCATTCTGCTTCGTAGGGCAGGCGGTAGTTTCCACCTGTTTTATCGTTCAGTTTTTTAAGGAAATCCTGGCAATCATTCCAAGACACTTGCTCCACTGGGTAATTGTCCCCTTTTTTGAAGTTGGATGGATTATTTTCCATTACCGCCTTCCATAACCCCTGCGTGACCTCGGTCTTACCCATCCGAAACCCACTCACCCGGACGTGATGCACGGGACACTCATTATCCCTTCCATTTGTTGCCCCCATCTGGAACTCTCCGCCGGGAATCTCCACCATGTCATAGGGCACGCCATAAGCTTCAAGAATGGAGATTTCAGTTGGGGTCGGTTTTTCCACCTCTTTTTTAATTTCTTCTGCTGGCAATTCAATGGATTTCGTCTCAGTCGGTTGCTCTGGTTTTGGATATTGTTTCGATTGCGTTACCGGATTTGTTGCTGGTTTTTCTGTATTAGTGTTCTCTTGCTTTTCCTCATCCTTCTTTATTTCTTTTTTTGGCAAGGTGGTGACTTTATTATTTAGCGGTGGCTTTGGTTCCGGTTTTTGTTCCGATTGCGTCACCGGATGGTTTTTCTCCATTGGAGTTGGGTTTGTAGGGGTTGGTTTTTGCTTAATCATTCCCCAAATGAATACCACTACCACGATTGCCATAGCACCTGCCAACCATGGAATTATAGACTTGAGCTTTCTTTCCTTCTCCAGCATAGGCTTAATAGGAAGTGGCGAGAAAGGGTCCATATCATTATTTTTTTTGGGGGGATTACTGGGAGTCATTACCTTTTTTGGCTGATAAAGTTTGGGGTTGCTGACCGCCGAACTGACAAGGCCACCCAATTCTTCGGCACTTTTAAAAAAGCTAACCATATATTTTTCCTTCAATTCCTGGCGCAGGTGATCTATTTTTTGCCGTTCGTCACCGGTATCCACAAACTTCACTTTATGGGGTGCATCTGGGTCCATTAAAAAGATCAAGCAGGGAATGCCCGCATGAACCGCAGCCTCATATTCAAGATGGGTAAAACTTTTATTTTGCCCGGCTGGAATATCCCCGTAACGAAAGGCGAAAATACCCACATACACATCACAATGCACGACATCTTTCACGCATTTATCTACCGGGCGCTGGTTGGTGGCCACATAGTCTTCCATGTAAATCGCTTGGTGACCCAAACGGCGCACCGCTTTGGCAGCCGCTTCCCGTTCATTTTGCAGGTCTTCGCGGGTGGATGAAATATAAATTCGTGCCATACTCACTTTCCTGGTAAAAGAGGTGACTACTTTTCTAAAGAAGTATCTCCTAACCTCAGATTTTCCTGATGCATTTTTGTTGTTGTATTTTCAAACAATTCATGGAGCTTTTGCCGGAGTTTTTTCTTGTCAGGCAATTTTAGTGTATAGTCTGCTATCTTTGCAGGCGATAAAGAGCGGCTCATGGCATATTCAACCACCTCATCATCTTTTCCCTTGCATAACAAAACACCAATACTGGGATTCTCATGGGATTTTTTGACATCCCGGTCCAAGGCTTCCAGATAAAAATTCATCTTTCCCAGATACTCCGGTTTGAAATCGGTAATTTTCAATTCAATCGCAATCAAACATTGCAGCTCACGGTGAAAGAATAACAGGTCAATAAAGTAATCGTGCATGCCTACCTGCACCTTGTACCCCTCACCGATAAATAAAAAATCCTTTCCCAATTCAAGGATGAAAAGTTTCAGGTTTTTGATCAAGGCTTTCTGAAGGTCGCTTTCAGAATGATCATCGGGCAAACCCAAAAATTCGAAAACATAACTGTCTTTAAAAGTATCATCTATCTTTTGAGGAAGGGATGGTAATACATTCAGATTTGACCGGGAAAGCATGGTGCGTTCAAATACAGCAGCATCCAGTTGGCGTTCCAGTTCGCGCTTCGAGTAACGTTCCTGAATGGATGACCGGATATAGAATTCCCGTTCCTCGTCAGTTTTCGTTTTGGACAAAATCAACATGTGGTGCGTCCAAGTTAATTGTGTCACCAGTGGTGACACAATTTCATTATTCACGTAAGTTTGATAAAACTGCCGCATCCGATAAAGGTTTCGGCGGTTAAATCCTTTATAGTCAGGACCAAAACTGTTTAAATACTCCGCCAGTTGATCAATTGCCTTTTCCCCCCACTTGGCTTGGGAAAGACTTTTGTCAATAAAAGCGCCAATTTGCCAATAAAGCGCAATCAATTCGCCATTGACTTTTTTCAAGGCTTCAGTCCTTGCTTTGTCAATGAGGGATTTTACTTCAAAAAAAGATTTGTCCAGTTCCATATTACACGCTCTTTATCCTGCTGTATAAGCCGTTTTCTCTGATTTTTTTACCATTATCTATTGTAATTGAAAAAATACAGGATGTCAATCCAAGAAAATCCAAAGCAATGGTTCTAAATTGTGTCAACAGTGCTGACACAATTGGATATTCCTTCCAAAAACCGATGATATGCAATATATTGCCATGTTTTTGCTGCAAATGAACACTTCCAGGTGGCTCCTGTTTTAGTGTCAACCTTGGCAAAATGCCCTTGTAGGGGTTCAAAGTCTTGAACCCGATCACACCCCACCATATTTTACGCAGGCTGCTTTTCAAAAAAAAAAATTTAGCTTCTAATATTATTCCCGTGCCGGATGTCACCGTTTCCGCTCCGCTACAACTGCTCCACCGGGCTTCTACTTGCTTGTTTCCTACTTTTTACTAGCTGGGCTCGAAATGACCTGGGCAAGGCGAAGGCCAAGGTTGCGGCTGCGGTCATCAGGATGATTCCTGTCGCGGATTGCAGAGCGGACGTTCCTACCGCTACTGAACCAACTGCCGCCACGACATACACGGTACCCACCTGAATTTGGTCCGGTAGGATCGATTTGATTAGAACCATCATAAAGTCTAAACCAATCTATACACCACTCGTACACATTCCCCGACATATCATAAAGACCAAAGGCATTCTCCTTCTTTTGACCCACGGGATGGGTAGAATTATTGGAATTTTTATCATACCACGCAATATAATTTAAATTTCCATAATAATCCCCGGTAGTGCCTGCACGGCAGGCATATTCCCATTCCGCTTCGTATGGAAGGCGATAGTTTCCACCTGTTTTTTTGTTTAGCCTTTTCAGAAATTCCTGGCAGTCATTCCAAGATACTTGCTCCACCGGGTAATCGTCCCCTTTTTTAAATCTGGATGGATTATCCCCCATCTCCGCTTTCCACAGACCCTGCGTAACCTCGGTTTTACCCATACGAAACCCACTCACCCGAACGGTATGCACGGGGCGTTCATCATCATATCCATTTTCTGAACCCATTTTGAACTCTCCACCGGGAATCTCCACAAAATCATAGGGTACCCCGTAAGCGGCAAGAATGGAAGTTTGGGGTGGGGTTGAATTAGAGGGTGGAATTACCTTTTTTGGCTGATAAAGTTTGGGATTGCTGACCGCTGAACTGACAAGACCACCCAATTCTTCGGCATTTTGAAAAAAGCTTACCACATATTTATCCTTCAATTCCTGCCGCAGGTGATCTATTTTTTGTCGTTCGTCACCGGTAGCCACAAACTTCACTCTATGGGGTGCGTCTGGGTCCAGTAAAAAGATCAAGCAGGGAATGCCCGCCTTAACTGTGGCCTCATATTCCAGATGGGTGATGCTTTTTTTCTGCCCGGCAGGTATAAACCCATAACGAAAAGCGAAAAGGCCCACATACACATCGCAACTCTCGACATCTTGCAGGCATTGCTCCAACGGACTCAGGTTGCTTGCCACATACTCTTCCATGTAAATCGCTTCGTGACCCAAACGGCGCACCGCTTTGGCAGCCGCTTCCCGTTCATTTTGCAGGTCTTCACGGGTGGATGAAATATAAATTCGTGCCATACTCTATTTCCCTAAAAGGATTTATTTCACGCGTAAGGATTATTGTACTGGAAAACGATTCCATTTTCAATAGATGGCGATTTGGCGTCCCCCCATTTTTTTTGCTCATGCGGTCAACTCCAACCATCCTAAATCCGGATGAAATTCTGGAAACAACAATCGTTGGTTTTTAACATTATCGACGCACTG
>CAZCVI010000122.1:0-17277 GCA_964502145.1 uncultured Clostridia bacterium
TGGCTTCGCGACGCGAAAACTCTAAATCATTATGGGAATTATGGGAGGAATGGGAATTTTCTTTTATCCCATCATTCCCATAATTCCCATCATTCCCATCATTCCCATTCTTCCCATTAACTTGGCGGTGAATCCAGGATACTTCCCCTAATTAACTGGCACTGTTTTTTTAATTTGACATTGGAGATAAAAAAGACTATCATCCCTTACGTTCAGATATCCAGCGTGTCAAAAATCAAGACTACCGAAATAATAGGCAGGAACAAGCATGCTAAGTTCAAAGCAGTCACCCGGGTTACGGATTGCCATCATTGGTGGTGGTCCTGCGGGAAGTTTTACCTGTCACTTCCTCAACAAGTTGGCCAAAGCAGCGGGACGGGAAATCAAGCTTGACATCTATGATTATAAATGTTTCTCCTGCCGGGGCAAGAGCAATTGCAACATGTGTGCCGGGATTATTTCCGCGACTCTCACGGCTAAACTCGAAAAAGAACATATCACCATCCCCAAATCTGTGATCAAAAGCGAAATCACCGGCTACCAACTGCACAGTAAATATAATACCGTGTATTTCCAGAAAGAGGGTTCCAAAAAGATTTATTCCGTGTTTCGTGGCCAGGGTCCGCCACAGGTTGGGGGCAAGGCCAACAGTTTCGACCAGTTCTTATTGGATGACGTATGCCAGGAACCCAATGTAACCCTGATTGCCCAGCAGGTCCAAGCCATTGATTTTTCTCACCCCGATCACGCCATTGTCCTTACAGCAGAGGGTATCCATCTCCCGTATGATTTTATCATTGGCGCATTTGGTGTGAATACCACGATCAAAGACATTCTCAACACCGGTTACGCGCCACCGCAAACCATGAAATTTTTCCAATTGGAAACCAATTACCCCGAAGATTTTATCAGTCGGACCTATAAAGACCGCGTGCAAATGTTTCCCGTGTTTCGTCATAATATCTGGTTCATTACCTTGACCCCCAAATGGAATTTTGTGACCGTGACTGCTGTGGGGCCCAATGTTCAATTGGATGATGTCAGGAATGAGCTATTAAGTAATGAAAACATCCGTTTGTATTTGCCCGGTGAGCATTTAAATATCAGGTGTAGTTGTGCGCCGCAGTTACCCGTGGGATTTGCCAGAAAGCCTTATTCCCATCGTTTTATTGCAGTTGGAGATGCTTGTGTTAGTCGTTTTATGAAAAATGGTATTCAGTCCGCGTTCCAAACCGCGTATTTTGCCGCCGATACTATCATCCATTTTGGTATCACTGAAAAAATACTCAAAAAATATTATTTCCAACGGTGCCAGCAAGAGTATTCCTGGGAAAACCGCTACGGTAAACTGTTGTATTTGTTGGACCGATTATTATATTTGTTCCCCTTGTATGCTGAAGCCCATATCATCATGGCTAAGAAGGAGCAGCTTAATGGGCAAAGCAGCCGTTTCTCCGATATCTTATGGGACATGTTTACCGGTGACAGTTCTTATAAACATATTTTAAAGCATTCATTGCACCCCAAATTAATCTTGGGTATAGGTAAAGAGATGTTGCGTCTCATGTGGGTGCGTCTATTTAAAGGAAAGGCCGCCATTTAAATGGAATGAAGTACAAAATTTAGATTGACAAAAATAACAAATCCCATCCGGGTTTCACTTGTTTGTTTTTACCTATTCCCGGCAGAAAATATCTGATTAAAGCGCCAAGACATTGATTAATTCATGCTTTTGGGGCGACCTTTTTAAATGCCCTAAATTTCAACGATCTTTCCTAAAACGACATCAACCATTGCTTCCCTCCAAAAGGAAAATTTGCGGCATTTGCGGGGGTTACTCTTGAAACGCCGTATTATCAGTATTCTTCGCGGTCGATTAAAAGCTATAGAAACCGAATCTCAGCGTCACGACGAGTTAAGTCTTCCTTACCATTTCATTTATTATTCTTTGCTTGTTGAAATCTTAACCAGAAACTTCCTCAATCTTCGTCGATGAAATTCAAGTTATAGCCTTCACCACCCTATCTTATCACTGATGCTTTTGCAAACCATCACCGATGCTTTTGCAAACCATCACTGATGCTTTCGAAAACCATCACCGATGCTTTCGCAAACCATCACTGATGCTTTCGAAAACCATCACTGATGCTTTTGAAAACCATCGCTGATGCTTTTGCAAACCATCACTGATGCTTTTGAAAACCATCGCTTATGCTTTCGAAAACCATCGCTGATGCTTTCGAAAACCATCGCTGATGCTTTCGCAAACCATCACTGATGCTTTCGCAAACCATCACTGATGCTTTCGCAAACCATCACTGATGCTTTTGAAAACCATCGCTGATGCTTTCGAAAACCATCACTGATGCTTTTGAAAACCATCACTGATGCTTTTGAAAACCATCGCTGATCATTTGATGATTTGTAGTCTACCATTTTTGAATTATCACCGGTAGCCCGCCAGTTCCTTATTTGTATGTATCGACCTATAGGCAAGCGTTTTATTTTTGCTTACTACGGACATCAGTCTATTAGACTTTTAATTTACTGGTAAAGCATGTCCAATTTACATATATTATTACTTTATAATCTCCTCTATTACCAAATAAAATGGCTTAAGTTTTAAAATGGCTACGCAACGTTTTTGAATATTTATTCTTTTTCCACCAAAAACACTTTAAAAAAAAAGGACAGGCAAGAAAACGATACTTGCCTGTCCACTTTATTCGCATAATCTTAAAAAATAGAAAAAAACAACTGCCTACCTTTTCCTGGATCCACTGCCAAGTTTCTGAAAAAACTGGACGATCTGGACATACTGGACATACTGGACTTACTGGACTTCACAAAACTTTGATTTTTCAGCTTGTCCAGTAAGTCCAGATAGTCCAGATAGTCCAGCGTGCCACGGTTATCCGTGGAGTTTATAAAAATGATGGTGAATCCAGGTTTTCCTGAATTTATTGAATATTCACCGTGTAGTCTTCCACTTCACCATAAGAGAAGGTCAGACAAGATGTCGGATAGGAACCATATCTCATGGCTACTCTCATACGGGTAGCACCCGTAAGAGCCGTGGTGGGCGGGGTAAATGTACCCGTCACCGAAGTTTTACCAGATTTACTAAACACCTGTTCACCTGTATCAAGGAAATCGCCATCATGGTTATAATCAATCCAAATTCTCCAGTATTCCGTGTAGATTGTACTTCTGTACGTCGTATTTAGTGTCACACTGGCGCTGGTGCCCCGCGTCAGGTTTGCCGTAAATGCTGTGAAATCCGAGTACTGCGAGGCAGTGGATGTTTTATCCAAGGCCGCTACACGTACCCTGGAAATCCATTCGTCTGTTTGGCTAGTACCCTTGGACGCGCAGTATAAAGCCGTGGTGACTGTAATGTAATTGGTCTTTGTCAGCGTATTGCTGCCCTGGGCATTCGTGGCTATCAACGTTACATTATACGTTCCCGCTGTACTATAGGTCACCACCGGGTTTTTCACCGTGCTCGTTGCCGGTGTACCCCCAGCAAAGGTCCAGGACCAGGAAGTCGGCGTGTTGGTCGATTGATCAGTGAAGGTCACACTCGAACCCACTGTCACACTCGTAGCACTCGCAGTAAACGCGGCTACCGGTGGTTGTGGTGCTGTCACTGTGATATAATTCGTTTTCGTCTCCACATCCGATGCCGAACCATTCGTAGCTGTCAGCGTAACCGTGTACGTTCCCGTGGCAGTATATGTGTGGGAAGGATTCTGGAGCGTAGAGGTCCCACTGTCACCAAAATTCCATGACCACGATGTCGCACCCGTGGATAAATTGGTAAAATTAACCGCCAACGGCGCTACACCCGTAGTGGCTGAAGCACTAAAATTAGCACTCACCGTGCCATCATCACGAATAGCCAAATGAGCTGCAGTCCCAATCGCGGCTTTTACAAAATTGGTATAATAGGTCCAATTGAGCGTTGACACCGTGTCCGTCGACAGATGGTAGTATGGCGTTATATCATTGATGTGGTCCTCAATACCCAGGACTCCCGGATAACCGTTGCTCCAGAAAGCACTATGATCGCTCCGCGTTTCACCGTCCGCAACGATAATCGGTGACAGCCCACTACTCAAACTGTAACCATTCACTACATCAATAAATGTATTGGCAATAGCCAGGTCGCCAGTGTAGCCCGGGTTGCTGGTCGTGCGCGTATGCAGCCGCAGGTACGGTAAACCAACCGCATCGTAGCTGATCATATCCATATTATATACCGCCACAATATTATTGCCATTGCCGTAAACCAGGTCAGAATACGCATTGCTACCCAGAATCCCCTGTTCCTCACCCGTAAAAAAGGCAAAGCGCACAGTACGTCTGAATTGTTGCTGGCTCAGTAACTGGGCGCACATCATAACACCCACCGAACCACTCGCATTATCATCTGCCCCGGGAGCACTAGACCCCGAAGGCATATCATCCAGGTGAGCTGTTATTAATACGATCTCATTGGGCAACGTCGAACCCGGCAATTCACCAATTACATTCCGGTTCGAATAACCTGAAAGCGACCAATTGTGGTAACTTACTGTTAATCCCAGCCCTTGCATAAATTCATACACATACTGCGTCGCTTTACTGATCGGCGTGCCCGAATTCGTGTACCGACTCGCAATCGTATAACTTGAGCCACCGATAGTCACTGCATTGGCACCGCTCAGGTTACGCGTGTAGGTTTCCACCGTTGATTGCGTGACCTGCCCGATTAAGCCCGCAATCACCGAGTCATAAGTGATCGTTAATGCTGTCGCTTCCGGTTGTCGTAGCGGCTTAGATAATATCATCGGCTTATGATTTAACTTTTGCGCATCAAAACCCGATTCTACCAACCTCTCTACCTGTTGAACCGTTGATCGTACAATCAACTGTTTCCCGTCATTGAGCAGCACATCGTCCGGTAGGTTCGCCAGCGCCTGTTTATCTGCCGATAACATATATAGTATAAAATAATCCCCCTGTTCCGCGTTTGTATCCAGGATGCGATAGGTGACTCCCGCTTGTTTTAATTGTCTTTGTGGTGCAATCACCAGCGCGTAATCGTGGCCAGTTCCATCCTGCAAATGCGCATATATCGGAAGTTTTAGGTCATTTAACATCCCTTTTACTTCTACCCGGGCCAGAACTGGCAGGTCTGCTTTGTCCATGCTGACCAACCCCTGACCATTGATAGAGACCGATACGAAGATCAATAAAAATAACAACTTGATACACAAAATCCGTCTAAGACGCCTCATATTATTGCTCCTTAATTCATTGATAGTTTATTGACTGAAAAACCTGTTGTTCACTGTTAGGCCAAAGGTCTACCCAGTTAAAAAAAAACCCACGAATTTTTTGAATTGCCACGAATCCAAAAGAATAAACTATTTATTTCCTGTATATTCGTGATAATTTGCGTAATTCGTGGGCCTAATTGTTTTTGGCAGAAACAAGTTTCAGGCGGCCCAGTAAATGGCCGCCTTACTCCTTAAATTTTTATTTCTTGATGAAATGTGCTACTTGTTATTGAACATTAACCGTGTAGTCTTCCACTTCCCCATAAGAGAAAGTCTGGCAGGAGGTGGGATAGGAACCATATTTCATAGATACTCTCATGCGGGTCGCGCCGGTAAGGGCGGAAGTGGGAGGAGTGAAACTTCCAGTCACCGAAGTTTTACCATATTTGCTAAACACCTGTTCGCCAGTGTCAAGGAAATCGCCATCATGGTTATAATCGATCCAGATTCTCCAGTATTCCGTGTAGATCGTGCTCTTGTAGCCCGTATTGAGCGTTACACTTGCACTTGTTCCGCGGGTCACGTTCGCAGTGAAGGCCGTGAAGTTCGAGTATTGTGACGCAGTGGATGTTTTATCCAAGGCGGCTACGCGTACTCTGGAAATCCATTCGTCAACTTGGCTCGTGCCCTTCGAGGCGCAGTATGCCACGGAAGTGACCGTAATGTAATTGGTTTTGGTCAGCGTATTGCTGCCTTGAGCATTTGTCGCAACCAAGGTCACACTATACGTTCCTGCTGTACTATAGGTTACCACGGGATTTTTCACCGTGCTGGTCGCAGGCGTACCGCCAGCAAAGGTCCAGGCCCAGGAAGTGGGCGTATTGGTGGATTGATCTGTATAGGTAACACTACCACCAATGACCACACTGGTGGGACTGCCAGTAAAAGCAGCTACTGGTGGTTGTGGGGCAGTGACGGTGATATAATTGGTCTTGGTCTCGCCATCGGAACCGTTAGCGTTGGTGGCGGTCAAGGTCACGGTGTAGGTCCCCTGTGCAAAGACGTGGGAAGGATTCTTAACGGTGGAAGTGCCGCCATCTCCAAAATTCCAGGCCCAGGAAGTGGGGGTGTTGGTTGAAGTATCGGTGAAATTTACTGTTAATGGAGCTGCACCGGTAAGCGGTGTAGCCGTAAAATTGGCCACTGGGGCAGCCGGACAAGAGAGGGTAACACCCACGGCGGCAAACGCTGTGACTACGTCACCACAAGGATATCCATAATCGAGGGCTGCAGAGAGCGCACCTTGTCCACCCTGCTGGAAGGTAGTACTGGCGGTCCAATAATCCGTGTTGGCTTTGACAAAAATATCAAAGGCCATCCGTGTGGTCCAACCGGGTGACACGGCGATTAGATAAAACGCCTTGTTGAAAATACCGCTGGTGTAATGAACATCCTGGCCGGTATATTCGCTTACATGATCAATCGAGACGCCATCCAATGGAGGATTGTACATATAACGCAGAGCGCCGGAGGCTGATTTGAAAATATCATAACCAACCTTGAAATCATTGGTGCCTCTCATATAAAATTTAGCGGCTTCGCCAGCCATATCTGAGAAGGATTCATTGATACCGCCGGATTGACCCGAATAGGTCAGATTGGAATTATTTTCCGTAAAACCATGGCTGACTTCATGGGCGGACACGTCCAAGCAAACCAAGGGATAAAAGGTAGAGTACCCATCACCAAAGGTCATGGAAGAACCATCCCAGAAGGCATTTTCATAATTGGTGCTGTAATGTACCTTCATTGTGAGCTGAAAAGGTAGAACAGCCAAACCATACCAATTCTGATACATGTCGTAAATTTGTTGGCCGAAATACTGGGCATCGTTCAGTGGACTATATGCACCGTTGATGGTCTTGACCGTGTTGCGGGGACCGGTGTAGGAATAAGCCGTGGTGCCGCTGGTGCCACCGTTTAAATTGACGGTTTTGCAATTGGCGAAATTCATGGTGTAGGTGGTACCGCTGATAGTGACTCCAAAACCGGGATAATTGGTGCCGTATTCATATTGACCAACCTTCGCGTTGCCACCAGGACCTGTGCCCGTAGCGTGTGTCAGCATGTCATAAGAATCAAGAACCGTGCCTTTTTTAGCATCGATAAAGTAAATTGGCCGCGAGGGGGTCCCTTTTTCTGTGTCCGCGAAATAGGAAACGACATAGGCCACATGGGTTTTTTCATTCTTGTCCAGATAAATATAGGTACCATATTTCTCGTTTTTAAAGCTCCATACTGCACTGGTATCTTTTTTCTGATGCTTTTTTTGCATGTCCAGTAAAGCAGCTTTGGGGTCTAATGTGGCGGGGATTTCCAGGAGGTCTTTCGACGTTTCCATTACCATCGCGCCGTTCAGTCTGACTACTTCATCTACATAGTCTTTGCTAACTACTACTTCCAAGCCCCAGTACGGGATGCCCTTGTACATTTGTTGGAAGCGGGAATGCGTGTAACTGTTGAAATCTTTGGTCTGTCGTACAAATTTGAATGTTTCATCACTGGTCAACCCAAAAGATGGGGCTAACGAGTCTGGCCCAAGCGGACCCTGATCATTTAACTTCTGGATATAACTCTTTGCATTAGATGCAAGAAAATCGACTTTCTTGGCTGCCCATGCGCTGGTTGTCATTAAGCAGCTTACTACAAAAACAAGAGTAAAAACAAACAAGATTCTACTCTTAAACGCCTGTTTTTTTTGTCTCATTTAGAAACCTCCATTTTTTTTTATGTATAACTTTTAGATTCAAAAGTTAAAAAGGCCGGGCCTTCTAACCCAGTCATTCTTGCAAAAATAGATTTGTATTCAATGGCTACTATTACTGGAGCAACAACTATAAAAAAAGTCACTTATAAACTACCTCCAAGTCACTTTGATCATTCATGGTTGCGATTATAATTAGAATTGAAATGCTTGTCAATACTCCAAAAGTTGTATTTTTGAAATAAAAAAAATATTTTTATTTCGTATTGTTTTGTACAACTAAAGTTTTAGCATATGAATTGGGTATATTTTCGTACAACTAAAGTTTTACGCGAACAATTTAGCCGTATTTTGTCTCTACTGGGAGTATACAACCCTCCAAAAAAAAAGAAAATGATCGCTACCCATTTTTGCATAGTAATTTGTCTTTCCCCGGGTTTATAAGAAGACCACAGATTACACAGATTAAAATGATTATACTGATTAAAAGGGATGGGCTAATATTTTTGCGGCGCGTTGACGTTCAACGGTTCACATAAAAATATGCGCCGCCGTTGTTTTTACCATCGTTGATGACTGTATAAAAGCTTTCGTCCATCTTCACTTCGTTCGTATTGGGCGCCAAGTATTTGGCGATGATGCGCACCGTGTTGTCATCATAAATCCTGACCTTCACATAATTATTTACAAAGTCGTATGTCACATGGTCGATCAATACCTTTTCGGAAAATGCGATAAACGCCTTTTTATTGCGTATCGAATTGGTGGCAAAATACTCGAAAGTAACCAATTCCATGCCCCCAATCGCATCTGGCACTTTTTCCTTTTCCACTTCCTCGTTTTCATTGATCAACTTGCACAGTTTGTAATGAAACACAGCTTTGACTGTGTACCCGGCCTTGAGAGTCTCAAGTACCTCGGTAAAATGCTTCAACTGCACCATTTCCGCGGAAACACTGCCCACGGTGAAATAAAATGCCAAAAAAACCGCTATCCCGATTGCCATAAAATGTCTCTTCATGTCTACCTCTTCCTATTTATTTTTATTGATGGGTCAAAAAGAAATAGTACACTATTGCTGAAAAAAAGTAAACCCAAAACCGCACCCTGAATTCATCGCCAATTCTATTTAACCATGACGTTCCTTTTGGCTTGACTTATTTTTTGAAACCATCTATAATTTTCCTATGATAAAAAGAAGGTGTGAATGTCAACTATTGTCGCGGCGATTTTAATACTCTTCCTCCAAATTGAAAACGGTAAGATTAAAGCATGATCACAGGAAATAAACTTAAGGAGTTATATCAATGAGTATGGATACCAATTTACCCGGTCGTTTACGTAATACAAACCTGAAGAGCAGCCAAGGTCTGATGCCGCTTTTTGAGGCTGTAATCAATTCTATCCATTCTATTGAAGAGGCTGGCCTAAGCTCCTCTGAAGGAAGAATCATTATCGAAATTCTCAGAAGTAAGCAGATGGTATTTGATTTTAATGCCGGGCAGAAGAAACCTGGTCCTGATGCATGTGGTGACATTGATGGTTTCAAAATCACAGATAATGGTATTGGTTTTACAGAAGAGAATATGATATCTTTTCAGACGCTGGATAGTGACCACAAAAAAGAGAAGGGATGCCGTGGCGTTGGACGTCTTTATTGGTTGAAAGCTTTCGAAAAGGCGAATATATCCAGTGTCTTTAAGGATAATAACCATGACTTGCAAAACCTGACATTT
Organism: uncultured Clostridia bacterium; assembly: GCA_964502145.1. Classification (GTDB taxonomy): domain Bacteria; phylum Acidobacteriota; class Aminicenantia; order UBA2199; family UBA2199; genus CAZCVI01. The sequence goes on from CAZCVI010000122.1 coordinate 9,765, forward strand.
TCCTTCGATAAATCTACCGGGGTCAGTTCACCCATTGTTACCCCAATAACTCATGGACAACCAAAAGAAACCATCGTGCATCTGGACGGTTTTGGTGGACGGTACCAAAAAACAACTCGAAAAACCGCTGCCGTGATCGCGGATAGCCTGTTTGAACACTGTTTGTGGTATTTCGTTCGCCCGGGTGGAGCTCCTACAATCACTATTGTTGACGAGAGTGCAACCATTGATCTTGCCAATGTTTTTGACGAGCATATGCTTTCAGATGCATATCCAGAATCTATCCCCATTAATAATATCAGCTTTGATCTGATCCATGTAAAGCTGCGCAGGCACTCGTCACAATCCCATGTTATTGCCTATTGTGCTGCCAGCAGGGTAGTCAAGACAGACAATATAAAAGGGAAAATCCCTGGACTCTATGGAAAAATTAAGGACGAAAAAGGTGATTTTATTTATGCCTGTTATGTAAGTTCATCCTATTTAGACGAAAGGGTACATTCCGAACGTACCGATTTTAATATTGAAGAAGATTTGGGTAATCTGCTTTCCGAATCGGAGATTTCATTTAAAGATATCAGGAAGTCCGTAATGGAAAGAGCCAGCATATACCTCAGTGCCTTTTTGGCAGAAAACAAGGAAGCGGGCCGGAACCGTGTTGAAAATTTTGTTTCACAAAAAGCACCGCGGTATAGACCCATACTGGCAAGAATCACCGCTGAAAATTTAAGTATCGACCCCAGTATGTTGGATAAAGATTTGGAACTGACCTTGCATAAACTATTGGCAGAGATAGAAAATAAACTTCTGGCGGATGGTCATGATATCATGAATCCCAAAGCCAGTGAAGAGCCGGAAGATTATCTGAAAAGACTTCAGACTTATTTGGATACGGCAGAGGATCTTAAAAAATCAGACTTGGCCAATTATGTTTTTCACAGAAAAGTGATCCTTGATTTGCTGGGAAAAGCAATTGAGCGGCAGGGGGATGGAAAATATGTACGTGAGGACTTGATTCATTCTCTTATTATGCCCATGGGCAAAGATTCCAATCAGGTGTCCCTTGATAGTTGCAATCTCTGGTTACTGGACGAGCGGTTGGCATTCCATAATTTTTTGGCCTCTGATAAACCACTTTCTGCCATGCCGATCACCGGGTCCAATGAAACAAAAGAGCCAGATATTTGTGCTTTGAATATTTTTGATAATCCCATACTGGCAGCAGAAAGTTCAAAATTTCCGCTGGCTTCAATAGTGGTGGTGGAAATCAAGCGCCCCATGCGAAATGATGCCCAAGAAGGGGAAGACAAGAATCCAATCGAACAAGCGCATGGGTATCTGGATAGAATTCGCAAGGGGCGGGTAAAAACGGCTCAAGGAAGACCAATTCCAGCGTCAGAAAGAATCCCTGGATTCTGTTTTATTATCTGTGATCTTACACCTACCATGGTAAATCGTTGTCGGAACGCGAGTTTGAATGTTACCAGTGATGGTATGGGGTATTTTGGATATAACCCTAATTATAGTGTCTATACAGAGGTCATCTCATTTGACCGTTTGGTGAATGCAGCAAAAGAAAGAAATAGAGCATTCTTTGATAAACTGGGATTGCCCACGACTTAATCAAATTCCCAGCGCTAGCCGCAAACATATGGAGCGCGTAGGTTGCAGCATTGTAGGGGTTCAAAATTTTGAACCCAATCTCAACCAAATTCTTCCAATTACAACCAGCCCCCCAATTATATCCAGAACCCGTGGATGGATTTTGCGTCAGGTTGGGCGAATGAAAAAATTACCACGTTCTGGGGGTCGGCTTAAGTCCGCTTTAACAATTATGTTCTAAAATATCCAAAAAAATGCATCGTCCAGAATTGACATTCCCATTGATTCTCTTTATAATCATTTTATATGGAATATTTTGGAAAACTTATATTTTTACAATTTGTGTGAGCACAGACGGGGCAATTTTGGTGAGCGCTATAGTCCAGGTCAGACTCTAAGCTATCGGCTTATAGTCTGACCTGTTAAAGATGAAATTTTTATTTCTTAAGGATTATTCTAATCCATTATCTCTAAATTTTCCAATCATTTTTCGAATCCAACCAAAGCTAAAGGATTTTACGCCATTGTCTGAAATTAGCTTTATATCTTTGGGCATCAGGTAGTTAAAGTACACAGCAAATTTCATTTCGTGATTTTTAACCCATTTGCCATCGTAACTCACACTGAAATTGACCACTAAATTATAGGTATATGAGTTGCTCTCGGCGTCATATCCTGTTGTCTCGCCATATGGACTGAAGCTTTCTAATTCTCCATCTTTAAAAGTAGAGAAGGGATGAGATATATCGAGAACAATCTTGCAGATGTTATCGACTTTTTGAGAGATTTTACTCTTTATGTCCTCCCAAGATGCGTATTTAAAACTGCTTATCAACAACATAAGCACGACAAACGTTAATACTGATCTGTGTTTCTTCAAATGGTTCATATTTTTCTCCAATTTTTTATTTTGTGCTTTCTGTAAAAAGCTTCCGACATTGACACATTCAAGATCATTCTTTTATTTTCCATATTACGCATTCCTTATTCAGATATGTAATTCCTGAATTAGCCTCCATTGGCATAAGGGATCATGATACCATGCAAATTTTGAAATGTAAATCATGAATCTTGTGCTTCAATTTGCCGTGAATTGTTGAATGCCTATAAATTAGTTCTTAACCCCATCACCTGTTGTTCGCCAACAATACGAAGGGTGAACTTCCGAGTCGATCAAAAAAATATGATTTCTTGGCAGTTTTAATTTATCTTTTGATAAGGAGCAGTTCTTAAGGAAAATATTATTTCAGAATTCGTTCTTGCACAGTATTGAGATATTGTTTTTTTTAATTTATTGATTATTCCGAATATTGCGATCATATAAGGCTAAAGAGGGAATCTCTAGGAAAAGATGAATCTCTATTATTTTTATTAATTTTTTTTTTTTGTACCTGTTCAAACTATAGGCAAGGAATCATATTCAGATCAGCATAGTCGAATGATGCAGGGTAAAAAAAAAGAAATTTAACCAATAAACACACCGCAAGCTGCAACCACAAAAAGTAAAGTCTTTTTTTCGAGTATTTAGTGTGGCTCGTGGTTAAAATAATATAAAGAGACTTCGTGGTGCGCACCCACAAACTGCGAGCAGCGCAAGCCTTTGCATGGCATAACAACGGCAATGCCGCTTTGAGATTTGATGAAGAACTGCTGGAAGAGGAGAATCCACAAGGTGACGTAGCGGATATTTATAATACCTATACCATATATCTGGACATTGCTTTGGCTTTGCCCGTCAGCCTCACCGCTCTGGAAAAAATCCTGCACAAAGCCTGGGATTTTCTGAGCCATAGTGGCCACCTCTCCTGGCGGCACCAAATATTACTTATAGAGGCCGATTTACTTTCCCATCGCGGGTTATACACCGATGCCTTAAAAAAAACCCGCGAAAGCTGGAGCTGTTTTATTAATCAATTTCCTTATTATTTTAAAGACTCCCATTTAAACCGACTGACCACCCAGTGTCTTGACCTGGAAGACGTGCCCACCGGATTGATACACTGTTGGAGTGCATCGTCAGACAGGAACAAATTGAGAAACGGTTAAAACGAATCCAGGTCATTGATAAGAAATTAATCGGGAATTGAGCGAAAGGGAAAAATATTTTTTTTTATTGATTTTTAGGGTTTTTTGGATTATTATTGAAGGGTAATAGCAAATATGGAGCTTAATATGGATGCAGTTGAAATAACATCTTTAAAGGACAGGCTGATTATCAACATCGATAAGTCTATGTTCAGCAAAGAATACCTGGTTAATCTTTTGAACCGACTTCGCCTTGAAGAACTCGCTAAAAAAGCAGACTTCAATGAAAATGTCCTGAAGATTTCGGATGAAATAAAATCCAATTGGTGGAAAGAGAACAAGGATCGGTTTTTAAATAAATAGGTAAAGCGTGAGGATTGTTGTAGATTCCAACATTATCTTCTCAGCCCTGCTGACAAAAAACTCGTCAATTAGAAATATACTTTTCAGCAGAGATCACCTTTTTTTTTCACCCAACTTTGTTTTTGCAGAAATCTTTAAATACAAGGAAAAAATTTTCAAATGCTCTCGGTTAGATGAAATTGAATTATACGAATATCTGAATAGAATACTGGAAAATATTCAATTTGTCAAAGCTGAAGTGGTCTCCAATGAAAACTATACAGTAGCTTATGACATGTGTAGGGATATTGATGAGAAGGACTCCCCGTTTATTGCCTTGGCAATCGAAATCAATGCTTTTATATGGACAGGTGATAAAAAACTGCGTGGTGGCTTGGAGAAGAAAGGATTTATACGATTTGTTGACCTTGAATTATTTGAGGAAAAAAAGAATTCCAGTTAGCGGGTTGTCAATACTCAAAGAACAAAAAAATCATTTATAATGCTTCAGGCAATTTCTTCCTGGTTGTATTGAATGATGCCTTTGGCGATCAGGGGGCTTTTTTGAAAAGACCGCCCCCTGAACCCCTGAAAAACTTTTTTTATATTGTTTGATGTATTGGTTTTAGAATATCGCCCCCCCTTTGCAAATCCTCTTTAATTTTGCTATAATATCATTCACTAACGGAGGTAATAATCATGAATCGTGAAAAATATACCCTCAAAGCCAATGAAGCAGTGGACAACAGTGTCAAACTGGCGGGTGAGTACGGCAACCAGGAAACCACCCCGCTGCATCTTACCTATAGCATCCTCACCGACCCCGGCAACATTGTTCCCGAAGTCGTCAAAAAGATCGGTATCGACCGGGCCGGTTTGATGGGCAAACTGGAAGCGGAAATCAACCGCCTCCCCAAAGTCCAAGGCGCTGACCAATACCTTGGCAACGACTATAAAAAAATTCTCGATAAATCTCTCGACGTCGCCCATCAATTCAAAGACGATTACGTCTCTACCGAACATATTATCCTGGCTATTTTCGACGCCAATAATAACGCCGCCAAAATACTCGTGGCCAGTGGCATGAATCGCGAGAACTTCCTTAAAGTGCTCATGGAACTCCGCGGCAACGGCAAAATCAGCGACCAGAACCCGGAAGAAAAAATGCAAGCCCTTAAACGTTACGGACGCAACCTCATCCAATTGGCCAAAGACGGCAAAATGGACCCGGTTATCGGCAGAGACGACGAAATTCGCCGCATCATGCAAGTTCTCGTGCGCCGTACTAAAAATAATCCCGTGCTCATTGGCGAGGCCGGTGTTGGTAAAACCGCCGTGGTGGAAGGTTTGGCCTTGCGCATCGTGCAGGGTGATGTACCCGAAATGCTCAAAAGCAAACAGATCATCAGCCTCGAAATCGGTAACTTGCTCGCCGGTGCGAAATACCGTGGCGAATTTGAAGAACGCTTAAAAGCCGTTATCAAAGAGGTCGTTGACGCCAACGGCGAGATCATCCTGTTTATCGACGAACTCCATACTATTGTCGGAGCTGGTGCAGCCGAAGGCGCGGTGGATGCTTCCAATATGCTCAAACCCGCTTTAGCCCGCGGCGAACTCCGCGCTATTGGTGCCACTACACTTAATGAATATAAAAAATATATCGAAAAAGACCCCGCTCTCGAACGGCGCTTCCAACCCGTTTTTGTCAAAGAACCCTCCCTTGAAGAGACTATTTCTATTTTACGCGGTATCAAAGAGAAATACGAGATTCATCACGGTATAAAAATAACCGATGCCGCCGTCATTGCTGCCGCCACACTTTCTGATCGTTATATCACCGAACGCTTCCTGCCGGATAAAGCGATTGACCTCATGGATGAAGCCAGTTCCAAACTACGCATTGAAATGGATTCCCAACCCGCTGAACTCGATGAACTGGAACGACGAAACATGCAACTCGAAATCGAAAAACAAGCCCTCAAAAGAGAAAATAGCGCCGATGCCAGGGAAAAATTAAAACTCCTGGTCGCCGAACTGGAAAAACTAAAAATCGAAAGAAGCCGCATCCGCACCCACTGGGAACATGAAAAATCGCTCATCAACCAGTTGAACAGCCTCAAAGAAGAGATCGACCGCCTCAAAAACAACCAACAGGAAGCGGAACGGAAAAACGACTACGAACTGGCTTCCCAAATCCAATACGGGCGCCTCCCAGAAGTCAATAAACGCATCGAAACCATCCAACAGGCACTGGCCGATTTCCAAAAAGAGCAAAAATACATGACCGAAGAAATCAAAGAAGAAGACATCGCCGAAGTTGTCTCCCGCTGGACTGGTATCCCTGTATCTAAACTCCTCGGCGGCGAACGCGATAAATTATTAAAAATGGAAGAGATACTGTCCAAACGTGTCGTCGGTCAAGACGAAGCAGTTAGTGCTGTATCACGGGTTATCCGTCGTTCTAAAGCCGGACTGCATACTCCTGGTCGGCCTATTGGTTCCTTTATTTTCCTTGGTCCCACCGGTGTCGGCAAAACAGAACTGGCGAAAGCTCTCAGCGAATTTATCTTCAACAGCGAAAAAGCCATGGTACGCATAGATATGTCCGAATACATGGAAAAACACTCCGTGGCTAAACTCATCGGCGCCCCTCCGGGTTACGTTGGTTACGAGGAAGGCGGACAACTCACCGAAGCTGTAAAACGAAGACCCTATTCCCTGATTCTGCTGGACGAAATCGAAAAAGCCCACCACGATGTGTTTAACATACTCTTACAACTCCTCGATGATGGCCGCCTAACCGACGCCAAAGGAAAAACAGTCAACTTTGCCAATACTATTATTATTATGACTTCCAACCTGGGCTCGGAAATTATCCAGGAAAAAACCGATTACAACGAGATCAAAGCGGAAGTGGAACAAGTATTGTACCACCACTTCAAACCGGAATTCCTCAATCGTATCGACGAGATCATTACTTTTAAACAGTTAGACCAAGAAATAATCAAAAACATCACCCGCCTAGAACTGGATAAATTAGAAAAACTACTCAAAGCAGAAAGAATTTCCATCACCATCTCCGACCAAGCCCTGCTTAAACTGGCTGAAAAAGGATTTAACCCCTCTCTGGGCGCCAGACCCCTAAAACGGGTCATCCAACGCGACATCCAAGACCCCCTGTCTACCCAAATCCTGGCAGGAACAATACCCCCAGACTCCATTATTAATATTGATTACTACAACAACGAATTTACCTTCAAAAACTAAAAATGCCTCCGGCGGCCAAGAACCTTTTATAAAAGGTTCCTGGACCTCCAAAATTTTTATTATTTATTTAAGCACCATTTTTATCAATTCTTTCTCAAACCCTGGATTCACCGCCAGTTCTTTGAGAGCACCATAAAATCAAGTGGGAAGAATGGGAATGATGGGAATGATGGGAATGATGGGAATGATGGGAATTATGGGATAAAAGAAAATTCCCATTCCTCCCATTCCTCCCATAATTCCCATAATGATTTAGAGTTTTCGCGTCGCGAAGCCA
>CAZCVI010000123.1:0-16403 GCA_964502145.1 uncultured Clostridia bacterium
GCGAAACTCTGGGATACCCAGGGAAAGCCGCTGGCGGAATTCAAGGGGCATACTGAATCTGTCACCAGCGCCGTGTTTTCCCCCGATGGCCAAGAGGTGCTCACCGCTTCCTGGGATAACACCGCGAAACTCTGGGATACCCAGGGAAAGTCGCTGGCGGAATTCAAGGGGCATACTTTTTGGGTCACCAGCGCCGTGTTTTCCCCCGATGGCCAAGAGGTGCTCACCGTTTCCTGGGATAACACGGCGAAACTCTGGGATACCCAAGGCAAGCCGCTAGCGCAATTCAAGGGGCATACTGATAGGGTCACCAGCGCCGTGTTTTCCCCCGATGGCCAAGAGGTGCTCACCGCTTCCTGGGATAACACGGCGAAACTCTGGGATACCCAAGGAAAACCACTGACGGAATTTAAGGGGCATACCGATTATGTTCGAAGCGCCGTGTCTTCCCCCGATGGCCAATGGGTGCTCACCGCTTCCTCTGATAACACCGCGAAACTCTTGGATACCCAGAGAAAGCCGCTGGCGGAATTCAAGGGGCATACTGCTAGGGTCACCAGCACCGTGTTTTCCCCCGATGGTCAACGGGTGCTCACCGCTTCCGCTGATACCACCGCGAAACTCTGGGATACCCAGGGAAAGATAGTGGCGGAATTCAAGGGGCATACTGGTGATGTAAACAGCGCCGTGTTTTCCCCTGATGGCAAATATATTATTTCTACTTCATCTGACGGAACATCCATCATCTGGGCCACCCCGGAAACCATTTTGGAATACCTGAAAACCGCTGGCTTCCCGAAACTCACGGCAGAGGAAAAAAAAGAACTGGGCATCGAGGGATTTAAGCTGGATTGAAGGTTAAAAAGGGAAGTTAGGAAATTAGGAGGCTAGGAAGTTAGGAAAAAGATGTTGAGACCTTGGAATGGTGCCAAATGACAATCAGTATATGGGTACAACATGCTCGCGTAGCGCCACCTATTTGGCCTAACCTCCTAGTTTCCTAATTTCCTAACTTCTCTTTTTCTAGTTAGGCGTCTAGTACCTTGGGAGCAGCAACTCAATAGGTGAAATTGATTTCTCAGATTGGTTGGGTGATACGGATGACGTATTGGGAATTTATTTCCACGATTCTATTGATTTTTATACCGTTTGATAGTAGTATATACTTGTAAAGGAGATCGCCATGAATCTGACTGTTGCATACGATAAAATAAAATATGTGACTGACCTGGCAGGAAAACGAAAGGAAGTTATTTTACCTTTCCAGATCTGGACCAGTCTGACCAATGAATTGGAAGCCCTAAAAGAAAAACAAGAGATATTATTGGGCCTACGCCAAGCCTGCCAGGAAGTAAAACTTCAACAACAAGGCATCTTAAAAGAAAAAACTCTGGACCAATTCCTCGATGAACTTTAAAATTATACCCACTGAATATTTTATGCAAAAAGTCCGGGAACTTAAAAAAGACTACCCCAGCATACGCCACGATTTAAAAGAACTGACCGACCTGTTACATCAAAATCCAAAATCCGGGACACCGCTGGGCAGCAAAGCATACAAAATCAGGTTAAAAAATTCCGATTTAAAAAAGGGAAAGAGTGGCGGATATCGCGTTATAACTTATGTGATTGATGAAATTCAAAACATTAGACTCTTAACCATATATGCCAAACCCCACAAAGCCACTATTACTGACAAAGAGATAATGACCATATTAAAAAACGAAAATATCATCTGATCAATAGATGGAAAAAAAATACCAAGCCTTCATTTCCTACAAGCACAGTGATTTCAGCCGCCACAAGGTGATGGCTGTAGAAAACGTCCTCAAAAAATACGCCAAACCCTATTGGAAACCTTCCATCAGACTTTTCAGAGATGAAAAAGAGATGCCCACCGGTAGTAATTTGGCGGCTTCCATCAATTTCGCCCTGGAGAACTCCGAGTACCTGCTTTATTTTGCCTCCAAAGAGGCCGCCCAATCGGAATGGGTTCAAAAAGAACTGCGGAAATGGTGTGGAGAGCTAAACCGGGCGGATAAATTAATTATTATCCTTATTGCGGATGAAATCAAGACCGATTCCCAAAAGGAAAAAATAATCTGGGCAGAGTCTAATGCGCTGCCCGCCTTTTTAGAAGAGTATATCGCCGACATTCCCATCTATGAAGACCTGCGCTGGTCAAAACAAGATGAATTGCTGACATTGGAAAATATCCCCTTCAAAGAGAGTATTAATAGTATTACCGCTCGACTCCGGGGGAAAACACCGGCAGAGATCAATGACGAGAATGTGAGAATCGACAGGCGCAATAGACGGATGATAAGAGTATCCATTGGAATAGTGACGGTGCTTTTTATTTCTTCAATTATCTTTGCCTGGATTGCAGTTGTCCAGAGAAATCGGGCAGATGAACAATATAAAATAGCCGTTTCCAATCGGCTGGCATCGGAAGCGGAACTCATACTTCCCAATGATAGGTACAAAGCCATTCGTATCGCAGAAGCCGCGTATAAAATCGGTTTGCCCAAACCACCGGCACCGGTGCTGCGGCCTTTACAACGTTAAAATGTCCCTTTTACAGCCGTTCTTTCAACCACGGGAGAGCCGTTAACACGGTTGTGTTTTCCCCCGATGGCCAACGGGTGCTCACCGCTTCCAATGATGGCACGGCGAAACTCTGGGATACCCAGGGAAAGCCGCTGGCAGAATTCAAGTGGAATACGAATTGGGTCTTCAGCGCCGTGTTTTCCCCCGATGGCCAACGGGTGCTCACCGCTTCCGATGATAACACCGCGAAACTCTGGGATACCCAGGGAAAGCTGCTGGTGGAATTCAAGGGGCATGCTAATATTGTCACCAGCGCCGTGTTTTCCCCCGATGGCAAATATATTATTTCTATTTCATATGACGGAACAGTTATCATCTGGCCCACTCCGGAAACCATCATGGAATACCTGAAAACCGCTGGCTTCCCTAAACTCACGGCAGAGGAAAAAAAAGAACTGGGCATCGAGGGATTTAATCTGGATTGAAGCAGAAAGACGACCACAGATTACGCAGATTAAAATGATTCACACAGATTAAAAAAGGACTTGGGAAAAAGAGTTGCTTTTGTCGTCTGTCTCCCGCCTGTCCCCTTGTTGCTGTAGTGGGCTTCTTTTTTTCGTGTGTTTCCTGAGTTTCGTGGTTAACACTCTTTTTTCTCTTTGACAAAGACCTCTTTTCCGGAAAAGGCAATGGCCAGTTTTTTAATATGGGAGATGCCCCGTTCTATTAGTTCGGTCTCGTATTTTTTTGTTTCGATTTGGGTCAATGCACTCTCTAAAGCCCCTTCCACTGTCTCGTGATTGTAGAAATCCACCGCTTTGAACTCGATAACATAGCCGATTTTAGATGCGTCTTTGGGAATAATCAAAATATCGTATCGACCGTATCCTGATTCGCGGTTGGATTTCACTTCATGGGTATCGGTGATCCAAATCAACAGCCCAGCCACCAATGCATGGTAAACTTTCTCCGGTTCGCTACCGAAATCATGGTAACTGAAGACCGCCAATACAACCATTTTAAGTATTTGCTCGAAGAGTGCAACTTCACCGTTTATCAATGCTTTAAGCATCGTTTCCAATTTCTTTTCACTGATTTTTGTGGCGAAGAAATTGTCAATAATAGAGATATAGGTAAATTTGACCTCTTCATTGGGAATGGAGAGGGAATAAATAAATTTACCCGAGGCCGGGTGTTGATGCTCGTTGGTTTGTTTCAGGTATCCCCCCATTAACAGGAAACTCCACAGCAAGTCTTCGCGATGTTCGATATCTCTTAACAGGATGTTTTCTTCAATGGCTTTTTCTATGGTTTCACCCCGGACCAGTTGTTCCAATTCCTCTTTCAGTTCTTTTCCACCTTTGGTGAGAAGGGTTTCCACGATTTTATTATCCGAGGTATTGAGCCAGTAAGGTTTGAATTTCTTCGCCTCGCTGCGCAGGAAATTGATGATGGACCAGGGATTAAAAATGACTCTACCGCCAAAGCGGTATCCATTGTACCACACCTGCACGTGGTCCATCATATCTGCGACCTGGAAATCTTCCAGCATCTGTTGCACTTCTGGTTCGGTAAAGCCAAAATGCCGGTTAAATTCCAGGGCTAACAAGGTGAAGACGCCAAGATTATTGAGATCGGAAAAAATGGATTCCTTGGCAATCCGCATGATACCAGTGAGCACGCCTTTTTCCAGGTATTGGTCCTTATCTTTCAAGCCACCACCCAGAAAGATACGGATGAAATTAATGATTTCTTTGTAGTACCCGTTGGCAAAACCGGTATGTACAGGCGCATCGTATTCATCGATCAAAATAACGACCCGCTCATCGTAATAGCGGCTCAGAAAGATCAGCAGCTTTTCAAGGCTATGGGTATAATCGCTTAACGTGCCGGTAAGATCAAGAATCTTTTGATAGTATTCTTTTTCGTGGGGCATCAATTTCTGACTCTGGAGTAAGTAATAATGCCTGGAATACTCTTCTTGGACAAGCATTTTCAGACTTTCAAAACAGGATTCCCACGTATCATCTTTGATATCTTTCAGGGATAAATAAATAACCGGGTATTTTCCCAGTTTAGCCATGTACTTTTGCCCGGTTTGGCCAATAGCCAGGCCATTGAATAACTCTTTATAGGTATTTTGTGGCGGGTTATTTTTGACCGGTGTGGGGAGTTTGGCCTCGGGGCCCCATTTTTCCGGGCAGCAGTCATAAAAGTATCTGAGCATGGAAATGTTAAGGGTTTTTCCGAATCGCCGCGGCCTGGGAAGCAGGAGGATTTTATCGTCGCTATCAATGATCTCCTGGATAAGCAACGTTTTATCCACATAATAATAGTCCCCGGTGATTACCTCTTTAAAATCCGATATGCCAATGGGCAGTTTTTTTATGTTCATCGTTTTCACCTACCCCTATTATACCATGAAAAAGATGAATTGTTAATAGTCCATGGAGGCTATAATGATAACAACAGCGGATACCCCGGAAGTGTTAAGACGCAAGATCATACATGGTCTGGATAGTATGGGTTTTGATGAACTAAAACGGCTGCATCAAATCATTGCAGGCATCGCTGTGGTATCTCCCAAAAATTCCTTTATTCTTGTCGTGAACTGCTCCAGAATGGGATATAGGCTGAATCTCTACGCGAATCGGAAAGACTTATTTTTTTAATCAGCCCGGTTTTTAAGGCCACGTTGATAATGCGGGATATCTGCCCACTTTTGGATTCATCCAGTCCGAAACGGTCACGCAACGATTTATTGGTCATATTTTGACGCAACACATACCGCAAGCAGGCATGAAGATAACAGGCTCGCAACCTGTCTTCCTTGTTCATATCTTCTAATGGTTTATGACCAAAAAGTACGGTTCGGGTAAAACCTGTGGGAACCTCGAATAATGGAGGTGGAAGTTGGAAAAGTTCGGTTTGGATGACGACTTTATCAATGCCACTGCCCCGTTCTTCACAAATTTTGAACCGGCGCATCAGCGATGCAATCTTTTCATTGCGGGATTTGGGCGGGGTATCCAGAAATCGATTTACCGCCACCAGCGGCTCTCCCGGGTTGGTAATCTCAATACGATCATCAAATAGTTCAATCATGGGTCCGGTTCCGGTTTCAAAAAAATCCTGGTGAATCAGAGCATTCGCTATCAATTCACGAATGGCTGGTTCCGGGTACATCCAGTTTGTCCTGCGAAAGACGTGTTCAATGACCTCATTGGCAGGAACAAGAGCCATCACATATTTGATAAGACCGTCGAAACCCGAGGCATACCCTTTGTTTTCCACATATTCTTTTTGTGTTTGGACGCGACCTCTTCCCTTGTATAGGATGACGCGCATGGCTTTTCGTTTGAGTTTGGGGAAGTCCTCCAAATTTCGGGCGAAAAGTATCGCACCAAGATTGGTGATGTTATACCCTCCTGCCGGACACAGGGTAATGAGTTCATCATTTTTCAGAACCTCAAGGATAGAAACATGCCCATCTGGTAAAGGAAGTTCCAATAGATCAAAATAAACTGCATAATTCAGGAGTTTCATTACTTGTAGGGCGTCCTGATGTTCCAAGGCGATTTGCGATTCATAAGGAGTGCGATCAAGGCATTCTGTTTCTCCTGGGAGCTTTCGCAGTTCATTAACAAGGCCTATCAGGTATGAAATCGATTTTTCTGTCATGCTATTGCTGGTAATAATAAACTATCATAAAAACCGGTAAATATCAACAATCTGGAAAAAAAAAATAAAAGTGGTCCAAGGTGTCATGCCAATTCTCGTTAATTTCTGGTGAGCAGAGACGTTTTCTGTGGCTAGTTATGATACGAATGCTTATACCACGCTTTTGTGATCCCAAAAGGGAATGTGAGGTAAATTGCGACTGACAGTCGAACACGTTGGAAAGGCAACACGTCGGCACAGCAATTTTTGATTTTAAGCCATTTTATTTGGTTATGGAAGAGATAAAAATGTAAGGATATTTGGAAATGATAATTGTTTTACTAGTGAATGGTGACTGTAAAGGTTCAGATCCACTTCGCGTAGTGAACAAAACCCAAACGCTTGTTTAAAGATGAAGGGATATAGTAAAGAATGGAGTGGAGTAAAGGCAAGAACTCTGAAATTATAGTCTACAATTCAGAAAGAGATCGCCGATCACTTTGAAAGAGATCGCCGATCACTTCGAAAGGGATCGCTGATCATTTTGAAAGTAATCGCCGATCACTTTGAAAGAGATCGCCGATCACATCGAAAGGGATCGCCGATCACTTCGAAAGAGATCGCCGATCACTCCGAAAGAGATCGCCGATCACTTCGAAAGAGATCGCCGATCACTCCGAAAGGGATCGCCGATCACTCCAAAAGAGATCGACGATCACTTCGAAAGGGATCGCCGATCAGTTGGAAAGAGATCGCTGATCACTTTAAAAGGGATCGGCGATGAGTCGGCGATAATCTGGTTTTGAAGAGGAAAGTTGTTGGTTAGCATTTTCAAGTGCAAGGATTGAACTCAAAAATAATAAGGAAGAGTTTTGAAACTCCTGTGGTAATTACTTTTCCCACTCCCTAATACAGATCAATTCCACCAGTATTTTATTTACGTTTTACCGGGTAACTCGCATCCGCTTTGTAATGACAGCGTTTTTTATGGCTGATGGCAATATAAAAATGCCAGTTGAGTTCTGCTTAAAAGGCTTTTTCACTACCGCGAAGAACGCTGATAACAAATGGTTTTAAGATTGAATCGCGTCAATGCCGCTAATTTTGCTTTTGAATGGGAGTAATGGTGTTTGACCATTTTAAGGGAGATCGTTGAAATTTGAGCCATTTCTGACGATCACCCCAAAAGCATGAATTAATCAAGGTTTTGGTGCTTTTTACCCGATATTTTATTCTGGACATGGGCAAAAAACTGCACTTGGAGCTTGGATGGAGTGTATTTCTTCTGCGGAACCATGTTTTCTGAAGTGGATTATTTTTGTTGATCTAAATTACGCATGGCAGTGCTATTTAAATGAATATCTCGACGTCTAACTGACCCAGTGGCATGGATTATCAAAAAGAAGGTTTTTGATCGGTCTAGCCTATTTAACCGCCAGACAAAATCTTAATTGCTAAAATACCATAACATTCAATAAAATACATGGAAACAGCATTGACAGACGGATGGGGATTTCGTATAATTAAAACGATTGCCAAAGACTGCCTGACAGGCAACACGTTGCAAGACAATTTGAAAGAAGACAATTGTAAAGAAGGAAAAACAATGAAAAGGTTGAGAAGAGTTATTTTTTTGGACATTGACGGGGTGTTGCAACCCAATGGAAGCCAATATCGCTTCGACCATGATTTGAAAGAATTGGTCAAGGAGTTGGCTGTCCAATATAATAATAACGACTACTTGGAAATGGACCGCTATGATCTGGGCGCGGTGAAATACGACTGGGACACGGGCGCGGTGGAACGATTAAGACAATTATGTATCAAAGCCCCAGCGGAAATCATCATCAGTTCGGATTGGCGACGGTATAACAAGTTACCACGATTAAAAGACTATTTTAAACTGCATGATCTGGATCAATATGTTAAAGGAGTGATTGCTCAGATTGAGGGGAAATATCGTTGCGGCGAAGTAGAGGACTATCTGCTAAAAAACCCGGATATTCATCGCTTTGTCATTCTTGACGATGCCAATACCAGGGATTTTGAAGCACACTACCCGGAACAATTTGTCTATTGTCCAAGCATTTTTAATGAGGACTGTTATAAAAAAGCATTACGTATTCTCAGGAAAAAATAAAAATGATGTTGCCCGTTTGGGGGCTCACCGCAAAGAGACCGAATAGAACGTCCCTCACCCCGGGCTAAAAAGAGGCCAACATGACAGAGTATAAACATTTTGATCCCCAATGGCGGGATGATTTTTTTGATGAGGTTGTTTTTGATATTCCCCTATTGTTACCGACACAAACAGCTCCTGATGGCCAATTATGGGTGGCCAAACAGCCGGTTCGTGGCGAAGAAATTTTCGGCGAATACCAGGAATATAAAAAACTTAGGATTATCACGGCGATAGTCAAAAGAAATCCAGAGATGTCGCAGATGGTGTTTCGAGACAGCGAGAACAACGTGGTACCCAAGGACAGTCCGGTCTATGATTTTATTTTTCCGCCCAAAGCCTGGATGAGCAATAACGCGGAGGAACTCAGCACGATGTATTATGCGGCGAAAGAAGCCCGGGGGGATATCCTGGTGGGTGGATTGGGACTGGCTATTTTCCCGCAAATAATTTTTTACTTGCAACGACCAGTTAATTCCATTACTATCATCGAGGAGAATGCGCGGGTCATTGAGATTATCACGGATTGCTGGTTGAACAAGATCGAGCCGCAATTCCGCGATAAAATTACACTCATAGAATCCTCCTATGAAGACTATGCCGCGAGCACAGAGAGTCGCTTTGATATGATCTACCTTGATTTATGGGAGGATTCCGATCCGCGGTTCCTGGCGTATATCAATTTCCTGGTGAATCTCTCCGAACCGCTGTGTAAACCGGAAGGTTTCATTCGATGCTGGGGGTATAATCTGGCGGTGAAAGCGTTTGTCAAGCAAATCCAGATTTTCGAGAGGGATGATATTGATATTGCAAAAATCCCGCAACATATTGATCCGACGTTATTAACGTATGCGTTATGGCGCAATCCACTGGAAGGCCAAGAGTTGACGAGTGAAATGTATGAAAAAAAAGCTCAAGAACTGGCAGAAACAGTGGCTGTACGAAGAGAGGATTATGATCGCAACCGTTGTTTCTCCCCTTTTACCCGTAGCCGGATGGAAGCCTATCAAAAATTACCGCTGTTAAATTACGCCCGACGCCACCAACCAGAAGAAGAACCAGAGGAAGCAGAACAAGTTGAAGCAGAACAAGTTGAAGAAAAACAAGGGGAAGAAAAACATACTGTAGAAGAATCTACAGAATAGGAAAAGTTAAAATATCTTTTATCTTTTCCGCGCCTTTTTTTCCATCGGTAGAATGCAGTGGGTGATGAATTTATTAACGGGTGTGGCTATGCCGTATTTTTCGCCAAGTTTGACCACTGTTCCGTTTTGATAGTCTATTTCTGATGGTTTTCCTTCCCAGACGTCGCGGGTTAATGAAGAGGTGGATTCGTAGGGTAATGAATCAATAAAAGAAACCGATTTTTCAACAATAGTGGGTTCCAGTGAAATACCCATCTTTTGGGCTACATTATAAATCTCGGTCAGTAAGTCGACCATCATTTGCCGTGTTTCTGGTAATTCTCTGAGTTCACCGTAGTTGCATTTGGTAACGGCCAATAAAGCGCTCACACAGATAATAATAAATTTTTTCCATAGTTCAGCATTGATATTTTCAGAAAGAATTGAATGAATCCCGGCTGTTTCAAGCCATGTTTTGAGTTGGGTAGTTCGTGCCGAGAGGGTGCCATCGAGTTCTCCGAAAACAATGACTGGGTCAACGCCAAAATGAGAGATCACGCCGGGTGATGCAATTTTGCTGAATATGCGGCAGAGGCCGCCAATGACATTCTTTGGCCCGATAGTGTCCATGATCTCTTCGGCTGCCATCACGCCATTTTGCAGAGGAAGAATCACGGTGTTTTTATGTACGATCTCGGGTAACTGTTGGGCCATTTCTTTCACTTGCCATGCTTTTACGCCCATGATGATTAAATCTGCTTGGCCCATTGTTTTAATCGAATCAGTGGCATTGACGGTTTCAATTTTGAAATCGCCGAGAATACTTTTAACAGTTAAGCCATGGGTTTGCAGAGCGTTTAGATGTTCCCCTCTGGCAAAAAAAGTGACCTCGTTGCCCGCTTTGGCCAGTTTCCCACCAAAGTATCCGCCGACGCCACCGCTACCGATTATTGAAATTTTCATTGTTGTACTCCTTGTCTTTTTCTACCATCCGTTATGATGAACCCTCTCGCTGACGTTGATTGCCTTTTGTTTTAGAATTTTGGCATTCTCGGCTTTATAGCCAATGGGAATAATGGCGGCGATTTCCAAGTGGGCTGGAATTTGGAGCTTTTCTTTGATGGACGCAATGTTCTGAGGGATAAAGGTGACCCCGTAGACATCAAACTCAGCCAAACTCAATAGCACATTTTCAATACAACACCAGATGGAAGCCAAACAATTCAAATCATAAATAGTCTGGGCTTTGTCTACCCTGGTTTTGGGTTTAAATACGGCAATCAGTACCAGCGGTGCGGTCAGGATCATCTTTTTCTGTTTGGGAATGGCATCCAGGTACATCTCTTTCTTGATGGTGTCTTCATTTTCAAACAATTTCTCCAGGTCAGGGAGGTTGATATCCTTGTCCAAGTTCTCGGATTCAATAATTTTTAGCTTGGCTTCGAGAGTGGATATGATTATAAAATCCCACTCTCTGAGATGGTTATAAGAGGGTGCCTTAAACCCATTCGTTATGGCATAGTCAATGATTTCTTGGGGGATTTCTTTATCCAGAAAATCCCGGATAGTGCGTCTTTTATTGATTACGTCTGCAAATTCCATATTTTCGCCCTCGTATTTTGGGAATGATTATGTTGCTGCCAGTTAAGAAAGTGTCGGCAAGCGGCTGCTACTGGCCCGAAAAGTCCTGATACCCAATCATCGGTTATTTTATTCATCACACTCCATTGTTATCAAACCCAATTATAAAGAAAATGATAAATACTGTCAACCCAAAAAGATGACCTGGATTCACCGCCAAGTTTTAAAAAGAGCCATGGATAACTGTGGCACGCTGGACTATCTGGACATACTGGACTTCCTGGACATACTGGACAAGCTGGAAAAATCAACGGTTTTGTGAAGTCCAGTAAGTCCAGTATGTCCAGATAGTCCATATCGTCCACAATGATTTCATAAATTTGGCGGTGGATTTAGGATGAATGGCCTGTTCCAGAAAAAAGTTTTGGCTTGATTGTGAAGCCAAGAAATTTTAGACAACTTGTATTTTATTTTATTTTATGTTAAGACTTATACTTATACATTATTGAAGACTGAGCATTAAAAGATACCGGTTCAACCGGAGGTAAAATATGGCAAAAATATTAATTGTTGACGATTCAAGGTTTGCACGCCTGAAACTATCAGAGAATATCAAGGAAGGCGGCTTTGAAATCAGCGAAGCCGCAGATGGCGAAGAAGGATTAAAACGGGTACGGGAGGAGAAACCAGACATTATTATCTGCGATCTACTAATGCCGGTGATGGATGGGTTCGGCTTTCTTGAACAGTTAAAACTGGAGGGTTTTACAATCCCGGTTTTGATCCTGACCTCGGATATCCAGGACAAAACACGGGAAAAAGCATTGGAAAAGGGTGCTATTGGCCTGATCAACAAACCCCCGAAATACACGGAAGTTATCGAACAACTCCACGAAATATTAAGAGAACGCACATGCTAAAATTAACAGCGATGCAGGTTGATGCACTCACCGAAATTGTCAATATCGGTGTGGGTCGAGCAGCCAGTTCGCTGAGCGATATTATCGGCGCACATATCCTGCTCAAAGTACCGGCGGTCAATATATTCCCCCTTTCCAAACTACCTGATATATTATCCAGTTTTCATAATGGGAAATTAGTATCTGTGTTGCAAGGGTTCCAAGGGGATTTTAGCGGGACATCAGCCCTGGTTTTCCCGCCAGAAAGCGCTCTCCGACTGGTAACAGCCCTAACCGGGAACGACTCCCTTTCCCCCACGATGGATGCGGTGCGTAGCGGCACCCTGGTAGAAGTAGGCAATATCATCATTAACGCCATTCTGGGCACAATGGGGAATATGTTGGAAAGCAACTTCATCTTCTCGCTACCGGAATACCGGGAAATCAAAAACCTGGCAGATGCGATTGGACTGGACCCTAAAAGCATTAAAGAGGGACTCATACTACTGGCTGAAGCCAATTTCAACATCAGTTCCCTGGAAATCAACGGCTATATTTTTATCCTCTTCAAATTACAAAGTATTACGAATCTGGTAGATATGATTAACCACTCGATTAAAACAAGCTCTGCCACATAAGATACCCAATAGATTATAAAATCCCCTTCTTGCGCTTTATTTCATCCAGTTGGGGTTTAACCTCTTTTTCAAAACATTCGGGGCATATGGAATGGGTAAAACGGGCATCGGTTGTTTTTGAGATATAACTTTCCACCTGCTGCCAGTAGTTTTGATCGTCGCGGATTTTTTTACAATACGAACAGATAGGAAGGATTCCCTGTAGCGTTTTAATATGGTCCAGAGCGTCTTGGAGTTTTTGAACATGTCGCGACAGATCGGTTTGCAATTGCACGACCCGGCGTCCGACTTGGACCCTGGCACGTAGTTCGTCGTTATCAAAAGGTTTGGTAATATAATCATCGGCTCCAGCTTCCAGACCAATCACGATATCCTCTTTGCTGCCTCGTCCGGTGAGTAGAATAATATAAAGGGGCCGCGCCGATGTTTCTGCGTGACGAAGTTTGCGACATATTTCTATGCCGTCCAAACCGGGCATCACCCAATCTAAGATTACGAGGGAAGGGGCATCCTGGTCTTGCAAGATATTCCAAGCGGCAGTTCCATCGCTGACAGACAGAACATCATAACCCCACTTGAGCAGGATACTCTGCAAAATTATCCGCGAGGTCACATCATCTTCTGCAACCAATATTCTCATTTTTTCACCATATCCCAGCCTATCATATCAAGACATCGCGGTTAGGCTTAGAGTAACATGAGTTTACGAAGCTCTTTTTCCAGTGCGGCACGATGGACGGGTTTGACCAAGTAAGCGGTGGCACCACATTTATACAATGATTTGAGGACGGTATTGGGGTCGTCCAATGCAGTCACCATGATAATGGCGGCTTCATCGCGTTGGAGTATGCCTTTTTCTCTTTCAATAGCGCGAATTTGTTTGGCTGCACTCATGCCATCGAGTTCGGGCATCATGATATCAAGACAGATCAAACGATAGGGAAGCGGAGGGTTTGTTTCAAAGGTCGCCCGAACTGCATCTACTGCTTCTTTGCCATTTTCCACCTCGGACACCTGACCATAATTGGATAATATAAACCGGATAATTTCACGGGAGGTAAAATCATCTTCAGCGACCAGGATTCTCATATCCCCGTTTTTTTCCAGTGCGGGAGAAGGTTTTTCCGGTTGGGTTTCGTGGTCAGGATCGAGGGCGTGCAACTCGGCGATTAACCCGGAAATATCATAGGGCGATGAATCTTGCGACAATGCTTTATTGAGCAGAGTTTTTAAGGTGTCAACCACGTTTAATAATAAATCCACCAATTTTTTATTGGGGATTAAGAGGCCACTTCTCACCTTGGTGAGTGCATCCTCGGCATGGTGGGCCAGAGAGGCAAAGAGATCGTAACCAATCATAGAGGCATTGCCTTTTACGGTATGAAAAGCCCGGAAAATACGATTGATCAGCTCTTTATCACTGCAACCTTCTAACTCCAGGATATCCTCTTCAGCACCACCCAAAAGCTCGAAAGCTTCTACTTTAAATTCATCCAATATTTCCT
The DNA here is from genome assembly GCA_964502145.1 of uncultured Clostridia bacterium. Classification (GTDB taxonomy): domain Bacteria; phylum Acidobacteriota; class Aminicenantia; order UBA2199; family UBA2199; genus CAZCVI01. The sequence goes on from CAZCVI010000123.1 coordinate 14,137, forward strand.
GATCGTAGATCATCGTTTACTCCTGCTTCGTGTCCAAACGGTTCGGCTTGTGTATCTTCAATCAATCACAAGCTTCAACCCATAACTATTTTCAAGCAACACTCATTTGTAATAAAAAGTAATTATAGAACGTTCCCAATAAAATATCAAGTATTATGGAGAAACGGAGCGGCTTTTTTTTCCTCTGGGTTCCTTCTGCTTATTTCGCATTAGCATCGAACCAGGGTAGAGGGATGAATTGTTTTTCGGCGTCATAATAATAAAACCGGGGTGGTGAGTCTTGAATGCAGAGCACTATATCTTCGATAAACCAGTCGCTTAAAAAGGGCTGGCTGTGATTAAAAAAGACACCGAGCAGTTTATTCCCGATCTGGCTGTACATTGTGGCATAGAGTTCGTTTATGGTGCTGGGATCAAAATGGATGGGGAAGACATTGTCGATAATTTTGAACCTACCGAACGCCATGCCCATGATAAAACCGGTGGGATTGGCAGGTGCTTGGGTCACCAATGCCAATTGTTGCTGAGCTGCGGGCGTGAATTTAATTGTCATGGACTTTTTTTACCACACTTCCTTGTTTTATTCAAGAGGACGGCGATAAATTTATTTTCAGGGAAAAAGTGTAGCGGGGTATTTTAAGGTTCAATGAGTATCGCGGCCAGGAATGGCAGCAAAATCTCGTGGTGGCCGATAAAGTGATAGCCTTTACCGCCATTTAAGATCGGATTGGACACCATGGTTGCACCAGATTTAGATGGGGTGGTGCCATCAAATAGAGCGGTATAAAAATCTTTTATCTGAATTCCTTGGAGGGTGCAGAAAGCCAGGGCTTTTAAAAACACTTCCGGCAGAATCTCGGCAGAACCGGCATTGATATAAATACCTCCAGCCGTCAATTGCGAAACAATGGAAGAAAACAACATAAAATCGGTTTGAGCCAATGCACCGACCACGGCTCCATCAAAGGTGGGGTGATAGTGGATAAAATCGGTACCAATAGCCGGAAACACAGTCACGGGAATATTTAATTTATAGGCTTTGTACAGGACACTGCTGGAATTAAAGGGAAACGTGGAACTAATGAGATAATATCCTACGGCTTCACCTGCGCCCATGTTTTGTTTCACCCCGTCTTTCAGGGCGACATTCAAGAATAAACCGGTTTCCTCAGCATTCCCGAAGCGGCCTTTATGGAGGTTTTCCGCGATATTTTCCGATGTTTTACCCACCAGGGCGATTTCAAAATCGTGGATCATGAAAGCACCGGTCACAGCCAGGGCGGAAATCCAGCCTCGTTCCATCAGATCAATAATAATAGGGCTTAGTCCCACGTTAATAGTTTCCACGCCCAGGCCAAGGATGATGGGTTTGCCTTTTTTCCGGGCGGTTTTTACGTGTTGGCAAAACTCCAGTAACTCTTTGGCAGCGTAAAAACGGGGCAGAGAATTTAAAAAACCAGCAAAACCGGAACCAGGAACATAGGGATAGGTAAAATCGTTTGCATGGACCAATGATTGGCGTTCATGGAGCGGGATGCTTTTGAAATTCTTTTTTTTGAGCAGCGGGTATTTCTTATAGGGCATCAATGCTCCTTTTCGATTGGGCTCCTGGAGTATTTGATGACATATTCGACGCCGCTATAAATGGTCAGGCACACGGCAAAATAGAGGACATAGGTACCTATGGTTAAGACGATCTCAGGATAGGGAAATCTGGTGTGGATGATCAGGATTCCCATGGCAATAAGTTGGAACATCGTTTTTTTCTTCGCCAGCCAGGAAGCGGAAAAAGAGGCATCTTTCACCAGGAAATACAATCTGAACCCGGTGATAAAGATTTCTCTGAAGATAATGATGGCTGCAACCCAGGCAGAGACTTTCCCCAGGTATACCAGTGCCAGTAACGCAGCGGTCACTAACAGTTTATCTGCCAATGGGTCGAGGAATTTCCCCAGGTCAGTAATCTGGTTATATTTCCTGGCAAAATAGCCGTCTATGGCATCGGTAATAGCGGCGATTAAAAAAATGATAAAGGCAATGACCTCTTTATTTTCCATCTCGGTCAATAATATTATCAGAAAAATGGGGACCAATAATATGCGGCCAATAGTAATCATGTTTGCAATTGTCATTTTTATGTTCATTTTATCATTATTTTATACCTATTTGATGAAAAAAGCAAGTGGGAAGAATATTGGCATCCCCCCATTTATTTTGAAAAATGTTCTTGAAAAGCATTAATAAAAAGAGTTTCACGGTTAAAAAGA
>CAZCVI010000124.1:0-15967 GCA_964502145.1 uncultured Clostridia bacterium
GGCGAGACCATCAGGAAAAGGGGGAAAACTAGGCTCAGTTGTCTAATTAGGGTTTAAAAGTGTATGCGATGAAACAATTTTTCACCAAATATGTGGCAATCCCCAAAACGGGCTGGTATGTTAAGCTTTTATTTTTCATCTATAACCTCTGGGCGGAACAGTTAGCATTTTATTACCTTTTCTCCACCCTGAATGAGATGTTAATACTTTAGTTGTACGAAAACTTTAAACCATTTTCCACCCAAATTTACACCCTTGGTTGTATTTACAACCACTCCCCAAGGGACTATAATTTAGTTCGCTAGACCGTAGTCGCAAGATTTAATAGAAAATCATTGACAAAATGGAGGTATTATGACGTTAAAAAGAGTGTTAGTTTTCGTGTTATTATTATCCCTGGTGCCCTTTCTCGGGTTTTCCGCCACTGCTAGCAAAGCAAAAGTGGTAGTTAAGAAAGGTGCAGAATCTGTTTCGATCATGGGTTGGTCCCGTAATTGGAAAGATGTGCCCAAGATTTCCGCCGAGCAATTGATGGCCAATCGCAAGATGAAACCCATCATGAACTTTGAGAACCCCAAACGGATTGTCAAGCAAAGTTTGGCAATTGATCCTGTTGTTCAAACACCACTTCTTACAAGAAATGCCTTGGCAATGAATACTCCTTTAATTACATTCCCAGGTATGACACTGACTGCCAATGGCGCTGGATGGCCTCCAGATACCAATGGCGATGTCGGCGGCAACTATTACATTCAAACCGTAAATACCTCGATTGGTATTTATAATAAAACCACAGGCGCACTTGTTTCTGCCACTACCTTTGATAATTTCTTCGGTGGCACTGGAATTACAGGTACTCCTTGTGATGCAGATAATAATGGTGACCCCATCGTATTGTTCGATCAATTCGAACAACGCTGGTTCATCTTGGATTTTGCCTGGACTGGCACCAGCAGTGGTTCCTCTTATGCCATTGCCGTTTCCAAAACCAGTGACCCTACTGGCGCATGGTGGCTATATTGCCTCCAAGCTGACACATCGTTGATGAACGATTACCCTAAATGCGGTATCTGGGGTGATGGTATCTATATCACAGCCAATATGTTCAACTTCAGTACGTCTGCTTTCCAGTATGCCAAAGTATGGGCCTTAAAGAAACCGGACATTTATACCGGTACCTTAACCGTGCAATCCGTCACTGACAGTGGCGCCCAAGCGTGGTCTCTTCTTCCTTCCAATGCGCGTGGCACCACTGCCCCACCCACTGGCGCACCCAACTATATGTACTCCATTGATGCCGATGAATTCGGTGGTGGAGCGACAGATTCCTTGTATGTATGGAAATACGCTGTAAACTGGACCACCCCTGCCAGTACTACCTGGACCGGTCCTGCTGCCATGCCTGTTGCCGCATATAGTATTGTTTCTACCGGTGTTCCCCAACAGGGCACCACCATCAAGTTGGATAGTCTTTATGGTCGTTTGATGTATCCAGCCAATTATAGAAAGTTTGCCACCCATGAAGCCGTGTATTTATGCCATGCCGCAGAAGCCAACAGCACCCGGCAGATCAGATGGTATGAAATCCGCATCGCCAATGGTACTTCTTCCATTTTTCAGCAGGGCACCTATGCCCCAGATACCAACCATCGTTGGATGGGCAGTATCTGTGCAGATAAAAATGGAAATATTGCCATGGGTTACAGTGTATCTTCTTCCACCATGTACCCCGCTATCCGTTATGCAGGCCGATTGGCTACCGATACCTTGGGTCAAATGTCCCAGGGCGAAGCCACCCTGTATGCTGGCACCGGTTATCAATCCAGTTATACTCGCTGGGGTGATTACAGCAGTCTGACTGTTGACCCCGCCGATGACGAAACCTTCTGGTATACCACCGAACATTATGCAACCAGTGGTACCAATTGGCAGACCCGCATCGGTTCCTTTAAGATGACCTCCACTCCCGACACCACCCCGCCCGTTATTTCCGCAGTAGCCGCAGGTAGTATCAGTGACACCACTGCCACTATTACGTGGACTACCAATGAAACCGCAACCAGCGTGGTGAATTATGGATTAACCACCGCGTATGGCAGCACCGCTTCCATAGCAGGTTACACCACCGCTCACAGTGTCGCTCTGACCGGACTGACCCCGCAGACGACTTACCATTATAAAGTAACCTCAGTGGATGCTTCCAACAATTCCGCCCAATCCGCAGACTACACTTTTACCACCGCCGCTACCCCCACCACCCCGCAGATGTATGTCTATAACATTACCATGACCAAAAAGAGCAATAAAGCGACTGCGATTGTGACCATTAAAGATACCAACGGGGCCAATGTTTCCGGCGCCCTGGTTTATGTGACTTGGAGCGGTGCTTACAGTGCCAATAAAACGGGCACTACTGGTACTGCCGGGACAGTAACCTTTACCTCAAACAGAGGCACTGGCACGTTCACCATCACTGTCACCAACGTGACTAAAACCGGTTATACCTACAACTCCGCTCTCAATATCAAAACATCTGCTTCTATCTAAGCATATTAACGTTAGACCAAGAAATAGACGAATAAATTAGACTCCCTAAAAAAACGAGCCCGGAAGACACAATCTTCCGGGCTTTTTTTTTATACGCTCATTGTTCACAGTGATTATTGGACGTTTGATGGTTAAAATATTCATTTAGTATTTAATAAGTGTTTATCTAGTGTTTATTATTATTTACAGATTATCTTAACTTTCTCTCCACCCATAATGATAATTTCATACTTTGGATGTACAAAAAACATTTTTCAAAATCCACCCATTTTACAACCTTGGGTGTATAGACAAGAATTTGAAAGGGCATTATAATCATACCATCATCATAGACGATGATGCCTCAAGTTTCAAAAAGTTCCAAAGTTTCAAAAACTTCAAAAGAACAAAAAAATAAAATAACTAATTTCAAAACTCCAACGTTTCCAAAATTTCAAGATAGCGCGTTAACAATAAAAACAACCATATAACATTAAAAAAGGAGGTTTTATGACTTTAAAGAAAGTTTTAGCGTTCGTGTTAGTAGTAGCCCTGGTGCCCGTGCTTAGTTTTTCAGCTAATGGCAATGACAAACAGCCCCTTGTCAAAAAAGGCGCCGAAAGTATGACTGTATCCGGTTGGACCCGGGAATGGAAAGATATCCCCAAGATTTCTGGCGAAGAGTTGTTGGCCAATCGTAAGATGAAACCGGTCATGAACTTTCAGAACCCCAGACCCATTGTTAAAATGACCAATGAGAAAGACCCCGTTGTACAGACCAAAGATGGCAAACCCGGTTTAGACCAGAATGGTATGTTGACCACCAGTACCCCGATTAAGAATTTCGTGGGTATGAATTTAACTGCCAATGGAGCAGGTTGGCCCCCGGACACCAATGGTGATGTCGGTGGTAGTTATTATATTCAAACCGTAAACTCTTCTATGGCCATTTACAACAAATCTACTGGCGCTCTGGTTTCCGCTACCACTTTCAACAACTTTTTCGGTGGCACTGGGATTACCGGTACTCCATGCGATGCGTACAACAACGGCGACCCCATCGTGCTGTATGATCAGTTTGCACAGCGTTGGTTCGTCCTTGATTTTTCATGGAATGGCACAGCCAATGGCTCCTATTACGCGATTGCCGTATCCCAAACCAGTGACCCCACTGGCGCTTGGTATCAATATTGTCTCCAAGCTGACACTACTTTGATGAATGACTATCCCAAATGCGGTATCTGGGGTGATGGCATTTACATTACCGCCAATATGTTCCAGTTTTCCGGTTCATATCAATATGCCAAAATTTGGGCATTAAAGAAGCCCGACATTTACTCCGGTACATTGACCGTGCAGTCCACCACTGCTACTAACCTCCAGGCTTATTCCATACTGCCCAGCAATGCACGTGGTAACACTGCACCTCCTACTGGCTCTCCCAATTACATGTACGCCATTGATGCCAATGAATACGGCACCGGCCATGTGGATGCACTCTTTGTGTGGAAATATGCTGTAAATTGGACCACCCCCGCCAGTACTACTTGGACCGGCCCCACCCAGCTAAATGTAGCTGCTTATGGCTTGGTTTCCACAGGCGTGCCACAGAAAGGTACCACTGTTAAGTTGGATTCCTTGTATGGTCGCTTGATGTATCCCGCCAATTACAGAAAATTCAGCACCCATGAAGCTGTTTATTTATGTCATGTGGCAGAATCCAGTTCCACCCGTAAGATGAGATGGTATGAAATTCGTATTGCCAGTGGCGTCTCCTCTATCTATCAACAAGGTACCTATGCTCCCGATACCCACCATCGTTGGATGGGCAGCATTTGCGCCGACTCCCTGGGTAATATTGCCCTCGCTTACAGCGTCTCCTCTTCCACCCTGTATCCTTCTATCCGCTACGTAGGCAGAAAGCCTGCCGATACTCTTGGCACCATGCCTCAAGGCGAACAGGTTCTTATTGCTGGGGCGGGCTATCAGAGAACCTACACCAGATGGGGTGATTACAGCAGTCTGACTGTTGACCCAGCCGATGATTTGACCTTCTGGTACACCTCCGAGTACATGTCCGCAAGTGGTACCAATTGGAATACCCGTATCGGTTCTTTTAAGATCAATTAAAAGAATCCCTTAATAAAGAAACGCATAATCCAATAAAAAATAGTTAAATGGCCCAGGAAGCAAGTCTTCCTGGGCTCTTTTTCTCGTAATTTTTCCCCCAACGAAGAATTTGTTTGATTTGACTCCACCCAAACTTGATTTATCATACTTTAGATGTACAAAAAACATTATTTAAAATCAACCCATTTTTCTAACCTTGGTTGTATAGACAAAAATTATAAACCGCATTACAATAGCGTTGTCATCATGAGTGCTCACTCGTGATAATATCACAAGTCAAAGATGTTCTAAACAAGCGCGTTAACAATAACTAAACCATACACATTAAAAAAGGAGGTTTTATGACTTTGAAGAAAGTATTAGCGTTCGTGTTAGTAGTAGCCCTGGTGCCTGTGCTTAGTTTTTCAGCTAATGGCAATGACAAACAGCCCCTTGTTAAAAAAGGCGCAGATAGTTTTACCGTATCCGGCTGGACCCGGGAATGGAAAGATATCCCAAAGATTTCTGGCGAAGAAATGCTGGCCAATCGTAAGATGAAACCAGTAATGAACTTCCAGAACCCCAAACGGATTGTTCTTTCGAGCACTGAAAAAGACCCCGTCTTGCAAACCAAGAATGGCAAACCGGGCTTAAACGAGCACGGTATGTTGGCTACCAGTACCCCGATTAAGAATTTTGCGGGAATGAATTTAACTTCCAACGGCGCAGGTTGGCCCCCGGATACCAATGGTGATGTAGGTGGAAATTATTTTATCCAGACCGTAAATACCTCCATTGGTATTTATAACAAAACGACAGGCGCCCTGGTTTCCGCCACTACCTTCAACAATTTTTTCGGTGGCACCGGGATTACCGGAACTCCATGCGACGCTTACAACAATGGCGACCCCATTGTGCTGTATGATCAGTTTGCACAGCGTTGGTTTATCCTTGATTTTGCGTGGAATGGCACAACTGGCGGTTCCTATTACGCTATTGCTGTATCCCAAACCAGTGACCCCACTGGCGCATGGTATCAATACTGTCTCCAAGCTGACACCACATTGATGAATGATTATCCAAAATGCGGTATCTGGGGTGATGGTATTTACATCACAGCCAATATGTTTCAGTTCTCCGGTTCTTTCCAGTATGCCAAAATCTGGGCATTAAAGAAGCCCGACATTTACTCCGGTACATTGACCGTGCAATCTCTGACTGACAGTGGTACGCAGGCTTGGTCGATTCTTCCTTCCAATGCGCGTGGTAACACTGCACCTCCGACTGGCGCACCCAATTACATGTATTCAATGGATGCCAGTGAATTTGGTAGTGGTGCGGTAGATGCGCTCTATGTGTGGAAGTATTCCGTGAACTGGACTACTCCCGCCCTGACTACCTGGACTGGTCCCTCGCAGATGTTGACCGCTGCCTTTGGCTTGGTTTCCACCGGTGTGCCCCAAAAAGGATCCTCCAAAAAACTGGATTCTCTCTATGGACGTTTGATGTATCCGGCCAATTACAGAAAGTTCAGTACCCATGAAGCCGTGTATTTATGCCATGTCGCAGAGTCTGCTTCCAACACCCGTGCTATGAGATGGTATGAAGTTCGGATTGCCAGTGGTGTTTCCTCTATATATCAACAGGGCACGTATGCTCCTGACACCACGCATCGTTGGATGGGCAGTGTTTGTGGCGACTCCTTGGGCAACATTGCTCTGGCTTACAGTGCCTCCTCTTCGACGTTGTATCCTTCTATCCGTTATGTAGGCAGGAAACCCGCCGATACTCTTGGCACCATGCCGCAAGGCGAACAGGTGCTTATGGCTGGCGCTGGCTATCAGAAAACTTACACCCGATGGGGTGATTACAGTAGTTTGACTGTTGACCCCGCCGATGATTTGACTTTCTGGTACACCAATGAGTACATGGCCGTAAGCGGTACCAATTGGAATACCCGTATCGGTTCTTTTAAGATTCTTTAATAGAACAGTTTAATAAAGAAACGCATAATCCAAGTAAAAATAGTAAAAGGGCCCAGGAGGCATGTCTTCCTGGGCTTTTTTTTTGCTTGTTCATTTTTGATTTCCCATGGATAAAGATAAATCGGTTAATTTATTTAAAAAGCCACGGGACGCTCCCCTTACATATTTATGCCTTGTTTTCTAACCTTCTAAGGCTCCATCGCTTCGCCTCCGGCGGGCAGGGGCTCTTTTGAAAAACTGCCCCTGCACCCCGGAAAACTTTTTATATGTTAGTGCTAATTAACTTTAACATTCCGATTGGCATTTCTGCCAAATACCTCGGGATTGTACATCTCCGAAACCACGGTATTGGGCACGGTAAAGGAACCACTATTGGTAGCAATCGCCAAGTATTTCCACTTGTGCATCCCACGAGTTAAATAATCGGCAAATACCTGCACGCGATCAAAATAAATCTCACTGCGATAAAAATCACCCCAATACGCATCCCAACCATTGTCAGTGGAAACCTTCTCATTGTCCAACGCTGAACCGGTTTTAAAATCGGGATTCAACACGCTCAAACCGGCTGGCAACGGGTCATCCAACATCACAAAAGAACGCTCCATCTTGCTCTCAACCACAACTTCTACAATATATTTCTCACCGGCAACGAAGATGTTGTTCTTAACCACTGTGCCATCCAAATGGGTGAAATTCTTCGATACTTTAAAACCACGATCAATCGCTTCTACTTCGCCAATCGGATAATACTTCAAACGCAACAGATAATACAACATGCCCACACCCTGTTTCTTGAACACCGTTTCCACCGTGCTGCCCGGTTGATACTCCTGCAACATCACCGCGTGGCGCCGTGCCGTTAACTCGCGACCATCAAAGGTCTCTTTTAACTTCGGCAACCCATTCAGCAACACTTCGGCCACAAAATTGGGCGTGTCCTTTTCAAATACCCGGTAATAATGCTCGAATGCCATGAATAACCGGAGATGCTCCTGCGTCGACATATATCGTTTCTGGGTTGTCGTCGTGGTCAACCAACGGGCCATCTTCTCGGCATACGGGAACCGGCCATAAACGGATAAAAACGCATCCAACACAATGGCTGTCGTTTTCACATTGGACTCATGCACCCAATACCACGTGTCCCCTTCGATATTCTCAAAATGCGTCATCGTTGGTTCATCTTTTATCTTATTGAGCATCGTTTTCGCCAATACCGGTTGCATGTACTTGGGTAAATTGTGCTTGAGGTCCAAAGCCTTCACCAAATACGCCAACCCCGAATAAGGAATACGATCCCGCATTTCAAAGAGATTGTTGACTGCCGCACCCATAAAAATTGTGTCTTTGGCCAACGCATAAACCGCATAAGACTGCACCAGGAAGACGATATTTTTTGAATAAGGATACCGATAATCAACCGACTTCAGCGCCACGCCTTTTAAATACTCTTCGGCCCGCGTCAACATCGCTTTATCCACCGCGTACCCCTTGGCACGCGCATCCAGAATGAACTCCACTGCATAACAACTAAGATACGGACTGGGAAAAATACAATCAGGATAATACTTAAAACCACCACTCCCATCCTGATACTGCGGCATCATTTTCAACAGTGCATTCACCCGGACCGCAATATCCTCTTTTTTCATGTTCAATAACCCATAGGTCAGAAGGAAATCAGCCGCACCCACCAACGGGTATTGTTTCGATATCCGTTGTTCCAAACAATCATACGGATACTCCTGCAAGATATCAAAGTTCCGCTTCACGCCCACCATCGCCGACGAAGCCAGCGTGATTTCTATTTTATCCAGTTCCCGCAATGTTTTATCTGGCACAATCAGACGTTCCGTCACCGCTGCTTCTTCCACCCGGCCAAAATTCGCCACTGCTTCCATGAATTGTGGCATACGCACCGGTATTTCCTGGTACAAGCCATCGCTAAACGTTCCCGCAGCAGCCCTGAACGTTAATTTCTGCGTTTTCACGCCAGGAACCTTGAATTTGTACCACACCGCCTGTGTATCCCCTGCTTTTAACGTGATTACCTTTTTATCACTGTCCCCTTTCTCTCGTTCCACGTTCTCGTATTTCACTTCTACTGCTACTTTGAAGTCCGTGGGGGAATTGTTGGTCACTGTTACACCGGCAGAATACGAATCGCCAGGCCGGGAGAAATTGGGAACCGCTGGTTTTAAGATCAAATTCTTCTTTACCAGCAAATCTTTATCACCACGACCAAAGCGATGCTCAATATTTCCCGCTACAACCATTGCTTTAAAAGTGGTTAAATTATCTGGCAGCTTGAAAGAGACATGGGCCACACCATTGGCATCCGTTTCAATAAACGCCGTATAAAAGGCACTCTCCTTGAAATTCTTACGCACCACCACACTACCAAACGCCGCTCCACCACCATCACCGCCCGGATTCTCGCCTTTCTCTTTGAATTGCCGCCGTCCCAACACATCGTTCAACGTGGAAACAGTCTTGACATCCAAGGCACGATGCGCCCAGAAAAATTCAAAAGGATCGGGCAATTGGTAACCGACAAGATTCAAAACTCCCTTGTCCACGATAGAAACACACACTTCAGACTTCACCGGTGCCCCATCTTTACCAGTGACCTTCACATCTAACGTCACTTGATCGCCCGGTTCATAAGAGAGTTTGTTTGCCGTGATGTTGACCTTCAGTTTCTTTTCCGAGGCATCAATATTCACCTCTTTGTAACCCGCGTAAAACTCAGGTTTACCCTTATCATTGCCCTCGTCGTCGAATTTTAAGCCCGTGCGTTCTTTTAAGATGATCACATTGATAAACGCATTCGGCATGAACTTCTTATCCACTGGAATCGTCACCGTGCTCGCATTGCCCTGTAATTTCATTACTTTTGACCACATGACTTGTTCACGTTCCACCGTGATCAGTGCCATGGAAGTCTCGAAGGGCGATTTAATCAATACTTCGATCGACTCTCCTGGTTTGTATTCCGTTTTATCCGTGACAATATCAATCGTGCGACCCTCGTTAACACCCCACGAGACATAACCGTCGCCTGTCACATAAAAATAGCCCGTCGTATTGATATCATTTTTAAGACCATCTTTACCTGACAGGTAAACATTGTAATAGCCCGGTTTTTTGAACGTGTATTCTTTTTCCAACGTGCCAGTCGACAGTTTTAAGTTTTCCGTCACCACATCTTCCGTCACTTTATTCCATTCCCAGCGTAGTGCGCCCGATGCATCCTTTTGTTGGAAAGATTTCCACTCTTCGCGGACAATTTTGATATTAACACCCGTGCCCGATACTGGTTTTCCTGCCGGTGAAATTGTCGCCAACATAATCTTGCCCGGTTTGCCCTGTTTGAAAAAATAGGAACCACTCTTCAAACCGATATAATACTCGCCCCGATGCACCAGCAGCGATTTACTCGCCGCAATACGGTTGTTGTCCTTGTCCATTACCTCGCCATGAGCTGTCAACTGCGCTGAATTTTTAAAGGGTATAGTCAGCGTGTCCTGTTTGAAAAGAAAATCACCGTTATCATCCATGGTGAAATCCTTTTTATAGATCGTTTGTCTATCCTGGGAATCATAGGTGCCAAAACTATAGGTCTCCCAACCAGCAGGTGTAAAATTTGTATTTTGAATCGTCCAGATACAGTTCCCCGTTGCTTTTTTCATCGGTGTACCAAAGAGGTAGCGCGCATTTACTTTCCCAGAAAGCGACTGGCCCGCAATAATGGCAGGTTGATCCAGCGTCACCGCCACTTCATATTTCGCCGGTTTGTATTCTTGCACCGAGAAACTGGTGGATTGATTGATCGTGGATTTGGCCAATTTCACAGTAAAGTTAATCCGGTAATACCCCGTCGGTGCATCTTGTGGCAGCACGAATTCACCCGCAAAAGAGCCGTAAGCCGTCACATTTGTTTTCGGAATAGCGAATTTTTTAATTGCTTCATTACGCGAGTTGAACACTTCCACCTCGATTTGATTCACTGCCGGAATACCCATGCGACCCGAGATGATCTGACGCAACATGCTTTTGAACTTGACCGTTTGCCCGCCTTTATACAGGTACTTGTCCGTGAAGGCCAACAGGTGATTGTAATAATAGCTCGGAGTATCGTTGTAATTGATGTTATTGCTGTAGCGGTATTGCCACATATCCATCATCTCGTACTTCTTACCCCAGATAAAACTCTTATTCGGTTCCGTAAAAACAAAACAATCCAGCAGGTTGTTTTTATCCAATAGATTCAGGTCCGGTTCGTAAACCGCCGTACCATCTGCACGACTCATGATACTGCCCGCGATGGTTCCATCACTCTTAAAACTATCAATATCAAACACTAAATTGGGCACCAGTTCCCCTGTTTTCATATTAAAGGGAACCAAAAATATCTGCGTCGGACTGTATTTAGCGACCAGTGCCGTATCCGTTAATTGAAAAATATGGCCTGGGTATTCGTAACGTCCAGCGCCGCTAAAATAGATATAGTAATAACCCGGAGCCGTTAATTTGATCGTTTCCAAGTCAAAACCCAACACATAATTGCGGTTCTTTTTGGCCGGGATTTGCCAGATATATTTTGTGCAGGAGTTACGATCCACCAGCCCAGGGTTCAGGTAATCGTCCGCGTACATTTTCTTCAATGATGCCGTATCCAATGGCTTGTAATACACATCCGCAGTATATTTATTGCGTACCCCCACCGGTATCTTTTTTTCCAGATAATTTTCTAAAACAAAGATATCCTCATTAGGCGGAGCAATAAACGCCGAGTAATCAAGGCTTTTTACCGTGAATTGTTGCGATTTACCCAGACGATTGCCAAATTGGTCTTGCAAATCTGCCGGTACTTTCATCGTGTAGGTCGAACCTGGCTTAAATTTTCCGTGAACAAACATCTCATCCGTGTTCCAGTCCCCTTCTTTGGTGACTTCCACTTTCGGTTCAAAAGAAACCTTTTCCATAAAATGTTTGATGTTGACCGGGTTGGTAAAAATGACCTTGATGCCTGTATCCGGTTGAAACTGATCGGCCACAGAGCTGATCGCAAAAATTTCAAACGTGCGAAACCCCAGTTCCCGCACTTGTTGTAAGCCTACATTGCCTTCCGTGGAAGGTAACCCGATAGCGAAACGAACTTTGATATCCGAAGCCATCGGAAAGGGGCTCGTGGGACTAATCGTGACAAACTTTTTGTTTTCCGTTGTTTTATCACCGTCGTAATAGATTAATTCCCGTTCTTTTTCATTGGCGTAGCGCGTATTATAGGGATGATTGCCCGCAGGCGTTTGAATCGAAATATATTTACTGATTTTGCCTGGGTCCACATCCTGGGAAAATTGTACCAACACCTTTTGATCAAGCGTTTGCCAGCGGCTTTCGTGATAGGGAGCCGTATTAATAATCGTAATCGTCGGTGTTGTGAAAGTCCACTGCTTTTCCGCCGCGATTTTACCCGCGAATGTTTTATACCCTCTAAAATGGACTTTATAGGCCGATGAATACTTCAATTTCTCATCAAAACGGTAGCTGTAGGTAGTAGAACTTTTCCAGAAGCCTTCCCCTTTAATCATCGGGGACACGGCGAAAAGTGACGGCGCGTTTTTTTCCACCTTTTGGAGCGGGGCCACAGGTTCCGAGAAAGTGATATTAATTTCATCCACCTCGCTGATGCTGCGAGTTTGGCCTTGTGGGGAAAAGGAAGCCACGTAAACCGTGTTATTTTCCGCTTTAGTGGAACCCGTTTTAAGCGAATTCGTATCCGTGTTGATCATTTGCTGCCATTTGTCTTGGGGTGAAGTCGCTTGACTTGTCCCCTTGGTCGCTTGATCAGAAATAGCCGCTCCAGGAGTCCCTGCCGTTCGGCCTGCGCTTTCTAGGTTCTGACAACTACTGACACTTAATAGCAGTAGCATGTCTATTAGTAAAACAATAATTAAAAGCTTATGTTTCATGATTGCCTCTCCTTAAATTTTTCAAACTTATCGTCATTTTTAGCATAGATGATATTATACTCACTGGAAAATTTATTGCAATCGAAATATTTTTTTTTATCTGCTCTCTTTCCCCATAAGACTTTCTGGATAATATCGTATTGGGGAAAGTTATACGGGTTCAAAATTTTGAACCCGTATAACCAGTTCACCCTCTTTCACAATTAATCTTTTTTAAGTCTTTTTAACGAAACAATAACCAGACTAGCTCCCACTATAATGATACCAATAATACTCGGCAAATAAGAGGGTTCACTGAAAATCCGGGGTAAATTGATTTTGCCAAAGGATAAGGCAGCAAAGAAAATTCCAATCAACGCTTCACCTGCAATCAAACCAGATGCCAGCAGTGTACCTGTATTGTTCACTTTTTCTTTGTCTGCATCAGCTATTTTTCGTTTTTCAAGGCGGCGCTCAATAATACCTTTAAACACCCCACCTATATATATAGCAAAAGATGTTTCAATGGACAAATACATGCCCACACTCACCAACATCGGACTTTTAATTTGCATCAAAATAAAAGCCAAACCCATTAACATGCCAATAAGAATCAGAATCCATTCCGTTTTTCGTTCAATAATACTCTTGGCTACTACAGCCATCAGACTGGCTTGCGGCGCAGATATTTTTTCACCCCCTAACCCGGCATTGGTCCCCAGTATTTCATTTTGTTTTTCCGGGGGCAGTTGCTTGAGTTCAGCCATGGTATAGGCTCTTTTTTCAATATCCGCATTATTTCCCTCGTATATTCTTTCTGTTATCCCACTCTGCTCCAATGCCGTAAATTTTGCTGACACCGCCTCATTAATATCGCCAATATGTAGGATAGACAGCACTAAGAACATAGTCAAGGAAGCCGCAATAACACCAAACATATCACCCAACTGCATACGCCAAGGAGTACAACCCAGAATATGACCTGCTTTAAGGTCTTGCATCATTTCGCCCGCCACCGAGACGCTGACGCATGTAAACGCGGCCACGGCAATCACGGCGGCAATGCCAGTACTGCCCTGCATGCCCATTATAACCATTAAAAAGGCAACCGCAATTAATACACTGACAGTCAAACCACTGGTTGGATTGCTGCTAACACCAATAATCCCGACAAGGTACCCGGAAACCGCCGCGAAAATAAAACCGAGAATCACCATCACCACAGCAGCCACTATAGCAGCAGCGATATCATGGGCAAACCAATTAAAAATAAAAAATACCACAAACACGATACCAATGATAGTGGGAAAAGCATACTTGATGTCAATGTCTTTATCGGTTCGGATTAAAGCGGCTTCTCCTGCCACTTTCCTTTTAGTCAGCGTAGAAAGGGAACGGGAAATACCTTCCAACAAACTTTTGCGCATCTTGTACAACGTATAAAACGCGCCAACCAACATGCCACCCACAGCAATATAACGCACATAGTTTTTCCAGACCATACTGATTTCAGCAGCCCAATTGGTTACTGGCGCGGGGTCGTTATAATGTAAGAAAAAGGTAATCGCCGGAGCTAAAAGACCCCAGGCCAAAATACCACCACTGAAATTGATCCCGGCTAGCTTAGGCCCAATAATATATCCCACCCCCAGAAACGCGGGACTCATGGCTGGGGCACTGAAGAGAATAGAACCTTTCCCCAGGGAAAAAACATTCTGCCATTTTAAAGCAATGAGTTGGAATTTGGTTAACATGGTAAAAAATATTCCCATCCCCATCCCAGAAAACAGGTATTTGGAACCACCAGAGCCAGTTTGACCGGATTTATGAATTTCTGCGGCGGCAATCGATTCAGGAAAGGGAAGCTCTGGATTGTTCACCAGAATACGACGCGTGATAGTGACAAACATGATCCCCAGAATACCGCCCACGATAAGAATAATAGTGGAGATAATATAATGGGAAGTGGAGTAAAAGGGGTTCCAGATGCCGGAGATAAAAAAAGCTGGCAGGGTAAAAATAGCACCAGCGGCAATATTACCACCAATAGAACCCACGGTTCTGGCGCAATTTTCTTCCAAGATAGTTCCTTTGAGCAATTTAATAACCGCCATTCCAATCACAGCGGTTGTGTACGTGGCGGCGATAGTCATTCCCGCCTTCAGTCCCAGATAGGCATTGGCTGCACCCATAAACATCGCCATCACCACTCCCAGAAATACGGCCCTAAAAGTAAATTCTTTCATATTGCTTTCCGCGCTTACGAAAGGACTAAATGTTTTTTCTTCCATGGTTGTTTTTCCTCGCATTTAAATTATTTTCAAGAATCATTATAATATTCATTATCATATCAGTCCATAGGTTATAAGTCAATAATTTTTCTGGTATCTATTCAGTTTTTTGGACGGCACTATCCTTCCTTGCCAAAAAATCTCTCACAAAAACCATAACCTCTTCGCGGCGGAAAAGCAAAATCGCGCCAACAGCAAAAAGCCTTGGGCGCAAACCAATGATTTCAACCGCCCCTCCTCGAAACCCCGGCCTATTTGCGCCACATTTGCTGCAATTTGTTAAATGTAGTAGCAAAAAAAAGGGGATTCCGTCCCAGAACCTGACGTTTCTCACTAAAGATTGACAGTTCACTTTTTTAAGTACAACCGACACGAAATTTTGCTCTCGGTTCACCTTTTTAACCTCACGGTTCAGGTTTTTTACTCAGACGCCAGGTTTTTAGGTGGCCATTCACCTTCCACACCTCGCCGTTCAGTCTTTTTTGTAGCATCGTGAGTAATAAACCTCGCGGTTGAGTTTTTTTTTTGGAATCGAGAGCTTTAAAATCTGGCGGTTGAATTTTTTTTTTAGAATCGAGACCAATAAACCTGACGGTTGAGTTTTGTTTGTGAATCGAGAGCTTTAAAACCTGGCGGTTGAGTTTTGTTTGTGGAATCGAGGGCAGTAAAACCCGGCCATTGAGTGATTTATGTGTTATCATTAACAAGCAAAGGGGATAAAATAAAGCGCCAGGATGGCGCGTCTACAATTCAAAATGGCAATACGTTCTTGATATTTTCCTGCCCTCGGGTTTTGGGTTAAAGTAGACGCGACATCCCTGTCGCATTATTTTAATCCATCGCACATCAATGCATTTTGGGGTACACCTTTTCCCTGCGGATCATTTTTGGCTTAAATATGCCTTCTTCCCTGTAAATAAAGCATACAACGAGTGGTTTTTATTTTTCAATTCCTTTTTCCTTGGTACAATGTCTTGTTGTCATGCTAAACTGGGCCATTTTGGAGTGGAATGAGTCATTTTCAAGGGACAAGTCTTAAAGTTCAAGGGACAAGTCTTAAAGTTCAAGGGACAAGTCTTAAAGTTCAAGGGACAAG
>CAZCVI010000125.1:0-15569 GCA_964502145.1 uncultured Clostridia bacterium
CGAGACTTATAGGAATCTTATCAATTCCTATTGCCAAAAAACTGAATAGATACAATTTAAGAAGTTTACAAATCTATAAAAATCTGCTACTATTATAATAGCTTAACTTTTTCAGTATAAAGTGATCATACAAATTATTGGAGGTTTGAATGAAACCAAGGAACAGACTATTTTTGATTTTAGCCACTTTATTTTTATCTTCTTTCTCCCTATTTTCAGAGACTGCCGAGAAGACAGCGGAACATTTAAAAGCAAAAGCGCCCACCATTTGGGATATTTTGATGAAGCCCAGATTTAGTACGAAGTTTGTGGTGATGATTTTGTTGGGGTTAATCGCGTTTCTATTGCTCAAGACAAAAAAAATGAACAACCCTATTAAGATCGGACTTCTTTTGCTTGCCACGTTTCTTTTTGGTATTGCCGGGAATTTGACGTCCTATTTTATTATGCATCCATCACCTATATGTGCCGCTACCAAATCTATTTTATATGGGTTTGGTTTGCCATTGATTATTACAGTGGCTGTGATATTTTTATTGACCTTAATTGGTCCCAAGCTTTTTTGCGGTTGGGTGTGTCCCGTGGGAGCCATTCAAGAATTAATCGCCATGTGGGCGAATAAATTGGGCATTAGGCGAGGCAAAACCAATTTTACCACCGCTCATACCCTGCGGTTGTTTGTTTTCTTGTTATTTATTTTTCTCAGTGCCACCAAGATTATCCATGTTGTTGTGGAGGGGCGGGTGTATGCCCAGTCAGTGTATGATTTTATCAATCCGTTTCATGGCATGGAGCTCGGGTGGGACGAGGATTTTTTGGGTTATATCATCCACTATCTGCCGTTTTTATTGACCGTGATATTGGCGTTTAAGTATTATCGGCCCTATTGTCATTATGTTTGTCCGATTGGTTTGTATACCCATTGGCTGGAACAAATTTCTTTCTTCCGCATCCGCTATAACAAAAGCACTTGCACAAACTGCGGTATATGCGAGGAAAAGACCCCTTGTACAGCTATACCGGAAATAGTAAAAGATGCCAAACTCAGACCGGATTGTTTTGCCTGTAACGAGTGCATCAAACAATGCCCGGAAAATTCTTTCGACATCGCCCATAAACGAACTAGCGAGAAATAACGATCCCCACACCCATGGAACTGAACGCGAACGAACTACGCAAAATGCCCAAGGTAGAACTCCACCGTCACCTCGAAGGGAGTGTCCGCTTTGATACTATCACCGAGCTTGCCCGTTACCATCATTTGGACCTGGGAGTTAAATCTCAGGATGAACTGTATAAAAAAACCAAGGTCACAGAACCGATGAAAAACCTAGAAGAGGTCTTGGCTGCTTTTGAAACAACTCGGCAGGTGTTTTGCAATTATGAGTCTATCAAGCGTATTACCTTTGAGAATGTAGAAGATGCGTTTCGGGATGGTGTGAAATTATTGGAATTGCGCTTTGCGCCGGTATTTATAGCCTATCAGCGAAAAATTGCCTTTGATGAGATTATCGAAGGAGTAATAGATGGTATTGTTCAGGGCATGGAACAGTATCCTGTTCAAGTAGGAGTGATTCATATTTTGCCCCGTGGTTTGGACATGTTTCGGCACCAAGATTCCCTTGATGAATTCTTGCGCTACCGTCGTGGTCCTCACCGGGGCGCACAATGGTTATGTGGTTTCGATTTAGCGGCGGCGGAAACCACCACGGCGATATCCGAATATATCCCACTGGTGGAATCCGCCCGTCAAGCAGGTCTGGGGGTGACAGTTCATACGGGTGAAAATACCGACGCCCTTCATGTGCGCGAAACTATCGCCGCTTACGCCCCACAACGGATCGGCCACGGTATTAAAAGTAGTGAAGACCCGGATACACTATTGTTATTAAAGGAAAGAAACATTCACCTTGAACTTTGCCCAACTTCCAATTGGTTAACGGGGTCAGTGAAATCATTGGAAACTCATCCGCTTCCAGAACTCTACCGCGCCGGGGTCTCTATTTCCATTAACAGTGATGACCCGCATTTGATGAATATTGATTTGGTAGATGAATATGTGATTGCCCATACTATTTTCCATTTGACAGGCGAGCAACTTTATCAGATCAACAAGCAGGCTCTTTGCCATAGTTTCTTGGAACCTGACGTTATTCGTTTTGTAGAAAAGGCACATTTCCAATAGTGTTATATTTATCCTTTTGCGTCGCCTAATCCTGGTCATTTTATTTCTTTATTTGCCAGACGATTCATATCTTGGCCACAGGTATTAATCCTGAAGATTACCTTCTTGGTCAAAAAGCATGGGATGGGGAGAACCGCAGATTTCAATTTTTGGGGATTGAGTGGTGGGCAACTGTTTTACCAGGGCTTGGGAAATTTGCAGTTGGGAGAGTTCCGAAGTATTTTTGATGCGCACAATCCGCGCGTCTGTACCATCGGTTAAACCCACGGAATCCAACGAGGCGGCAATACACTGGCGATCATTGTCAAGATAAACAGGAATCGCCGCTTTCTCTGGACTCATGGCAGTTAAGGCATTCTTGTACGTGCTTTGCAAGTCAATTTTATCGACTAAACGCCGGGTAGTAAAATCGGCAAAACCAATACCATTGGCATTCCCCTGAGTTTTCTCAGTCAAATCCCGCACAAATATGCGATACACACGGGGCAAGGTGGCAAACGTGCCGAGGATATCCCGGTTGCGACCAATTACATTGGTGTCCATACCTGTACCACTGACATCTTTGCCGATCTCATCAACAATCAATAAATCAATCTCCGCAAACGGAATCCGCGCCATGATCTGGGTAGCTTGTTTTAATAACATTCCTTCCTGCTCAACCATGGTTTGGGGAGTGAGAACAGTCAAGGAATGAATGGTTTTGGCTGGTGTTTCTAAAATGGCAATGCCAAAACAAAAATGGAGCCGCTCGGCTACTTGTTGGGCGACGGTTTTAATAACATGGGGGAACCCGAACTTAACCGCACTTTTATGTAAGATGGTAGCGCCCTCGACTTTCCCCATGCCCACGGCCAACATTTTGCAAATGCCACTTTCCAGGGGGCCTTTGAACTTGGTATGCGGCTTGATGCGGTTTACCAACACCAAGTGATCGGCTTGCAGGGCGTTTTTATCGACATAAACAGGGATGCCATCGGCAGTTTCGCCAATCAATACACCATTGGCTTCAGATAAGATTTCTACTTGCATGGAATCTTCATGGAAACCAAGGGCACGTAATACACCGCGTTGGCCCTCAGACGTGGCACCACCATGACTACCCATGGCAGGAAAAATAAAAGGAATTGCACCGACACTCTGAATAGCCTGACATACGGCGCGGACAACCTCCACTTGATAGCCGATGCCCCGACTACCCACACCAACTGCCACGCGGCTACCAGGGGTAATCTGGGTTAATACGCCAGCGTGTTGGATGATGGTTTGCGTCTCTTGGCCGACATCCTCAATATACGAGTAATCAAATTGTTGTTTTATAGTGACCATTTGGGGTAATTGCATAAATCCTCCTGTGAATAGGTTAATATAGCTTAAGTAGAAATTATTAATTCTTAATCTGGATTCACCACCAAGTTTCAGAAAAAACTGGACTATCTGGACATACTGGACATTCTGGACTTACTGGACTTCATAAAACCTTTGATTGTTCCAGCTTGTCCAGTAAGTCCAGAATGTCCAGATAGTCCAGCCTGCCACGGTTATCCGTGGCTCTTTTTAAAACTTGGGGGTGGATTTAGGTCAAAACTATCTTACGAGAGTCCACACCCTATTTTAACAAAAAGGCGGTCTTTTTGCAATTTTTGACTACTGGCAAAATGCACTATTATTTCGTACAATTAACAATCACAACGCGACTCATTGGCCAACAGATACATGATGTCTGCTGGTGGACGCCGCTCTTTTAACAGGTTGACCATAATTTGCATGGGTTTTTGGATATGGCGGAAAAAGGTTTGATAACCCGCGCAAAGATAATTCAAACCCGGTTCCCCATGGGGCGTGTTAATAAACCGATCTTTGGGACAGCCACCAAAACAGGCGAAAAGAAACGGGCATTTCTGACAATAACGGGGCAATTGGTCGCGCTTATCCTGCCCGAAACGGTACTGCTTTAAAGAGCCTACCAATTGAAGCAACGTTTTTTCCTGGATATTACCGAGTTTATAGCGGGGTTCGACAAAATGATCGCAACTGTAAAGATCGCCGTTATGTTCCAATGCTAAAGCCGCTCCACAGGTTTGGGCGAAGCTGCACAGACCTGGTTGCATACCCGCCCAAAGTGCCAATGCGACATCAAAATATTGCACAAATACACGCCCGACATCGGCTTTCACCCAGCAATCAAACACGCGATTTAAAAAATTTCCGAATTGGGCGGCTGTAATCGAACGCTCAGTCACGCTTTGCCCTTTTGGAAATGAGGCGCAATTCTTGCGCTCTACTATGGGGATGAATTGGATAAATTTGGCTCCTACATCATCTTTTAAAAAGCGATACACTTCCTCGGGATAATCCGCATTGGAAAAATGAAGGGTGGTCAAGGTGTTAAAATCAACCTCGTGCTTCTTTAAATACGCCACTCCTTTTTGCACGGACTGGAAGGTCGGGTTTCCCCTTTTATCTTGGCGGTACACGTCGTGAAGTTTCTCCGGCCCATCTATACTAATTCCGATGAGGAAATCATGCTCTTTAAAAAAGCGGCACCACTCATCATCAAGAAGCGTGCCATTGGTTTGCAAGGTATTGATGATTTGTAGCCCGTTTTTTTGATATTTTTGCTGGAATTCCAACGCTTGTTTAAAAAAGTCCAAGCCCAACAAGGTGGGCTCTCCTCCTTGCCATGCAAATGTGACTTGGGGGACCTTTTGAGCGGCGATAAATTGTTGGGTAAAACGTTCCAACAGTTCTGGAGCCATGCGGAAATCGCTGCCTGGATACAGGGCTTCCTTGGCAAGATAATAACAATAGCGGCAGTGGAGGTTACACGTGGCCCCAGCCGGTTGAATCATCACCTGGAAAGCGAGCGGGGCAGTAATGCCCGCGCTGTGGCACGGTCCTATAGTGGAAGCAACATGCGCCTTATTTTTTTTCATGCCGGATGATTAAAACTTGGCTAATCCACACCGATCAATCAAAGATCTGCGCCATGTCTTTTTTGGAAATACCTTCCTTGGCCGGGAATTTTTTTGCCAAAATACTATCCACATAATCCTTTTGGGCTTGATCGCTTATTAATTGGTATTCCAATGGTAGTGGTCCACGCAGTTCTGTTTCCAAGAGAGTCTGTAATCTAGTTTTGATTTTATTCATTGTTTCGCAGTAACGGACATCCTGGGCCAGGTTGTTTTTTTCCAGGCGGTCTTCTGGAGTCGCCCGTTTGTATAGTTCCTCCTCGGTGCAACCTGGAACCGATTTAACAGCTTCGTCTGGGTTTTGGGGATTACAATTGGGATCATCCATTTGCCATTGGTCATAAACCGCCCCTTTCCAATCGCCTTCGATCAGGCCGAGGATATGGCTGGGCGCTTTTATAGTAGGGATAACAAAATCATGGGCAAAAAGTACTTGATCGCGGGTGGGTTTTGTTGCATCTACCATATGGGGTGTCAGGTCAACTCCGGGTAGGAAATAATATTTTTCCTTATCCACGGGGTCGCCGGTAGTCGCGACCATACTTAATATCGTTGGGAAAATATCTACAGTGCAACCCAGATGATTTCTGGTAGTGCCCTGCTGGTTGGGAGGAATTAATGTATTGGTATAATCCACTACATAAAAAGGCACCCGAAGCGCTTCCTCGTAAGTCACATAATTCTTTCCCCGCAAACCGTGAGAACCTGCCATCTCGCCATGATCGGAAGTAAAAATAACAATCGTATTCTTTTTTATATCTGGATTGGCATCCAAGGCATCCAGTACTTTTTGGATTTGGAGGTCCACCTGTTTTTCTAACCAGAGGTAATAGTTTAGAAAATCCAGGTATTTATTTTTATCCTCGGTCTTTTTAATATCATTGGGTAGTTTGCCTAACAAGAGATTCATTTCCGCGCGGTATTGGGCTTGGCATTGCGGTTTATCTTGGAGCATGTGTTTTAAACTCTCGAAATTTTCCGGGACCTGGAGGTCTGGATATGTTTCGCTTGGTTTTCTTGGGTTCATGAGGCGATAATAGAACATGATATCGTGGGGATTAACAAAGCTGACTACCGAGAGGAACGGGGGGTTCTGGGGATGACGACTAGTGATAAAATTCACCGCGCTGTTGGCTATCGGTTCATCGTCTTTTCCGCCCTGGTTGGGAAGGCCAGCGGCTTCATTGGGGGGATCGTAATAATTAAAGCCGTACTCTTTTAATACATAGGGATTGTCTTCTTTCATGTCTTCGCTGATATGCCATTTCCCGGCATAAACGGTATCATAACCGATATCTCTTAAGGCTTTGGCATAGGTGGCAAACTCTGTTTTTAATGAAGGTTGACCAAGCATGCCGGGATTGGTACACATCCATACTTGCTGGGAATAAAGACCCGTGAGCATGACGGCACGATTGGGGGTACAGGGTGATGAATTAATATAAAAATTCTCAAAACTGATGCCCTCTTTTTTTAATCGTGCCCGTGCGGGTAAGATACTATCTAAATCAACTCCCGCCATATGTTGAACTGCCCGTTCCTGGTCTGTCATGATCAATAAGATATTGGGTCGCATAAATAAAACCTCCGTTGCTATTTATTAGGATAAAATCCTATCTTCAATTTACTCTTTTTGATTTTTTTTTACAAGTACTTATTTAAAAAAAAAGGCGTTGTGTCGACTCGCTACCGTCGTGGTTGTATGGCTAAATATTTTTTTTGCTTGAATTCGCCAATAAAATTTGCTATTATCAAACTTGCTGACTGTACATCAACTAACAATAGAAACCAAATCAAACAATGAGGTAAACCTATGAAAAAGAGAGCTTTGAGCAAGAGATTTGATCTAAACAAAACCACGGTTGCTAATTTAACAGAGTTTGAGAAAGAAAGAGTTCTGGCTGGAGGAGATGATAGATGCGAGTTTACATACTGCTATGCGTCTAACTCGGCAGTATGGAAATCATCGTCGGTTTATTATGCCAGTCATACTGCATATCCAATTTCGCCAAATCCCCGTTATTGGCCTTGTTTGATGGACACTACCATCCCCGCCACTGACAATCCCAATTGATTTCCAGCCAACTAGAGCTGGTAAGTATCTGATTAATCCTCGGGGCTTGTTCTGGTGAATGACGCATTGTGCAGTCAGTAAATTTGATTTCTCCCGAACAAGCCCGGATGGATCCAAGAGAATTATAAAAAAAGGAGTTCCCTGAAATGGTGTGGCAACCAATAATTGAAATATCAAAGCGCGGTGTTTTTCTGGATAAACTGTCTGAAATTGCGGATACGTTATTAAAAAATATGCCGCAATTTAAAAGTAACAGTGGTATTGTTTCTGATCGGATCGGAGTGGTGTTGCTCCTTTTTTATTATGCCAAGTTCACCGGGGATGATAAGTATGCGGAAATGGCGTATGAGTTAATTTCGCTTGTTTTTGACGAGTTAAACGAGGATATCGCCGGGGGTTCTTTTGAACGAAGCGCCAATGGCCTGGCCGGTGTGGGGTGGACGCTGGAACATCTGGAACAAAACGGGTTCTTAGAAATTGATACGAATGAACTGCTGGGTGAGGTGGATGAACTGATTCACCAGCTCATGGTAGTGGATATGCGCAAAAAGAATTATGATTATCTGGATGGCGCATTGAATCGGGGGCTTTATTTTCTCAACCGGTTCAAGAATCCAGTGTCGCCAACCTATCTGCTGGAACTGGCCAATTTATTGGCAGAGGAAAGTGATCACGATAGACCGGGGGAACTGAAGTTCTTGGCCAATGTGCCAGACCCTTCGGGAAAAGATCAATTTGTCTGCAACATCGGGATGTCCCATGGTTCGGCCAGTATTGTCTGGTTTTTAAGCAAGGTAGTGGAACTGGGACTCTCGGAAAAGGTTCCCGCGATATTAAATGGGTTTATGAATTATATTTGGCGTCAAGAGCAGGATATTGCGCAGCGGTTATCTTATTTTCCTTTTTTAGTAGTGGATAATGGTCCGCCTTCAGACAGTCGTCTGGGTTGGTGTTACGGGGACCTCGGTATTGGCGTGGCGCTTTGGCAAGGGTCGCGAAGCCTGGGTCATAAAGAATGGCAAGAAAAAACCAAACAGATACTGTTGCACTGTGCGACAAGGCGGGAACTTAAAAAAAACAGCGTGGTTGATGCGGGCATGTGTCATGGCACGGCGGGTAACGCGCATATGTTTAATCGCATGTATCATTATACGGGTTTAGTTGATTCTAAAGAAGCGGCGTGTTATTGGTTGGATGAGACCATTAAGATGGCGCACTTCGATGATGGGTATGCAGGTTTTAAATGTTGGAAAGGTGAAGATGCGGGGGGCTGGAAAAACGCGGCAGATATTTTTGATGGTGTCGCGGGTATTGGTTTGTCGTTGCTTGCTGCCGTCTCGGATATTGAACCTGCTTGGGACCGGGTGCTTTTATTAAGTTAAGCAAGGGCGTGGCATTTCCATGTTTCCTCTTAATGCTGGCTCATTGCCCGCTTAGACCAATAGCCGAGGCGAGGGGGCCACACTTTTATTCATGTACTTTTTAGACCATGACCAGTGAAGGCCGAGACAATCACTTCATGTGCATCTATCGTTCCCATTTCCCTTTGAACCTCGACATACTTTTTAATTCCCGCAATAGCTGCCGCAGAAGTGGGTTCGATGTAATGTCCTTTCTGAAACATAGCAGTGAGAGAGGCGAGGATTTCCATTTCATTTACGGTTATAAATTCACCCCCTGTGTGTTTCACTGCCGCCAGAATCTGCTGCCCTCGAATAGGTGCGGCAATAGCAATCCCTTCAGCCATGGTTTTTTCTCCTGTTGCAGCACAGGCCACTGTGTCGCTATGGGTAGTGAAAGCGTGAAACAACGGTGCGCATCGTTGGGCTTGCACACCTATAAAACGGGGCACACGGTTAATGATTCCCGACTTCACCAGTTCGCTAAACCCAATATAAGCACCCAATAACAGGGTGCCATTCCCAACTGGTAAAATGACGGTGTCGGGTGCTTGCCAACCCAATTGTTCGCATACTTCAAAAGCAAAGGTCTTGGTCCCATGAAAAAAGAATGGGTTCCATGAATGACTGGCATAATAAGTATCTTCTGCCGCAGTCATCACAGCCTGTGCGGTATCTTCGCGGGAACCGGGGATTTTATGCAGCGTGGCGCCATATCTTGTAATCTGTGCCAGCTTACTTGGCGAGGTGCTTTCTGGTACATAGATGTCACATTGAATACCAGCGGCAGCACAATAAGCAGCCACGGCAGCGCCTGCATTACCAGAGGAATCTTCCACCACCTTGGTAATTCCCAACTGCTTGATCTGGCTAATCATCACCGAAGCTCCCCGGTCTTTATAAGACCCGCTGGGAAAAAGCTGCTCCTGCTTGATCAAAACCTGCCGCCCGGCAATCTCGACAGGCAATAACGGGGTAAAACCCTCCGCAAATGAAACAATGGGGCTATTACTGTCCAAAGGAATCGCTTCGCGGTAACGCCACATGGTGGGCTTGCGTTTTGTTATTTGTACTACAGGAAAAGAAGGGGTAAACACAATGTCCAAAAGGTTCCCACATGTGCATTGCCACCGTGGCTCGGTAGAGACATATTCCTGGCTACACGCTGTACAAATCAATTTCGTCATAATGGCCTCCCCTTGGGTTATACCATAATTATATTTAAAAAGAAAGAGTGTTTCGGCACTGAATCCACCGTCAATTTTTAAAAAGAGCCACGGATAACCGTGGCACTCTGGACTATCTGGACATACTGGACTTACTGGACAAGCTGAAAAAATCAAAGGTTTTGTGAAGTCCAGTAAGTCCAGAATGTCCAGAATGTCCAGAATGTCCAGATAGTCCAGTTTTTTCTGAAACTTGGCGGTGAATCCAGGCAACGGCCCGTTTTTTGAAAAAAGCGGGGCAAAAACGCTTGCAATTTTTTTGGTTTGACAAAGGCGACAAAGTATCCTAAAATTTGCATACAATGAAAAAGAAAATTATTATCTACAGTATCGCGACCCTGATTATTATTATGGCGGCAGCCAGTGCCTATTACTTTTTTTATTATCGTAAATTACCCAAAGTCTGGTCTCCCCAAAACGCTTTACAAAAAAGCTCGGCCCCATCATTGGCAGACAGTGGCGACGTCGAATCACTGGTCCGGTCCATTGACGCAGACCTGCGCTATTTTGAAAAAGCTGACCCGTTAAACGCGGTAGCCTTCGGGAAAGAATGGGTGCCCATCTCCCAAATCAAAGAAAGCTTGCTGGATTTTAAAAGCAAATTACTCCAATACCGCTTAACCGACACGTTCTTCAATTATATTAAAAAAAATTACCGCTTCTATCGCAGTGCGGCAGATGAAGTGTTATTTACCGGTTATTACGAGGCTGATTTACGTGGTTCCTTGACCCCTTCCGCCGAATACCGTTTCCCCTTGTACCGCACCCCAGACGATCTAATACGAATAGATTTATCCAAATTCTATTTTTACCACCGTGACAAGGACTTACCTCCCCTGCTTCGCGGTAGAGTGGCATTAGATAAAAAGAATACCATTATTCCTTATTATTCCCGCCGGGAAATAGATGATTTTCATTACTTGGCAGGTAAAGGTCTTGAATTGGTCTGGGTTGATAATCTCGTGGATGTCTTTTTCTTGCAAATCCAAGGTTCTGGCATTGTGCAATTGGATAATGGGACCAACCTGCGCATCGGTTTCGACGAAACCAACGGCCACCCCTACCGTGCGATAGGAAAACTGCTACTGCAACAAAACGTGCTCACTTACGAAAACATGTCCATGCAAACCATCAGACAATACCTGGACAATCACCCGGGAAAAGTAACTGAAATATTAAACTATAACCCCAGTTACGTCTTCTTTCGTTTATTAGAGGAAGGCCCTATCGGTTTTATCGGCGTGCCCCTGACCCCTTACCGCAGCCTGGCCATGGACAAGGGGTTGTTTCCTAAAGGTGGACTCTGCTACATCGAAACCACGGTTCCAGTCTTTGATGAGCAAAAAAAAGTGCAAGCGTGGAAACCGTTCCGTGGGTTCCTATTAAATCAAGACACGGGCGGCGCCATTCGCAGTCCAGGTCGGGCGGATCTGTTTACCGGTTACGGTGAACCCAGTCGCTTGACTGCGGGTCACATGAAACAAACCGGGATGTTCTACTTCTTGATTAAAAAATAAAAGCAACAGGTCAGACTCTCATCTGACCTGTTGCCGTGTTGCTACCTATTCAGTTGGAAATTCACCGCGACTGTAAACACAACCGCCTTCGGATAACCGTTAATGATATATGGCTCATATATCCACTGTTTAACCGCTTGTATAGCTGCTGATTGTAATAACGGGTGGCCCGAAATGATACGCACATTCATCACTTTACCGTAAATATCCGTCACCGCTTCTACCAATACATTTCCTTGAATACGGGCGTTTTGCGCCACCGGGGGATAAGTCGGCGCGATTTTTCTGATCAACCTCGGGGGCGTGACACGGCTGGGCATCATTTTGCTGCTACTGGAGTCAGAGGTATCCTTTTTTAGGAAACCCGAATTGAACGTCTCAACATCTATTGGACCATATTCCGCACCGGGAATATATTCCCCTGTATCGCCCGTATCACCAAAAAAACTGTCACTGTCTTCCGGTTCAATGTCATCGGGGATTTCTATCGGAGCTACAAAACGACTCGTAGGCATGGGTTTGGGTGTGGCTTCACGTTCCTGGCTGGCCTCATTACGCTGCGCCCTTCTGGAGGAAGAACTTTTCGGCGGTGAGGGCGGTTCCGGTGGTGTGGCCATTAATGAAACTGACACGAATTTTAACTCCGGCATTTGGACGCTATCACTTAACAACGGCGCCACCAATACCCCGGCAATCACTGCACCGTGCAGCAATAAAGAAAGAGGAAAAAGCAACCACTTCTGAGTAGCCCGTGGTTTCTCAATCAAACTGGCAAACATGGTGTTGTTCATCGTATTGTTGTTCATTGTATACCTCCTGTTTTTGTTATTTATTGTGTTGCTTGTTTGTTTTACAGCTTCTTTGTTTTACATTGTCTTACTCCCTAATAATGGCATTATTTCATCTCCCAAGCGTCCTAAACCATGTTTTAGGACAAAGTCAAGAAAAAAAAGCATTGTTTTTTCTTAGGTTACCCCCTTGCACTGGCTTGGAAATTGAGCCATAACTAATTCAATTAAAATTGCTGAGAAATGTTCAAAATAGGATGTGTCAAAATTTATTCTATACCTATCCCACCATAAATTTGAGAAACAAATTGGGTCATAAGTGTTCAGCCCCCTGCGACAGGCGAAAAAAAAGGGCAGTAAAATTAAAAATGATGACTATCGTTAGAATTTAAGTTTTTTTCTCTTTTCCCTCTTGCTCATTACTAGCACTACGGTAAACAGCGTCATGGCCAGAAAAGATCAGAATGATTTTAAGCAGCGTGGTTTTTTCCAGGCTTTTTTTGAATTTAACATCCAAACTGTATTGCGCGATTTGCGTTTCAGCTTCCCGTTTTAATTGTTGCACGGCTGGATCATTGATGCTTAATCCCGCGTGAATGTATTTGAGCTCTAATAAATAAGCGTATTGAATCCCTTCATAGCGCGCCAGAAACGGTTCCATCAGAATATCCACATACCCTTTATTTAATTCTCGTTCGGGATGAATGATGTACAGGTCACTCAGTCCCAGGTAAACATTCAAAAAGGCCTGGATGGATTTTTCACCCGTGATCAAATCACGCAGACTACTACTTTCGCGCATGAGCAAGGTAATAAACTCAAAAAGTGGTTCCCATTCCCCATTATAAGCCATGTTGGACATCAAGTCACCATACTCTGAAAGATTCATGGCAAACACACCGGTCTCCCGATACGCCGCACTGATATAATCATAATAAAGCCGTCTGGCTGTTTCGTTGGGGATTTCCAAACGCAATTTATCTTGCTCGGGGCCTTTAATGGTCAAGAGACCGAAATAAAACAACAAGGATTTGAAATTATTGGAATCCAACAATTGTTCGAGAGGGAAACCTTTGACAATTTTGGCGGCTGTACCACCCTCTTCAATGATCTGTTTTAACTTGCTGAAATTGCCATTGGTCTTTTTTGTATTGTCTTGATCGAGAATGATCAGGTGTCGCAATTTGCCGTAATCGATGCGGACATTCAAGTCGATTAAATCACTGGGAATGTTTTTCCGGGTCAGGTAATTATCCATAAAATACAAGACCATATCCGCATTAAACATGGCGATTGGGTTTTCGTCATAGTCGGCAAAGCGATAATTGCCGTACCATTCAGCCATGATGTTCAATAGATACGCGGTTGGGTGAACAATCAAACCCTTTGACCTGTAATATTCAATCATGGTTTTCACATCGGATTTGGTAAATCCCAGCATACAGTTAAAATCGGCCTCGGTGGAAATATTTTTACCGATATTAAAGCCACTGGTGACATCATCCATGGTGACGGGTGAGACACCGGTGATAAATAAGCGGGTGATGGAGGCATCCATTGCCGTGGTGCCCCCTTTTAAGACATTAAAAAAGGCGCGGAAGAACCCTGCCCCCTGGGTCAGGTTATAATAGGCTTTTTTGCCCACGGTGGTGAGAATGGTATTGGTAAAATTATCATACTCGTCAATAATGACATATAAATGTTGGTGCGCACCTTTGCAGATAGCGATGATGCGCGATAAAATATCGGCAGCCGAACGGCTTTGCTCTACTTTTTGGGCATAATACTCAATCTTTTTTGAGGCGGACAGGTACTCACGGTATTTCTCAATAAAATCGACGGCCATTTCGCGAACATGTTCTAAAAAAGATTCTTTGAGCACATCCGAGGAAGGATCCACCATGGCAAAATTAAAGGCAAGAACCAGATATTGGTTCCTGTCCTCGGTAGCATGGCTGTAAATCCAGGTGTCTTTAAATAATTCCTCGAACTGGTCTTTATAATAGACATCCAAATAGGCGCTCATCATGGTGAGGAAAAGGGATTTCCCGAATCGACGCGGGCGGGTAAAAAACAGGTAACTGCCCGCTTCTCGAATCGCTTTTAAATAGGATGTTTTATCCACATAATAATAACTCTGGTTCCGAAATTCCCCGTAATCGGAAATCCCGTAAGGAATTTTTTTGACGTGTTCGGTATCTTTTTCGATAGTCATAGTTACTCCTTTTCTCAGCTATTATTATAATGGATTTCCACGAATATTTCAAATTGCTATTTTCTTTTTTCTACAAGGAAGGGAGGGAACCTAAATACGCCGCCAAGTTTTTGAAATCGTTATGGACAATATGGACGAAATGGACGAAATGGACGGAATGAACAATAAAATGCGTTTATTTTCAGTCCACATCGTCCACAAAGTCCACTCTGTCGACGTTGTCCGTATTTTTTCAAGAATCTGATGGCGAATCCAGGGGAAGTTAGGCCGGTCGGAAGGACTAAACATTCACCAATGAGCATATTAGAATTTCCATTCTAAAAAAAACATTGAACTAAACCGCTCCGCGGTAACGCTGTCGCGTTGAGGTCCCTTTTTTATCGCCAATATTTTTTAAAAAGCACTTTAAAAAGAACTCTCTTTCGTGTATATTCTAGTTTCCGACTATGAAAACACAAAAGAGAGTCCCCAAAGATTATCAAATAATAGCACAATTCCCCCAAAAAAGAAAGGAGAAAATTCCATGAAAACAATTTTTATTTCACCACCCCCAATACCCCGGCCTACCGGGGTTTCAGCGGACCCCGGTTGTGACCTGGGGAAAAAGATCAGTCCATTAAGGCAGCGGATGATTGAAGATATGGATCTTCATGGTTACGCGCCTAGCACAAAAGAAGTTTTCCTGAAGTCCGTCCTGCAATTGGGAAAATTATTCAAAAAAAACCCGGGCGATATTACCGAAGATGAACTCCGAAAATACTTCCTGATGCTGAAAAATAATGAGACGCAATCTCCCCATATGGTAAAAAACCATTTCTACGGCCTCCGTTCTGAAAAAATGCCGGTACATAATTCCTTTCCCACATGCAAAAACCATCTATGATATCTGCAACTGCCGCTCCGATTCGCTCGGCGGACATCTCGATTGCTGCGATAATTGTGGCTATTCACATTTTTTTTACCATTCCTGTTACAATCGCTCGTGCCCCCAATGCCAGGGAATACAAGCAAAAAAATGGCTCAATAAGCAGGCCGAAAAGCTTTTATCCGCCCCGTATTTCCACATCGTCTTCACCGTCCCACGCGAGGTCGGAGAACTCATTCAACAAAACCAGGTTGTACTGCTCAAGGTGCTTTTACCCCTAATTAGACAACTGAGCCTAGTTTTCCCCCTTTTCCTGATGGTCTCGCC
>CAZCVI010000126.1:0-15093 GCA_964502145.1 uncultured Clostridia bacterium
GGCGAGACCATCAGGAAAAGGGGGAAAACTAGGCTCAGTTGTCTAATTAGGGTTTTAATTGAAACACGTGGAAGCGACTGATGGAAATAGGCTTCTGCGTGGTGGGGTGCTGCTTGCCATTGGTAAGTACTTTGACCCGTTCGGTGACATAGGCATCCAGTTCATGAAGATAAATGATACCATCCTTATTTCAAACCAGGCGTTATAGGAGATCGCTTCTTGCTTTGGTTAACCATGTTTCATGCAACTTCATAGGCTTTGATTCCTTCATGTTTTATCTTATAGCACAATGATGCTCGATCTTTTGCAAGGTCGTCGAATTCGTCTTTGGTGTAGACCAAAACATCCTTGGGGAATTTCAGGCCTCTCAGGGATTTCAAACCTTTTAGGATACGATTGTAAGGGGACTCTGCCGAGTGCTCAATCACCACCATCAAATCCAGGTCACTGCCCGGACCGGGCGTACCCCAAGCGAATGACCCAAAGACAAAAACAGCCAGTGGTTCAAAGGCTTCAACCAAGTTCTGCACCGCCAAACGAATCAATTGTTTATCCATACCAGTTTCCTTATGAACGATTATACCTATTTTCCTATTTTTTTACAAGTGTACAGAAAACAATAAAACCCTCGTGCCCACTAGTGTGACCGCATGGATCAATTTTAATCTTTTCCTATTCCTTGCTTTTTAATTGAAACACAGGGAAGCGACTGATGGTGCTGGGTATCTGAGTGGTGGGATGCTGTTTGCCATTGGTAAGTTTCTTCACCCGCTCGGTAACATAGGTATTTAATTCATGAATATAAATGATGCCATCCCTGGTATAATCCGCAACCGTACTTTCCAGTCCTTCCAAGAGCGCTTTGGTAAAGGCACCGTGGCCCCACTCTTTTCGTTCCACTGAAAGTTCTTTAAATCTTTTGCCACTGATTTGGCGTAGAGGAGTTTATATCCCGGCATTTTTTCATAATTCTATGTGCGTAGGTACGTCACCACTGAGAACTTCTTTTTTTCTTTTTCTCAATTCCTTTTCCAGCTTCGAGCTGCACGGAATTTCTTCGACTATTTTGATCCTGTTTTTCGGAAGGATCTGCAGAAAATTTATAAACTTCTCGTACACATTGTCATCAATATCTAAAACCAAGGATTTCATGTCCACCTCCACCCCATTATAATGATTCGACATCCTCTTGTCAATCTTTCCCGGCATCCTGGATTCACCGCCAACTTAATGGGAAGTATGGGAATGATGGGATAAACAAAATAATTCCCATTCCTCCCATTCTTCCCGTAATTCCCATTCCTCCCACTTGATTTTATGGTACTCTCAAAGAATTGGCGGTGAATCCAGGGATGACTGGAATTGTTTTGGAAAACTATTTGACAAAAGAACTTTTTTTGGCTAATATAATGAGAGTTACCAATGCTGAAACTGAATAAAATAGGACTAACGAATAGGACTAAAAAATGAAAGAAATAATTGAAAAAATTACGTCACAAATGAACCAGGTTATTCTGGGGAAAGAACGGGAAGTACGCATGGTGCTGACTTGTCTGCTGGCGAAAGGACATTTGTTGATCGAAGATATTCCGGGGGTAGGAAAAACGACACTGGCACAAGCCCTGGCTAAAACTATGGGCTTAAGCTATAGCCGCATCCAATTCACCAGCGACTTATTACCGGCAGATATCCTAGGAACATCGATTTTCGACCGCGAAACACAAACCTTCCGCTTCCACGCGGGCCCTTTGTTCGACCAGATGGTTCTGGCTGATGAATTGAACCGCGCTACCCCGCGCACACAAAGCGCGCTGTTGGAAGCAATGGAAGAACGACAAGTTTCGGTGGATGGTATCACCCACCCTCTGCCTGTTCCATTTTTTGTCATCGCAACCCAGAACCAACGCTATCACGTGGGCACTTTTCCGATCCCAGAATCACAATTGGACCGCTTTTTAATGCGCATCCACCTGGGTTACCCGGACCACCACTCGGAACGACGGCTGCTGATCGGAGAAACACGGGGCGATATATTAAAACGTTTGGAACCGATGATTGGTACAGATATTCTATTAAGAATGCAGACTGAAGTGCCTAAAGTCCATGTTTCGGATGGCTTGCTGGATTACGTTCAAGATATTATTGCCCACAGCCGCAGCGGTTCCCATCATTATTTGGGCCTGTCCCCGCGCGCGGGTATTGCTTTGGTTCACGCGGCTCAAGCATGGGCCATCATGGAAGGACGGGATATGGTGCTACCGGAAGATGTCCAAGCGGTAGCGGGAAATGTCCTGGAACACCGCCTCGACCCAGAAGGCAGCAAAGTCAAAAGAAACGGCAACCCGGCTTCAGAACAACTGATTAAACTGGTCGCGGTTAATACGTAAGACCTATGCCTAGAACTATCTATGATTTATGCCGCCGACGGCCAAAACACTTTTTATGATGAGATGAAGGAGATATGAGCATGTTTTCTTCAGGACAAAAAAAAGAAAGCCCGACTACAACCTCACTGACTGGTTCTGGACGGTTGTTGGTGCTGATCTTGTTGGCCATGTTAATTGCTTCGATTAATTACGGTAATAATATGGCCTATATTCTCTGTTTTATATTAACGGGTCTGCTCATGATTGGTTACCTCTCGACGCGCAACAACCTCAAAGGACTGGACATTACGAATGTGCTATCCCAACCGGTATTCGCCGGAGACAGCCAGGAGTTTTCCTTTGAACTGCACAACCAAACCAGCGGCAGACGGGTGGGGTTATTTCCCGCGGTGTATTCTGAAGATGTGCTGCCAGATTTTTTCGGCCCTTTTTCCGTGGACGCCTATGCCCGCAGCACGGCGAAAATCTCTTTTATCGCTTCGCGACGGGGACGATTTACCCTTCCTTATATTACGCTGGTTTCCGTTTATCCGCTGGGATTATTCAAAGCGACGCGACGCATTCCTATTCATGCGGTTTATCTGGTTTATCCGACACCGCTGGGTTCGTTACGTTGGCCTGAACCGGAAATTCACGAGGAAGAAAGTTCGGAAGGTTTTTATGCACGGGGCGGTGATGATTTTGTGGGTGTTCATGCTTACCGTCCGGGAGAATCAATGCACCACATCGACTGGAAAGCCTATGCCCGGGGCCGACCCCTGAATATTAAAGAGTTCACGGGCGGGGGAACGGCGCAACTATGGTTCGACTGGAACTATCTGGGCACGATAAATATGGAACCGCGTCTCTCCCAATTAACACGCTGGGTTCTGGAGGCGGACCAAGAAGGCTCGGAATTCGGCTTACGATTGCCAGACAATGAAGTGAAACCGGATTGCAGTCCGGGACATACGACAAAGTGTCTGGAAACACTGGCACTTTACAAGTTTAAGAGCTAAGCATAATAAAATGGAAAATAATACAGTTAATGGTAAGGTTCCGATTGCGCATCTAAAAAACAATCGCTCTGTTTTGCCAGAACTCCCGATTCCCAAGGGTGCGCTTAAATGGTTGATGATATGTATTGCCCTGTCAGTAGGCTGGCACATTCCCCACACGCCAATATGGGCTGTTTTGGCAGCAGTGTTGGGGGGCGCTTACACTTTCTATTGTCTTCTTAAAGAGAAACCATTGCCACACCGTTATTTTCGTATTCTTTTGGTAGTGCTGGCGGTGTTAGGTATCTTAATTACTTATAAATCGTATTTGGGCCGCGACCCGGGCATGGTTGCCCTAATCTTGCTGAGTGTTTTGAAAGCGATGGAAATCAACGGGCGTCGCGACTTTATGTTTATTGTGTTCCTCTGTTATTTTCTCATATTCGGTAATTTTTTATATGACCAGTCTATTGAAGACTTGGCGTTTACGTTGCTGGCTACTATTATGATTACAGCGACGTTGCTACGGCTCAACCATCCGCCAGAAGAACGAAAAAAAGCACCCTACTATCTGCGTTTCTCTTTCCGGTTAATTGTATATGCGCTTCCTTTTACGATCCTGCTATTTTTCCTCTTCCCCAGAACCCGTGGTCCGCTGTGGAACTTTTCGCAGCAATCCATGGAACGATTCGAAAGCGGATTTAGTGATACTATTGAACCGGGACAAATTGCGGAACTGGCGCAATCCAGAACTCCTGCGTTTCAAGTGGAGTTTCCCCGCAATGACATGCCCCAGCCCAAGGACCTTTATTTCCGTGGTTTGGTTTTGTGGTTTACCAATGGTCAGCGGTGGTCGCAGGGGATAATGGGGGCTCGGTATCGTCGCCCTGGTTCTTTTGAAGCACCGGGAATAGTGCAACAGATTACATTGCAGCCGCACAATCAACGCTGGCTTTTTGGCTTGGATTGGCCTGTAGTCACTCCGCCTTGGAGTGGCACATTACCTGGCAGAGTTTTTCAGAGCAGTATGACTATCAATGCGATCTATCGGTACATGGTATTGTCCCGTTTTGATCCGGCGGAACTGGGTCAACTGGATGAAACGCAACGGGAATGGGCGTTACAACTACCGGATAATGGCATTGAGCGTATTCTCGAACTGGGACAGAGTTGGCGCGACCAAGCGACTAACGACGAAGAAATACTCCAAAAGGCAGAGCGGTATTTTAAGGAGAATGGGTTTACGTATAGTCTTAATCCGGGCACAATGGACCCTGACACACCTATGGAAGATTTTCTGTTCAACAAGCAACGTGGTTTTTGCGAGCATTTTGCTGGGGCGTTTACTTTGTTGATGCGTTGTGCAGGAGTACCTGCGCGTGTTGTACTGGGTTACCAGGGTGGGGAATTCAATCAGGCAGGAAAATACTTGTTAGTGCGGCAATCGGATGCTCATGCGTGGTCTGAAGTCTGGATTGAAAACAAAGGCTGGCAACGGGTTGACCCCACGGCTTGGATTGCCCCGGAACGAATCCTATATGGCATGGATGTGAGCCAAGCGCTCTCCGCGATGGGCAATATCAACGATAAAAACCGCACGGATGCGATTCAGAATGCATTAAAACCAAATTTTTTCTCACGCATCCTCAAATTCTTCAAGCAACATTGGGACAACATCAATTACAAGTGGGATGTCTGGATTATTAGTTATGACAACTCCAGGCAGCATGATTTCTTTAGACGATTGGGGTTTAAAGACATTGACCGTCTGGGTTTGTTTGCCGCATTGGTAGTAGTAGTGCCTTTGTTTTTCTTCATTATCTCTTTCTTATTAAAACGCCAGACGCTGAGCACAGACCCCCTGTTACGACTTTATTTGCGGTTCTGCCAAAAAATGGCCAAAGCGGGACTGCAACGCCTACGTTGGGAGGGTCCGTTGCATTTTCAGGAACGTGCGATCACCAAGTTTCCCAACAAACGCGAACGGATAGAACAGATCACAGCCTTATTTATTGAACTCCGTTACGGTCGCACATTGATCACGAAACCCCGCTTAAAAGAACTTAAAAAACAGGTCAGTAGATTGTAAAGAAGACCACAGATTACGCAGATTAAACGGATTATACAGATTAAAAAACGAGGCTATTTAATAAAAGTCAGCTTTTAATCTGGGTAATCATTTTAATCTGCGTAATCTGTGGTCTTCTTTTGTCTTTACAATATATAAAGGAGAACTGGTAGCACTATAAAGGTCTATACATTCAGCCACTGTTCATCGTTGCTAAAAGTGATGCAGTTTTCCAACAGAAAGGTTTCCGCTTCTTGTGTAAATCCATTTCTGGAGAAGACAAAGCCAATAGCGGGATGCATGTTTTCTTTTTCCTTGATAGTGGCAAATTTATCCTTGAAAGTGATTGCTTCTTCAATTGAAAATTTCTTGGTGTCCCTGTTTTTGATTTCTCCGATGATAGAATAATCTCCCCGTGTTTTTGCCCGGGCCAGGATATCCACGCTTAAACCTTTCGCATAGGCTACGGCAAGACGGTACGTCCAAACATTGACATAGTCACAAAAATTAAAAGCTGCCGGTAAATTCTGGGTAATCTCTTTTAGATGTTTATTCTTAGCCACTGCATAAAAACGTAATTGGTCCACAATCAAGTACTCGGCAAAATATCCTTTTTGATAGTTGAACTGGCCTTGAAGTTGATTGTATCTCGTTTTCAGTTCTGCCAGGGCATTTTTGTACTCCGTGATAATTTGTTCTGAATTAAACGGTTTTGCTTCTGGTTCAAAATTTTCGATCTCCTTTTGATAGACACCGCGAAAGACTTTATCGAAGATATTATCCTTTACACCCTGATAATCAAAATTTGAACTGCCTTGTTTGATGATATCTGATTTGACCAATGCTTTCAGTCTTTGTTCTAATTGGCCGTCTGTCAGGTTCAGATTTAATTTTTTCAACAATTCATTACGACTGACTTCACGGTCCCTGTTTTTGCATAGATAGAGTACGATGTTCTTGGCATTAATGTCATTAATGCGGGGAAAAGCCGAGGCTACATATTCCATCCAGGTAAATTTAATCTCACCCTGATCATCTAACGTTTCATATCCCAAGGTACGCAGTAAACCCTGTGAATCGGTGAGGTCTTTATCAGGGTATTCGGAACGCATAATGGAACTGATATAAAAAGGACTGCCCTCGGAAATTTGCTCAATAAGAAACGCCGTTTCTTCGGTTACTGGCACTTGAAAGAAACTGGAATATTTGAAGATCATTTCAATGGCTTCGTGTTCGGGTAAATTCCCCAGTTTATAAAACTTGAATCTGGAAGGTAGCATCATGGTTAATATATCCATTAACCAGCCCACCCAACTGCCGGAGACCAGTAGTGGTGCAACCTTACTTTCGGCTACGTTTAGATAACCACCGGCCATGTCATCGATCAGAGCCTCTTCACTTTTGATTCTTTCCTGATAGATTCTGGAATTAAGAAACTGGAACTCATCAATCATTTGCACGATGAATTCTTTCTGGCTTTCAGCCACATTTTTCGGGGCTTCACGAACCATTCCCCAGAGGAGATCGACCAGATTATTACGGATGGCGTGATCAACTTCATTTATTAACTCCAACAGATAATCCAACCCCTCGCTTTGAACAACTTCGCGGGCTTTTTCTAAATCACTGCGAAAAGATTGGTTTAGATAGATGTCTTTCCTGGTTTTAAAGGCAATGTATTGGTAGATAAATGTCAGGAAAAAATCCATGCAAAAATCCACGATATAGACTTTAATGTCTTTCACTTCATAATAAAAAGGAATCACCCCGTCGTTTTTTTCAAAGGTGATATTAAACAATCGTTCCAACAGAGCTGTTTTGCCCATTTTACGGCGGGCCAAGATGGCCGTACTTTTGGATTTTCTCTCTTTTACGCCACTGATCCATTTGAGAAAATGGGAGATATCTTTGTCTCTGCCAGTAAACAGCTCCGGGTTGCCTATTCGTTCTTCGATTGCGTATTTCATACCAAGTTTATACCACAAAAACAAAAAATTATCAACACAACGCGAAAGGGATTTACTGGGCGGTCGCTTAATTCCTGTTTTGGTTTATTTTAACCACAGATTACGCAGATTAAAAGGATTATACAGATTAAAAAATGAGGCTATTTTTATCGACACACGCGCATGTAGTCTTGATTTGCGGAGATATTTTCGCTATAGCGAAGATTTTTTCGCTTTGGCGAAAGGTGCTCCGGTTCCACGAATTGTGCTACGGCATGACGAATATGTCTCCTATCCCACGAAATCTCTTCCTGCTTAGTGAAGATGTCTCCTGCTCCACGAAATCTCTTCCTGCTTGGTGAAGATGTCTCCTGCTCCACGAAATCTCTTCCTGCTTGGTGAAGATGTCTCCTGCTCCACGAAGTCTCTTCCTGCTTAGTGAAGATGTCTCCTGCTCCACGAAATCTCTGCCGACGTGACGAATATGTCTCCTTATCCACGAAATATCCAGCACCATGACGAAGATGTCCTTCTTTTTTATGGTTCTTTCCTCGCCTTTCACCAATTTTTTTTTACCATCCATAAAATCAAACAGAAAATCATTGTAATTGTTCTGCCCATGGGACATAGAACTTCAGCCTGATGAACATAGATGAAAAATCGAGTCTAAAAAATATGCAACCTTGGTGTGGTCCGAGTGTTTCGTGGTTAAAAAATAAAAAAAAAGGCTCTCGCCTGAAACAGGTACAAAAAAAAATTCTCATCACACAACAGTTGACATTAATTTTTTCTATGGTAAAATATCCAATTCGTAAATAAAAAGGAAGGTGAAAAATGAATAGAAAGATTCGTTCTAGAATTGCAATTTTGATGGTTTTGGTTTCCATTTTGGCAGTATTGGTCAGTTTGCCAGAAAAAACGGAAGCAATGTCTGAGTTTGTGATGGGAATGATGTTCATCGGCAGTCCATTTGGAATGTATTGTGAATGCCCGATATCTTATATCGCCAATTGTGCTTGTCGTTATAGTGGTGGCGGTATTACTTGGTGAACAATAGACGCAAACAACGTACACAAATTGTAAATTTCAGGAGGTTCATATCATGAATAAAGCCGTTTGGATAGTGTTGCTTTTTTTCTTATTCTTATCCCCATTATTTTCAAAAGAGAGTTATGAATTCAAGCGTATTGAACAATGGAAACATAAAACTGTTACTGGCTCAGATTTTTATTCATTCATCAACCCGCAAAACCAACTGGTTATGTTTTTTAGACTGATTGGCCACAAACTTATTTCAGCCAATAAAATTGTCGACTTTGCACCCCGTGGTTTTGGACCAGATGAAATGGAATTTTTTTATACGGTCTTTGATTACCGGGGCGATTTAGCTGCCCTTGAAAGACCAAATAAAATAAAAATATACTCCCTAAAGGACGGAACCTATCACTGGAAAAAATCGCTGTGGTTGAAACGAACCCCAACGTTTCATCGAGTAAAAGATGGAATTTTCTATCAGAATAAATTTTTCTTTACCGGTATGGAGGGAATAGTTGACCATCCAGAGAAAAGCTTATCCAATTGTGATCGATATTCGTTTTTAAAAATTTATGATGAGCAAGGGAATTCATTAAAGCAGTTAATCCAAAAAAAAGAACTCAAACCTACCTTTATCATGGATATGAAATTCCATGTGGTGGGCTATCATTCAGATCGCGTATTTTTTATGGCTGAAAATGAATTAATCCTCCATGTAATTTCAACCACATCCCTGGAAGAGATCAAAGTGATCCCTTTAGAAATACCTTCCTTCTATAAAAAAATGCCCCCTAATTTTTATGCTCCTGCAAAAAAAGGGGGTTCGACTATGACACAGATTGATCTTGAAAATTGGGATATGGGTTATTCAAGCATTCAAGAAGTGGCGGTCGATGGGAAGTATGTGGTGGTGAGTATCCGCACGGCAAACACGAAAATGAAAAAATTCGCCTTGTTGTTCTACAAC
Organism: uncultured Clostridia bacterium; assembly: GCA_964502145.1. Taxonomy (GTDB): domain Bacteria; phylum Acidobacteriota; class Aminicenantia; order UBA2199; family UBA2199; genus CAZCVI01. The sequence goes on from CAZCVI010000126.1 coordinate 9,381, forward strand.
GCGGACACTTATAAACTTGAAAACACCATTTTTTCAGATGACTATCTGTTGGATATCAAGGATGGCAAGTATTATTGTTTTGCCAATGGCAATCCAAGCCTTGATGATAACACAGACGATTGTATCATTAATATTTATAGTTTTAGAAAAAAGAAATGAAAACCCAATATTGGCTCATTAACAGTGCTATAATTATAGTGTTAATCGCGATTGGTTTTACTGTAACGGTCAAATACATCATCCCCAAAGCGAAGGGCACTGTTGCCATAAATGAGATTAACAAAATCATGCTTTCCGACGTAAGTGGCACAGAAATCCCAATGAGAAAACTTATTGATGATAAAACCGCCACGTATTGCCTGATCTTTGGTTTTAATGATTGTTACTCCTGCATAGCCAAGGGGGTAGAGGATTTAAAAAAGCTAAAAGCCGATGGTTATGATTGTCTGGCCATCATGATTCATGATAACCTTGATGATGCCAGCGGCTGGTCTGCCACTCAAAGCTATTCCCCTTTTTTTGTATTAAAAAATAGCAGTTTCTACCACTATTTCCGTACCCCAATCACCCCCGTAATAATCAGAATTCAGCATGGTAAAGTAGACAATTATTATTTTTTAAAGCCATGAAATGATGGGCGGGTCGCTCATTAGACCATATTTGCCAAGAGCGGTTCCTTCCATTCTTCCCATTAATTCCCCAATGGATTTATATCCGATAAACAAAAACTTCCCCCCCACTCCCGCCAAAAAATTAAAAAACCCATCCGGTTAATCAGTTTAATCTGCGTAATCTGTGGTTAAATTTTTAATTCCCCCATATTCGTAAATTCCCATTTGAATCATTCCCTTAAACGTGATAGAATTATACATGCTACTTTTTTCAAGGAACGACGTGACACATGCGGAGATACCGACTTTGAAATTTATTGAACGCTTATTACTGCCCACTTGGCCCAAACGTACCGCCTTTTTTCTTCTGTTTGATATCCTCGTCATCTCTTTTTCCTTCTACTTCTCCTTTTATATCCGCCTGGGCTTTGTTTACCCGCAAAAATACCACCCGCATTTTTTCCTCTGGCTGCCAGCTATTGTATTGATAAAAATTACCCTGCTGGCCTTGTTCAGCATTTATAAACTGAACTGGCGCTTCGTGGGCATCACGGAACTGGTCAATATCTTAAAAAGCGCCATACTCAGCACGATCCTTCTCTATTATGGCAACCTGATCATTCGCTATTACCTGGGCGCCGAAAGTTTACCACGCGGCTTGGTCGTGATTGATGCGATTGTCAGTTTCTGTTTGATTGGTTTTATTCGTATTTCAAAACGACTCTATATCGACTTCTTTTCCAGAAGCAGCATCGGGAAACGCACGCTTGTCATCGGCGCGGACCTGACCTCGGAACGTCTGGTCAACCAATTAAAATCCTCGAAATCAAAACTGATCCCAATCGCTTTTATCGACGACGATATCATGCGCATCGGCACGCGCATCAACGGCCTGCCTGTTCTGGGCGGCTATGAAAAAATTGCGGAAGTAATTGATCGCCATTCAGTGGACGCGGTACTGATTAACTTGCCTAAAGCTTCCCATAAAAATATCAGCCAACTGTTCAGTGTTATTTCCAAGCTCGGCGTGGACGATATTAAAATCGTACCGCAAATCAACCAATACAACGAAAGCATCAATGTAGTTAAAAATATAAAAGACCTGGATATCGAAGACCTGCTGTCCAGAGAATCAGTACGGGTCGATTACGAGGAAATCCGCCACTTCCTGAACGACAAAACTATCCTGGTCACAGGCGCGGCTGGCTCAATTGGTTCGGAAATCACCCGTAAACTGATCCAATTCGGCGTGCCCCATATCGTGGGCTACGAAATCGACGAAACCGAGGTCTTTAACCTGCAATTCGAGATGAATAAATTTACCGGGCCAACCCAAAAAGTGGACTTGATTGTGGGCGATGTCCGCGACCGCCGAAAACTGGAAAGCGTGTTCGCGACCTTTCACCCGGACTTGATCTTCCACACTTCCGCTTATAAACATGTCCCGCTGATGGAAGAGTACCCGGAAGAAGCGATTAAAACGAATATCTTCGGCACGCTGAACATCGCCCAATTGGCGGTGGAATACAAGGTGGCCCGCTTCATTAATATTTCCACCGATAAAGCCGTTAATCCCACCAGTATTATGGGCGCGACCAAACGATTCTGCGAGATGATTTGCCGGAGCTTGAACTGCGAGACCACTGACTTTACTTCCGTGCGTTTCGGCAATGTGCTGGGCAGTCGCGGCAGCGTGATCCCGTTGTTTCTCGAACAAATTAAGAATGGCGGCCCGGTTACAGTCACGCACCGCGATATCCAACGCTATTTTATGTCTATCCCGGAAGCAGTTCTGTTGGTTTTACAAGCCGCGTTTATGGGGGGAAGCGACCACGGGGAAACCTTTGTGCTGGACATGGGGGAACCGGTAAAAATCGTGCAATTGGCGGAAAACTTGATCCGCCTGAATAACATGGAACCGTATAAAGACATTGATATCGTGTTTACTGGTCTACGCCCGGGAGAAAAATTATTCGAGGAACTATTAACGGCTGAAGAAGGCACGGACGCAACGACGCACGCGAAAATCTACATCGCGAGGAAAGGCACGCAAATCTCGCGGGACACATTGCAAGCGGCGCTAAAAGAATTGGAACACGCCATATATGACCTGAATAGCAGCGATACGATCCGGGCTATCTTGAAAAAATACGTGCCCTATTTTTCCCATAACCGGGATCACGTTCCCACAGCATGATAATGGATGAACCATGATTAAACTGGAATGGAAAAAATTCCGGGGCTATTCACCTTACCTGAAATACCTGTTAATCACCCTTATACTTCTTTTTTCTATTGCCCCCTTGCGCTTGACGTGGCACTTGGTTCAAGCCGGTTTCTTTTTCCAGAGAGACCCGTCGCTTATGGCCCACCACATGGAAGCTGCGATAAAAATGCGGCCCAAAGTGTATGTGGCGTTTAATAAATATAACCCCGCTCTGGCTGATCGCATGTTGATCAAATCATTGATTATTGCCGGGGATATCTCGCTACTGCACTCCGCCCGCCCTTCCGCCCAAGATATGGCGCGATTACAGCGCGTCTATAAACACAATGCTTACCTGCGCTACCTTTTTCCGCCACTACTTAGCGGTGTGTCCTGGTTGGAGAATCTCGACGATGTGTGTTTGGAAATACTCGCGGACAAACGTTTTAATTCTCTTAGCCAAGCGGTTTTTAGCCTGCATTTCGCTGAGTTTCCACCTTTTTTCATGCAAAATGTCGCCGATTACTGCCGTTGGCAAGGCAATACCGCGCTGGCTGACTATTGGCTGGCCCACGCGTTACCCCGTTATGTAAAAGGCAAGCTTTTTGTGCCCTCCGTGCCCATTACCCATGGCATCACTGCTTCCGAGTCACGCGCGCGGTTACTGGAAATACTGGAAGAAAAATATAGTTTTTTGCCCGCTGTTTCCGCTTTAAAAGAGAATCTTATGCAAGCGGGCAGTTTTGATGAGGCTGACGAATTAAAAACCCGCTGGACATTTTCCGATGTCACCGATTTTGGACCCCTGGGCAGCGGTGCGTTTACCATGGGGTCACAAACAATGGCTGGAAATAGGATGTTGCGTCTCATGGGTTTTTTCGTAAAGAACGAGAAAGGCCAAAACGGCGCCCGTGGTGGGGCATGGTTGAATAAACGTATTCCCCTTTCCACCAATTATTATCTTTTTTGTTTTGATTACGCCGCGCAAACGGGAAAAGAATCGGTCTCCTTCTTTCTGGGCGATTACATTGGTGAACGACGAGTACCGGCGGTTAAAGGACAATGGAAAAAAGCGCTCCTGATTATTAATGGCACGAGCGGAAAATTTGCACGGGTACAACCCCTGATTCGGATGTGGGGGAAAGGGACGTTGCTGGTAGATAATGTCTGCTTGTATAAAATCACGGACACGGGGGCAAAACTGCCGGTAAAAAACACGCTACTGGTGGAAGATGCGCAAACGGAGGCAAACGCAAAAACAAAATGATGGCTTCCAAAAAGAAATTAACCCTCCTGCTGGTACTAATCGCCGTGGCTTTTGGCTTGGTGAACGTCTTTCTGATACCGCCTTTTATGAACCCGGATGAAATTCAGCACTTCATGTTCACAGCCAATTATGCTTATAATTCAAAACAACTGGAAAAATTGGATGCGGAGCTGTTGCAGTTGCTTAAAGATTATAAATGGTTTCATTTTATCGGTGTGGGACCGGGCTGGGAGAAAATTACCCGCATCAAAGATATTTATTTCCTGAACTACTTTGTCCGTGAAAAATACTCGGTCAGCAAGACATATTTTCATTTCTTATATGGTCACGCCTTAAAATTATCGGGTATAAAAACCCCTATACGTGCTTTTTATTTTTTGCGGTTCCTTTCGTTGCTGTTTTATCTCGCTATATTTTTGTGTTGTCTGTGGTTTTATCAAACCTATTTCCCCGATTTTTGGATTTTTATGGCCAGTGGGCAATTGTTGTTGTTTCAGCCTACCACTATTCTCACGTCCGTCAATTATGACGTGCTTTTGGTTTTGTTGGGCGTGTTATTTTTTATTTTAGCGTACCGGTTCTTGGCCACTGAGAGCGAAGATTGGGTGGACCTGACCCTGTTGGTTGTGGTGTCCGCCTTGGCCGCGGTGATCAAAAAAGGCGGGCTGCTTTTTTTCCTTTATCTTTTCCTGTTATTGCTTTTTAAGTCGCGCAGTATCTGGCGACTCCTCAAGCGTATCGTTTTAACTATGCTCATTACTGTCGTGGTATTCTCCTGGTTTAATTATTTGTTACCCGGTCGTTTTTTTGCGCTGTATACCTCAATTTTTTCAAAGTATCGCGGTGTTTTTCATATCCCTATTGAAACCAACAACAGTTTGTTTGAGCCCGGGTTCTTTACTTCCGTATGGAACAGTTTTTATTTCTACACCGGATGGATGGGTTTTAAATTGGATTCATGGTGGTACATTGCGTTGAATGCTTTTTTCTTTCTTGCCATAGTGGGAGCGATTGGACTGCTGTTGATCAAAAAGTGTGGCGCGTCGCATCTGGAAAAAAAGTGGCACCTCTATATAATGGGAGTGATTGGACTGCAATTGTTGAGTATTTGGCTGTATTATGGAAGTGGTTTGACCGCGCAGGGTCGTTATCTCTACCCGTTGTTGCTGCCCATCATCACCCTACTCTTTGGTGGCTTGCATGCCATAGAAAAATACTTTGATTGGCGCAAACACTACCTGCTTTACTCTCTTTTGGTTCTCGACTCTTTCTTTTTGGTGGCCGCGCTGGTGCGTATTATTTCCGTCTTCTATCTGGAGATCGCCTCCCCCCACCCCGGCTTATAATCGTGCCAGTTCTTTGAGAGTATCGTAAACGCAAGTGGGAATTATGGGAAGTCTGGGAATTATGTGAATTATGTGAATTATGAGAATTATGGGATGAATGAGAATATTTCTGTTTATCCCATACTCCCATACTTCCCATAATGATTTAGAGTTTTCGCGTCGCGAAGCCAACTTCCACAAAAAAATTGAACTACACCTGTTCGCGAAGCCGACGCTAAAACTTAATTGGACGAAACCGGTTCGCGGTAATGGCCGTCCGATTAATTCCTATTTCAGGGATCGG
>CAZCVI010000127.1:0-15071 GCA_964502145.1 uncultured Clostridia bacterium
CGGACCAAATTACAACTTTTTTTTTAGTATCTATTCCGTTTATGGGAAAGTAGTGGCATTGAGCACTGTCCCCACTTTTCTTTTTTCAAGAGGAAACAACCGGGGGTGCATGAATCAATCACGCTTCCCCCGGCATCCCTTTTGAAAGGTTCAATGTTTAGTTTCCCCAGCATTCCGGGGCACTGTAATCAGAACAATATATATCCCACGAATCGAAGCCACCGCCAGCATCAGGATATTCGCAAATAACCTCAAAGGCCGCATCACAAATACGACCGTCACAAACAGAATAAATTAAATATACAGAAAGAACATCTCCTCCTCTGCAAGCCATAAATGCCTCCATTTCACATAAAACGGAATAAGATGCACTGCAATATCTTTGTGGCAGTGAGGATAGTTTAATAGTAAAAAAAGCTACCATTATTAAAACAATAACCGCGATAATCGTATAAAACGATTTGTGAATCTTCATTTTGTGTTCTCCTTCTTAATTTTTAATATTATGGGGTGATGCTCACCACTAGTAAGACCATAAAATAAATTATTGCGTTTGGCAATAATACGAACAAGCTGTTGACCATAACTATAAATATGAATGAGTTTTCCTGTAAAATCCAGTTGATACAGAGTGCATTCTTTATCACCGGGCAGGTATTGTAAAAAGATGAAGTTGGCATCTTTATCCAAAAAAACAGACGCAAAGATACGACTCTCAATTGGAATCTTGATTGGGGGTATCATTTTTTTTCTATCTTTGATTTTTCTTACCATAGATTCTTTAAACTGCATTAATACCCGATCTATAAGAACATCAAACTTCCGCACTAATTTTTCTTTATTAAAAAAATAGGCAGTGGCTGATCTATGAATAAAAATAAAGAGTTGGCCATCAGCGGTAACATCGTAAAAATTTTTGAAGGAGGAGGGGCTCAGCCATGGTTTTGATTTTTTTTCTTTTTGTTTCTGAGTCCAATGATTCTTATAGTACGGTTCAAAATTTGGCCGGTAATAGATAAATGCGTCGTTGGCGGCTGGGGTCAGGTAACTCCGCACAAATTGGAAATTTTTATCATAACAATCCACGATTCCTTCGTGTATGGAGAAGGTATATAAAAAACCATTTTGATCGATAACAGGGCGAAAGGGACTCATGGTAACATGTCTTCGGTTCAATTTTTTCTCAAAAAGGGGCAAACCTTCATAAGACCACTTCATGATCTTATCTCCTATTCCATCATGCAACCAGACACCTCCATCCGGCGCGGCATAGATATCTTTATTATTCGGTGAGGGTGTCTCGAAAGGACCCTGGCCGACTGATAGTACCTGCTTCACAAATTTAAATTTGTTATCAAATATCATCAATTTCCCAAGCTTAAGATCATAAATAAAGATATGTCCTGATTTTGAAACATCGATATTTACGGGTGAAGCATAGAAGAGGTTTTCGTCAAAATCTGGTTCGATCTCTTTTACTAAGGTCAAATCAGTTCTTGGAACCCCTTTAATATAGATATTCGGCTTGGGTAATTCTTTGAAGGTTTGACAAAAGGCAACACTGGGTAAAAAGAGTAGGAATACCAATGGAAAAAGTTTCCAAGGAAGGTGCTTGTTTTTTGTGATTTTGTTCTTGATCTTCATTTGATTGTCTCCTATGATTAGCTCCTAAATTCAAAGATTATCTTTGATGGTGGTTATGAGTAATTCAAAATCTTCCGGTGATAAGGTGCCGGTTTTAAGTTCGATGACTTTATTTTTGACGACCAACAGGGTTTTTTCAATTCCTGTGCTTAACATCATCTGTTGTTGAAATAATTCGGCATTTTGGGGAATGAAAAGAGGGAAATTGAATTTTCGACCTTCTCTTAATTGTTCGGCAGTAGTTTTGTCAGTGGGAATTACTCCATAAGCTCTCACCCGATCTCCAAAATAATGTATCAAATTTTTCCAAGCAACGTTATTGCTGGAGCACATGCACTCGCTTTTAAAGCAGATGAGTATGGATAATCCCTTGGAAAAATCCACCGGTGTCTTGAATGTATTATCCAAGGGAATCAATTCAAATGCAGGGAGTGTCTCACCTTGAAGCACCCGTAACCTCCTTTTATCCACTTTATTTATCTGTCTCCATTGAATGAAGATAACAGTCAGGGCCACCAAAAGCCCGGCCATAAGAATAAGGGATAAAAAAGATATGCCGCCCCGTTTTTTTCTCGGCATTACGATCTGTTCTGAGTTTTCGTTTCGTTTCAATTTCAAACTCCTTTTCTATAAATTGGTAAATCGAGTTTATTATACCCAGAAAACTTTTTTTTTCAAGAAAAAAAAAGAAAAAAAATATTTTTCCCTAGATTTTTTCAGTTTTTCCTTTAGAAAAAACAGCGTCCGGTGCGAAAGCGCCGATTAAAGTTCTTTACTTCTTTACTTTGTCCAGGCAATGGATTTTGTGATTGACTCGAAAGAGGCGCTATTAAAGAAAATGAGAGAAGTAAAGAACTAAAACACCATCCTTAGTTTTTCTCGGCTTTAAAAATTTATCCTTAATAAGGACGGAATTGTCCTTGATAGGGATAATTAATCCTCAATAAGGACGGAATTGTCCTTGATAGGGATAATTTATCCTCAATAGGGACAATTTTCTCCGCTTCGCGGAGGTATTCTTCCTCATTGCGGTAAATAATGTTCTTATTAAGGATAAATTCTCCTCTTCGTGGAGTGAAATGTTCTTAATGAGGTACGCATTCTCCTTAATACGGTATACATCTTCCGTGATACGGTATGCTTTTTGTAGACGCGCCATCTTGGCGCATTAATAAGCGGCGAAAATAAAGAATGGGATACAATTCCGGGCGATTTTCTTGGGAAGCAACCCCGCTAACGTCGCTACGCTCTGTAAGATTATAACCGGAAAGAAACTCTTGCAATTTGGAGTTCTTGGAAACAGTAGAATGAAATAATGCGACAAGGATGTCGCGTCTACTTTTAATCCAGACGCTTGGTGCGTTAAAATGTTTAAATATTTACCTATTTGCACGTAACGAGCGGGATGCTCTTTTTGCCACGATTTGCCTGTTCTTAGTTTGAAACGTCCTGTATCGCATGTAGTATTCTTAATTTTAATGCTTCGTTTTCATCCAAAGACTGGTCTATTATCGCATCAATGATATCATGAAGTAGTTCTTTGTCTATTTTACCTGCAGCCAGATGGTAACTGATATTTTCCATTTCTCGAATAAAGCGCCCTGCACAATACATATAGCCGTTCAGTAAAAGGAATTGGGTAGAAAGGGAAATGGCAATTCGTTTATTGCCATCTACAAAACAATGAAATTTATTGGAACAATAAAAAAGATGCGTGATTTTTTCAATAAACGATGGATAGTAATCATCATTCTGAATATGTTCCAATACACTATCCAGCTTGCCCGTATCAAGAATTCCCAAGGAACCACCACCTGAGACCTCAACTGTTTTCGCGTGAATGGCTAAAGCCTGCGGCAAGGTGATATAAACCAGTGGCATTATTCACGCTCCTTGAGTCGCTTCATTACCTCTTTTGAATCTTCAAGGCGCTGGGCAAGCTCTTTACTTTTCTCACCAATGAACCGCTCAAACTCCTCAGCTCTTAACGGTGTGATATAATCTTTCAATTGTAAATGAAGAGCGTCTCGGAAAGCCATATCGCGGCTAGCCATTTTGTGACGAGCTTTTTCTACCAATGGTTTCCAGTGCGCCTGGGATTCAAACTGTATAAACAGGGTATCCACTTCAAAGGAGTTGAGTTTTCGTTCTTTGTTTTTAAGTTCCTGCTGCAACAGGTCGGCAAAACCGCATTCATAGGAAGCGACCAGGTCCAATATCTCGGAATAAAAGGTATCCCGTTCCACATCCTTTTCGTGCAGACGCAGAATCTTTCGGTATTCATGCGCGTTTTCCTTGAAAATGCTGACATAAATTTTATCGATATACAGCGGATATTTAAAAGTACCCATATCCACGCAATTTTTTAAGGCATCGGTAAATTGCTGGTGGTAGTTTTCCTCTTGAAAGTAGGAGATGACAAAATCTTCATCCCGTTGGTTGATATATTTTGTACCGCCACCCGTTCGTTTGTTAATGGTATCAATGACAATATCCAGGATCACTTGGCGGAGCAGTTTCGCCCGTTCACTTTCAACGATCAGCATGGCAAGGTTAAGAAAGGCACGAAAATCAAAGATACCCATCACGGTGGTTTTGGTCATGAAATCAATTTCATGACCAAACTGGTTTTTTATAGCTAACTTAAGCTCTGATAAGGCTTTGCCCCGTAAAACACGGAACCCATTTTGACGCAATTCAGAGTCATTTTGAGCAAGATAATAATTAATCGTTCGTGGTGTCACGGCAAAAAAGTTTGCCACTTGTTCTTTGAGTAGCACCAGTTGACCGTTAAATTCAATACCCTGGAGACCAATGCTTTTTTGAATTTCTTCCAGAGCATATGGATTATTAAGAATGTTCTGTCGATCAATCGAAGATGCGGTTAAATCTTTTGTCATATCGTCTCCTTATGCGGTGAACGGTTTCCTCTTCTTCGGTAACAAGAAGTAAAGAAGAAAAGCACCGTCCCCAGTTTTTTCTATATTTATCACGATTCGCCTGTTTTTTTCCTGATATGGGCCAGTTCTGTTTCTTCTCTGTGGCGATTGGCTTCTTCAATGGTTTTAAACTTAAAAATCCCTTTGGGATAAGAGATATGGTTGAGTTTATCTGCAAAATTCCATAATTCCGCTACTCTGGCAAAGTAGGCGTCATCGGGATGGAGATTCAATAAAGCCAATTCTGCTTCTTCAAAGGTTTTGAACTTTTGTACTGGCATTTGCTTTACCTCTTATTGGGTTTCTTTACTTGCGAGCTATTTGACTTTTTGATATCGATGATATATTTCAAATAGGCGGCATCGAATTTATCTTTTTGGCGAAGCGTGTCTTTCTTCAAGTTGTACAGTGTTTCCGGGGTGGCGATTCTGATTTTAATGCCTTGATGCAGAATTATTTCATAATCCAAATCCTCATAAACCGCTACTTCTCCCAAGCGTGCCATAATGTCAATATGAAATTCATCCGGTGTTCCAAAACGAATAACGGAGTATTCTTGCAATGCTTCTTGAGTAATTTCATCGATTGATTGGTCATCGAAAATCGAATGCAGCGCCTTTCTGAGTCGAGCGATATTCTCTTGGTCCATTTTAATAAAAAAATCAATATCACTGGTCAAACGCTCAATACCATGAAGGATCACAGCGACTCCGCCAATTAGAATGTATTCCACTTCCTGTTGGGCAAGGGCTTCCAAGACACTCAGAAAATTTTTAAATTGATCCTTCATAATAAAACCATTATACACCATTTCCCGCGTATTTCAACTCATTTTTCTATGTTGGCGTCCATACTTTCTTGTACCAGAAGAGAAGTAAAAAAGTAAAGCACCGACCTCCGTCCTTTTTCTGTCCAAAAAAATATTATTGTGGATGCCGTTCTCAAAGAAATGCAATTATGCTATAATGGGGGTATTGTCAAAAGTTACATGAAAGAAAATGAAATAGAAAAGTAAAGAAGGATTATCTTGGGAGGACGAAATGATCAAATTCAAGGATTATTTAGATAATAGGTTGGCCCGTGAGCCGGAGTTAGCCGCCAATTTTTGGGAGGGCTTTGAGGATTTCAAAATCGGGGTGATGTTAAGGGAAGCCAGACAAAAATCAGGGATGACTCAAGAAGAGGTTGCCCAGAAAATAAATTCCACCAAGAGTATTATTTCTCGGATCGAGAGCCATTCGGCAGATATCCGGCTTTCAACTCTTGAAAAATTCGTCAATGCGTTGGGTAGGAAACTGACTATTGTCATTGAATGAACGCAATCACAACCCAATGCACCCAATCGCAACCCGCCGCCAATACAAATGGAGACTGTTTTTTTAATAGTGGAGGCAGCATGTGACAGAGCGCCGCTTTAAAAAACAATCTAACCTTTGAATCTTTTTCTATACGTCCTGCATGTATCTGAGAAAAAAAACGAGACCGGCAAGAAAATTATAATAGAAAAAAAGTAAAAAAATAAAGCACCGTCCCCAGTGTTCCCAATGTATTGAAGAACTGACTCCCCTTGGATTCATTATTTTCTTTATATGGCTTCTGGTGGTAATCCCTTCTGATATTTATTCCGGGATTGAACAAAAAGACTCAAAATGAGAGGGACGGTGCTTTACTTCTTTACTTTGTCCAGGCAATGGATTTTGCGATTGACTCGAAAGAGGCGCTATTAAAGAAAATGAGAGAAGTAAAGCACCATCCCCAGTTTTCCGAAAAAATAGCCGGGAAGTATGGCTTAAATCCATTGCACTGAACCCGGCTGGGGTTATTAATGAGTCTTCAAAGACGTTAAGAATTTATGTGTACAATTCTTAGAATTTAGCAAAATAATCCAGTGGGACAATTGGGGCAATTTGAATCGAATTGGAAGCAATAGTCTGGTTCACAAGATAATCTTGAGTTGCACCGCATGCAAGTAACACCCCATAGTGTTTCACAAGTATCACAGCTAAAATCGGAATCAGTCCCGCCTTTTACATTGTTCATTGTTGAAGCACCGATGTTTGCAATTGTGCTCTTGTTTAATTCCAACTTACGGCTCATTTTTTTTGTTTTCATAATTCCTCCATTTTTTTTTTATTGAATCTCATTATACTAAAAAGTAATCTTAAGGTCAAGTTAAAATTACGTATCTATTCAGTTTTTTGAACGGCCCCCCAGAAAACAATGGCCCACTCACAGTCAATATTATTCTTTTGGGCATCAAATAACACGCATCAACGGGAAATTTCTCAGAATTTTTTTTTGTTGGTTCAATGGGGTGTAAATTCATGAAATTTGTGGTACACTTCTAAATGGAATTCATCAGGTACAACCTAGAGTAAAAAGAATCATAGGCGAGATGAATCTATCTGCTGCGCTGTGTGGTTAAAACAACAGTGTCTGCGGCGAAAAGTTACATAATAGTAGCATTATTATTGATTTAATACGGGTGGGAGCTGTGAATAGGGGTTTTTAACCCTGGGTTTCGGGTTTCAAACCTCAAAATACTCACAAATACCCCGGCGCTCCGGGGTCAGAAGGTGAATGGCCGGGGTCAGAAGGTGAACGACCGGGGTCAGAAGGTGAACGGCCGGGGTCAGAGTGCGAACCGCCGGGGTTTTTTGTAGAACCGCCAGGGTTTTTTGTAGAACCGCCCACCTATTTTGTAGAATCGTGAGGTCCAGAATGAGAACGGAATGATTTAAAATAAAAATGGAAAGATTCAAAATGAGAACCATCATTTTTGTTTTTCGACTTTTGACTGGTGAATTTAGTTTGATGTTGGGAAAAACTGAATCGATACAAAATTACGTATCTATTCAGTTTTTTGGATGAGACCTTCCTTCCCCGCAAAAGTAATTTTTCCCAAAAAAAATAACACATCATTGTCCGCTATCATTTTTTTCTTCAATTTTTAGGCCCAAAAAGGTGGTGCGCTGAAAACGTTGTCGGTGCTTTACCTCTTTACTTTATCCAGGCAATGAATTTTGCGATTGACTGGAAAGAGACACTATTAAAGAAAATGAGAGAAGTAAAGAAGTAAAGCACCGTCCCCAGTTTTTTCCGACCTCGGCCACTTTTTATCACGATTCGCCTGCTCTTAAAGGAGCTACCTCCATTATTTGGTGCTCCATTTCAAAGGTATCTTTTTCTCTTAATATCTCTCTTTTTAGTTCAGCCTCGGTAGGGAGGTACAATTTATATTTGGAGACGAATATTTGTTCCTGTGCTTCCGGTAAAGTGAATTTCACAACGGCGTCGTTTTTCTCCGCACATAAAATGATTCCGATAGGCTCGTTTTCACCTTCTACCATCTGTGTACGTTTATAATAATTCAAGTACATCTGCATTTGTCCGATGTCCTGATGTGTCATTTTTCCTACTTTTAAATCAATCAAGACAAAACAGCGGGCCAAACGATTATAAAAAACCAAGTCGATATAGAAATGATCGTCTTCTAAAGTAATCCGTTTTTGCCTCGCTACAAAAGAAAATCCTTTTCCTAATTCCAATAAAATTTCCTGTAAATGGTCTATCAATGACTGTTCCAACTCTTTTTCCAGCAGCCTTTGGGTTCCCTGCAAACCTAAGAATTCCATTACATAAGGATCTTTAACAAGATCGCTGGGTTTTCTTATTATCTGGCCTTGTTTGGCAATATTAAGCACTTCTTTTTTTTCCCGGCTAAGGACAATCCTTTCAAATAGAAGTGAATTGAGTTGTCTTTCAAGCTCACGTGTACTCCAGTTATTATCTACGGCTTCGAGCATATAAAAATTTCTGGCATCTTCTCTCTCAATTTTTAACAACAAGCGGTAATGAGTCCAACTCAATTGGTCACGCAGTGCGTGACTTTTTGGGAAGGCAAGGTAAAATTGGCGCATATACTTCAGATTGGTTATAGTAAACCCGTGTCCGAAGTCTTTTGTCAATTTTTTGGAAAGTTCATAAAGGAGGTGCTTTCCATATCCAGACCGCTCTTTTCCATTCTGTTCAAGCCACAGATGGAAGAAGGTTCATTCAGGTTACTCCGCAGGACTGACTTTTAAGACGTCCTGAATATATTGGATGATGTCTTCTTTTACTTGATCATATTCGGATTTGTGAATCTTTGATCCAAAGTCGATTTTGACGTCTTGGATGAATTTTTTAAAATTCTTATTCTGCTCGCACAGTTTGTTCAGGGTTTCCCAATCCAGTGCCTCGCGGAGCTTGGCCGGATAAAGGACGTAGGATGAATCGATATCAGCTAATTCCAATTTGATAATGCCAATGCCGAAAGAAGCGGCCAAGCGTTTGAGTTCCGCTAACAGTTCATCATCTTTTTCGTCGATTTCTGCGGTCACCAGATATCCTTCATGGGCCCAGGAGGAATTGGAAACAGCTTGGAAAAACGCTTCGCGATAATTACTCTTATTGAGGCTCTTTTTTAACTCGAAGGAAAATAACTGGAGGGAGTTATTATCTGAAATACGGTTTAATTCGATGACATCGTGGTCCCAATCATCAATGGGCATATAAAATCCCACCATATCTGGGTAGACCCATTGGTTGTATCCATTTTTGGTTGATTTCTCATGAGAAATGGTTTTCGTATAGAGGAATTTTGCGCGGTTGAATAATGGATTGGAGGCGGTATAATAGTTGAGCAGGGGGTGGAGGTCTTTTTCTGTATATTTATACGGGGATGTGGGTTCTTTTTTTTCAATGGGTTCGCATTTCTCTTGATTGAGTTCATGAGCTCTTTCTTTTAGAAAAAACATGGCGGGTCTATTTCCGACTTTAATAAACCGGGAATTCTCATTATCGCGAGTGTCTACGTACAATAGGGCGGCCACGGTCTGCCATGGTGTTTTGCCTTTGGTTTGTAATTTCTTATCCAATCCCTTATCGGCTCCAACTTGCCAGATATTTGGGTAAGTCAGTGGGATTTCTGAATGGAGCAGTACCTCGTAAGAAAAATCTAAGAATGTGTATGGCATAATTACCTCCTGTAATGGTATTTCAAATTTGAAGCGAAGAACATTTTAGCTTCTTGTTATTTTTATTTTTCCGGCTAAACTTGTTTTGGACGTTTAAAAATTAAGATGTTCACACTTTCATATGTAAAATTCGTCGCTGAAACGATTTCCCATCCTTATTGTCCCTCTTTATTCAATAGGGAATCCAAATTTAATATTTCTTCTGCTGTATGAAAGTAATATCTCACTGACTTATATTCCCATAGCATGTTATTTATCTCCTATTTCTTTTCTTCGCCTTCTGTTTATCATCAATTGTCAAATATTCTTCGATCCTTAATTCCGTTTTGTCCAGCCCATTCTTTAAGTGCCTTTTTGAGAGATGCATCTATGTCATCACCAAATAGATTTTCTAGTGGTTCATTGGTTTTTAAAAGAGTATCAAAAGTCGATTTAATCGATTTTTCCATTTCCTCATCTTTTTTGATCTCAGAAACCATTAACCAAGGCTTATCCTTTAAATCTGGATCAATAATTGCCCCGCTATCATCTATCTCGGGGTTTTTGTGAGCATATTCAAAGTATGGGACAGAGATTTTATGAATTACATTCAATCCTTTTTTCCTGGCTGTTTGTATTGCTTCAAATATCTTATTGTTGGCAAGCCAGGCACTATTCATTTTTCCATCTCTTCTTCGTGGGAGATCAGAATCATGAAGGACTGAAAAATTGACTTTAAAGTGGGATAATATTTTTATGATTAAGACAATGGAATACTTACCGTGAGCGCGTATTATTATAGGTCTATCTGCAATCTTATATTCATCCTGATTGCTATTCATTAGATAATTAAATACCGCATATTCAGTGTCGCCTTCGACTATCAGAGGATATTGACCAAAAAACATCTCGGATAGATTTAAGTCAAAACGGTTTAATAGTTTTGAATTCTCTCTTTCATCAGGGGTAAACTCAACTGAGTCTGAACAAAAAACTTTGGGTGTTGGGTTTTCAATATTTCGGTCAAGTCTCACTATTGTAGTATGATCTTCTATTGGATTAATAAATGCTGGCGAGTGAGTTGTAAGAATTACTTGCCAAGAATCATCCTTGGATAGATTGTATAAATATTCGCTTGCTGCTCTGATAGCGTTAGGATGAAGGGCTACCTCTGGCTCATCAATTAACAACATGTATCCTGGGAGGATGGAATCAGACTCGTTGTCTTTTTTTATTGCTCCAATATCTTTTTCACGCATCTGTTCGAGCTCTGCTTTAAGTGCCACTATTTGTTCTTCTTTCTGTTTCTTTGTCTCTTCTTTCTTTATTGTTTTCAAGGAGTCTTCTAATTTTTTTATCTCTTTGCGTTTATCGGAAATTAATTTTTCCATGGATTTTTTTATATCATCCATGGCTTTTAGTTCAGATCGAACTTGCATCATTGCCCAAAATAAAGCTCTTTGAGAACCAGTACCCTGTTTTTTCCAACTGACTTCAGATGCCCACTCGTAAAATTTTACAATTGAGTTGGCCTCAAGCGATTTAACTGGGTCGAAATCAATATTGCCAATCTTGATATCGAAATCAATTTTGAGGTTTGGAAATATTTGATTGTGGGATTTGTTAATTCCTTCTTTTAAGGCTGTAAGTTTTGATTCTTCTTCATTTACGTGAATTTTAGCCAGCTCGGAAATTTTCGTGATTGCCTTTGATAGCTCAGAGTTTTCATCCTCTTTCAATTTTTTTAGTTTTTCCGAAATAGGTTGGAGGATTAAACCCAATAACAGCTTATGTTCGTCTGTCGGATCTTGTAGAGCTCCAATCCGATACGGTTGGGGTAATCGACTTGAAAATACCTGATCCAGTCCACTTGCCTTTTCATCCGTTGAAAAATCATTTTTTTCTGGGTCGAAAGTCATTCTTTCAATTTTTCCTGTGGAATCCCATTCCCATTTACTTTTCACTAGATGATAATCATTTTCTTTTACTTTCCATTTTTCATCAATGTTTGGAGTTCCTGGTGGAATATGAACAAAAAGAATTACTTTAGGATTTTCGTCTTGGGAAGAACGTTTGCATTTATCATCCGCTATTGTTATTGATTTATTTCCAACGGCTAGTTCATACGCCCGTAACACTGTAGACTTCCCTGTGTTATTAGGGCCAACAAGACACAACATATCGTCTAAATCAACTTTCAACCCTTCTGGACCAATACATCCAAGATTATAAATTTCCATCCTAACTAATTTTGATTTATTAAGCATTATCATCTCCCAATCTATCTAAATCATTTTTTCACTTTTCTTTGCGTCTGTGAAAGTGCGCTACCAGCAACGGATTTTGAAGATTTGCTAGTTCTTTTATCTCGCAGAACTTGTGACGCAATACTTGCTGTTTTCTTTGATGTCACCTTCGTCGGTGCTTTGGTCTGCGCGAGAGCGCTAGCAGCGGCTGTTTTAGAATTTTTTCCGGTGCTTTTACTCTTCAATACTTTTGCTGCCTTAGTTGCTACTCTTGAACTCGTAACTTTTGTTTTTCCCATATTTTTATTTCTCCTCATTTAATATTTTTTATAATTATATATTAACACTATATATCCGTTTTGTCAAGCCTTCCAATAATTATTTTTGAAGATGAAAAACGTGTGAGTTAAAAAAAGATTCTCCTGGTAGCGGTACGGTGTATCCCATGACAACTCTTCCTGCTTGGCGATTTCCTCCCTGATGGTGCGCGTAAAGTAAGAGTTTAACTCTTCATCGGCAGTGAGCACGCGCGTATCTTCACCCAATAAAGCATCAATCATGGCTTTCTTCAAGGTGGTAATCCGCTTGGTTTTCACCTCTTCCTCACCAATAGCGGAAGGAAAAAAATTATAAATATAAAGCACATCGAACATTTTTTTATTAATGCGGTTAATGCGCCCAACGCGCTGAATGACACGGGTGGGATTGTACGGGATATCATAGTTAAAAATGGCACCAGCACGATGCAAATTATACCCCTCGGAAATCGCATCCGTGGCAATCAGCATATCATAATCATCCTTTTGCGTATCCCATCCCGCGTCGAAATTCTCTTTGATGATGCGTTTCTGTTCCGGGCTGGCATCCGCACCAGTATACTTAAACACGCGACAAGAATCCTTTAAACAGTCATATAAATAATTGGCGGTATCCGCATAATAGGTGTATACCACCAGTTTGCGGGCCGGTTCCTTTTGCAGCATGTCACGCGTGATGGTGGCGAAATGGAGCAGCTTGGGATCACTGGGAATGGTATCGTCCTTAAACCAATTGGCGCGGATGCGTTCCAGTATGGCGATATCTTTCAAAATATCCTGCTTAAAGGCCACCTTTAATTCATTGGCGGGAATAAACTCAAAACCCTTTTGCTTGAGTTTCTCAATATTTTCGCTGAACAACAGGTCTTCCATCATCGGGTCCGTGTGGTCCAGGTCGTTTTCCCATACATCCTCTACTTGCGGAATGCCGCCCCGTTTAAAAATAGGCACGAGCTTGGCTTTATCGTACCAGTCCAACATGAACCGGGAAGAATTAATCATGGTATTCAAGGTTTTTTGGAACGCAAAAATAGAACTTTCAAACCGGGAGACCAAAAGACGGCGCATCATCTGCGCCATGTTAATTTGCGATTGCCGGAACAACTGCTCATCACCAAACTCCTCGGTGATTTGTGCGCGATATTTCTTAAAATCCTTTAAATACAGCACCGGTTTATAACGGGCGCCAGTAAAACCCTGCGTTTCCTGATCTGCCTCCGCTGGACTGATCTGCTTTAACGTATCCCTGTAAAGCGGCGTAAGAGGTCCCAACTGGTATTCCAAAGCGACTGGGTCTTGCACCAGGGGAAAAGAAATGCCCTGGGTAATTAAATCTTCCTGGTAACTGTCTATCGCTTCCAGGTCCAGACGGGTGCGGCGGATAATGAGGGGGGCCAGAAGAGTACGGATTTGATCGGCCAGGGCTTTGATACTTTTTTTAATTTGTTCGGGCGGTTCAAACTTGGATTTACGCGCTTTTTCAATACTCTTATATTCAATAATCAACCGTTTAAATTCATGGGAGAGATTCTCCACGGTTTGGATCGTGGATTTGGCGGGAACTTGGAAGAGTTTGATCATGGAAAAAATATCCTGGGGCCGGTTACTGTAAGGCGTAGCACTGAGCAGCACCACTTTGTTGCGCTGGCACAAGCGGTGCAGCAAACCGTAACTTTCGGTGGCTTCATTGCGGTATTTGTGGGCTTCATCAATAATAATGAGCAATTCTTCAGCGCCATCATTTTCAGCCAGAGCATTTTCAATGAGACCACTGCTGTAAACGCGGGCATTAAAATCAAAATCCCAACGGAACGCTTCCCATTGTTCCATGAGGTGCGGCGGGGCAATAATAATGGTCTTCAGACCCAGATTATAAGCCACCACCGAAGCAATAATACTTTTTCCCAGGCCTACCACATCGGAAATAATCACGCCATTGTGTCGTTGGATGATCGTGAGCGCCATATCAATGGCATCGGTTTGATACTTTAAATTAAAATAGCGTTGCTTGGAAATTTCACCGGGATATTTTAAGTGTTTTTCCTGCTTGAGGGAGAACAACTCGTCCAGCACTCGGACATACAACCAGAAGGGTTTGAAGTCCGTATCATTATTGAGCCAGATTTTTTTTACTACCTGTTCTTCAAAAACATTTTGGATTTCGGGCACCGCAATATCCACCGCTGTTTTCCATAAGTCATCGAAGAAAACTTTCCCTTCCTGGTAATCTCTGGCGTCCCGGAGCACCACATTTAATTCATGTCTTTTTTCCAAACCAGACAGGGAGAGATTACTGGAACCGGTGATCACGGTGCCGGGGAATTCACCGCCCTGGGTATGGGAGGGCAGGTTTTCAAAGAGGTAGAGTTTCGCGTGGTTGGGTGCCATGGTTTTTTTAACTTCCAGCGAGCCGTTTTTGATCTTTTCTAGATAAAGCGTGAAGGCTGCTTCTTTTTCAGGGTGATCGAAGAAGTCCGTATCATTGCACAGGCTAACCAATGAATGATAAAACGAGTCCCGTGCGGCACCGCGTGAGTTTTCCACTTTTTCCAGCAGGGAGAACTCTTTGATTTTGTTTTGCATATCCAGTTCGATATCCATGCCCACCAGGATGCGCAGGTGTTTGTCGCCGAGATTCTTATACAAGACTTGAAACCCGGAGAAAAAGAAATACCCCACCAGGAAAAAAAGATTATTGGCAGAAGGTAGAATATTTTCAAAGACCTCTTTGAGGAATTTAGATTGGTTGGTGATCAACGATTGGCCAGACATAGCGTGTACTCTCCTTTGTATTGATTACATTCAAGAATATGCATGTTTTACTATACCCAAAAACCCAGTAAAAAGCAAGGAGAATTTTTGAATTCAAAGCCAAATCTTTGAGAGTACCATAAAATCAAGTGGGAGGAATGGGAATTATGGGAAGAA
>CAZCVI010000128.1:0-4704 GCA_964502145.1 uncultured Clostridia bacterium
ATATTTTACTCCATCTAAAAGAAAAAAAAAGGTGTGGTTCCCTAAGCGCTTACTTTCTTTTAACCATTCCGGCGCTTCGGTGCGTACTATTTTCTCCATAAGTCGTAACTTCTCCCGCTTCTTTTTTCCATACTCTGCAATTCTCTCCGCATGATACTATCCAACTCCACGCCCCGGTCGGCAATGTCCAGAACCAGAGCTTTGAACAACTCCTCATCCACGGGTTTATTATCACGAATCGCTTCCTGCATCTCCCGGAAACGCACCATTTGTGATTCCACTTCTGCACTAAAGGGGAAACGAATATTAAATACTTCTCGGACAATGGCATTGTAACTTAATTCCGAGGTAATATTCTTGTCCACCACCAAAACATTATCACTGCCCCTCTGCTTCTCTAAAACCACCAGCGACTCATTCCTAGCACTCTGAACAACGAAGGGACTGTGGGAAGTCACAATAAACTGGATATTGGGCAACAGAGTTTCGATACTTTTTAAGATCGTTCGCTGCCACGTAGGATGTAAATGCAAGTCCACTTCATCCAAAAGAATAATACCCGTGATGTTACCAATATTTTGGAGATTACCGCCTCTCTCCAAAATACGGATGATAACATCAAAGAGCCACACAAAGGTCGATTTAAAACCATCGGAAAGCGCTTCAATGGGAAGCGGGGTGTCTGGACTGGTGGCGGTTTTAAAATAAAACCCTTCGGGATCAAAATGCACCATTTCTACTGGTTCATCTTCCCCCTCGCATAGCAATACGCGGTTAATAAGGGTTTTTAGGGTGTCAAAGTGTTTGGATAAATAGTTAAACGTGGAACTGATCTTGATATGTTTTAAATATCCATTCTCGCCAAACAGGGTGGCGATGGATTCTATCTGTTTATTGGGCCGGGTCTCTTCTAACTTGATGCTACGATTAACACCGTAAGCCAGCAATAGGAATTGTTTCTTCACCTGTTCCAATTGTTCCTTGCCTTTTAAACAGATGATAGAGTCATTCTTGTCTATTTCAAATTCCAGGTGAACGGGTTGGTCCTCCACCAGTAAATCGATTTCAAAATATCCGGTCTTTTTCCCTTGCTTGATGACGTTTTTCCAAGTATAGGGGAAAGGTATGATAGAAATTCCACTTAAGCCCAAGGCAATCAATTGCAGGATGGTGGATTTGCCTTTGCCGTTGGTGCCGATGATCAGGCTGGTATTTAAAGAGGAATCAAACTTGATCTCCACCTTTTCAAAGCATTTTATATTGCGAATAAAGAGCCGTTCCAGTCGCACGGACTTAAATTCCGGGGTTTTGCCATTGGAGAAGGCATACATTGGAAGGTTGGCAGGATTATTCAGCATATGCACTAACCACCACTCTTTAAATATAGGGGAAATAAAGCTATAGGCTCTATTATGGTCTACAGATAGACATCCATACTGAACCAATGGTTTTAATAATTCGTGGGGGTGTATTCCAGATGAATTCCAATCAATTCCACTGCCTCCCAAAAGTTCACTTTCTGACATCACAGATTTTTGTGCGATTAAATCCAACAAAACTGTTAACACCTGATCTTCCAAATCACTCAAAAAAAACCGGAGACTCCCCCGCCACTCATCAAAATATTCCCTGTGTTTTAATACGCTTTTAATAGCTATATGAATATCAATTTTCATTACAGGATCGTCTTCTCCCTTCAGATTGGTGGCCAATTCATGAACAAATAATTGGAGATGAAAAGGGCTCAACCAAGACAAAGAAAACACTATATCCTCGTTAATATAATTTTTTGAGATTAAGCCAGTATTTTTCAGCAATCGCTCAACAAAATGGCTGGCATCTATAGATGTAAGGGGTGTAAGCGTATTTTGATATAGATCAGTAAACGCTTGAGGTATATTTAATTTTTTGGCAAGATACTCCATATTATGAGTGGACGTATAAATGAATAACACATTGCTGCCCAAACGATTTAATTGATTACGATACGCCCTTTGGTTATTGAGAAACAGACTGATATTCTCAGCAGCAGCATCTGCTTCAAAAAGAGTCTGCAATAATCTGGAGAAATTATCCAGCACAATTACCAACGCCTGATCAGATTTATACAACCCACACAGATCAACCAACTTTTCAAAAGGCGAATCACTCTCCTCCATCTGTGCAGGGATATGTTGCTCCTTGAAAAAAGGAGATCGTACCAATTCCTCATAGATTGTTTTATAAAACTGCGCTTCATCAATAACAGCACCAACATCAATAAATACCCAATTGAACTTAGGAGTGTTATCTCGCAGATGAAAAAGAATGGAGGTTTTGCCTGATTTCACTGGCCCTGAGAAAAAAACATGCAGTTTGGCATTCAAAGCTTTCTTGATACTTTTGACAATGTCAGGCCGAGGGAAGAAATCTTCACCGCTGACTGGCTGTCCGATAATATTGCGCATACTTTTATTCTCCTTTGACTGAATAATATTTATCAATGCTTATCATAAAGGAATTTTATAGTAAAACGTAGGAAATTTCAATACTAAAAAGATATTCCCCTGACTTTTTATCTCCAATCTTGACATGATGCATCCAGTTGATGCATCTAATTTTTAAAACATCACCCGTCACACCATTATCCCAAAACAAATATAATGAGTAACGCCACAAAATACCCCTGTTGATTCCCATTGTATCGGCACCGCCTGACCAATGCTATAAGAAGGAGCACATATATTCAATGAAAATGGATGTTTTAGGTGGTGGTTGCACGATTCCAAGTGGTGGTCACGCGATTCTAAGTGGTGGTTGCGTAATTCCAAGTGGTGGTTGCGTAATTCTAAGTGGTGGTTGCACGATTTCAAGTGGTGGTTGCACGATTCCAAGTGGTGGTTGAACGATTCCAAGTGGTGGTTGCACGATTCCAAGTGGTGGTTACGCGATTCCAAGTGGTGATTACGCGATTCCAAGTGGTGGTTACGTGATTCGAAGTAATTTATGCTTAAAAACAGCCGATAAACGGAATTTCATGCAGTGAACAATGATAAATGACCGATACAGACAGGGAAAAATGGAAAAAACCGTGCCATCTACCCCCATTTTGATGCTAATATTATCCCCCCCACACCGTAACTACCCAGTGTTGGAAAACCCCGCATTATTCAACCACCACCTCGAAGAGATTCTCAAAGTAATGGTGAAATAACAAGCGATTATCTCTCTCCAATAATCGCCGCTGGATCCAAATTGAAAAATTCTTTCAGCAAATCATAAAATTCCGGGCTGTTGGATTTCATGAGATGGGGATTTTCAAAGAACATTTCCACCGCCACAGCAAAAAGTTCCGCTTCGTTCGTGCCTGCATAGGCCCGTAAATAAGAAAGACCCTGACTCGCTTTTTCCCATTCCCTGCCAATGATCTCCCGCCACCGCAACACACATTCTTCACCCGGCATCAACCGCGCCATCGGTATACCATCCGCCAATCCATCCTCAAAATCAAAATAATGCGCCAATTCATGAAATACCACATTGTCCCCATCCCCTGGATAAGCAAAACTCTGCCGCAAACTCTCTTCCGTCACAATTAAAGGCGCATTCACCATCGCCATCCCTTCATAATTGCCACGCCCCAACGTATAATTACGATTAAAACTACGACCGGGATAAACAATCACCCCATCCTTAATCGGTGGTTCCCAATCGGGCCGACCAAACAACATCGCCGCAAAAGCCGTGGCAATCGGTAACTTGATACTGATATCCATCGGCTGTCTGCGTATGCCCTCGATGGAAAAATCACTCAAAAAAATCTGCATGTCTCTTTCAAACCGTTGTTTACCGACTACATCCAGATTGGCATAAATCGCCGAATGCTGCGCAACCAATGGCCGCCACTCCACGGGAAAAGGTTGCATCACAGCGCGATAACGCGACCACGGATGCTTTAACGCAAAATAAAGATACACCATTTCCACCACCACGGTCACCACCCACACCACAGGCCGCCCGGACGATATATATAAGGCAACCCCGATGACTAAGATCAAACACACATACACCACTATAAATATTCGGTCCATCCGGTATATTATTTGCATGTTCCTATTATGACATACAAAGGAAAAAAAATAAATCCCCAAATCTCTTGCATTCAACCGCCATTTCCGCTACAATCATTAACGTGATGCTCCAGAAAAAAAAGTCGCACAGGAGGTTTTTATGTTTTCACGAACAATCATGGATTTTACGGTAGCCAACGTCGAAGATACTTTGAAAACGATCAAAGAATGGGCGCACCAAAACAATTACCACCTCAAAAAGTCCTCGTATTCATGGCAGCTTTTCCAAAAAGGCACTGGTTTTCTGGTCGCCCCCATGATGTTGGAAATTTCCTACAACGGCCTCACTTTCCACCTGGAAGCCTGGGTCCGCGCCACCCTCTTGGCCCGTCTGGGCGCCCTCTTTCTTATCCCCGCCGAAATAGGCATCGAATCCGAGGGCTTCAAAATGGCAATTCCCAAAAAAATAGCCCGTGAAGCGGTTAATAAACTCCTCGACCAACTCGGTCAACCCTCTATTCCTTAAAAAACCCCTCTTTTTTACTTGTTTTCCTCGCAGACAGATTAGTTTGATTTCTTTTCTGAAACAGATTTTTCTGAAGAATACCGATATGAAAGGGATTGATCATTTTGTTGACGTCAACAAAATGATCGC
>CAZCVI010000128.1:4804-14824 GCA_964502145.1 uncultured Clostridia bacterium
AGAATACCGATATGAAAGGGATTGATCATTTTGTTGACGTCAACAAAATGATCGCTCTACCCTTTCTTTTTTACCCGTTTTCCTGGTAGACCGAGTGGGTTTGATTTCTTTTTCGAAATAGCTATTCCTGAAGAATACCGATATGAAAGGAATTGATCATTTTGTTGACATCAACAAAATGATCGCTCTACCCTTCCTTTTTTACCTGTTTTCCTGGTAAACTAGAGTGGGTTTAATTTATTTTCCAAAACAAAATTCCTGGAGAATACCGATATAAAAGGCATTGATCATTTTGTTGACATCAACAAAATGATCGCCCTACCCTTCTTTTTTTGCCTGTTTTCCTGGTAGACCGAGTGGGTTTGATTTTTATTCCGAAACAGAATTTCCCGAAGAATGGCAATACAGAAGGGATTGATCATATTGTTGACGTCAACAATATGATCGCGATTAGTAAGGGTTAACAACCTGGAGTACAAGTGTCACACCATTCTTTTGTTCTGATATTTTTTTTGGAGGTTCTGTCTTGATTTCTACTTTGAAAAAGTTTATAATTCCCTAATGATTAAAAAAGGATTTTACTATTAGTTACAATGACAAAAAACGAACGGAAAAACTATCTCTGGGGAGTAGCCAACATTTTGTTGACTATGATTGAGGCTGCCAGACTAAACAAGGAAGGTTAACACCATGAAAAAAGAACTCATCGTCGAACTATTTCAAAAATTTGAAGAAGCCTGTTATGTTTTAAACAACATCGAGTGTTGGAGCGCCCGCGAATTGCAGGAAATTTTAGGTTATATGGAATGGCGTAATTTCCTGAAAGTTATAGAAAAAGCCAAGATTGCCTGCGAGAATGCTGATATCAGCGTGGTTGATCATTTTGTTGAAGTCAACAAATTGATCGCCATTGGTAAGGGTGGTCAACGTGAATTAGATGATATCGCGCTGACCCGCTACGCCTGTTACCTGATCGCCCAAAATGGCGATCCATCTAAAAGTGAAATCTCATTCGCCCAGACCTACTTTGCCGTTCAAACCCGCAAACAAGAAATAATCGAGCAACGGCTCTTGGAAATTGTCCGGGTTATGGCCCGCGAAAAACTCTCAAAATCAGAAAAAAAACTATCCACCATTATTTACGAGCGAGGAGTGGATGAGAAGGGTTTTGCTCTTATTCGTTCAAAAGGCGATGAAGCACTTTTTGGCGGGGCTTCTACCAACACCATGAAACGGAAACTGATGGTTCCAAGCAACAGGCCATTGGCCGATTTTTTACCCACCCTCACGATAAAAGCCAAAGACTTTGCCACTGAATTGACGAGTCATAATGTATTAGAAAAAGAGCTGGCAGGTGAAGCACAAATTATCACAGAGCATGTAGATAACAATAAGGCGGTGCGAGAAATGCTGCGTGAACGAGGGGTACGACCGGAAACCTTGCCACCGGCTGAAGATGTTAAAAAAGTTCAACGAAAACTGGACGGCGAGGAAAGAAGGATGTTACAAGAGATAAAGAAAAAAAAGGAATAACAACATCTCTCTACTGCTTCAATAATAAATCCCCAAAACCGGTGGGACCCATGGTGAGTCCCACCGGTAATCATCGCTAAGAACTTTACATCAAGGAATGAATCTTAATTCCTAACCTCAATACTCCCAAAGGAAGCTGAACCTTTAATAATCAATTTTTTGGTTGTTTCCTGGGGAGCAGTTGTTTTGTTGTCCATGTTTCCCAGCGACGGAACGCCTTCCAGCACCACCTGCCAGTGAGAGGGAATGCGTATCTCCACGCTGCCGAAAGTGGCGGAGACATTCAAAACCACACTGTCGCCTGCCATTTCAGCTTCCCGCAAATCCAGTTCAATAGCGCCGAAAACAGCATCGACATTCCCACCCTTGAATTGTTTGCTGGTCACTTTATATTCACCACCACCAAACGTGGTGGAGACTTCCACGGTGTCAGTACTTATTTTTCCCTCGCTACCACTGAACAAGCCATGTATTGCGCCGTTATTTGCAGTTCCACCCAGTTTATAAAACCCACAGTGAGAACGGGGTGCCCAGAAACTTTTGCGAATGATTGCAAAACCCACCAGAATAATAACCAGCGGCCAAAGGTCTTTAAAATGGAAATAAAAAACCCCCAGGTTTCTCAATTGAAACAACGTGCCCACGATGACCATCACCAGACCAGAAAAAATACGCCTGGAATGTCCGGGCGACGCAACATTACCAATTCCCAAGATAATCAGCAACATGGGCCAGTAGGTGCGAAAGGAGATATCCAGCCCCAAGTCCATTCTTTCCAACAACATCAGTACTCCGGCAACCACAATCAACAATCCCACTAACAGCCGCAAGTCAAAACGATTTCTTTTTTTTTCATTCATAATATCCTCCAATACATTCTCAGTTTAGTGTGTTTAATTTTTTATTTAATACTTAAATGCAAGGTCAATTTCCTTACTCCCCTATTATAATGTAATCAAAGAGAATATTCTTACAGTTTTCGGCAAACAGCGTCCTTCTATCGGTAAATAGCGAAAGAGAGTCCCAGTCACAGCCGTGAGTATTAAAGCAATTCCAACAGACGGGTGTAACCGACACGGCTGATTGCCAGACGTTGGCCATTTTCCAATATAGCCAAACGATTATCCTTGCTGTAGGGTTCTATTTTTTTCAAGCTATCAATATTAATAATATACGAGCGGTGGATACGGCAGAAATATCTCGGGTCCAGCATCTCTTCCAACCGGTTCATCCGTTCTGTCTTAAGAAACGCTTTGCCCTCCTTCGTATAAATCTTCACATAATCATCCTGTGCTTCAATATAAATAATCTCTGCCATGGGAATAATCACCACATCCAAACCATTCCGTACCAGGAGTCGATGTAATGGGGCCATTGTATCCCGGTGTTTTTCGAGCAAACGTTCCATTCCTTGCCCGCCCTTCATGTGCAACTGTTCCCGTGCCCGCAGAATTGCTTTTTGCAATCGTTCTGGTTTTGCCGGTTTTAGCAGGTAATCCAGAGCTTCTGCCTCAAAAGCTCGCAATGCATACTCATCATAAGAGGTCACAAAAATAATAAACGGGGCATCTTTCCCCAACAATTCCACCACATCAAAACCATCCAGTTTAGGCATCTGAATGTCCAGAAACAACAGGTGCGGTTTGATTTGTTGCACGGCTTGCACGGCTTCAAAACCATTGCCACACTCCCCGACAATCTCTACGCCCGTGATGCCTTCCAACGCAACTTTGAGCGATTCCCGCGCCAGGACTTCGTCATCCACGATAAGCGCTTTTAATGTCTCCTCCATTTTTATCCTCTATTCCAATCCTTTTCTTGTTTGGGGGAACCGCAGTTCCACCCTGAATATTTTTTCATCTTTCCACGTATTTAATTGGCCTTCATCATTATAAAATGCAGTCAACCTTTGTTTTACCGTTTCCAAGCCTAGACCTTCCCCCTGTACAACGCGGGCTGGTTCATCGTGCGGATTGGTAATCGCCACAAAAATGTGGGAGCCCTCGTGCTTTATTATCAGAGACAAAGTCCCCCCTTCCAGGCAGTGGTTAATTCCATGTTTAATGGCATTCTCCACCAGCGGTAGAAGCACCAACGGCAGCATTGGCAGATCCAAAACATCCCCATCAATATCCCATTCCACTCTTAAGCGTTCCCCCAGCCGGATACTTTCAATACCCAGGTAATTCTTCACATGTTCGACCTCATCTCGCACCCTCACCCACTCCTGTTTTCCATACCGTAAACTGTACAATAAAAAATCCGCTAATTGCACTACTACCTCTTGTGCCTTGCTCGGTGATGAGCGCATAAGTGGGGATAATAGGTTCAGGCAATTAAAAAGAAAATGCGGGTGTATAGTTGCTTTTAAGGCTTTCAGTTCAGCTTGTCCGGCCAGTATTTTTTGGTTCAGTACTTCCTCTTCTACCTGTTTGGTTTTCTCAATGGTCAGCACCAGATAATGACTCAATATAGCAATAAAATAAAGGGACATGCCTACTGCAATAAAAACAGGCAATGCATTCACGAAATGGATTTGCCAAGTATCCGTTTTAAACATCATTACCATCGCTTCAGAATAAAGCCACACCAAGAAAAGCCAGACGCCATTTAATAAAAGAGCTGCTACCACGTGAGTCCAGATCGTTCTGCCTAGATACCACCGATGAATCACGGTCATCCGACAGAGATACCAACCAGACAAACAGATAAATAGTTCTACCAGCATGGGTGGAACCGCCCAAATAGAAGCCTCCCACCAGGAGACATCCAATAGACTCACCAAAAGAGAAATGACCCAAAAACAAATGGGACTCCACAGGAGTCCCACCATCAAGAATTGTTTTGGGGTTCGTAAAAATGGATGCATGTTAGTTCTTAACCTCGAGCCCCCCAAACATAGCCGAACCTTTAATAATCAATTTCTTGGTCGCATCTTTGGGTGAAACCGTTTTATTTTCCATGCCACCCAGTACCGGGAACCCTTCCAGAACTACCTGCCAGTGAGCGGGAGTACGAATCTCAACACCACCGAACAAGGCAGATGCGCTCAAAACAATTGAGTCTCCTTCCATTTCAGCATCCCGCATATCCAGCTCTATACCACCAAATACCGCATTAACATTACCGCCTTTAAACTGTTTGCTGGAAACTCTATATTCACCACCTCCAAATAAGACTGAAGCATCCACATAGTCGGTATTTATTTCCGTCTTGCTGTCATCAAAAACTTCATGTATTGTCCCATCATGTGCGGTACGACTTGCCCGATTATTTCGACAACAGGGTCGATGTCCCCAAAAGCTGTTCCGCATAATGGAAAACCCTACCAGAATAATAACCAGTGGCCAAAGGTCTCTTAAATGGAAGGAGATGATCCCTAAATTACTCAATTGAAACAACGTGCCTACCATGACCAATACCAAACCGGTAAAAATCTGCCGGCGATAACCTGGCAAAGCGACCTTACCCATTCCCAGAATTATAAGTAGCATTGGCCAATATGTACGAAATGTAATATTTACCCCGATATCCATCCGTTCCAACAGCAACAGAACACCAGCAACCACAATCAGCAGTCCCACTAAAAGCCGCGAATCGAACCGAATTCCTCTTTTTTCATTCATAATGTCCTCCTTCAAGTTCTCAGTTTTTTTCTGTAAGTAGAAAACCCTTACACCTCTATTATACTATACTGCAGGAGAATATGCTTAAGATTTTCGGTAAACGGTATCCTTCAATCGGTAAATAGCGAAAGCCCCCCCATTGTATCAAAAAACAGAAGCAGAAAAATACAAGGTTTTTTAAAAATAAAAACACCCCGTGCGAATAAACCTATTCACACGCCCGGTTCTGGAAAATAGTTTTTATCTTTTCTGCCATTTTGGCATCTTATTTTCACCCGTGGAGGTCAATTGTTTGAGATTCGCGCCATCGTAATCAACGCTATACAATTGCGCGGAGCCGCTCCGATTGGAAGAAAAAATGACATGCCTGCCATCCGGTGACCACGTGGGATTTTCATTCCTGCCCTGTGCCTCCGTGAGTTTCGTCATGGTATTGTCCTTTAAGTTGTAAACAAAAAGATCAAAATTACCTTCAATACGTGAAACGTAAATAATCCGGGTGCCATCGGGAGACCAAGCAGGAGAATCATGATAATTGCCGTCATGGGTGATGCGCCGCACATTCGTGCCTTCTTTATCCATGATATATATCTGGGGCGTTCCGCTTCGTTGCGAAGTAAATACAATCTCCTGGCCATTCGGGCTCCAACTGGCAGTGGTATCAATGGCCGGATTAAAAGTCAAGCGTTTCTCTTTGCCCGTTTTCAAGTCTTTGACATAAATTTCCGCGTTTCCCGATTTGGTGGAAGTATAAACCAGAGTATCGTTCTCTAAAGACCAATCCGCCGAATAATTGGCCCCGCCATTGGAAATCATCTCGGTTTTCCCGGTATAAAGATAAAACATAAAAAGGTCTGGGTTGTTGTGTCTGTAGGTGGTGTAAAGAACCTTTTCATTATCTGCGCTCCATGAAGGAAGCACATCGATATCCGTATTAAAAGTAATCCGGCGGGTTCGTTGTCCATCATAATCCATCATGTATATTTCATTGTTCTTATCCCGGGTGGAAACAAAGGCAACCTTGGTATTAAAAAAAGGTTTTTCACCGAAATACTTCATCATTTCATCCGCCGCACGATGCGCGATCATCCGGGTAAACTCTTTTTTCCCGCCAAAATTCCTGCCAAACATGAACTTCTCACTCTTCACATCATAAACCCGGATGGAAAACACAATCCGGTCACCAACAGACACTTCCACTTGCCCTGAAATTAAAATATCCGCCTGGATGGAAGCCCAATCCTTGAACCGGATATTATTCTGGTTAAACGACTGGATATAGGAGTAGTGTTCTTTGGGCACCACTTTAAAAACGCGGGTGTATTCCAGGTCATTCCAAAGGACCTCGTAGATTTCTTTTTTAATATCAGTGGCTCCGACAATACTACTATCCATCTTAAAATCCGGTAAAGCCACCGGGATCATTGGCATTCCACTGGTAATCTGGACCCGGATATCTTGTTGAGCCAACAAGGGCATATTCAAAAAAACTGCGACCAATAGCAAAAGGAATGCAGCACCACAACAAATCGAATGAACAGAGGTGAACCATTTATTTTTTAATTTCATTTTTTCTCCCATATAAACTCAAAATAGACCCCAAGATAGCGGTCGGTATATTCGTTGGGCAGAGGAGGAAATGGCGCGGCATTTTCTATCGCCCTAAGAGCTGACATGTCCATAGTTTGGACATTACTTTTTTGTTTTATTTCCAGATCTATCAGTTGTCCGGTGCGAAGAATCTTAAAATAAACCACGGTCATAAGGAGTCCCTTCGAACCGGGGGCAACCAATGCACTGGACCATGAAGCAGAGATTTTATTTTTTAATGCTTCAATATAATAAGCGTAAGGAAAAGAACCAATACCAATTCCCGAACCAAAGCCGCTACCGATTCCACCACCGGAACCACCACCCGAACCCCCACCGGAACCACCACCATTACCGGTTCCACCACCACGGCCCGAGGATATCCCGGTCGTTAAAACATTGGGACCCAAGTCCTTGTTACCGGTTACACTTCCAACATTGGCAGGCGTTTTGGTTTCAGGTTTTTTTTTCTCTAACGTGATTAAACTGTGTTTGTCCGGTTTTTCCTGCTCTTTTTTCTTGAGATTTTTTTCATCCTTGTAGCGTAGTTTCGTTTCAGGTTCTTCCACTTTCTCTTTTTTAACAGTCAGGTCCTTCATGCGGCGCGGTGCTTCCACTAACTGTCCCTTCGCCCCCTGTCCTTGACCACCACTCCCGCCACCACCGGGCAATGAGACTAAATCAACCCGATAAATTGTCTCATTATTGCCATTTTTTCCCGGCACATAGACGGCGATAGCAAAGAGTGACAGGTGAAAAATCACTGACAGGGTTATGGCGAAATTTAACTTCATTTTTTCTCTTTTCGTTCTACGATGATACCTACAGTCTCGATTCCCGCGCCTTTTAGCACATCCATCACTTCAATCACTACCCCATAAGAGACATCCTTGTCCGCCTTTATAAAAACAATTTTTTTCTCTTTTCCCAGAAAATAATTCTTAACACTGGATTCCAGCAGATTCAGGGCGATGACTTTGTCTTGGATATAAATATAGCGGTCTTTGGATATTGTGAGGACCAAACCACCAGAACTTGGATTTGAACGGGTTTCAGCCGAAGGTAAGTTTACTTCAATTCCCGATTGCATCATTGGAGCCGTGACCATAAAAATAATCAATAGCACCAGCATCACATCTACCAGAGGGGTGACATTGATATCCGATAAATTAGAAGAGAGCCTTCTGCCCCCGGCACCATTGGATTTGGCTTGCATCATTGCCATCGGGGGTTCCTCATTTTAATTTTTCGCTGACATTAAGGAATTCCATGACAAAATCATCCATGGCAGCGATCAAAATCTTCAATTTATTGAGCAGGAGGTTATAAAAAATGACCGCTGGAATGGCGGCGAACAGACCCAGTGCCGTTGCAATCAGAGCATCTGCAATACCGGGTGCAACCGTCGCCAGATTGGCATTCATCTGGATTCCAATTTGTTGGAATGCACTCATAATCCCCCATACCGTTCCGAATAATCCAATAAAAGGAGTCACCGAGGCAGTGGTGGCAAGGAATCCATTCAAACGTTCCAGTCGAGTAATTTCAGCATTGGAAGCCCGTAACAGAGAACGGTTCAAACTCTCTAAATTTAATGCCGCTTGATCCTGGGTTTGGATGCGCTGGTTTTCCACGCCCAATTGATGGGATAGCTCCTTGTACCCATTCTTAAATATCTCGCCCAAGGGATTGTTTTGAAATGATGCGACATACTTGTTAATGTCTGAAAAATTCTTGGTCTTCCTAAAAAAATTGATGAATTTTTGCGAATTGCTCTTGGCATTGGCGTACTCCACCAATTTAAAAATGATGATCGCCCAGGATACAATTGAAAATATCAGGAGCATCATCAAGGTAATCTTCCCTACCAGTGTGGCCCCCGATATCAGCGATATGAGGTCTCCATTGTGAACTGCCGGGCCTGACGTTAGCATCATGAATAGTACTATGTTTTTCATACCACAAATTTACCACAAAAACCGCAATAATGCAACACTTGTGACGTGCTATTTGCAGCTCTACCTGTCTTTTTCTTTTTTCCATCCTACAGTCTCCATACCTCTTTGGCTTATCCTGAAAAATTATTAAAACGTTCAGGATGCTGCGGAAATCTGGGATTGCTTTAAATTAAAAAATGGTTATAATAATACTAGAATTCGTGTAACCCAGTAATGGAAATAATAATTTATGAGGTAGCATGGCATCAGTAAACATAGGTACTCCCCGTTGTCCTGGCCAGGATCAACGGTATTGGAAACCCGAAGATATTTTCGATGAATCCTGTCCCTTTTGCAAGACCATGATCGAATTCTGGAAGGATGAACCCAAACGCCTGTGCCCCATTTGCCACAAAGAAGTCCGCAACCCCCGGATTGATTTAGGCTGTGCGGAATGGTGCAAAAACGGCGACAAATGCACCAGAAAACAAAATGGATGAAACAAAATGGTTGAAACAATATGGTTGACGAATTAACTCCTCCCCCTGAGAGTAATGGATTGCTGTCGGATATCTGGGCATTTTTTTTCCACAAACCTGAAATACCCACGCTTATCCAATTCAACACCGAGGCAGAACGAGAGAACTACAGCCAAAGGATTATCCAGCGCCTCGGTGTAGATGTGGACCAATATACCGTGTTGAACATTCATCAAATCGGTGTTTATGCGCCGGTTCGATATGTCTTTGAAGAACTTCTGCAATGGGACGGCGATTCCACCTGCTGGCCCAATCATCTGGCCCGTGTGGAACGTTTGGATGGGAAACTGGAACATATGCACATTTTTCTGCTGGGCATACGGAAGTACTTTTTTCCTTTTAAAAACAGTTTCTGTGGTTTGAAATTTATTCCCCTATTTCATCTTGATGCACTCCGGTTCCAGCATGTGCCGGAAGTGTCGGAATCTGATAATGCCCGGTATTTATTGTTTAAGTGCAGTGGTGGTTATCCTATCGGCATCTTTTTTGTTTATGCCCGCTCTTCCATTGCCGAACAACAGGAAAAGGAACCTACCCAGTTATTTATGGGGGTCGGGTTCAATTTCTACGGCAGGGAGGATGTGGGGCAGACTCATATTCTGAACCGTGTCTGGGAAAAAATACACAACCGGGTAACAGCCAATATTATGAACCGCTTGAAACAGTTATGTGAATGGCAATTCCAAAAAATTCAAAAGGGAATCACGGGACATCGCGAAAAAAAGGAACAATAAACCTTTTTCTTCTAAGAAACTCGCCCGAAGTGGGATTAAAAATGTTTCGTTATTGGGCCTC
>CAZCVI010000129.1:0-13784 GCA_964502145.1 uncultured Clostridia bacterium
ATGTCAATACTTTCAAGGGAAAAAATATTTCTTTTTCCTTACCACGCTTTTCGCCTTTGGAAAAAAATGAAATCAAGCTATAGCTGCATTTCAACGGGCGAGACCATCAGGAAAAGGGGGAAAACTAGGCTCAGTTGTCTAATTAGGGATTCATCGGCAAAACCCTCCCCGGGTTTCATTTGAAAGGATTCGAGATTGTCCAACACAAATACGGGCTGATATATCTTGGCTACCGCGAACGCAAGAAAAGCAAACTGATCAAGAGCCTTTTCATAACGGCTGACCTGGGCTAAAACTTGGACCGCATCATTGGCACGCAAAAACTTTTGCATAGCCTTTAACAACGTATCCAAGGAACGATTGGTTTCATCCAGCACAAAGGGCTGGGTTTTTGGCTCAGCGGCGATTAACCGTTGCACCAGATGCTCGGCTAAGGCGGTTTTGCCCACGCCACCCTGACCCTTGATTAACACGGGAGTCTTATTTAAAAAGGGACCCAATACCCGCGCCATGTCGCGCCGCCGACCAATAAAACAATAGGCAGATTCATGTTCCAATAATAACCTCTCACGATGGAACAAATAACGGCTGGATGTTAATTGTAAACCTTTCTCCGCTTTATCCCAGGCCACCAGCTTAACCAGGGGACGTGACACATAAAGATTGGGAATCAACCATTGCAACGGTACAGCAGGCGACACCTTCCGGGTTATTAAATCCTCTTGCTCTTTCTGCTGCAACTCAGTGATAGCCTGCTGAAACGCGGCAAACACGGTCTCTCTTTTAGCCAACGCTTGGTAAAACCGCGCGGAAAAATAAGTGGCATAATAATCTTTAATGGACATTCCCATAGACACGACCAAGGGCACACCAATGCGTAACAACTGATTAGTCACGCCGCGCAAACCCATGTCCACGGTGCCCTGCGCGGTTTGACAGGAAGCCAGCACGACCAAGGGCACACGATAATCGGGATCACTATTCACCACGGCGGCAAACTCCTGGTCAGTGACCCATTGGGTGGCCAAAGTCAATTCATCTTCCTATTGCAAAAGACCTACATTGTTGTTTTGATCAAACGTAGCATGACCCGTATAATGCAAGATGTGGTAATGGTTCTCCTTGAGCTTCTCCTTTAATGCAGCCAATGAACCATTGGGGGTAAAATCAATCTCTACCTGTCCCTTTTGCAACAGCGGTTCAAAGGCTTCAAGGATAGCCAGTTCCTCCGCCTCATAGGAGAGTCTCTGTTTCCAACTATCCCGTTTAATGCCTTCGCCGTCTTCGGGAGAGGAAACCATTATTAATATCTTTAAGGGTGCCGGAGCCAAAGGGTGATCGGGTTCCGTTTCTTTATAAAAGGTGGACTAGGTGTTTAAGCTATCCCATTCACTCTGGGTTAAATCCAATCTCAGGGTAACATGCTGCATCATGATGGTCTCCTCTGCTCTGCCCGTTTAAAAAAAGTCCAATAGAGTAGGAGCGGGGGTTAGCCCGCTCCCCTCTGCGAAGCGCACGTACAGATTTCCAGAATCCGGCTCTCCGTCAGTCTGTTTTTCATTTTCATTTCTTAAACCATAGAGATGCACAGTAAAATCTCGGATTCGCATCATAGATAGTTTTAGCCCCATTCTTTGAAGTCCAGAATATAGGCTTTCCCGTCTCTGAGAGGTCTACTCCTCCGTTAAGGTTCTTCTGTATTTGATCCATGGCATCATGGGCGCTACGGTGAGGGTGGAAGCCGTGGGAAAAACTTTTCCTGCTTGGCCTTATGGCCGAGTTTCTATCTCAAAAGTGAAAGGTTTATCGGCATACCTGATTCAGGCTTAAACCCTTCAGGATACCTTCCCGTAGTGGGGCGTTTCTTTACGCTCAAGCGGTTCTCGCTCTCTTTTTGGATACATGACTAACGTACAGTCCCTTGGCTCCACAGGAATTACCTCGCTTCTCTGCTACTATGGACCACTCTGACTCCCGCCGCCGGCAAGATACATGGTTATTGATTCCCATGTACCCTAATAACACGGATTCCTCTCCGTTGATACACTGGGACGGGTCTCCCGGGACTTGTTGCCAATCTTTCGACACGCGCTCTCTCCAATCACCCCGGATGACTTCATGGGTACTTCTAATCGTTTCTTCCCCATGAATGATAGGTTTCAGCATATCCGGCAGCTTGACCGTCATCGGTTCGTGTAACGAGGCCGTAATGAGTTCACTTGCGTTAGGGCTCGCGTCTTCGTCGTGGAGCGGATACCATCCGCTCTCGCCTTGCGATTTCTTGCTTGACCGCGGTGTTTCGCGTGATTGGTCACCTGTCTCTTGCACACGCCAGCGCGCGACTAAATGTCATACGACTAATTAACATTTCCAATACCTCACAATTGGATAGATTGGCAGGGTTTTATACCCGGCATAACCGAATTACATGAATTTGCACAAATGAACACTAAGAAAGAGTTTTTTTTCTGGTTAATTCGTGCAAATTCGAGTAATTCGTGGGCGTCTTTTTTCTTTCTTAATCTGTCTAATCCTTTTAATCTGCGTAATCTGTGGTCATTTTATTTCTTTTCCTCCCCGATCATGAATCGTCTGTGCCAAGCGGATGACCAAATAAGGAGTGGGAGTATCTTCAAGTCCTCCTCTATGCCGGTAATTTGGCCATGAAGGTGGAGAATTATCTACTCCTCACTCCTCACGATAGTCTATTTGCTGAGAACTTTGGAATTATCGCGCATTTCAGAAAGAAGCGCTACCATCTCAGTCTGCTTTT
The DNA here is from genome assembly GCA_964502145.1 of uncultured Clostridia bacterium. Lineage (GTDB taxonomy): Bacteria > Acidobacteriota > Aminicenantia > UBA2199 > UBA2199 > CAZCVI01. Next base: position 2,774 of record CAZCVI010000129.1, read on the forward strand.
TAACCATCTCTTTGTATAGATCAGTTGCAGTAAGAACGAACTGAAATACTTTGAAAGTAAAATAAACATAAAAAATACCAAAACCAATCAATACCACTTCTATCAAACCTAAACCGCCAAAACCACCAAAACCGCCCATATTAAACCTCCTGATTTTCTTGTTTTTTTATTGTTAAGCAAATTTTGCTTCTGTTCTTATTTTGAAGGCATTTCCGTCATGACTTGAACGACTGCATCGCTTACACCAGATTTCTTGAGTTTAATGAGTTCACTGATACTGGTATCAAATTTACATTGGGAGTTTTTAATTTTGCTGATTATCACCATGTCGGTAAATTTCGCTTCGACCATACTCAAGATTTCTGCATTCCCAATAATTTCGGATGGAATGCAGGGTACGGATTGATGTTCATCAGTTGTTCCTTGAATTTCAGTTGGAGTGGTTTGAGAAGCACTATAATTTTTTAATTCATCTTCGATTTGGGTCAGCAGGTAATTTTCAATCTTGCTATTGCTGCAATGAGTCTTCCATTCCCTGCTTCCAGTATATCCTCTTTGGACAATCTTTCGTGCAATGACTACCGTTGTTTTGGTATCCAGTTTTTTGGCTTCCATGAGAAATTCGTCCATCCATGCACCCGACCCCATCCCAATCATGCCATTTTGATTAATCATTCCATTTTGAATTCTGCCAGTACTCTCATCAATAGCCACCACGGGGCGCCCTCCTACTTTTGAAAATGTCTGCGACACCCGCTTCATAACGGGCCAAACTATTTCATACTGTGCCTCGAAGGTGTATTGTACAATATTATAGTCCTTGATTCCAGAAAGCAAAGAACCAAGCAACCACTTCGTTTGATTACCCGTGGGGAATGTCTCAACTCTTTTGAAATGTTTATCCTTTGCTTCTGAAATAAAAAAGCATAACACTAACATTGACACTATCAGACCTGCTTTTTTCATGATTCAATCCTCCTTTTTAATATCATTTAAATAGTAGCAATCGGTCAATCGATTGACCTTTCAGAACACGCGGTTATTATCCCATCAATGGCGGTATTCGGTCAATCATGAAAATTGCGCACGTCTCCAGAAGTTTAATTCCACTGCTATACATTCCCTATCCATACTCCTTTCTCAATTCTAAAGATAACAGAGTTTGTTCTAAACGTGGCAGACCACATGAAAAAATGATCACCCTATGTGATGTCATAATGGCGCTTTCTGGGATTTGAGGGAACCATTTTACAATTGCACAATAACTACTATCTCACCCGCACGCCCAATAAACGCTGTTCTTGGGCAACATGGTGTTAAATTGTTTTAAGACTTTTTCCAAATTAAAATGAATAAAGAATCCTGGTAGAACTTGAAAAATAAATAAAATGGCTTATAATAATTGGTATGATCAAGACAAAAGCAGAATTCGAACCAGTCATACGCGAGCTCAATGCCAGATTAAAAGAGCAATACAGTGATTTCTCCGGGATTACTTTTTTTGGCTCAAGGCATAGAGGTGACTTTAGAGTGGACTCTGATTTTGACATTGTGGTGTTGTTCGCCACCAAACCCTTATGGAAAAAAGAGAATGACGTTCTGGACATGATCTATGAAACCGAATTAAAATACGACTTCGTGATAGACGCCAAGGTTTACCACGAAAACGAAATAAAAGAGTGCAATACCCCTTTCCGGGAGACCGTTCTGACCGAAGGAACCTTTTATGCAGCATAAAGAAGACTTGATCACCTATCGCATCAAAAGAGCCAACGCACAGCAATCTGAAAGGTTGGTTCAATCAAACATTCATCAGAACACAAAAGTTAGATGTCGAATTTGGCAAGTTGTATACCCGGGCTTTTGAAAAAAGACAAAAGGCGGACTATGACGATTATGTGGTGTTTAATCTTGAGGAAGTGAAACTCGATCTGGAAAATGCTAAAAAATTTATTGATCGGGTTAAAACGTTCATAACCAATGAACTGCAATAACAAGTGTCATTGGTGGCCCCTCCCAAAACCAATACGTTTACCGGGTTAAATTGTTTAGCACTCGCAGGTCCGATATGTTTGATTTATCTAAATTCAAACCGATTACAATGTCGTTACCATCAATGGTCAGGAAAATTCTTGGACCAATTGCATGTTGTTTTTAATAAGTTTGTTGACAATTGCTCCCATATCCACTCCGTTTTTAATCTGTGATAATCCTTTTAATCTGCGTAATCTGTGGTCTTTCTTTTCTTTATCCCTGACCATATTCACAAAGAGAAAATACAGCACGGTCTCTTTTCCATCCCGTTGATGGCGGCTAAACCGGATTTATCTCTACTTGGACATGGCTGGAGATATTTCTCTTTTTCCCGTTGAAGCCAATGCCAAGCAGGATTATTTTTTTCGATTGTGATAGGAATTGTTCATAATAACTCTTCTCATTGATCTGCTTGAGGGCTTTTGCCGCGCTACCCATTTTAAATTCCAGTATATAGATATAATCGCTAGTTTCTACCCGCATATCCATCCGGCCTAAATTACTGAAATGCTCGGAGTTTACTTTTCCCATGGCCAGTTTTAAGACCAAATAAAAAACCAGGTGATAATACTTTTCCATTTCCCCTTGCACCAGGGTATAGGGAATAGCAGCCAGGAAGGATTTCATTTTAGTGATGAACCCTTTTATGTCGTTGTGTTCCAGAGCGTCTTTTATGGCACCACCAAGACTATCGGCAACATCCTGGGGTTGTCCAGAGAATTCAGTTAATAGATTATAGAGGAATGCATTCTCAACTTCCCGGTTGGGGTAGGACAGGGTATACGTTTGACCATCACACTTTTTTATCGTTAAATACCCGGTTTGAAAAAGCAACAGGTTCATATCAATATTGGTAATATCAAATTTATCAAAGAATTGCTCGTTCACTCGGAATGATTCCCAGACTCTCACATCAACCCCCCTGGTTCTTGCCATTTTTGCCAGAAAAGTGGGGGTGCCAGTGGCAAACCAGAAGGATTTGAATTTCTTGTGAGAGAAAAAATTCATTATTGAAATGGGATTATAAACAAAAGTCTCGCCATCCCAGGAATACCCGTTATAATACTTTTTTAGTTTCTTAAACAATTCATCGTGCGAATAATCGGGAACCTCACTGGCGTATTCTTGGATATACTGAAAAAAATTGCTTTCAATTTCCTCGGTGGTATAGCCGAGTAATTGCAAGTATGCAGGATGAAAGGTGATATCCACCAGATGGTTCAGGTCGCTGAAAATGGATAGGCGACTAAACCGGGAAACCCCGGTCATAAAAAGCAATCGGATATACTGATCCAGACCTTTGAGAATGGAATAAAAATTTTTAAGGGTTTCGCGGTTCTCTTCTGCTTTTTCTAAATTGTCAATATAATCGGTAAGGGGTTTATCGTATTCATCAATGAGGATAACCACGGGGTTATCTTTGGCCAATTTAATGATTAAGTTATCTAATTTTTCGGAGATACTGTCCCCTTGTAACTGGATGCTAAACTCCCCTGCAATCCGGTTCAAGGTATTATCCAATGCGTTATCCAGTCCCAGGTTTTTATAATCGATTCTCAAAAAATCCAAATGGATCACGGGGTATTTATCCCATGGGATGCGGTCGTAAATCCAACACCTTTTAAAAAGATCGCGGTTCCCCTGACAAATCTCTTTTATCGTGGAAATGAGCAACGATTTCCCGAATCGCCGCGGACGGGATAAAAAGTAGGCCCCGCTATTGGCCACTATATTATAGATAAGTTTGGTTTTATCTACATAGATATAATTTTCATTAATCAATTTGGGAAAGGAGGAGACACTGAGGGGCAACAATTTCTTTGCTATTCCACCATAGCCGTGAATGATGGTGGGGTAATTCATTTCAAGTTTTTCATAGGAGGAGATATCAATGGTTTGAATAGATTTAAGCAACTGGGGTAGTTCGGCTGCACACTCTTTTAAGAGTAGTGGTTGTAGCTTTTCTTTCAATCCATCGGCAGTTTCGGACATCAAGGCAGCTTGTTCTAATTGGGGCCATTGGAGGCGGCAGTAATCCGGGGTTAGGATGGGAACGATAAATAGACTTTCTTTCAGTCCTTTGGCCAGTGCCTCTCCCCAATCGGCATCCCAGGGGATGGATTCCTTATCGAAAAAACAATCCACGCCATCCCGCGTTAAGCGGCGGTATAGTTCACGGACAAACCGTTCATCCTCCTGATAATAACTTAAAAAAACCTTGCTCATCATACACGTCCTATTCCCTGGCTGTATTGACATATCAATACTATAGTATATCATATGGATGTTAAAAAAACAAATTGAGAATGCCTGGATTCATGGCCAAATCCATTAAACTACGAAAATTGTCAACACTCCTTTCTAATAAAAAAAGTCCGCTTTTAATCTGTCTAATCCTTTTAATCTGCGTAATCTGCGGTCTTTCTTTTCTTTATCCGCCGAACATATTCACAAAGAAAAAATACAGCACGGTCTCTTTTCCATCCCGTTGATGGCGGCTAAACCGGATTTATCTCTACTTGGACATGGCTGGAGATATTTCTCTTTTTCCCGTTGAAGCCAATGCCAAGCAGGATTATTTTTTTCGATTGTGATAGGAATTGTTCATAATAACTCTTCTCATTGATCTGCTTGAGGGCTTTTGCCGCGCTACCCATTTTAAATTCCAGTATATAGATATAATCGCTAGTTTCTACCCGCATATCCATCCGGCCTAAATTACTGAAATGCTCGGAGTTTACTTTTCCCATGGCCAGTTTTAAGACCAAATAAAAAACCAGGTGATAATACTTTTCCATTTCCCCTTGCACCAGGGTATAGGGAATAGCAGCCAGGAAGGATTTCATTTTAGTGATGAACCCTTTTATGTCGTTATGTTCCAGAGCTTCTTTTATGTCTTGACCCAGATGTTTATATACTGCCTGTCCTTGCCCTGAGAATTCTTCCACCAAGTTATAGAGGAATGCATTCTCAACTTCCCGGTTTGGATAGGACAGAGTATAGGTCTCGCCATCATATTCTTTTACGGTCAAATACCCGGTTTGAAAAAGTAACAGGTCCATATCAATATTGGTAATATCGAATTTATCAAAGAATTGTTTGGTCACTTCCAGTTTTCCCCAAGCTCGGACATTAGTCCCCCTCATTCTGATCATACGCACAAGAAAGGAAGGCGTACCAGTGGCAAACCAGAAGTAATTAAATTCTTGGTATTCGAAAAAATGAATAATTGAAATGGGATTGTAAACAAAGGTCTTACCATCCCAGGAATACCCGTTATAATTCTCTTTCAGTTGTTTAATTAATTCTGGTTTCGAATAATTGGGAGTCTTTTCGGCGTATTCCATGATATACTGAAAAAAATTAACTTCAATTTCCTCAGTGGTATAGCCGAGTAATTGCAAGTATGCAGGATGAAAGGTGAGATCCACCAGATGGTTCAGATCACTGAAAATGGATAGGCGACTGAACCGGGAAACCCCGGTCATAAAAAGCAGTCTGATGTACTGATCCAGACTTTTGAGGATGGTATAGAAGTTTTTAAGGGTTTCGCGGTTCTCTTCTGCTTTTTTTAAATCGTCAATATAATCGATAAGCGGTTTATCGTATTCATCAATGAGGATAACCACGGGGTTATCTTTGCCTAATTGACGTATTAAATTCGCGAATTTTTCAGAGATACTGTCTCCTTGCAACAGGACGTTAAACTCTCCTGCAATTCGGTTCAAGGTATTATCCAATGCTTTATCCAGCCCCAGTTTTTTATGATCCACTTCCAAGAAATCCAAATGGATCACGGGGTACTTATCCCACGGGATGCGGTCGTAAATCCAACACCTTTTAAAAAGATCGCGGTTCCCCTTACAAATCTCTTTTATTGTGGAGATAAGCAACGATTTCCCGAATCGCCGCGGACGGGATAAAAAGTAGGCCCCGCTATTGGCCACTATATTATAGATAAGTTTGGTTTTATCTACATAGATATAATTTTCATTAATCAATTTGGGAAAGGAGGAGACACTGAGGGGCAACAATTTCTTTGCTATTCCACCATAGCCGTGAATGATGGTGGGGTAATTCATTTCAAGTTTTTCATAGGAGGAGATATCAATGGTTTGAATAGATTTAAGCAACTGGGGTAGTTCGGCTGCACACTCTTTTAAGAGTAGTGGTTGTAGCTTTTCTTTCAATCCATCGGCAGTTTCGGACATCAAGGCAGCTTGTTCTAATTGGGGCCATTGGAGGCGGCAGTAATCCGGGGTTAGGATGGGAACGATAAATAGACTTTCTTTCAGTCCTTTGGCCAGTGCCTCTCCCCAATCGGCATCCCAGGGGATGGATTCCTTATCGAAAAAACAATCCACGCCATCCCGCGTTAAGCGGCGGTATAGTTCACGGACAAACCGTTCATCCTCCTGATAATAACTTAAAAAAACCTTGCTCATCCTACACGTCCTATTCCCTGGCTGTATTGATATATCAATACTATAGTATATCATATGGATGTTAAAAAAACAAATTGAGAATTCCTGGATTCACGGCCAAATCTATTAGACCAATAGAGTAGGGCGAGAGTTAGCCCGCGCCTACTCTATTGGGTAAGTCTTTCTCTTTTATTTCATCCTTCGCCTATGGGCTGAACTGTTACTTACTTAATATCTAATGGGCGTGTTTTTTCCCAGGCATGGCGTGCCAGATACGCAGCAACAATATAAAACCAATGATACTGAACGGCAATAAGAAAATGGGCCAATAACTCCAGTCCTTGGAAGTGAGCCAGCCCAGTGCAAAAGATTGGACACCAGTACCCAGGTACACAAACCCATCAATCACGCCCACTGCGGTCGCGGCACCTTTACGTCCACCAAAATCCATGGTGGCTGTTCCTGAAAGTAAACCGTGGGTGCCAATGACACAGATCGACATGATAAAAATCAACGTGGCCAATAACCAGCCATTGGTCAACATAAAAAACATGCCACCAATACAAAAGCCCATCAACCCATACAGAAACCCGGCAGCAGGACCACGTCGCGACTGGAACAATTTGTCACTGATAATTCCCGCAGCATTACCACCGATGATCCCGGCAATCCAAAGCAATAAACCCCAGTTGTCCAGCGTGAATTTCCATCCCCCATGAAGCCCAGCCGCCAACTGCTCCTTGGCATAAATTGGGAACCAATGCATGACCCCATTGCGCAATATCCCGGTGCAAAATTCAATTAACGCCACGGTTAATATCACGGGATGGGTTAAAATACGCTTGATAAGCTGAAGCGCAGGAACCTTCTCTTCCAAATCCTCGCCACTGGATTCATCACCCGTGTCAAAGTCTTTTAAGCCAGCTTTGGTAGGCGTGTCTTTTAAAGTGAAAAATTCAATGGCAAAAAAGATGAAGAGTAAAATAGCGGGTGAAAAGAAAGCCCACCACAATGCATCCGCGCCATTATAACCATGACCGACAACAAAAGGAGCTTTAAGAATACGACCAGTCACATCAAAAGCCAAAAATATACCGGAAGCAATCATCACACCAAAAATTCCAGAAAAAACACCACGCTCCTTCACATGAAACCAATGGGCATTCACTTTCACAATGGATACGGCCCCATAACTCTGAAAATACATGTTGCCCGCATAAAGAATGGTGAAAATTAAGCTGAGGGAAGCGTCTTTGGGATTGGCCAAGGAAAGCACATACTGCAAATAAATCCCCATGCCCAGATTCATAACTCCGGCACCAAACGCGGCAATTAGAATGCCTTTCCTGCCTCCAATGCGGTCCACTAAAGGTCCATTAAGCAAAAAAGACAGGGCATAAATCACAGCACCTACGCCAAAAATAGTCCCAAAAGCCTCTTTACTCATTAAATCACCCAGAGCGTTCTTGGAAACTGTCAAATTATAACGGCCCATATAAAGCAATGCATAGGTCAAACCCATGGGAAACCAATTCCAAAAACGGCGGTGACGGTATTGACTGGAATGTTCAATCATGATCCTACTCCTATTTTGTTATTGTAAGTCTATTCATTTCTTTCATATAACCGGCTCACCTGTCAACAGAGATTTTTCTACCTGACAGATTATCGCGTATACAACGTCCACAGACTGGCTAATACCTCTTCCAAGTGTTTGCCTAACACTTCTGGTTTATCCGTTTTTTCCGGCATGTTTTTGAAAACACCGTAAGGCACGTTTGTTTTGTTTACATGCAGATAATCGGGTTGGGACGCAAAACTATCCCAATCGGAATCTTTATACAACATCTCCATTTTGACATCTTCCAGTGAATGTTGCAGAACCGAATCCGGTTTATCCGGGTTGCACCGCCTGCGATTCTTGCGCATAGATTCTTCAAAATCCACTTCAATATAAAGGGTTACGGCCCGTTGCAAAATACTGGCAGATAAATGCTGGTAAGCGGTTTGAAACCCACCATGCTCAGAACCTCTGGAAAACTCGAAAATTACGGTCTTGTTCTCTTGATGATAATTCGGGTTATCGCGCAACATACGCTCATAACGAAGATTCAACTTCAAAATTAAAAAATTCCAGTACCACTTCTCTTTAAATACATAACCGGGATAGCGCTTGCCAAGATAGGTGAAATGCGCGTTGGAAATCAAACGGGGTAAACCCATACTTTCCATCAAATCGTCATCCTCAAACTGCTCCCATAAAATCGGGAAGTCATCCAATTCCACGAATTCACCCACATGAAACCGCTCGATTCGTTCTTCTACCGGTATCTTTTTCAAATAATCAATCACTTCCGATTTTCCGGCTGCAGGTCTACCGTTCAGTAAAATAATGTCAAAGATTTTTTTAGCCATGGCGTGCTCCTTTTCTATAAAGTTGACTAGGATTCCAGCGCAGTTGTACCTGTCGAATCCTTTTATTTATTCTCATACCTTATTATAAACATTTTTCCCATTTCAATCAAGCCCAATCCCATAAATTCACCCGCAAATTCTTGAAAATAATCATGAAAATAAAGGACACAACGCCAACAGTAAACAATAAACCTTGACAAATTGATAGTATCGGTTTATGATTCCCTTTTATTGCAAGCGCAATAGGAAAAACCGAAAAACCAAAATCGGCAGGTAACATAAATGGAGACGACACTTTTATTGCTTTTAGCACTCTTGCCAGGCTTTCTCTTGTTGTTCTATATCGTTTATATGGACCGGAACGAACGGGAACCCCTGGGTCAGATACTCAAAATAATACTCCTCGGCGCATTAAGCGTGGTGCCCGCCGCCCTGGTGGAAAATGCGTTGGCCGCGTTGCCGCTCTACTTTGGCAATACTTTCTTAGATGCCATGGTAGATGCATTTATCCGCGTCTCCTGGGTGGAAGAACTGTGTAAACTGGGCGTGGTGTTACTTTTTGCCTGGAAAAATAAAAACTTCAACGAGGAAAACGATGGTATCGTGTATGTCGGTTCCAGTGCCCTCGGTTTTGCCATGTTGGAAAATGTCGCTTATGTACTTGGCCATGGATTAAGCACCGGCTTACTCCGGGCCATTACGGCGATGCCCCTGCATTGTTTTACGGGCGTGTTGATGGGATATTATACCGGGCTGGCAAAATTTTCTGATACCAAACACAAGGTGCGTGTCAATCTTTTCAAAGGATTCTTCCTTGCTTTTTTTGTTCATGGTCTGTACGATGCATTATTAATGACCCACACTCCAGCCGCGATGCTTATTTTTCCCCTGGTGTTGGGGTTGATTATCCTGGGTATTCATTTTCTCAAAAAAGGCCGCCGCTTGTCATTGGCGCGTATGGCCGGTTCGACAGAGTTAGAAGCCAAAACCACACCCACTATTGCCCAGCAACAAGATTTACTCGTGTACGCGAGTCCGAGGAACCAATTATGGAAACTTTTTGTCTCCCGCTCGCTGTTGATCGTAAGCGGTTTGTTCTGGTTAGTCATGATCTTGGCGATGATCATAAAACCCGGCACTGTGGCAGAAGGAACCACCATTATATTAGCAACCGTGGTGTTTACTTTTTTCCCGATATTAATCGGTTTAATCTTGGAAGTGTCCTATCGCCAGAAAAAGAGGTTGTACGTCAACCTGCGACAAACTGTGCCTGAACCGGAATCCTTCCGTGTTTATACGGGCACCAAACCGGTGTGCGATACGATATTACCCGCCCCAGCCATGATGTGGCCGCCCGGGCAGTTGTGGCGTGCTATTGTGGCCCGTACCCTTTTGATTATTTGCGTGTTGTTCTGGGCGCTCGCCATATTGGTGGCTCTTTCGGATGCACCGGGTGTTAAAAAAGACGTGGGCTATACTTTCGCTGTTTTTTTTATTGTCAGCTTCTTTCCTATTTACATCGGACTATTACTGGAAGATTCCTACCGGAAACGGAAAAAACGTTTCTGCGAACTATTGCGTGCTTTTCCCAATGGCCGGATTCCCGCTGAAAAACTCACGCTCTCCCCCCCGGGGCAATTGTGGAAAATTATTATTTCCCGCTTCCTTTTTGGTTTAGTGGTGGAAATGACCGCCGTGATATTGTTGGGTGGAGTCTTGTCAACAACCACCCACTCCTCGGTGCTGCACATGATTTGGGAATGGCTGCTGGTCAGCACAATTCCCCTCCTGATCGCCATCCCGTTAGAAAAATCCTATCAGAGGGGGACTGCGTCCCCATTTACTAGGTCACCATTGTAAGCGTGCTTGGTTTGTGACGGTAGAATGAGTCCTTTAAATAGCAGAAATTCTCCTTTTAATTTCCAGAGGGGATTCCATACTCGTTACAAAAGGAAATATATTCCTTGGAAAACCTGCCGATGCCTGTAATAAGGATGGAAATGTCCTTTAATTTTGGAATTGGTGCCCATTAACGTTCACAATGCTTCTTTTTCTTGCGCAATGCCTCATTTTCCCGGAAAAAATCATTTGTCCCTTGAACAATATCATTTGTCCCTTGAACAATATCATTTGTCCCT
>CAZCVI010000130.1:0-13556 GCA_964502145.1 uncultured Clostridia bacterium
TTTTTCAACAAAAATATGTGGAAAATAATTTACACAAAATACTTGACACAACCTCTGGCCTCCCCTTTTTGGTTTTTTCTCAGACTTGACTGCTTCATTAACGCCCCCTTCAGTCTCTTCCGATTTTTCCTCTTTCTTGCTCGCTTTAAATATCATACCGCGATACATATCACGTTGCCGCTTGAGTTCTTCGTTTTCCTTCTCTAACTCTTCTATCCGTTTGTGACTTTTTTCTTGTTCCCGCTCCAGTTCTTTTACCTTATCTTCGGCTTCTCTCCTTTTTTGACGCTGGGTTTCCAACGCTGGCTCCAATTTCGACACCTTTATCCTCAATAATCTTTTTTCTTCGTCGCCACTTTGCCAGCCTCCTAATTGCATCATACTACTCCGTTACAAGACAACTGGGAAAGAAAGAGTCGCTTCCCTTTTATTGCGATTTTCAGCAAATTGGCAAGGTATTCATGGTGTTCTTGGGATAATTTCTTATTATTCATAAAGAATAATATAACACATTTTAACCTAAAAAACTAGCCCCCCGAAACGGGCAATAGCAAAAGGTTTCCAGCCATGCATTATTTTAACCTTAAAATTTGAAGGAATAAATGGGAGTGGACACGAAGTGGTTATGGTTTTGAGGAGAGATATTTTTTTAATGCGGTAATGGAAGGTGCCGTTCAAAAAACTGAATAGATACATAATCTTTGCTGCGGAAAGTTTCTGAACCGGGATTCGTGGGATTAAAGGATGACCAAGATGAAGAGTCAGGAATCGGCTGCATCCTGCCACTCAAAAGTAAAAACCTTCGCAAGAGACTGCATTGAGACGAATTTCATGAAATAGTTACTATAATTTTTACTTGTCTTTTATCCGCTTTTTAATCGGCTCAACCCATTTAACGCCGCGACTTTATATCCTTCCGCCCAGGTAGGATAATTAAAGACATTTTGGATGATGGTATCTAATTTTCCTTTTAAAGTCATCACCAATTGACCAATATGAACAATCTCTGCGGCCTGATCGCCCACAATATGAACCCCCAGAATATCATGCGTCTCACGATGGAAAAGAATTTTAATCAAACCGGTATCATCCCCGGAAATAGCCGCTTTGGCAATTTCACGATACGTGGCCAACCCTTTTTCATAGGGGATGTTTTCCGCGATTAACTGCTCTTCGGTCTTGCCAATCATGGCAATCTCCGGGATTGTATAAATAGCAATGGGGAAAAGTTCGGGACGATTATATGGCACATCCAGATTTAATGCGTACCGGGCCGCCAAACGCCCCTGCTCGGTACTGGTGGACGCCAAAGCAGGAAAACCTATTACATCACCACAAGCATAAATGTGCGACACGGTGGTGCGATAGTGATCATCCACTTGTACCAGTTTCTTATCTGTCACGGCCACTCCAACTCTATCCAAATTTAACGGGTCCACGCAGGGCACGCGACCCTTGGAAAAAAGAATGGCATCGGCTTCTACTATCGTGCCATCTTCGGTTTCCAACCTGCCTTTTCCTGCCGGGGTGACGGCAAAAGACGTGTAGGGATGGCCCATCATCAGATTAATCCCCAGTTGATCAAACTGTTCTTTCAGAACGGCCACGATCTCGCTGTCTACAAAAGGAAATAATCGCGGCATATTATCCACTAACCAGACTTTAGAACCCAAGGCGGCAATCATGGCGGCATATTCACTGCCAATCACACCGGCACCGTACACAATCAAGGATTTTGGCAGTTCTTCGACCTTGTTGCGGTGGGAAAAAATAAAATTACCATCCAAAATGGTCTTATAATCAATGGGCACATCATCGGGGTGCCGGGGGATGGTGCCGGTGGCAATAAAAATAATATCGGCAGTAATCTTTGCCACGGTGTCTCCGGTATAATTTTTGATTTCCAGGGTATGGGGGTCCAGAAACGAAGCCTGCCCGTAAATGACATCCACGTGATTATTGTTTAACTGGGTTTTAATGACCGACAATTCGTGGGCCAGAATGATTTCTACCCGTTCTTGCAAGTCTTTAAGCGTGATATTTTCATTAAAGCGGTGGCTTTTGCCATAAATTTTACTGCGGCGCATGCCTTTTAAATAAAGCACCGCTTCCCGCAGTGTTTTGCTGGGAATGGTTCCCGTATGGAGGGAGACGCCGCCCAGTTTGAATTCCCGTCTGTCGATCACCACGGCGCGTTTGCCTTTTTGGGCGCACTGGATGGCTGCTCGCACACCCGCCGGACCACTGCCAATGATTGCTGCATCGTATTTTTGAGTTGTTGTCATTTCGTTTTAATCCTTAGGTCCTATTTTACTTAATTAAATAAAAAATGTAAAGAGAAAGATGGCGTAAATTCACCTTCACCAAAACATCCCCGTATTTGTCAAACTTTCAGAAGGAAGGGGCCAAGCCGAAATGCCAATATTGCATAAAAGAAGGGAATTCGGGAAATGGAGTTTAATCTATAAACCCGAGTTGTTCTTTAATTGGTTTATAGACTCCATTAAACATTTAATTCTTTCAGGATCGAGTGGATTTGCCCAGTAACCGTCTTTTTTAAAGTATGAACCGACAATAAAAGCCTCTGCGATGGGAAAATAAGTGGCGATATTTTTATGGGTGATACCTGAGCCAATAATAACCGGCAATTTCGTGGCGTTTTGAACCTGCATGACCTCTTTTACATCAGGTTCAGCGCCAGTATGGCTGCCTGTAACAATAACACCATCAGAAAGAAAAAAAGCCGCTGCCAAAGCAGTTTCAGCAATACTGACATCCGCAGTAATGCTGTGTGAACTGTGTTTCTTTTTGATATCAGTAAATATTTTGATATGATCAGCGCCAATATGTTTGCGGTAGCGCAGCAGTTCCCCGGCACAACCGTCAATATAACCTTCATCCGCAACATGACCGAAGACAAAACCCTCAACACGGATAAAATCCAGGTTACTGGCCAAAGCGACAGCCAGCGCTTCTTTGTTGGCTGCGGCTAAAATTTGGATGCCTACCTCTTTTTTTCCCGCCATTTTTTTTACTTCCCGGCATAAGACCGTCATGGTGGCGATTATTTCCGGTCCCACATGGCTGTTCAGATAGGGTACATCGTGCATATTTTCAATCATCAACGCATCCACACCACATTCCAGATAAATTTTCGCTTCATTGACACAATAGTCGCAGATCTCATCCACCGAATGCGTGTTCATCGGTGTGCCAGGAAGTGCCGGGGCATGAATCATGCCAATAACTGTTTTCTTGTTATTATCCATACGTTTACCTCGCTTTTGTAACATGGACATTTACTCAAAACCATTATACCTGAATCAGGAGAGGATTTCAATGGCAGTGTATGGGCAAACCTTAACACAAAGCCCACACCCCGCACATTTCTCTTTATCAATGGCAATCAAGCCATTCTCTTCTTTGATATTTTTGCAAGGTGCGCGGTTGATGCAGGTCATACATTTCCGGCAGCGATCCGTGATATAAAATTTCGGTTTAACCATCCATTTTAAATCCTTTGAATAGAGTACCTCATCGATTTTTTTCACTGCTTCAAGACCTTGTAACAATTCCTTCCTTTGGCCAATATCAAGGCGTTCGGTGATTATACGTGCGTATTTATTCAGACTGGCTTTAAACTTCTCAGGCAGGAAATGATACCCAATATTTTCTTCTTTGTAGAATAGGTGGTTACTCAGTGCCTCTTTGATCCGTTGCGGGTTATATTCAATGGGTTTTTGACTACTCTGAATAAACCTGATGGCATCCACAATGAGGAATGGATTGCCCTGCATACCACGGGCAATCATGATGCCATCAAAAATTTTCTGGAAATCCGGGAAATGCCAAAACCTTTGAACTTCCTCCATGTTAAACAGATCACCATTGTAGAACAATTTTTTCTTATTATTTTTTATTTCCTTGAATGCATTGACCAACTTATTTCTGTCTGCACTATTCTCAAAATAATCCGCGCAACGGCCCTCATAACTCTTTTCTTTGGTACGCATATGCAATACGACCCAATCCACGTGTTTCATAAGATCCGTGATAAACTGTTGCGATTCCTCAAAATCAGGAGTTTTGGGGTTCTCTTTATCGGGGCATAATCTGATTTTGGCAGTCAGAAAGGGAGCTTGACACTCTTTTTTCCCGTTTTCTATTCCAACATAGCCATTTAAGAATTCCTTTGTCATTTGTACAAAGTAAATGGCGATGGTTCTGGCGTTTTTATTATCAGAAAATCTAGCGCCACCACCCTGTCGATCGACTGCTGGAGAACCGAAATTAAAATCCACACCCACAGCCGTATTAAACAGTGCAAGTTGAGTGGCTGCTATAAAATATCTCAGGGTTTTATCCTTATTTAACACTTTATTATCGCCTTCCCCGGTAAAAAAGTTTATTCCCGCAGGGGCGTCGTGTGGCGCCACCATCTGGATCAGCACTTTTTCATCCGATTGGATATTCATTCGGGGTAATCCAGTCATGTATTCATAATCTTCCCACCAATTGGGATCCACATTTTTCTTAAAAATGTTGCCAATGCGTACCATTTCTGAATAGGAGATCAAGACAGGCTTACCCGTTGGATTAAGAGGATCGGGTGGATAAAATTGCTCCAGTAACTTCCTCACCACCAAGCGTTCAGCAACAGGTGTATCCACATCAATGGGGGCAGGTAAGGCGCGATATACCTCATCTGCCTTAATATTGCTTTGAATTTTTGGACAATCCCCAGATTCATATACAGCCTCGACCATATCTTGCTTATTATCATCCAACTGGATAATCCTCAGTATTTGAATGCTGTTCTGTGAAAAGGAGATATTGGGTATATAGGCAATAAGATTCTTAACAGTGCCATTAAAGAAAGCGGGAACATACATGTAAATTTTCCCGCTGGCTTCTCCGTTTAATTTTTCTTTGCAAATCTGCAATAGATAGACGTTTTCTTCTTTGAATTCATGTTTGAAATCAGCCAATGGGGCGATCCTTATTTTTACCAGATTCTTTTTTTCTTCCATACCCTGCTCTTCGTTCGCCTTGATTTCAAAGTAAGCGTTGTTTTCTTTTTTAATCCACGTTTCTGGGAGTTGAACAGCGGTAAACTTTTTCTTTGCCAGATCAGTAATGGTAATTTTACCCTTTTCATGGTTCATGGCGTTTTGTAAATGCCTGGCAATCAATCCAGGGATTTTAGAGGATAACAATGGCCACTCTTCTTTCCTGATATGGTATTTAGACATCATGCCTTGCATGGCTGAAGCATCGGATTCTTTTTTGAGATTTCCAAAGTTCAGCGCCATATGGATAAACAGGTAATATTTGTTATTAAATTTATACACAAATATGCCAATTCGTTTGTTGGGTGTCTTATACCAGTATTCGTATGGAATGGTAGGGTCGGCAGGATGGGATATTTTCTCCAGTTTATACTTGTAATCTTTCAGGTCAAAAAAGAATCCGCACGCTTTTATCGCATTTTCTAAAAAAGACGTTTCATCAAAAATGCGACTATCAAACGTAAAATCGGACTCCCCATGAATAGTAAATACCTTTAATATGCTCCGCCAGCCATTATAATCATTGCCGCAATAGTTGGCCGCAGGGATGAATTGGAAGACACTGCATCCCGTCTCATATGTGTCGTGCGCAAACATGCCACTGTCCTTATCCCAGACATCCAATTGCTGCTGTGGATTGTCATGGGTAAAGGTGAAGAAGACATCGGTTTTGGATAGCCAATCGTCTGCGTGTTGCTCGACCGTTTTCACCTTTTTGTCTAATAAACCCTTATATGCATCGTCGACCTCATGGCTCTTCATGACAACCTTAAAATTTTCAACTTGTACTTTATCTTCACTGGCTTCACTCGGAATGAAGAAGCTATTTTTTTGGTCATAATAGCAGCTTATCGGCTCTTCCAAAAGTTTCCCCAACCCTACAAAATAACCATACC
The DNA here is from genome assembly GCA_964502145.1 of uncultured Clostridia bacterium. GTDB lineage: Bacteria > Acidobacteriota > Aminicenantia > UBA2199 > UBA2199 > CAZCVI01. The sequence goes on from CAZCVI010000130.1 coordinate 5,966, forward strand.
ACAACTCTCCCACGAAAATAACAGCATGGTGTTTTTTGGCTTCATGAATCAAATCCTTACGGACAACCTGTTGATTATCAAAACTGGAATTAAATGCATTGAGTTCTAAAACGCTCTCACAATCTTGAAATGATTTTCTCAAAAAACCACTTAACAGACGTCCGGAACGTTTGGTCGCCTCTCCCAGTCTATTGACGAGAATGCCATCAAAATAGGGAATGAGATGAATGACATCATCAATGGTCACATCTTTATTGATCATGGGAAAAGTGGGGGCCAATAAGGTGACAGAGAGTCCAAGATTCAGTAGCAAATAGGTCAGCCAAAGAGCAAACATCGTCTCCGGCCCTGCGTTATTTAAAAAGATAGCCACTTTAACCGTATGATTGAATAGGCTGAGATTCTCTAAGTGAATGATAAAGAGCTTGCGTTCATCAATGATATTGATGACTTCCTGACGTCGCAATGCAGAAAAGCCCACGACATCATTCCAGTAATCTTCAAGAGCAATAAAACGAAGGGTTCGCTGGCATTCACAAAGATATGCAGCGGTATTTTTTTTGCCAATAGATAAGTCGAATAAAAGTGACTTGGGGACATCACTGGCAGATAAATAATTTTCAAATACGGTGAAGCCCAGCATAAATAAATCCAGTTTTTTTTCGCGGTTGGCGTCATAGCTTAAATAGTTAGCTGCTCGATTATTCCTAAAATTGTTCCAGTCTTTTGTGATTACCGCATTGGGAACAATGGGGGAGAGATGGGTTCTCCATTTCAGGAAGTCGCAAAAAAACAGATCCTGTTTTAAATACACTTCTGTTTGTTTATCTAAATTTATTAGGTTCAAATTCCAGTATTGCAATTTCTTCGGATTATTTTCTATTATGCAATACTTTTCAAATGAATATTCAGAGTCAGTACTATCGCAAATTGCATTTATTGCACTGTTCGCATCCCATAACCGATAGGATAGCTGCAAGTTCTTTACTTCCTTCCAAGGGGTATCACTACTCGGTTTTTCAAAGTTCATAAATTTTATTTTATCTACGATTCTATCGGTATTCCCATACACATATCTTGTAGAATTACTTAAATTAGGAAATAGTTTAGCGATAACTTTCTGAGCAATATCTGGAATTTTGGAATGGATATTCTCGATACTTTTTTCCTTTTTATCAGTACTTTTTTCTAATCTAAATACCAGATGTTTAATCAAACCCTCAAAGACAAAATGATTAAAAGGATTGCCCACTACTTCTTTTTTGCCCTCTAATACTTTAACACTATGGCTGGATGTAATTCTAGGAATTCTCTCTCGGGACTCTCCAAACTGGATAAAACAAGAGGTAATCATAATATATTTATGGATATCCAACTCTGTTATATTGGACAAATTGATGATGTAAAGAGTATCTTCATTATACTGGGGAGGATTGGCGATCAAATCAGCGAGAATCCGTTTTAATTGGTTGGGCCAAATCTCTGAACCCATCATTATATTTTGAAAGAAGACCTCATCTGCACAGGAAATATTTTTTGTTTTGATAGTGAGTTTATTAGAGTTTTCATCTATAGCTTGGATTTGTCTTAAAGTAGTCCATATTTCATTGATGGTATTATCTTCCTTCCAATCACTATCATTCGTATTCCTGCTCTTGTCCTGAGTTAAGGTGAGAGCATATTTTAGCGCATACTCCACGACAAGAAATGTTCTGATCTTGCAGAATTCGAGCATTTTTAAAATGATAACCTGATTGTCTTCCTCCTTATGTAAAAGTAGACGCCTGCCTATCGCCATGGCATGCGGATTATCCTTGATAAACTCGCAGGGATTATGGGTGCAGTTATAACAGACATGAATCGGGCACTTCTTAGCGATGACTTTGGATTTAAAAACACCATCTATATTCTTATTGAAGTATTCCAGCGCAACACTTTCTGGACATTTTATCATTTCAGGACTTGACGAACTTGTGAATGGTTGTGAAGAAGGCTCTTCCCCCATGTAAAAGTGAACCAGATAAGACTTCTCTTGCCTAGGTTTACCATATTCATCAATTTCTATGACAGGATACTCAGGGTTTTTGAGCGATTTACGAATCAAAACATTTTTTGTAGTCAACGGGGTCGTATTAATTTCTTTACAAGGTCGGAGTTCGTTATGCCAAAATAATACATTCCAAAAACTACCATGAACCACAATCACGTCAAAGTTATCGAGCTTTTCCATTAAAATTTTATGATATTGATTGTAATCAAGCTCAGACATGAGTGGAGGTTCAATCTTCATCTCCATCAATGCCTCAACAGAAAAAGATTTATTTGAGTCATTTTTAAGATATTCTTCAAAATCCTGAGGGATCGCATCCCATAACAGGAAGGGAACAGGATGGCAGATAAAGGTAATGTCTAAATTGGGACTCTTTCCTTTCCACTCTATTGCTTCCTGAACCATGAAATTTAATTCCTCGCCGATATTTCCGGCCAAAATGGCAATCTTCGTGTATTTATAGATATTCGCAATATAATCCAAAAATTTGGATTTATGTTTCCAGTTCTCACTATTAAAAGCCAAAGCTTCTTCCAATACTTTTATTTCCCACTTAATCTCCTTAAAGGAACTGCTATAACTAATATTGGCTAGTAAAACGCGGTTAAATAAATCCTGGCCGGTACAATCATTTTTCGGAGCAATTTTACACCGCTTTTCCAAATATGGGTGCGGCTTGCCAGAAAGGAAACTTAAGTGATGAAGTAAAAGGTCCACTTTAAGATGATAATTCATCCACTCGGTAGAACTAACAAATAAAGTATTCCAATTCAAATTTATATGATGATTTTCAGAAATTCGGAGGAATCGCTCAACCGCTTCCAGTTTATTCCGATAAGGAGGATTATCACTCTGTTCATAATGGCTTCTTATTGAATAATAATTGAATAAATGCTCAATAAAGCATTGGACAGTATAAAACTTCCTATTCACCAAGTTTGTAAGAATGCCTTCAAATAAGAGTTTTTCTTTGCCAGCTTCATTGGAGGAATCAGGGAAGCCGATTATTGCATTTTCATTGCCTATGATATCATTTTCCACCATACATTTGAACAAGGGTTCTTGGATCATAATCCCACCTGTTCTCAATGTGATGACATCATGATGAACCTTTAAATAAAACTCCATGACATCACGATAACGGATTTTGGGATGTCCCCGTTCAAGGCTGAGTAATTTTTCAAGTTCCAGAATGTAAAGGTCAGACTTAATCTTATCATTAACTGGATTCATGCTGCCTAATTCCTTCATGAATGTGTCCATAACATCATAGTCCAAAAAGTTGTTAAGGAAGTGTAATTTGGCGTAAGCCGAAGAAAACTCTACTTCAACTTTTAATTCCCCGCCTTCAACAGCAGTTAAACTGACCATGGTAGAAATACTTTCAAATGGACTTCTGGAGAGTTCCTCAATCATCCGTCTTGCATCTATATCATCGATGGGAAAACGAATGAGTTTAGAGCGACAGGTGTAACTATTCCCATTTCGGACTAATTTCTTCTGCGAGAAAACTGTTTTATAACCCCTTATCTCGCTAACAGGAAGTTCATTCTTTTCGGGGTTCGTTAACCTTTCCAGGCATTTATACTGTACTCTTTTTAAAGATGAAAGCAAGGCCCGGGTTTCTTCAGATCCAATTTCGTACAAATTTGTCTCCTGTCTATCCCCACTGTCTTCACTTCTATAAACTTCTTCCTTTTCTTCTTTGGTTTCGGTTGTCGCCGCTTCTTTTTTTATGGTTTTGTTTAACTCGACACATCTAGGATCCTTTTTTCTGGTACTGAGTAAAATCTTATTGCAAGGAGAAAATATGTTGCACAAATTCTTCTTCTTCTCCGTCTTCTCTTTCTCATCCTCTTTCCTCTCCTTCTTACATCCCATCTCTAATAACTTCAAGAATAGTGATTCCATCCCATCCTTTTCAAGAATATTCATCTCAGTAAGCAATGACAACAAATCCCGGGATAACCGATGATTCAATCCATCCTCAAAAGGACTGCGAACGGAGAAGTATTCAAGACATATCTCTTCATTTATATTCAAGCTGGTGTGCAATTTAAGCAAAAGTTCCTGCCGGTATGCGGGATAGTCAATATCCTGCTGGTACAAAATCTCGAAGAATCTTTCAATCGCAATCAATTGACGACAAGGACATTGCCACACAAAATAGAATTCATTTAAAAAGAACAAGTTCTCGCTGGTTGTTCCTAAACAAAGGCTATCCACATCGTAGGGGGTAATTTCCTCTCGATTAGTCCAGCCGTTGTCTACTTTTTTCTCTTTTGAAAAAAGGTAATAATAACTTCCTATTTGCTTTTTTTCCAATTCAATGTCAATATTTTTCAAGGGAATCTGGGTTTTAAAGAAGGTATCATAGCTACTGTCTTTATAAGCAAGAATGGAAAAAAGGGTCAAATTAGCCAGTTTAATCTTAGAAGGCGTTAACTGTGGAATGAATTGTTTAAGAGTTTTTCCACCCACAGTGATGATGACATTCTCATCATACTTTCCTGTCTCAGAATCTGTCGGTCCCCATTTCTTAATCTCCTTACTAAAGTCTTCATACGAGATAGGAGCCTCGACGTTGGGTTCGTATTGGCAGAATTTTTCCTGCTTCAAGAAAAAATGCAACATATGCTGAACATCCGCCACAGTTGCCATGGTTTTAAAATGAGGCTTGGGCATGGCAACAAAGACCAGTTTATTGTCTTGAGGTTTTTCTTCCTTATTGGTGTCCACTGACACCTTTTTAAGAAATGCCAACAAATAGAATGCCAGACAAATCATCTCAAAGCTTTCATCACCGACATTATTCAGCAGAATATAAATATGGTTGACCTTGTGGTAATTTTCAATCAAATAGTTGATAAATTGCCAGCGATGATCAATGGGGGAAAAATTTCTTGGATTCTTTGCACATCTCCACTTATTCAAATAGTCATCCAAGTTAAATTGAACCACTTTGGTTATTTGCTGGGCAATCATGTCCTGTGCGTCAAGCTGTTGCTTCAACGAAGGATTTAATTGTGATTTAAAAACGTTAAAATTTTCAATAACAGTTTCCCAGTAAGATGGGTTTTTGGTCTCCTTTTTTTCTGGATTTGAATCTTTGTCGGGGTGTTCATCAACCTTCGATTTTTTTTTATTGGAATCCAAATCAATATTTTCATTGGAAGTCCGCATTTGGAATCTATTAATGGCTGCGGCCATTAATTCCTCTTTGATTGCAAAATACTGGTCCACTTCTTGAAAAATTTTGTATTCATGTGCATTTAAAGTTTTTACGTCTTTCAGAGTATCGGAGTAGTACTTATTGGCTTGCTTCTCAATCTCAGGAATCATCTGTTCCAATTTATCCTGAAAAGTGGAAATATTATAATAATCAAGTATTTGCGAGCTTTTTATATGGATGTTCAGTGTATTGATTTTTTCCGAGAATTTGTGGTATTGCATGGGATTGGGGTCTCTCTTTTCAGCGACCAGTTGGCGGTATTCCCGATCCATGGAGAGGTTAATCAGCATATCATACTTATCCGCATTAATTAACTTTTCAGCAGGGTTATAATCTTCCTGGTGGGGCCAAAAAGAATTCGGAGAAAGCTGTTTTACAAGTATGGAGCTTCCCAGATAATGATTTAGTATATTCCGCGCCTCATCATGAGGTAGTCCAATAATAGAAAGCCAATCGCCCACTACATAACGAGCCGCAGTGATAATCTCCGCATCCTGAATGCCAAAAGAACCGGCTTTTGACTCACTTTTCCCCTCCCTCACGTATTTTGCAATAAGATATTCAAGATTTACCGTCTCACTCGGTTTAATATCCACAAATCCTTTTTCATGAGCGGAAAGGGGTTCACTAAAATCTTTGAACAGAATATCTCCCAAGTTAAAGTCCAAAGATATCTTCCCGGTATCCAAATCGGCAGCAGCAATTCCTGAAATACTACGGACCAGTTGGTTGGAATATTTTAATAACCGTGCTTTGGCCTCAGACTTGGTTTGAGCTTTACCCAGAATCGTATTATCAAATAAAATCACGGTATCCGCAGCGATGACCAACCCATGGAGGACACGGTTAAATATAACGTTAATCAGCTTTTGCAGGGCCAATACCATTATTCCTGCACAAGGAGATGCCACTTCACTGAAATACTCAATGTCCAATTGATTGTCCATTGATTCAAATTGTACCGAGTCTTGATCAATCAAAAATTGTTTCAGTATCCCCCGCCTTCTTGCGGAGTTGGATAAAAGCGTCACTTTTTTTTTGTGAGAACCTTTATTCACTCCAGATTCCTCTTTTTCACAGAACGTCTCCTCAATACTTGGAGCTTCCCGGTAGTAGTGGTAAAAATCATTTAGCTCCTTCAATGCCCAGATAAATTTTTCCACTTGATTTTTATCAATATCACAGAGCACGGATAAGAAATCCATGGCTGTGCGTTTTTTACGATCCTCTGTATTGGTAAGGCACGCCAAGAAAGAATCCTGAAAACGGATATCGCGCATATAATGAAACCCATTGGGACGTTGATGAGCTTCCCGCAGTTCTTTCAAAAAATTGTCATTTTGCCAGAATTGATCAATCTCATTTAAGACAATGCGCCAGTCGTCACGTGTAACCCCACCACAGTTTTTTAATTTGCTGATAATGCTTTTATAATCGACCATGTCGTTCTCCTCTACATGAGTTTTTGATAAGCTTGCAAATTAATTTTATAACTGTCTGAAATGAAAAGCAACTTTTTTTTAAATTTTATTTTAAGGCACTCCTTCCGACCTGTCCCGAAGGCCAAATATCACGTTCCGGTTCTTATTTATTAATGGAACCAGGAAACGATGGGTAAACCACTCCTCAATTTTAGCGAATAATTCACAAGTATCTAGCTCCAGCACCAGGTGGCCATCTTTTTTGGCTGTAATCTTATTTTTCCTAATTGAATTCATTGCTGGATTTTATATCCGGCATAACCAAAACACACGAAACACATGAAAAAAAAGTGGCCTCAAAATGAATCTATTGCTTGACAAAAGAAGAAATGTGATGCATATTTATACTTGGAGGCCAATGATGAACGCTACGGTTGTTGTCCCGGAGGAATTTAAATCCTTGTTCTGGGACACGGATATTTCAAAGATAGAACCCGAAAAACATAAACGGTATATCCCAAACCTTCCCCGGAGAAACCATAACCACATGTTCACCAACGTATTGCTTGATTATACTGAAAAGAATATCGAAGTGATGACTTCGCTTGAATTTATGAACCCATTCTATCTGGCGGGAGGAACTGCCTGTGCAATCCACCTGGGGCATCGGATATCATATGATCTTGATTTCTTCTCTACTAATAAATTCGATACACTCCATCTGACCCGGAAATTAAAAAATGCAGGGGATTTTATTACCGATTATTCCGAATTTGAGGAGATATTTTATGCATGAATCGCAGTGGCTTAAGTCAGGCGGCGTATTGCTGTCATAATGATCTTAAATATTGTCTTTTTCATTATTGGAAGCGAAAACGAAGCAAACCA
>CAZCVI010000131.1:0-13350 GCA_964502145.1 uncultured Clostridia bacterium
CAGGAAAGGCATTGCTATTGATTTTATGACGAAAAAGTACTATAATGCATCTTCAGTTGCATAAGAACAGTAGGAGTGATCATGTCAGAAAAAACAAAACAATTTTTTTATAAACTATGGCCCTGGTTGGTCATTACCTTTGGCGCGGTGTTGTCTGCGGGGGGATATGTGGTCTTTATACTACCGATGAAAATGATAGAAGGCGGGGTGACAGGCCTGGGTATCATCGCCCAACAATTGACGGGATTACCGATTGTGGGCACAACGTCAATGATTCTCACGGCATTTGTTTTTGTGATTGCCACACGTTTGATGGGCAAAGGTTTTGGTGCTAAATCAATTTATGCGATGGTGCTGATGAATGTGCTGATCGACATGTTTTTGATCATTAAGATTCCCATTGTCACGGGCGACATGCTGCTGGCAGCCTTTTACGGTGGCGCTATCGTGGGCCTGGGCCTGGGTTTGATCTATTTTTCCGGGGGGTCTACTGGCGGCGCGGATGCACTGGCCCAAATGCTCTGGAAAACAAAACGCATCCCTATCGGTCGCACGCTGATCTTGATTGATATTCTGGTACTGGGCGCGGCGACACTGATCTTTATTCCGATTGAAAAAATCATGTACTCGCTGATCTTTATCTATGTGGAAATTAAAGTGATCGACATGGTGCTCAATGGCATCCAAGCGAATCAACGGGTGATGATCGTGACGAATGAACCCGAAGCAATGAAACTGGCGCTGTTTAATAGTTTAAGCCGCGGCTTGACGGTATTTAAAGGACTGGGAGGCTACACGGAAATTGAACGGTCAATGTTGACGACGGTACTACCGAAAAAAAATATCCCGGAAGTACGACGCATCATTGCCGCGGTCGATCCGAAAGCGTTTGTTATTATCCACGATGTGGACCAAGTGTACGGGGTAGGTTTTGAAACCCTGCCGAAAGCGTTAAAATGGCAAGATGAATCCCATCAAAAATTAGTGCCAGAAACAGCGGCTGACGGGGTATAATTGACTCATCCAGTGCTGAAATCACGGGTTCATCATTAGTCGTTGACCGCCAGAGAAAAAAAACGATGCCCATCATTTTTTTCTTATTAAATTCTTTACTGCTGGTTTCCTCGTATGTGACGGCTTATCGTTATTCGAAACAAGCGCATCTGGCCGAGTTATGGATCACTACCTTTTTACTCTATACGGCCCAGATCACGGTGACCCTCCTCTTTCTGGGTGTTGTGGCCAGGAACCTGGGTGTTGTGCCGATCCTGGTGTTGAATAGTGCTATCGCACTGCTGGTGCTGGTACTGTTTAGAAAAACCACGCGGGCGGCGCTGGATGATTGCTGGCAACGGTGCGGGAGTTCGGTCGGGGAACTGGTTAAAAGCAGGGATTATATATTGTACGGGTTGCTTTTATTGTTCGTGATGCAGGTCGTTTTTATAGTGGTCAAGATTTATTATTTCCCACCCGATGTGTGGGATGTGTTTGCCTATCATCTGCACCCGGTGGTGGAATGGTTCCAGCAAAACATGATTCCTGCGGTCATTGATACGCCGGTGTCGCGGTTGAATCGGAATCCAATGGGTCCAAAACTGCTGAGTTTCTGGTTCGTTACATTTTCCGGGGATATGACCTGGGTGGAATTGCCGCAGTTTTTTTATGGGCTGATGACGTGCCTTTCAGCTTACGTGTTGATGGTAAAAATGAAGGTGCGTAAATATATGGCGCTACGCTACGCGATTGTACTCTATTTTATTCCGGCGATTATAATTGAATCGCGCACGGTCCAAGATCATCTGGCGCTTAATGGATTGATATTTATGGCCGCGCTTTACTTTATTAATGTGTTTTATGAAAAAAATAATGCACACATCGTCTTTCTGGGGTTGACGATGGGGATGTTGATCGGTGCCAAAATAAGCGGCCTCCAGATTTTGGTGGTGTTTTTCCTGGCGCTTTTCTGCTCTTTGGGCTTCAGTTTCTCCAAAACCCGGGCCTTTATTAAAGAGAATTGGCTACGATGTCTGGGCGGGGCGATAGCACTGGTGGTTCTGGGCGGGTACTGGTATTTAAAAGATATTTTGATTATTAGATCGTATTTTAGAGTAGTACAAGAATTGCCGCTGCTAAAATATTTGGCGATGGCCTGCCTGGGTCTGATTGTTGTGCTGCTGTTTTTCTTCGGGGTCAGGATGTTTTTAAGTAAAAAGGGTGCGATGTTATGGACTGGATTTAAAAATGGCTTAAGAAATAAAAAAGTTGTTTATATCGGGGTTTTCCTGCTCGGTATGATCCTGTTGGTGGGTGTTGTTAAAAATGCAGGTCTGTTCAAAACCTTCGTGTTAAGCCAGCAAAACCCGGCCAAATATGTGACGGACGCAGCCTTGCGGGCAGAATATCCAGTGCTGAAATTGGCGGGGCACCGGTTTGTCAAGAATCTGCTGCTCTTTCCCTATCGCATTAAAGACCTGGGTATGTATAATGAATATACGCCGGATTTTCTCGATCAATCGGGGTTTGGCGTGCAGTTTTTTGCTTTGGGTGTATTGGCTTACCTGATTATGACCGTGCTTTTTCTGTTGCGGCAGAACTACCGGCGGAGTATCGGTGGATTTTTGTATATCTTTTCAATGCTCTTGCTGGGGACTTATTTTATTTATTATTATTCGGTAGCCAATTATCGCTTATTCATGTTTTTTCCTGTTTTTGGGATCATGTTATGGGCTGTTTTAACCAGCCGGCTTCATTTTTATCGTTATCAATTAAAATTCCTGGACCTGCTGATGGTGGGAATGATCTTGTTTAGTATAGCGGTGACTTTTTTTGAGGGTCATGGGGATGGTCGCAGATGGAAAAACATGTTCACGATGACGGATGCTGGGGAAAGAACCTCGATCAAATACTCTACTTTTTTCACGGGTGAAGATTGGAAATTCATGGATAACTATATTAAACCAGCGGAACCTATGGGTTATCTGGGGCATTTTGATTCATGGGTATCGCCCTATTTTGATAATGGGATGAAACGCCGAATTTACCACTTGTCTTCTTTGGCGGGGTTTAGTCTGGTGCAGCGCAATGAACGAAAATCGCAATTGATCTTAACGCCGCTGTTTAAAGAGAGTTTAAAGCAGCGCAAGATTCATTTCCTGCATATCAACCCGCAGGGGGTTCGCAATCGTTTGGAATTAAAAAAGCGGAAATCCATTTTTATTGAAGACGCAGAGGTGTGCCGGGTGACGGCTAATTTATATTATTTTAAATGGGAGTAACATGATAGTGGCCAAAGACAATGCGGATAAGACTCGGGTGCTACCGAATTTTTTAATTGTGGGTGTCGGGAAATCAGGGACAACGACGCTATATTATATATTAAAAGAACACCCGGATATTTTTATGAGCCCGGTCAAAGAGCCGTGTTTTTTTTCCGCTCAATTCCTAAATCTGCCGCAAAAAGGGATTCAGGATGAAAAAAAACTGTTTGTCAGAGAATTCGCGGATTATTGCACATTGTTTGCGGATGTAAAAAACGAAAAAGCCATCGGGGAAGCGAGTGCTGATACTATTTATTATTATGAGCATACTATTCCTATGATTAAACAGGTACTGGGTGAGCCACGGATTATCATCATGTTGCGAAACCCGGTAGATCGTGCCTATTCTAACTATATGCATCTGTGGCGTGATAACCGCGAATATTTATCCTTTGAAGACGGACTGGCGCAAGAAGAAGCGCGGATTCGTAACGCGTGGCAGGTCATGTGGTATTATAAAAAAAGAGGGCTCTATTATGACCAAGTGAAAGCGTTTATGGAAGCCTTTAGCCACGTTCATGTAGTGCTTACGGATGAATTAAAAAAAAATCCGCAAGACACCTTAAAAGGGGTATATGAGTTCTTGGAGGTGGCCACTGATTTTCAAACCACACAAACCAGAAAGCAGTACAATATCTCTGGTTTTCCCCGATTCAAAACCTTTAATAATTTCTTCCTGATGAAGAATGCCTTTCAACGGACGGTTCGCGCCGTGGGAAGTTTTCTGCTAACTGCCGACAGGTATGCCAAATTTCGCGATGCCATACGGGCGAAATTTTTTATCAGGGTGGATATGAAACCTGAAACAAGGGCTTATTTGCAAAATGAGTTCCGTGACGATATCCTAAAATTGCAGGATTTGCTCCAGAAGGATTTGAGTGGCTGGTTAAAACCAAAAAATTTAAAGGAAAAACAATGAAAATATTCAAATATAAGCAAGTGTTGCCGCAACTGCCGAATCTGTTATTGCGTGGGCGCATGAATTTTAAATTCGAGCTTTTGCCTTTCACTGTCACAGGGATTTCATGGAAGAAGCGGTGGAATTTTTTGGTAGCTGGGGTTATCCAGTGATTGCCCAGGTGGAACCAGCCAACGTGTGCAATGCCGATGAATGCAATCTATTCGCCTATCCCATAACTCCCGTTACTCCCATACTTCCCATACTTCCCATTACTCCCATCACTCCCATTACTCCCATCACTCCCATCCCCCCGGAGGAATTACCTTGATTGCCAGCGTAATCATTTGCACCTTTAATCGCTGTACATTATTACAGCGGCTGTTGGAATCCTTAACCCAACAAACAGTCACCCCCAACAGCTATGAAATCATCGTGGTAGATGATGGTTCTACAGACCATACCGCGACAGTGTGTGGCACTATGTTAGACCGCTTGCCGCACCTGAAATACGTGGCTACCGGTTATAATTCTGGTCTCAGTAACGCCGCTAATCGTGGAATTGAATCCGCCAGCAGCGCTTATTTATTATTTACCGACGATGATTGTATTCCCGAAAGTAACTGGGTGGAAAAAATGTGTTCCCGGCTGAAACAAGAAGCGATTGTCGCGGGTGCTGTAGTCAGCCCGACCACTCATTATTTTAAACTGTGCCACAACATCGCTCAATTCTATCCTTTTATGCCCGGTCAGAAGCAGCTATACGTGGATTTTATCGCCGGTGCGAACATGGGCATCCAGGCCGCAGTTTTTAAAGATATCGGTGTCTTTAACCCGGAAACAATTATCCCGGACATGGAATTTATCCTGCGTGCGCGTCGCCAGGGATATACCATTGCTTATGCAGCGACTGCCATGGTGGTGCATGATCCTGCGCGCGTCACCTTTCGTGCTGTGCTTGGTTATGCCGAGTTGCATGCGTATCATACTATCCGGTTACGCCTTTTATTCCAAGATGTACTGGTTAGCCCGCGTCTGCTGTTCTCTCCTTTTGCTATTGCGTTGGCCGCACCATTGATTGCCTTAAAAACAACCGCCCACATTTATCTGGGCCACCCCAAATTGTTGCGTTATTTGCTTACCATTCCCACCGTTTATGCCATTAAATTGGCCTGGTGCTGGGGCGCGCTGAAGAGTCTACTTAAAAAGAAACGAGGCCAACGTTAATGACAGCTAAATCAGCCGCACCATCTACTTCCCGCAACCCTTTGGTTGCCACGGCTAAAAAAGTAGTCCTGTTTGTTGTGCTCGGCCTGCTGGTATTTTATATTTATAAACACCGGGCTGACTTTGCCATTGTGTCATCTATCCACCTCGCGAATCTTATGCCTGTCGTTGTTTTAATTGCTATCGGGCAGGTGATAGTCAGTTATATCTTTCACCTCCTTTTAACCTTTATCTCCCATCCCCTCTCGTTTGTCACTACCTTCAAGTATTTTGTGGTCGGTCGTTTCATGAACAAATTTGTTCCTTTTAGCGGCGGTGTGTATCGGACCGTCATGTTCAAAAAAAAAGCCAATGTCAGTTACTTAAAATCTATTGCAACCCTCGTGTCTTTCAGTTGGTTGAACGTCCTGTTTTCATTAATGGCCGGGATTATTTTTATTGGTATATATGATCCCTTCTTGCGGTTCCAGAAGATTCCTATTCTGGCGCTGTTTATTTTTCTTCTGGTCGCCCAGGCCCTCTTTGTGCCCATTCTTTCCTCTGTATTGAAAAAATACTTTGCCACCGCATCGGAAACTGCCACTGTTTCGGATAGCGCTATTTTAAGCGGCTTTCGTCAGATACATAAGATGGGTGGGGATATTCTGTTTTGGATAGTCGCGGTCATGAAAAACAAAGCCCTGTTATTTAAAAGCGGTTTGATCATGTTTTTTGATATATGTTTTAATATGATCGTGCTTTATTTTCTTTTCCATAGCCTGGGAACAGTTACCACCATTCCTTTTTTAATCCTCCTGGTTGTGACCATGCGATTAAGTACAGTCGTTGAAATAACACCCAATAATCTGGGTATCCGCGAGTTCGTGTATGGTTTTTTAGCCGGTGGCATGGGTCAGACCATGGCACAGGGTATCATCGTATCTATCTTGTATCGGTTGGCCGGTGGTTTAACCCAGGGTGTGATGAGTCTTATCCTGATCGCCTGGGATAAAAATCCCTCTAATGAATTTCCCCCGGCTTCCGTGGCGGACAAAATCCCCAAGAGTATATTTTTACTGGCCCCTTCCTTGCCTTTCCGGGGCGGCATCGCCCATTATAACACCCTGCTCTATAATCATCTGAGCGGGAAAGGGGAGGTGATGTTTTATACATATAAAAAGCAATATTTCAAATGGTTGTTTCCAGGGAAAAGCGATAAAGACAACAGCGTGGAAAAAATCGAAACGATAGATCATGGAGCTGTAGACCAGAACCAAAAAATAGGGATCAAAAGGGAGCTTCACCCGCTGAACTTTCATACCTGGATAAAAGCGGGAATAGAAGCCAGGAAATACGCGATGATCCTGCTGCCCTGGTGGGTAGTATTCTGGGCGCCTCATTATGTATTATTCTTACGCATTGTCCGGCAAGGGAACAGTGGCACCAAGGTTATTTTTATCTGCCATAATGTAATGGAACACGAGCGCGCCTGGACGGGATGGTTAAAAAAAAAGATCGCGCATCTGGTATTAAAACGCGGTGATTATTTTATTCTTCATTCCAGCCACCAGCAACGGCAACTGGCGCGGTTACTGAAACATAATATGAAACCGTCGCGGGTCTCTCCGCACCCGCATTACCAGATATTTAATAAGAATCGCTATACGCGGGAAGAATCAAGATTCATATTGGATATCCCCCCGGATCGTAAGGTGATTCTCTTTTTTGGCTTTATCAGGAAATACAAGGGCCTGGAATTTCTCTTAAAAGCTATTCCTCTGGTCAAAACATATGCCCCTGACATCCTGTTATTAATTGTGGGCGAGGTGTGGGGACATAAACGTCATGCGGATTATTACACCGGTCTGATTGAGGGACTGGGTATCGAGCAGAATGTCTGTTTTTTTAACCGGTATGTACCCAATGAAGCGGTGGAGTTGTATTTTAAAGCCAGTGATTTTGCTGTTTTGCCTTATGTCGATGGCAGTGGTAGCGGCATACTCCAGATCGCTTATGGCATGGATCGTCCAGTGGTAGCGACACACGTGGGCGCGTTTGAAGAGGTGGTGCTGGACGGAAAAACTGGATTGCTGGTGCCACCGGGGGATGAACACCGATTGGCTCAAGCTATTATTAAAATGTATAGCAGCGACTGCCTCAAGGCAATGGAAAGGGAAATTGGTCTATATAAAAAAAGATTTGCGTGGTCGGAAATGGTAGAGTGTATTCATAATGACTTTTTTTAGAACATGGGCCCTCTTTTTCCCCGGCGTTTAAAAAAAAGTGCTGAAAAAAAATCGCCGTGGGCTTTTCTTTAACTCCAAAATGCTATATAATTTGATGTAATAATGTAAGTTAATCACTGCTTAAAATTATTTCATTTAAATTAACCGAATGGAGAATATTTATGGAGATGTACTTAATAGCTCTAGTGATACTGGCTGCATTGGCAGTATCTGATTTGATAGTCGGTGTCAGCAATGATGCCGTAAACTTTTTAAACTCAGCCATTGGTTCCCGCGTGGCACCCCGGAACATTATTTTATTAATCGCCAGTCTCGGCATGTTGATGGGCGTGATGTTTGCTTCTGGCATGATGGAAGTGGCACGCAGTGGTATTTTTCATCCGCAATATTTTAATATGCCTGAATTGATGGCGATCTTCCTGTCCGTGATGTTGACGGACGTGATTTTGTTGGATATATATAACACCTTTGGCCTGCCTACCTCTACTACTGTATCTATCGTTTTTTCATTGATGGGCGCATCGATTACCTTGTCCATCATCAAGATCAATCAACTTGGGGAAACAGTGGCTGAACTGCCCAAATATATCAATACTGGCAAATCATTATTTATTATTTTCGGTATTCTTGTTTCCGTCGTGATCGCCTTCTTTTTTGGGACCGTCGTCCAGTTCTTGTCCCGGTTGTTGTTTTCTTTTGACTTTCAGAAGCGTTTGCGAAGATACGGCGCACTCTGGGGGGGGGCGGCCCTTTGTTTTATCCTTTATTTTATCCTTGTCAAGGGTGCGAAAGGTTCTGCCCTGTTGACACATGCCAATGTGGTTTGGATTCAGACCCACACCTGGACCCTGATGCTTTATTTCTTCGTGGCTTGTGCTGTAATGCTGCAACTGATTATTTTCTTCACCAAAATAAACATCCTTAAGCCCATTGTGTTGCTCGGTACTTTTGCCTTGGCATTGGCTTTCGCAGCCAATGATCTGGTAAATTTTATTGGTGTTCCTATGGCTGGCTTAAGTGCTTATCAAGCTGCGCAAGCCAGTGGTAATTCTTTGACTGCATCCATGAATGCATTATTACAACCCTCCGAAGCCAATACATTTTTTCTGTTGATATCGGGTTTGGTGATGGGTCTTACCGTGTGGATATCCAAAAAAGCCCGGACTGTTACTGACACCGAGCTCAATTTGGGGCGGCAGGATGAAGGATTTGAGCGGTATGGTTCTTCCCCTCTTTCCCGTGCTGTCGTTCGTGTTGTAGCCACCATGGGTGATGGTATCAAACGAGTCATTCCCGATTCTATCATCAATAAAATAAACCAGCAGTTCAAAGCGTCCAAAACCGAGGCGGTTTTAGTGCATGGGGGCAAACCCTCTTTTGATCTTGTGCGCGCCGCTGTGAATCTGATGGTATCCAGTGCCTTGATTTCGCTTGGTACTTCCATGAAACTTCCGCTTTCCACTACTTACGTAACCTTCATGGTCGCCATGGGCAGTTCTTTTGCTGATCGTGCTTGGGGTAGGGATAGCGCCGTGTTTCGTGTATCCGGTGTGTTGTTAGTTATTGGTGGCTGGTTCTTAACCGCCTTTACCGCCTTTACCTTTTCCTCCATTTTTTCATGGCTTATTTCCCATTTCCATGCCATTGGACTCATTGGTATCCTCTTTGTGGGTGCAGCAATCATGTTAAATAACGTGCGCCTCCACAGATCCCGCGAACAAGTCGCCAAGAACTATGAAATTTATAACCTGAAAAAAATAAAGGATGATCAGTATGCGATTGGAACGACTTTTGAGCATACTGGACTCTTTCTCAAGGATGTGCGTGAAAATCTGGCCAATTGTTACATTGGTCTGGCTACGCAGAACCGAACATTATTAAAGAGCATCCGTCGCGAGACGCGGAAAGTTCAGGAATGGGCCAATATTATTATTGCCAATGTATTTAAAACCATTCGCTTGCTCTCCCAGGAGGAAATGATTACCTCGCAAAAATACGCGCAGACCGTCGGCGCACTACAAGAAATCGCCGAATGTCACCGCGATGCGATCAAACGCATTTATACCCATATAGATAATAACCACGAGGGCATGTTACCCGTGCAACTCGAAGAACTGGCCAAAGTAAATGACCTGCTGCTCCAACTACTGGCAAGTACCGCGAATGCGATGATGAAAAAAGAGATTGCCGATTGCAGTGTCATCCTGGCCAAACGAGACCAGATGGCCAAACTGGTGGTGGAATTGGATAAAAACCAGATCACACGCATCAAGAATGATGTTTCTAAAACCCGGTTGAGCATACTCTTTTATGGTTTCTTACGTGATGCCCGCATTATTGCCGAGCAAGCGTATATCCTGCTGGAAATATTTCAGGATTCATTTAACCAGGAATGTCAGCCCCACAAAGAGGAAAGTAATGGGTAAAAGAACGGGTAAGCCAATAATAAAGGTCATATAAATCATAGCAAGCAAAAAAAAATGAGGATCGTAACCCGGCCAGATTTCGACGGTATTGTGTGCGCGGTGCTGTTAAGTGACGCATTGCAGATTAGCGAACCCATCAAATGGGTGGAACCTAACGCGATGCAACACGGACTGGTAGAAATCTTGCCGGGGGATGTGATTGCCAACCTGGCTTATTTTCCCACCTGTGAGCTATGGTTTGATCATCATGAATCCAATCGTATTGCCACACCCTTTCACGGTGTTTTTAAAATAGCACCCAGTGCAGCCGGTATTGTTTTTGAGTACTTCAAACATAATCCTACCTATCGCACGCCCTTTTCCCGTGATTACACCCGTCTCGTGGAAGAGATTGATAAAATAGATTCAGCCGCTTTATCGTTGGATGAAGTACTTCATCCCGGGCACTATCCTTACGTTGCGCTTTCCACTACTATTTCCAGTCATAATAGAGCGGATGAACCCTATTGGAATCTATTGGTCAAGTTACTCCGCAGCCGTGATATCGAGGGGGTGTTGAAGCACCGGGAAGTAAAAAAAAGAATGACCTTGGCCTTAAAAGCGGACCAGACCTACCGTGAATTGCTGCAAAAATATACCAAAAGCATTGACCATGTCACGATTACTGATTTTCGTCCTTTGCCTAAATATCCATCGGGAAATCGGTTCCTCGTGTTTTCTTTGTTTCCCCAGTCCGTTGTGAATTTAAAAGTAAGGTATGAGAGTCCAGAGCGGGAGCGGGTGGTGCTTAGTATTGGTCACAGTATTTTTAATCGCAATTGTCAGGTTAGTTCAGGGGAGTTGAGTAGTTTTTTTGGTGGTGGAGGTCATCGTGGAGCCGGTTCCAGCAGTGTTCCTGCAAAAGAAGCCGATGAAGCCATCGCTACTATCGTGGATATCCTTTTAAAGAACGAACCCGCCTCATTTCCTATTTTGTTTGAAGATGATTATCTAATTGCCGTCAATAAACCTGCGGGTCTTCTTTCCGAGGGGAACCGTGTGGTCAAATATCAGGGTGAATTGACCCCGGTTTTTCCGTTGGAAAGGGAAATGTCAGGTGTTGTTCTTTTTGCCAAGCATACTGGTCTTGAGCAGTCATTGTTAGACATGGTCAAACGCGCAGAGATCAAGTGGATGTATTTTGCCGTGGTCGAAGGGCACTTGCCTGAGAAAAGTGGTACTATAGCAGACCAGGAACACGCAAAAAATTGTGATGCGAATAATAATATAGTGACGTGTCAGTACCGGCAATTAAAGACATTTGCTAACTATTCGTTGTTGACCATTGAGTCTTGTGCGCCGCAAAATCAAAATATTCGCCGCTATATGGCCAAGATCGGGTTTCCTGTAACCGGGGACATTGTCCATGGTGCAGCCACCAATCCTTTGAATCGTTTGGCACTCCATGCCTATTTTATCACCTTCACCCATCCTATTACCAAGGAACATATTGTGTTAGAGACACCTGTACCAAGAACATTTTTAACCATCAGGGATAATGCCGAAGACACTATAATAATAAAATAATAATATAATAATAATATATACATTAATGTTTATTTAAGGTGTATAAAAAAAATATCATCCAAGGAGATCAGCATTGAAAAAAAAGACTATTCCAGCGTTTTGTTTTTTACTGTTAATCGTCGGTTTGGTTCTAACAGGTTGTGTCTCGTCGCGACCTACCGTTCCTAAAGTTCTTTCCCTGCAAGAGAACAGTGCCCTGCTACTTCCTGACGATACCCAGAGTGACCCCGGCGGAAAATCAGGGTATACGTTTATGCTTAGCGCCACGAAAACAGACAATCCCAATGAATATTCGCGGCGGGAAATCGAGAATTTCTTATGTGCTTTAGTAGAAAATTTTATTACCGTCGCCGATGTCAGTAAGAATGATCTCTATGGCAGGTATTATGTAAAAGCAAGGGAAAACACCGCTTTAGAAAAACAAAAAATGGCGAACAGTGAAATCTGTAAATGGTTTGAAGATCGCGTGTCCGTTACTGCGCGGGGGAATATGAATATCATTGACACCCACGCTATCACGATGTTTTATCAGCAGGTGAACCGGATCATTGGTCAAGAGAAATTTATTTATACCCCGGGTTTAAAGGCAGCCAATATTGTTATTGAATTTGAGAAACAAAATACTACCACCACTATCACTTCTTTGATGGGTGAGACATCCGCTTTGTTGGATAATCTGCGTGTTCGAATCGGCATAAAAAATTCCAAGGTAGGCCTGGAGATGTATACCATGGGAGATGATTCCCTGATTATTGATTCCCAGCAGATTAAATTCACCCCCGAAGAGCTTGAGTTCAGGAAAACCAATCGGTTGGTGAAAGTAAATCTGGGCATGGAATTAGATCCCTATGTACGGCATTTTTCATTGGTTCATGAATTGTTTCATACCTTAGGGTTTAGTGGGCATTCCCCCTACCATGACAGTTATTTGTTTCCTTTTGCAGTTCCTCCTTATAGTGGTCCGTTACCTGGGCTTCGTGCCACGAATATAATATTAACACCTATTGCCCAGCGTATAGTAGAGATGCTTTACCGCCCGGAAATACTGCCAGCTATGACTCTGCCCCATGCAGCACAAATCGTGCAGAATTTAAAACTTCTGCACATCACGCCTACTTCCGAGATTATTACAACTTTGAAAAAAATGGCGGGGGAACTGGAAACAGAAAAAAAACAACTGCTGACAAAAGCAAAAGAAAATTTCGACCGTCGGATGAGCATCTACCTTTTGCAGGACAGATTAAACATGAAAGAATTGGCACTGTTGAGAGAATTGGAAGAGATTAAAAGAGATTATAAATTACCAGCCGATATTATCCAGTTGGTAACAAACGCAAAATTTCAGTATGAAAAGATAGCGCATATCCTTCGGGAATTAAAAATTCATAAGGACAATAAAAAACGACTGACTGAAGCACCGTCAGAGGTCGATATTAAAAAGAAGGCCAAGAAGCTGGAGTTGCTCAAGATGGCGCAAATCCAGATTGTAGTTTTAAACGATCTGTTGGCGCTGCAAAAAGAGATTTCGGCAGCGGAACAAAAACTGCAAGCCACGCACAGCACGGAAGAAATGGAAGGCTTGGAAGAAGAACTAAGACATATTCAAAGGCAATTAATCACTATTAAAAAAGAACTGGAGGGAGTGTATAATATTTTGTGTAAATTCATTTTCACGATATTTCAAATATGAT
>CAZCVI010000132.1:0-13185 GCA_964502145.1 uncultured Clostridia bacterium
GATATTTTACTCCATCTAAAAGAAAAAAAAAGGTGTGGTTCCCTAAGCGCTTACGGTATATGATATCGCCTGGGTTCTTTTTAATTTTTTAGTAATGGTAGTTCAATTTTTCTAGGTATCGGATTAACTGCCAGATAAGAAATCCCTTGCTTTCGCCAAATTTTAATTTATCTTGACTTCCTAATATAAATTGTGGTATCAATATAAAGGGGATAAGCATAAAATAGTCGATGAATCCCATTTAGACCACAAACCGTGTGAATTGGAGGAATAAATGAAAAACCTGTCTTCGTCAAGTATTATATTTTTATTATTATTTTGTATTTCTGCCCATCTATCAGGAGCCATTCCCGCCCAAGAGCGGGCAGCCTTAATTGCGTTATTCAATGCAACCAATGGCAACAATTGGAAAAATAACAGCGGATGGAAAACGCCTCCGTTACATTCGGATGGATTTGCCATGCCCGGCACCGAAGGAAGCTGGAAAGGGATTACTGTTGAAGAAGATTCTGTGATTCAGATCGCTTTAGATGAAAACGCACTTACCGGTAGTATCCCTGCCGAATTAGGAAACATAGGCAATTTGGAAAACATATCTATGCTTCACAACCAGCTAAACGGCATCATCCCCTCGGAATTAGGAAGTCTTAGCAATTTGACACGACTACATATACAGCTCAATCAACTGAACGGAAATATCCCTCCAGAGTTGGCAAATCTTACCAATTTAATAGAAATGGATATAGGATTCAATCAATTAAGTGGCAATATACCAAAGGAGTTTGGAAATCTAACTAACTTAAAAACTCTGAATCTTGAATATAATCAACTAAGTGGTAGTATTCCCGCGGAATTAGGGCATCTATGCAATCTGAAAGTCCTGGAATTGAGATCAAATCAATTGACAGGGAGTATCCCATCTGAATTAGGAAATCTGGAAAATTTGACAATTCTTCGTTTGAGTTCTAATCAACTGAGTGGAGGGATTCCCCCGGAGTTAGGAAATCTTGACAATTTGAATTCGTTAATGATAGTGGGTACCAATCTGAGCGGTAGTATCCCCTCAGAATTAGGCAATCTTAAAAATCTGACTGACATGGATTTATCTAGGGGGAAGTTAAGTGGCAGTATTCCTCCTGAATTAGGAAATCTCTCCAATTTGTCAAACCTTGAATTGGAAAACAATCAACTAAGTGGAAGTATCCCACCGGAATTAGGAAAATTAAGCAAATTAGGGGCACTGGTATTGGCTTCCAATCAATTGAGTGGTAGTATTCCACCGGAATTAGGAAGTCTCTCCGATTTAAGAAGACTGCTTTTGTGTTACAATCAACTAAGTGGTAGCATTCCCCCAGAATTGGGAAATCTTACTTATTTGACTGAATTGGTTCTATTTTCTAATCAACTAAGCGGTAATATTCCTTCAGAATTAGGAAATTTGAGTAATTTAAATATATTGTATCTGATTCAAAACGAATTGAGTGGTAGTATTCCCACAGAATTAGGAAATCTATGCAAGTTGAATTCCCTATATTTGGCATCCAACCATCTAAGCGGAGAAATTCCATCAAGTTTTACAAATTTAACTAATATTGGTGGATTTTCTATCAATGAGAATTGTTTATTTGCAACGGATACATCTCTAAGAGCGTGGTTATACGCTCATCAGCGCATATGGGAAGAGAATCAAAATCACTGTGGTGGAACAGGACCAGCAATTATGGTGGTGTCTCCCAATGGTGAAGAAAACTGGGCCATAGGTACTTCCCAAACAATTATCTGGACCTCCACGGGCACAGTGGGAAATGTAAAAATCGAGTATTCCATAAACAGCGGTTATAGTTGTTCTACCATAATTGCTTCCACTGCGAATACTGGTTCTCACATATGGATTGTACCGGATACTGCCTCTGCTGAATGCATTGTTAAGATTAGTGAAGTAGGAGACGGAAGTCCGTCTGATATATCAAACAACATCTTCTCGATTATTTCGGCATCAACACCAACGATTACAGTCACCCATCCCAATGGTGGTGAAAACTGGTCGGTAGGTACTTCCCAAACCATTTCCTGGTCTACTACCGGCATAGTGGGAAATGTAAAAATTGAGTATTCTATAAACAGCGGTTCCCGTTGGTCAACCATTATTGCTTCCACTGCGAATACTGGTTCTTACGTCTGGACTGTACCAGATACTGTCTCTGCTGGATGCATGGTTAAAATTAGTGAAGCTGGAAACGGAAACCCGTCTGATCTATCAAATAACATCTTCTCAATTGTTTCAACATCAACACCAACAATTACGGTCATCTATCCCAATGGGGGTGAAACCTGCGGTATAGGTACTTCCCAAACCATTTCCTGGTCTAATACTGGCACAGTGGGAAATGTGAAAATAGAATATTCTATCAATGGTGGCTCCATCTTGTCCAATATCATTTCTTCCACCAGCAATACCGGTTCTTACACCTGGATTGTACCGAATCCAGTCTCTACCCAATGCAGAATAAAAATAAGCGCAGTAGATGACCCAAACATCTGGGATACCAGCAATGCTAATTTTTCAATAACTTCCGATTCCCCTCCAGCCATTAATTTAAACCGTAAACAAATGCGATTTACCGCCACTTCTTCTGGAACAAAGACAAAACAGCAACATGCCTGGATTACTAATACCGGGGTAGGCACTTTAAATTGGACGGTCAATGTCGACACCCCTTGGCTAAGCTGTACCCCTCTAAGCGGTATTGATGACGGAATTATTTATGTATCTGTTGATCCTACCGGTTTATCATCAGGCACGTATACAGGCTCGGTTTTGGTCAGTGATCCCAATGCCACCAATTCACCGCAAACCATTGCAATTACCTTGAACGTGATTTCGAATGACCAGAACAAAAAACCTTTCGGTGAATTTTCCACGCCAATTGATGGTTCACCCGTTAGCAGTAGTATTCCTGTCACTGGTTGGGCATTAGATGATGTGGGTGTGGATAGTGTAAAAGTCTATCGGGAAGAAGGTAATAAGTCCTTGGTCTTTATCGGTGACGCGCTTTTTGTCGAAGGTGCTCGACCTGACGTTGAAGCGGCTTACCCCGATTATCCCAATAATTATATAGCGGGCTGGGGTTACATGCTGCTGACGAATTTTTTACCAAACGAGGGCAACGGAGAATTTACCTTACATGTGATCGCCACGGATATTGAAGGCAAAAGCGAGATTTTAGGTACCAAAACCATTATTGTAGATAATACCAATGCACAAAAACCTTTTGGCGCACTGGATACCCCCACACAAGGGGGCCAAGTTTCCGGCAATAATTTTATCAATTGGGGCTGGGCATTAACACCTCAACCGAATATGATTCCTACAGATGGCACGACCATTAATGTCTGGATAGATGGCAAAGATATGGGCCACCCAGTTTACAATATTTTTCGCAATGATATCGCCACCCTATTTCCCGGTTATGCTAATAGTAATGGAGCCGTAGGCTATTTATCTCTGGATACCACTGATTTTAAAAATGGTCTTCACACCATCCAATGGACTGTGATGGATAATGATAATAATACCGATGGCGTTGGCAGCCGTTACTTTTCCATCCTTAATACGGGCAATAAAAATCGGAGCGATACTCTGTCAAATGAAAAGCAAATGAAATTTAAACTGGCAGCACCGGAAGAGCTGTACAATCTTGAAAGCAATCACAATGAACCTGTTACCATTAGTAGAGGATATAAAGATAGTTTCGAACCACAGCTTATGTTTCCAGATAATAAAGGCAAACTGATTATTACTGTCAAGGAATTGGAACGTTTGGAAGTTCATTTCTTCAATAGTGACCACGGAACAATGACCGGGAAAAGCATCCAAGCGATTGCGCCGCTTCCGGTCGGTTCAGCTCTTGATAGTGATACCGGTGTGTTTTTTTGGCAACTGGGAGTCGGATTCGTGGGTCAATTTGAATTTGTTTTTATCGAGCGATCTTCAAGCGGACAATTGATAAAAAAGGAGATGATTGTAAATGTCATCCCGAAATAAAAAATAGGGGACGGAGTTGGGAATGATTGAGTTATTATCTATCATTTCCACTCGCCGTTCTAGTTTTCGAATTCCAGATTAATTGCTCTTATTTTTGCAATCGCCAGTCTTCAATCAGGCGATAGGCGATGGAATATTTCGACGGCAGGCAGAAAGCGTCACTTTGCAGTGCGGTTTCAATATCTGTTCTGGAGAACCAGCGGGCGTCTTCCAGTTCAAGGGTATCCACGTGGATTTCTTGTCGCGTAGTGCGCGCGGTGAAACCGAGCATGATAGAAGCCGGGAAAGGCCAGGGTTGGGAGGAGTGATAAGTGATATGACCCGGATCGATTTTTACTCCTGTTTCTTCCAGTACTTCGCGGATCACTGTCATTTCCAAACTTTCGCCCGGTTCTACGAAACCGGCGATAGTCGAGTACATCTTTTTGTGCCAATTGCTGTTGCGGCCTAACAGGCAATAATCGCCTGTACTGACCAGGACTATTACTGCGGGGTCGGTTCTGGGAAAGTGTTGGCTCTTGCATTTTTCAGACGTGCAAATGCGAACGTGTCCGCCCTCTATATTGCGCGTGGGAGCGCCACATTTTCCGCAGAAACGGTGGTTGTGGTGCCAGAAAGTCATGCCCTGGGCATAAGCCAAAAGCGCGCCCTGGTGTCTATTGATCAAAAGACTCATATTACGCAGGCTTTGGAATTCACCCAACCGCGAATAATGGGCTTGGGCTTGCGAATCCAATTCTTGCAATTCCACGGCAAAATAAAGGAAGTCGTTTTCTTTGTCCTTGCCCAGTAAAATTTCCGGTGCTATATCCCCGTGCAACGATTGCCACTGCTCATAAGAAAGGAAAATGGCTGTGGGGGGTTCATTCTCTTTAACAGAGACCAAGTGCATGTTCTGCCATACTGGAATGATCCGTGCCGATGGGTTTTGCAGTTGTTCTTTTAACCATGTTTCTTTTTTACGATGCTCCGACATCCGATCAATAGTTGCCGTATCGAAGTAGTTTAGTTCCAATCGTTTATTTTCTTGGAGAGTCGTTAGGTAGGGGTTATTTTCTTGAATGGCGGTGATATTGTTAGTTAAAATCATGTTCCTCCAGTGAGCGAGGTAGGCGAATGTGTTTCTTTTCTATCATTTTTATTTCATCATATTTAAGCCACAGTATACCATAATTGGCCAATAATATAAAATGGCCCTGTGTCTTTTCTCGCTTTGTTTTTTCGTTTTCTTCAGCTTTTATCCTTTTCTTTTTATTCGGTCTTGACAGGAACTCGTTTTATTGCTATGTTTAAGCTTATTAGGATGTTAAAAAATAAAGAGGAAACAAAAATCAAATAGTACATGAGGTGAGCCGGATGAAACGACGAGAATTTGTGAAACAGGCGGCATTGGTGACTTCATCCATTTGTATGCCTGGTTTTTTTAATATGGCGGAAACTGCCAGTGGTTCGTTAGTGGTTAAGGTAGAGGGTGAATCACCCTATGCAATGGCTAAAAAAGCAGTGGAAGCCCTGGGTGGGATGAAGAAATTCATTGCCAAGCAAGATATCGTGATGATCAAACCCAACATGGGGTGGAATCGCACGATTGAACAAGCAGCGAATACCAACCCGGAAGTAGTACGTGCGGTGGTGGAAATGGTGTTGAATGCGGGCGCAAAAAAGGTGATTGTGATGGACAACGCCTGTCATAAAGCGGAAGATACCTATAAACGGAGCGGTATTGAAGAAGCCGCTAAAGCGGCAGGCGCAGAAGTTCGGTATGCTGACGAGAACCGCTTGGTAACCCATGATTTTAAAGGGGAAAGTTTGAAACGATGGCCTGTATTCAAGGATTTCTTGGAAGTGGATAAGTTCATTAATATTCCTATCTTAAAGCATCATGGCAGTGCTGGTGTGACGATTGGCATGAAAAATCTTTATGGTATTCTGGGTGGTAATCGTGGCAAGTTGCATCGCGATATGGGCCTGGGTATCTCTGATTTGGCTGCGGGATTCAAGGTGCATCTGACCCTGGTGGATGCGTACCGTGTGTTAATGCGAAACGGTCCTATTGGCGGGCGGGTCAGCGATGTGGAATTTAAAAAAAACCTGTTGGCTTCCACCAATATTATGGAAGTGGATGTGGTCGCTGTTAATCTTTTTGGCACCGATCCCTTGCAGTATGATTTCATACGTGCTGCGGCTGCTAAAAAAATGGGCGCCACGGATATCGCAAAAATAAACGTTAAATCCTTTAAAGTATAGGGGGACTGCGTCCCCATTTATTATGTCATCTTTGTGTGCCTGCCAATTTAGAGACGACAGGTTGAGTTCTTAGATTAGTATACGTATACTCGATAGTTTTTTTGGCCAGTGCAGGCCAATGCTGTTATCGGGTGTTATATTGTTATGAATAATAGAGGAGTGCCATGAACGCGAAAACAGGCAAAACAATGCAACGGGTACGAATCCTGGTGCAGGTTATTTTTACGCTGATTTTTTTTGTATTGCTCTTAAAATCCGGGAATGCCCGGGTCGAATCTTTTACTTTTACTGATTATTTTTTCTATTTTGATCCCCTCCTGTTGTTACTCAATTTCCTAGCTACCGGGAAGGTTATGGCCATTTTTTTATTGGCTTTGATTCCTTTGGTGTTAACCTTGATATTGGGCAGGTTTTTTTGTGGGTGGGTATGTCCCATGGGGGCTGTGCAGCAGTTTTTTACCTGGGTATTCAGAACCGGAAAAAATAACAAGAAAAAGAAAAAAGAGGAGGTCAGCAGGCCGTTATTGAAGTTAAAATACCTGATATTATTAGCTGTGGTTGTAGCTGCCATCATGGGCACGCATTTGGGTGGATGGTTGGACCCTTTTTCTATTTTAACTCGTAGCTCTGCTCTGGCGATTAATCCTGCTGTGAATTATTCCCTTCATCAGGCTCTTAAAGGCGGCGCCGAAGATACCGGTATTATCGCCAAGGGTTTGAAACCCGCTTATAATTTTGCGCGGAAAAATATCTTGACCCAAAATCAGCGCGTATATACTCAATCCATTATCGTCGGGTTGATCTTTTTGGGTTTGGTGTTATTGAATTTTGTCAAGCGTCGTTTCTTTTGCAATTATCTTTGTCCTTTGGGAGCAATGTATGGTCTTGTGTCGCGGGTCAGTTTATTTAATCTGAAAGCAGATCATAAATGCGTCTCTTGCGGCGCTTGTGCCAATCATTGCACTTACAGTGGTAGTCCGTACAAAGATTACATGAAAAGCGAGTGTATGACCTGTTTTAATTGTGTCAGTGATTGTCCTACCGATGCTGTTGCTGTATCTTTTGCCCTGCCTAAAAAAGAGAACCGGACCACGATTGATATCGGGCGGCGTCAATGGATTGGTAGCGCTGCTGTCGCGCTTTTCCTTGCCTCGTTACCGAGGACATTTGTGCAGGCTAAAGCCAAAGTTCATGGTTTCTTGCGTCCGCCGGGTTCTGTTAAAGAAACCGAGTTCTTGGCCAAGTGTGTGCGTTGTGGTCAATGTATGCAGGTCTGTCCGACCAATTTTATTCAGCCTGCCAGTCTTGAAACGGGGCTTGAAGGCATGTGGACGCCCATTTTAAATGCTCAGACTGGCTATTGTGAATATGAATGCAACAAATGCATGCAGGTTTGTCCGACCCAGGCGATTCAAAAACTGGCCTTGGAAGAAAAAAAGAAATTCAAGATGGGTATTGCGGTAATAGACAAGAATCGGTGTTACACCTACGCGGACGGCTACAATTGCGCGGTGTGCGAGGAACATTGCCCCATTCCTGAAAAAGCGATTCGTTTCAGAGAAGTGGATACTTGGAATTTTAAGGGTGAGTTGGTCAAAGTGAATCAGATTTACGTGAAACCGGAATTATGTACGGGTTGTGGTATTTGCGAGAACAAGTGTCCCCGGATAGATGCTCCCGGCATAATCATGACTGCCGAGGAAGAAGAACGGGAAGCGGTGTATGGATACGAATAAAGGAGTATTTATTTATGGCTACAAAATATGAAGCACCCACTATTATTAAAGCAGCGGGCAATTTGCCCAAGGTGATTGAGGAGTATTTCGGGCGGGTTAATTCCAGTACAGAAGCGGTTAGTATTGCGCGCATGAAGAGTCCAGCCGATTGGGTTGAACCGGGGCAAACTCCTGAATTTGATGAATATACAGTCGTATTAAAAGGAACCTTGCGCGTTGAAACACGGGAAGGGGTGAGCGATGTATCTGCTGGACAAGCGATTTTTACACCTAAAGGGCAATGGGTGCGTTACAGCAGTCCCGCTGCTGGTGGAGCTGAATACATCGCCGTCTGTCTCCCTGCCTTCGCGCCTGATACGGTTCACCGCGACTAATACTCGCAGCCCTAAATCAGCAGTTAAGGTACTGGGAGTTATGGGAATTATGGGAATTATGGGAGGAATGGGAATTATGGGAATTATGGGAATTATGGGATAAACAGAAATAATCCCATAATTCCCCTTCACGTAACGCCCACTTGCTTTTAATCTGTATAATCCTTTTAATCTGTGTAATCTGTGTTCTTCTTTTTTTCTTTTAACTTTAACTCAATCATAATGGACTGGGAATAGGATTGCTTGTATGGCGGGGGGAAGTTTGGACTTTGATATGGTAGCCGTACTGGCGGCAGTGGTTTTTTACTCTTTTGACACTGTCTAAAAGTGGGGGGGTGTATTCCAATACTTTTAGATACAGTTCTTGGATTTCGTGTTGGATGTACTCGTGGGCCACTTGGTTGCGGATGAGGCGGATAGCGAAAAAGATGCCGGCATTGGAAATGAGTTGTTTCTCTTCGGCACGTTGGATATGTTCGCGCACGGTTCCGGAAATTTCCTGGTCGACTGCGGCGATACGGCGGAAGATTTTTTCAATCAATAGATCACTGACCCGGGCGAAACGGACGGTAAATGCTTCGAACTTATCCAGTTCTTCGTAGGTATACTCTTGTTTTACTCCGATTCTGGAACAGGTATCGTAAGAGTATTTTAGAATATCTGCGGCGTTGTTCAGCCAATCCATTTCTTCCTGTAAACTGGCCAACAAATCCGTTGTTTTATTCCTTTCGTTCATAATGGTGATAACCTCTTTGTTAACTCCTTTTTTTATTTTCTCACTATAAATATAGTATTTTTTTGCCTTAATGTCAAATTCTGGGTAACTTGGGTTAGGCTATTGTAGACGCGACATCCTTGTCGCATTATTTTAATTCATCGCCCATCAATGCGGCAAGGATGCCGCGTCTACTTTAATCATCAGTTTGGCGGTTTCTACCAGGGCCACGATGATTTTTTGATAGTGAAAGATATCAATCCAGTCCACCGGGGGAAGGATGAAAATCCCTTCCCCGGCGTTCCGGATAAACAGGTCTACCACATCCCGCATTCAAAACTATTACTTAAGCATTCATAATAAAACGAGAAGGGGAGGCCAGTTTCGTTATCCTCGCAGCTTACCCGAAAAAGGGTTCCACAGTGTCCTAATGCAAGACAGTTTGAGAAGATTACGGTCGCGTATCCCATTGATCCTCTTGGCATGCAGGAACCTTCAGCCTCGTACACACAAGCGTTACTAGCGGTGCATTTTTTTTGGGCCATTCCTCTCACTTGAAGGGTAAAGTAACCGGCCATCAATAAAAAGATAATGACGGCAACGGTAAAAAGTGTTGTCTTTTTCATTTTTTCTCCTTTATTATTACTGGATGGCGATCTCCAGATTTTAGTCCATAGAACAAGCCATTTCTTCTGGCCTTGAATAACACTTGACCTTGTGCAAATTCAAACACTCCTATCAATTTGCCTCGGAAATTAAACTGGTACAGAACACTTTTATTTTTTTCAATCATAAATTGAAGATAGAAAAATGATTCAGTTTCATCAATGAAACACGACTGAAACATCGGCATTTCGAAGAAAGCTATCTCATTGGGTCTACTTTTTTTTTGCGTTTCAATGGCTTTTTCCATTCTCTTTCTGTATGTGGATAAGACACTGTCGATGAGTACATCAAAACTCCGGATCAATTTTTGTCCCTGAAAAAAATAGGCCGTGGAAGGTCGATTCAAGTACACAAATAGCAATCCATTTGCGGTTAACGAATAGGTAGTATTGCTCCTATCGGCACTTAACCACCCTTTCTCCTCATAATAATCTTTCATGTGACTCTGGGCAAAAAATGCCTCGAAGGCCGGGCGATAGATAACGTAACAGTCATTTAAATTTCTGTCCAAAAAAGAATGAGTAAGACTCATTTTGTCATTTAACTGATCAATGATACCATTGACTACTGAATAGGCATATATGAACCCATTTTTATCGACAATGGGTCGAAATGGCTGTGTGTTTTTCCCATTACGGTTCAACTCTGTCTCTTTAATAAATTTACCAGCGGCAGAGAATTGGATCAGTTTATCGGTAATTCCATCATGGAGAAAAATGTGGCCATCTGCTCCAATCGCGATTTCCTTATTCATGCCATCGGAGAGCTCCACTTGCCCTGGTAGAGTTCCATGGTCTAAAAATTGCCCCACATATTCAAATTTGTCATTGAAGATGAATATTTTAACCAGCTTCATGTCGTATACGTACAACCAATTGTTTTTTGAGACGACTAGCGACACCGGCGAGGCCATAAACAAATCCTTGTTAAAATCGGGCGATATCTCTTTGACCACCACCAGTTTGGAACGGGGTACGCCCGCCGCCAAGTGGGTGGGTTTAGGGATGGGAAATAATTCCTGCCCAAATCCATACACGGAAAGCAGCACCATTGTCAATCCGATCTGAATCATTAAGCAAGCACTTTTTATGCTTTTATTAATTATATCTGAATATACCGCTACTCGCCACGAGATGAATGTCTTGGACTTATTGAACGTTTTTAGTGCTTTCATTTTTCCTCACTTTTTAATATAATGGGATACGCCTCTTCCTCTTCAGAATCATGAGCGATCCCATAGAATAACCCATTTCTTTTAACCGTGAGATTCACAACTAATTTTTTCGGGCAGGGCAGTATTTTAACGAGCTTACCAGTGAAATCAAACTGGTACAAGACAACTTGTTTATCTCCGATAGTCTGGAGATAAAAGTAAGGGGCATCATAATCCATGATGAAAGATAAAAACATTGGTATGTCTAATGAACTTACAAATTGAGGATAGTTTTTTCTAGCATTGGCAATAGTAGTATCTACTCTTTTTTTATAATCGACCAAAACACGGTCTACCAAAATATCAAACTTTCGTATCAGATTTTTTCCATTAAAAAGATAAACAGTGGAGGGACTTTTAAGATATACGAGTAACAAACCGTTTGCCGTCAAATCATAAAAGGTATTTTCCGTTTTTGCATCTAACCAGGATTTTTTGATGGCAGGATCGACGATGACGGGTTTACCTCCTTTTGACCCAGAAATATGAGAAATTTTATTTTGATAAGTAGGCTTGTAGTAAACGTACTGGTTATTCAAATCCCTCTGCAAATAGGTATGAACCAACTTCATATTCGTATCCATTTGGTCAATGATGCCATTGTTAATAGAATAGACATAAAAAAAGCCATTTTTATCGACTTTTGGAGGAGATGGTAAGCGTGTGTGAGTGATTCGGTTGGTTTTTATATCTCTGAGGTAGCGACCGGATTCAGTAAATTCGATAATTTTATCGCCATCTCCATCGCTGATATAAAATTTTCCATTCCAACCGACAGAAATATCCAGAAAAGGGGAAGCGTGAGTTCTGGGAGGAAATGCTTCACCTGGTCCAGCGCCGCTTTCTAGAAACTGGCTCACATATTCAGCCTTATTGTTCAATATGAAGACTTTGTATAATTTTTTATCAAAAATATACATATGGCCACTCTTATTAACTGCGATCATGACAGGTTCCGCCATGAATACATCTTCTTTAAAATCGAAAGGTATCCGCTTAACCACCATCAGATTGGAACGGGGCACTCCCGCCTCCAAATGGGTGGGCTTAGGCAGAGGAAAAAACTCCTGCCCCTTTCCTATAATGGGAAAGAGCACCACCAACACCCCAATCAATGTCACCCACTGAAAAATATTTCTGTTTTTCTCTACCATAATGATTATCTCCTATTTTTTCTTAATGATATCCTTGATCATGGTAATCAGGGCATTCAAATCCCGGCCAGTCAACACCCCGGGTTTGCTGAATAAAATATTGTTATTATGGACCACCACCGTATTTTCTATCCGGGTATCAATTCCTAACAAAAGCGGCACCGCCGGACCACCCGTGGATAAATAAATGGGGAAGTTAAGGTTCCGTTCAGTCTGAAACTGGGTGCTCACTGGATTCCCACCCGGCAGAATGCCCAGGATGTGGATTTGGGAACCCAGATAATCTGCAAGGTTTTTCCATGCGGAAAGGTTCGGGTTGCATGACATACAGTCATTCTTGAAGAAGAGTAACAGATACACTCCCTGCGCGAATACCGAAGAGTCAAACCGGGTTTGATCCAAACCCACCAGATTTAAATCCGCAC
The DNA here is from genome assembly GCA_964502145.1 of uncultured Clostridia bacterium. GTDB lineage: Bacteria > Acidobacteriota > Aminicenantia > UBA2199 > UBA2199 > CAZCVI01. Next base: position 12,576 of record CAZCVI010000132.1, read on the forward strand.
AGGTCTTTTCCGCCGGAACATCGGCAGTGCTGCTTTCCAATCTTTTCCCTTTAAGGTAGAAAAAACCCACGAAGGCAAAAACCAGCAAAAAGATCATGACCATGAATATCTGCATGGCAGAGGCATTGGTGCTTTTCATCAAAAATTCTCCTCATTTTGAAATGGTTGTGAACAGTGCAGTGAATGAAAGGTTGGTAAATGTACATTTTTCCTCTTTCTGCCATGCTTACTCCGTTTTTTACTGTAATATACTACTTTGGCACTAAAAAAATAATGGTATCACACATTGTATAAGAGTGCAACCTTTCCCAGTGTATCTATTCAGTTTTTTTTCACAGCCTCTATTCACGATATGGCAATAAGTTCGTGATTTCTATCCGCTTTTTGGTTTAGGCTATTGTAGACGCGACATCCTTGTCGCATTATTTTAATCCATAGTCCACTCTGTCCATATCGTCCATGTTTTTTCACGAATCTGATGGTGAATCCAGGGTCACGCTAAACTTGCCATTTTTGAAGTGGAATGAGTTATATTCAAGGGACATCTCTTAAATCTCAAGGGACATCTCTTAAAGTTCAAGGGACATCTCTTAAAGTTCAAGGGACATCT
>CAZCVI010000133.1:0-13091 GCA_964502145.1 uncultured Clostridia bacterium
GTTAGGTCATCCTTCAACCCGGCCATTGAGTGATTTATGTGTTATCATTAATAAGTAAAGGAATAAACTAATGCGCCAGGATGGCGCGTCTACCCAAATCTATTTTCATTTTTGGGGAAGCTCTGATTCTTTCATCAGACGGGTGACTTGACCTTTTGCCAAGCCGCTGTATTTGATAATAGTGTCAATGGGAAGATTGTCCATCAGCATTTTTTTTGCTGTCTCGAATGCTTTTTCTCTTAGACCTTTGGCTATTCCTTTGGCTTCGCCTTTGGCTATTCCTTTGGCTATTCCTTTGGCTATCCCTTTGGCTATCCCATTTTTTTCGCCGATTTTTTTTCCTCTTTTCTCGCCGATTTTTTCGCCGATTTTTTGAAAACTGGTTACGTATGCCATTGTTTTTCCCTCCTTTAAAGTTATTAACTCATTGTGCAGTTTTTCCTTGTATTTTTGCGGCAGATTGATGATCCAATCAATGAACTTGACCAAAACGCGGATTTGCTTTTTGTTGTACCCTTTCTTAAAACAATCTTTGAACAATTGCAGTTTTATGTTATATTTTGTCTGGGGGTCGGCGTGCTGGGCTTCCAAGCTTTTTAATTGGGCAAGTATCACCATGGCCATAGGATTTTTGGATGCTTCCAGTTCGGCCAAACGATCTTTATAATCCAATATCTTTACGATAGGAAATGTCATGATATGATTGAATCCCCAACGATGGATTTGGTAGTGATCGGGTCGAAAGTCGGGATCATCGTCAGTTAACATAGCCAAACTGATCACTTCCTCATTGTAATGGTCAAAGATACGATAATTGTAAACATACATTCGCAGGGGCAACGTTTTATCCGGGCGACCCTGCACCTCAATATGAATAAACAGACAACGAATAGAACCATCTTTAAGATGAACTTTCACCAACACATCTGCAAAACGCCTGCCAATTTTATTATCCTTGATAATACGGCGCAGTTCCTTGCTGAGGGACACGGGTTTCTTTCTGAAATCAATGTCCTGATAAATCTCCGGGCAAAACTCTAAGAGAAATAGTTTGAAAAGGTCTTCAATGACATCTTTCCAAGCCGTATCGTAGTCGACTTTCGTGTCTTTGGCCGTCTTTTTTAGGGTGTCCGTTGTTAGCAGTATCTGTTTTTTCATACCTGTATGATAACGCAAAATGCAATAAATTTCAACTGCTGGTGGAGAAAAAATGGGGCGAACTTCGTAATCCGGTTTTAGGGAAAATAGGTTGTCTGAACCGTGATGCGTGGGATTATTGGCGTGAACTTTTGCCGGACTTATTTTGCTAATTCCGTCATTTGCGACAGCCGTGCTTCCAGTTCTTTTAATTTTTCTCGCTTGCCAGTGGCTTGATAGATCACAGTCAGGGTGAGGTAATTTTCCCGCGACGCATCCAGAAAAACCGCGGCCAGTGCATGGCGCTCTGCCTGGATGTAATCCTTCTTTTTTAAGAGCAAATGAGCCATCAAACGGTAATATTTGGGTAAAAAGGAGTTGGTTTCTATCAATGCGCCTAACCGTTCGATAGCCGTATCGTCCGTGCCAGTGATGCTCCCGCTTTCAATCTCCCTGAACTCGCCCCGATCAGAGTACCGTTTTTTTAAGGTGACATTAAAGGGGGTCTTTAATACCATGGAAACTCCAGGCCGTTCGCTGGATTGCACGAGTTCAGGGAGATAGACCTGAAATAACTCGAACAATTCTTCCACGGCAGGTGTTTTAGACAAAAAATAGGCGAATAAACCGGTCAATTTACTATCGTCGGGGAACTGTTTTAAGGCGGTTTTCAGGCATAGTTCAGCTTCTGCTGGTTTGTCTGCGGTCAACAGATTGTGAACGCGATATAACCATGTTTCGGGATCACTCCGTTCATCCAGCGCCTTCTTAAAAAAATTCTCCGCGAACTCGTACTCCTTACGCTGGGAATAAATAACAGCCAGGTTGTGGCGGACCTCGAAAAGCTCGTATTTATCCTGCTCCAACAGGATAAACGCTTCCAAGGCGGCGTCGGTATTGCCCTCGGCATAATCCAGTAGCGCACAAAGCCCCCTTTTCTCAAATTTTAACAGGAAATCCGCGGGCAGCTCGCCCGTTTTAGTGGCGGCGGGGATTTGTGCCAAAAGCGCCCTGGATTGCGGGTACTGCTGCTTATCAAAATACGCCCGCGCCAAATTTAAATTCAAGAAATCCGATTGCGTGTCTGTAGCCCGCGCTTTTTCCAATAACTCGATCTTTTTATCCGGCTCACCCAGTAACAAACTCTTTATAAATATCTCATAATTCCTGGGATTCAAACGAAATGAGGGGTAATGGCAATTAGCTGGGGTGACACTATCGGATTTTAAGGTAGTGATGACAGATTTTAATAGCGCTTCCATCACCAGGAAAATATCCATGATATGCCCCCTGAAAATAGGCAGCTTTTTGCGCGTGTAATTTTTTAAATCCACCACGGAACCACTAACCAGGATACGCGTTTTGTCCTTGGGGTCCGGCCCTACCTCGCCCAACACGATGATATGTTCTTTGTCATCCATGGCCAGACGCATGGCCGTCGCTTTGGTCATGTGGTAGGGGAAAAAAATAGCGTGGGTGTTCAACAACGCCACAGTTTCATTATCTTGCCGCACGGCAAAACCATTACTGTGAAGCCCGGCAGTCAGATAAAAGGAAAGCCCCCGTCCCAACCAGCTATAAGACGCACTGGCATGCTGCGCCGTGCGAAAAGGCATCACGATCAGACGGGACAGCGGCGGGGAACTTTCAATGGCTCCCATAGGTACGAAGAGGGTCAATATAAATGTAAACATAAATATAAACATAAATATGGACAGAACTATAGAATATATATATGGTATAGATAATAAGATTTTTTTACGTTTCATAAGCTCACTTGCTCCCCAAACGCGACTGGGGCAGATAAAAAGTAGTGAGGAAATCTTTTAAAAACAGAGCTCCACGCCACTCGGCTTTGCCAGCCCGTTCCAATTGAAATGCAAAGGCGTACCTGGGTTTTTCAGCCGGGAAAAAACCGGTGAGTATTGCATCCAGTCCCAACTGTTTGTTGCCTGCCGTGCCGGTTTTGATGGCCATCATCACACCATCTACCTTGGCGCGACGCCCAGTGCCATCGGCAGATTCCACCACATAGACCATGGCATTCTTTACTTTTAAAAAAGCACTGTTGTCAGTAAGAATGGTTAATAACCGCGACCCATGATTATAATACCCAATGTCCAGCAGATTTTTTTTGCTTTTGATCATATAGGGTTCATAAATAGAACCGTTCTCTGCAATGATAGTGAATACCAATGCCGCATGAAAGGTCGTCATGGTGACGTGATTGAGGCCCACCGCCATATTGGCCAGTTGAAAATCAGTGGTAATGGTATCGCTGGTTTTACCCGTTTTAAATTCCAAGAACAAGTCTTTAAGGGCGGGCGTATTAAAATAGAACCGATTGAACATGGTTCGCAATGTGGTATGCCCCAATTGGAGACCCAGGCGGGCAAACGCGATGTTGCAGGACACGGCCAGGGCTTCATCCGTGTTGGCCACTTGTTTATGGACCATCCAGTCGGAGAAGACATGGTCTTTTAATTGCCATGTACCGGTACATTCGAGGGGAAACAATGCACTGCTAGCTGCGGTAGGTTTGGTATTAAAATAGGTCAGCAATGTCAGCGGTTTGACAATCGAACCCGGTTCATACTGGTGCGTGAACACGGCATTGGTAGTTGCACTGGCCGGTTGCGCGAGGGAATTGGAATAGGCGGCCACAATACTGCTGTCATTGACATTAAACAACAAAAAGGTGCCGTTTAAGCCCTTGAAAAGTACCTGCAACTTGGCCTGTACATCGCGATCCAGGGTTAACCCGTAAAACTTGATGCCAGTGCGCATATCATGGGTAAACGCATCGAAGTTCATCCCTGCTGTCAGACTCATGGTTTTTTGAGTGGCCAGATCGTAATAGGCCATTGGTTTGCCATTTACATCGAAGATATACTCCACTTTTCCCGATAGCACCTGTCGGTTGATACGCTGTATCAAACCCAGAGCTTTTTTTTGGAGCTGCTTTAGCTCGACTGGCATGCTGGCAATGGCCGCTTCCGAAACTTGCGGCTGGAAAAGCGCACTGCTGTATAATGCTTTAAAAAAGAGCAGTGACTGGCTATCCTGGTTTTTTGCCAGTTTGTTGAGCTGGTAATCCGTGTATATTTGCAGTTCCCGGTAAGCCGCACGATCGGCAAAATAATTGAGAAATCGGGCTGGGTCAATGCCAGTAGCGGTGCGCCCCAATGCAGTCAACACGGTGCGGGCCTCCGTGTATTCCCTGAAACTCAGATGGAGCAGCGCTTTTAATTCTTTCTTGCGGTCGCCATGAAACAGGGAGGGTTGCAAGTTCTTAATATAGTCGCGGGCTTCATTCTGTTTGCCGGATAATAAAAGGTCCTGGGCCGTGTTAATGCGCCCCGAATCAATAAAATTCAGCACGGCTACCACCAACAGAACGACCACTATAGCCAGGCCAATCAAGCGAATCCGTTTGATACGCTTTGATTTCCGGGCATCGTTAAAGGAAAAAGACACGTCTTTGTAATCAAGCACCATGGTGTTGTTAATCTCCTGCAAATAAGTTTTTTTCAAGAATTTCAGCCAGCATGTGCAACATGAACAGGTGGAGTTCCTGGATCACCGGAGTATCATCGCTGGGAATGGAAATAATAACATCTATTGCAAGATTATGCAAATCCCCGGTAAATTTCCCGCACAGGGCGATGGTTTGTAAATCCATTTGTTTGGCGATTTTAAATGCTTCCAGAACATTGGCAGAACGACCACTGGTAGAGATACCGATGGCCACATCCCCAGGTTTTCCCAGTGCTTCCAGTTGGCGGGAAAAAACATAGCGGTAATCCGAATCATTGGCAATAGCAGTGAGGTTGGCTATATCACTGGCCAGGGCCAGGGCGGGTAGGGCCTTGCGGTTAAAATAAAAGCGGTTCACCAGTTCCGCCACAAAATGGGAGGCCTGGGTTGCCGAACCCCCGTTACCAAAGACCAGGATCTTGTTACCCTGCATCAGGGCCGCTTCTGTTCGTAATGCGGCCTGATAAATCGTGGTATCCGCTTTTAAAGCGTCAAATTGGGCTAAACGCATCGCTATTCTTTGGGTGAATATGTTTTCATTCATCTTTATTTCATTCATCTTCATTTATTACATCCTCTTTATTTTAATTTATTTTCGCATGTTTTTTTTTGTAAATTTTTTTCGCGAATTTTCGTCCCTTTCATTTTTATCGCAAAATCGCAAATAAAGCAAGAAAAAAAAAAGAAAAAAAGTGGTGGATAAATATTTTTTTTTAACCGCCCAAGTCCCTCTTACGGATTGACTTTTATCAGCAGTTCTGGTAAAAATGGCTTTGGTAATCTTTGTTTTGTGAAAATCAACCATTGACACTAGCTGTTATTTTAATGAAAAATATGGTATTATAGATAATCGTAAGATGAAAGAAAAGTGATCGTGGATGTAAACACAGAGATGCTTAATCTTAAATCTAAACAATAAAGGAGATATATTAATGTCACTAACAAAAGACGTTTTAGAAAGAGTAAAAGCCAAGAACCCGGCTGAACCTGAGTTTCATCAGGCAGTAGAAGAGGTTATGATTACACTGGATCCCACCGTAGAAAAACACCCCGAATTCGTAAAAGCAGGGATATATGACCGCATCGTTGAACCCGACCGGGCTATTTTGTTCAGAGTCCCCTGGGTAGACGATAAAGGGAACGTACACGTGCAGAAAGGCTACCGTGTACAGTACAACAACGCGATTGGCCCCTACAAAGGTGGCTTACGCTTCCATCCTTCCGTTAACCTCGGCATCATCAAGTTTTTAGGCTTCGAACAGATTTTCAAAAACTCCTTGACCACCCTGCCCATGGGCGGTGGAAAAGGCGGTTCTGATTTTGATCCCAAAGGTAAATCCGATGGTGAAGTCATGAGATTCTGCCAAGCTTTTATGAGAGAGCTGTTCCGTCATATCGGTCCCGACACCGATGTACCCGCCGGCGATATCGGCGTGGGTGGACGCGAAATCGGTTTTCTGTTTGGCTACTACAAAAAACTCAGAAATGAGCACACCGGCGTATTAACTGGTAAAGGTTTGGAATGGGGCGGCAGCTTGATTCGTCCTGAAGCCACTGGTTACGGCGCGGTTTATTTTGCAGCCGAGATGTTGAATGTCAAAGGTGATAGCCTGAAAGGTAAAGTCGCCCTGGTTTCTGGTTCCGGTAATGTGGCCCAGTATGCCGTGGAAAAGCTGTTAGACTTAGGCGCAAAACCTGTGACCCTGTCCGATTCATCCGGTTATATCTATGACGAAGAAGGCTTCAACCGTGAGAAATTGGCTTATATCATGGAACTGAAGAATGTCCGTCGCGCTCGCATTAGCGAATACGCTGACAAATACAAGAGTGCTGTGTTCACCGCTCTTGACCCCAAAAAGAACTTCAACCCGCTGTGGGACAACAAGGCCGACGTAGCTCTGCCCTGCGCGACCCAGAACGAAATTAATGAAAAAGATGCCCAGAACTTGGTCAACAATGGCGTGAAACTTATTTCCGAAGGCGCCAATATGCCTACTAATCCTGCTGGTATCAATGTTTTCATGGAAAACAAAGTTCTCTATGGCTTGGGCAAAGCAGCCAATGCTGGTGGCGTGGCTGTTTCAGGTCTCGAAATGAGCCAGAACTCCATGAGATATGGCTGGACCAGAGAAGAAGTGGATGCTAAATTGCAACAGATCATGAAATCCATCCATAAAGCCGCTTATGATACATCCGTGGCTTATGGTCAACCGGGCAATTACATGCTGGGTGCCAACATTGCTGGCTTCATGAAAGTCGCAAAATCCATGCTGGCCTATGGTATCGTGTAACTAAAAAGTTGTCAACATTATTATAATACAGGAGGGGAGCTCTCACGGGCTCCCCTTTTTTTTTGCCCTCTAATCACAATTAATCTCGTCCATATAGTCCACAGCGCTTTAAAAAATCCCCCACTTCCCAATTTTTTGTTTTTCCTATTGAATTTTTCCGCAAGAAAGACTATTATATATAAGTTAGATATAAGTTAGATATAAGTTAGATATAAGTTAGACGTAAGTTAGACATAAACTAGCTCATTAATTTATGGTATGGTGCTGTTGCATGAATAAGCAGACAGAATTTAATAGCACGTGTGTTTAGAAATTTTCTCGGCAAAGGAAGGACCTATGAGTGATGATAAATTGTTTGAAGAGTACATGGAAGAAAAAAAAGGCGGTTTGGCTGGTCTCTTGAAAACCCCCAAGGGATGGTTGATTTTCTTTTCCATCATCGCCGGTATTATTCTATTGGCGTTATTTTACAAAACTGCGGTTCTGGATGTGATGAGTAGCGACGAGGTGAAGAATTCCATTCAAGTGGTCTGGACTGACACCAAATGGGTGGACAAAGAAGTCACGCCCCAAGAAGTGAAGATCGTGCCAACTATCCGCCTAAAGATTAAAAACGTGGGCAAACAACCATTACAATACATGGACATGGAAGCTGTATTCGAACAAGAAGACACGGGCACTGTTTTTAGCGATGGCATGGTCCGACTTTTTAAAGAACCACTGCAACCCGGCGAAACCAGCCAGGAAATAGTGATCAAATCCCATTTTGGCTACACGGCCACGTCCAGAGCGGCCTTTGTAACCAACAAGCAGGAATGGAAACCGCTCCAAGCGAAATTATTTGCCCGCGCTAAAGGGTCTTCCCTGGTTCGTTTCGGTGAACTCTATCCGATCGCGCAACAAATCGAGGGCTACGATGATCAGAAAAATATCGAGGCGGAAAAACCCAGTGAATATGCCAATCCCATCACCGTGGCTCTGGCCCGTTCCATCCAGGTAGTTAACCAAGAATCCCAATGGGTCGATAAAGCTCCTGGTGCGGCTGTCACTATTATTGTCCCGTCGATCACGGTCACACTCAAAAATGTCGCGGACAAACCTCTGGAAAACGTGATGATCAAGGGCATTTTTATGTACGAGGATACGGGTGAAGTGTTGAGCGAGGGCGTTTCTGAGGGCATAAGTAAAGCTCTGGCCCCAGGTGATACTGGGAAGCCGATTACAGTTAAAGCTGATTTCGGCTATTCGGCGACATCCAAAGAAGCCTTCGTGTACAACAATGAAAAATGGAAACGCCTCAAAGTCAGACTGTTTGCTAAAAGCAAAGAGTCCAATGATGCCTTGTTAGGCACCTATGTCATCAGCCAAAAAATCCAGGGTATTATCGTCCAATACAAAACTAAATAATAACTGGTTTGGGCAGCATTTCGAGGCGTTAAAAACAAAAAAGAGGCAGTTTTGTTTAAGGCGATTTAAGGCAATTTATCATGAATGACAGCGACCAGTATTTAAATACCAGTAAACTTGCCAGTCTGGACAATATCAAAAGGGAGTGCTCAGTACTTCTGATTGACGATGAAATGGTGATCCGCGAGATTGGCGATGAGATGTTGCAATCCCTGGGTTTTTCATGTATCACTGCCCAGGATGGCCCCGAGGGTATCGCGATATACAAGGAAAACAGGGACAAAATTGCACTGGTTATTCTGGACGTGGAAATGCCAGGCCTCTCTGGCGATAAAGTCTATGACCGCTTAAAAGAAATCAATCCGGCTATTAAAATTCTGATTGCCAGCGGTTATTCCAAGCACCACCTGGAAGCCAATTTTTTCAAACAAAAACTGGACCATTATATGCCCAAACCATTTCAAATGGATCAACTGGTCCAAAAACTGCACTATCTTTTGACTTGCTAATCAAACCCGCGCCAGTATCAACCATTAGAGGAGGAAACATGTACAAAAATAACCGCAGCCAATTAACCGCTATGCCTGAATGGCACGCACTAACCCGCCATTACGATGCATTAAAGCCATTGCATTTGCGGGAACTCTTTGCCCGCGACCCACAACGGAGTGAAACCTTCACGCTGGTTGCGGGGGATATCTGCTACGATTATTCCAAACAGCGCATCACTGCCGAAACAATGGCACTATTGCTGAAACTGGCGCATGCGTGCGGATTAAAAGAGGAGATTGAAGCGATGTTCGCGGGGGAAAAAATCAACGCCACGGAAAAACGCGCGGTGCTCCATGTGGCACTACGAAACAGAAGCGGAAAACCTATCTTTTGCGACGGTATAAATGTGATGCCCCGGGTGAAGGCGGTGCTGCATAAAATGAAAGTGTTCAGCGATGAGGTCAGAAGCGGACAATGGCTGGGGTTATCGGGGAAACGGATCAAAAACGTGGTGAATATCGGCATTGGTGGCTCAGACTTGGGACCACTGATGGTAACAAAAGCACTGCAATTCTATTCGTTGCGTGAGCTACGGTTTTTCTTTGTCTCCAATGTCGATGCCTCGGATATCGTGGAAACGTTGCGGGAACTGGACCCGGAAGAAACGCTTTTTATTATCGCCTCCAAGACCTTCACCACGCAGGAGACATTGACCAATGCACTCTATGCCCGGAAATGGATGGCCGCTCATTATAAAATCACGCCCAAGCAAGCGCAAGCGGCCACGGCGCGTCATTTTGTCGCGTTGTCCACCAATAGCAGTGCGGTGACTGCTTTTGGAATTGATGCCAAGAATATGTTCGAGTTTTGGGATTGGGTGGGCGGTCGGTATTCGTTAACTTCTGCCATTGGGTTGTCGATCATGATCGCCATTGGCAGTGATAAATTCAGCCAATTATTGAAGGGGTTCCATGCCATGGACACTCATTTTCGCACCGCCCCCTTTGAAACCAACATCCCGGTGATCATGGCGTTGTTGGGCGTATGGTATCGCCATTTTTTTAATGCCCAGAGCCATGCCATATTACCTTACGACCATTATTTAAGACGCTTTCCCGCTTATTTCCAGCAGGGTGATATGGAATCCAATGGAAAATCGGTTAATCGTGATGGTTTGCCAGTGAATTATGAAACCGGGCCGATTATCTGGGGAGAACCGGGAACCAATGGGCAGCATGCTTTCTTTCAAATGATTCACCAGGGCACCTCGTTAATTCCCTGTGATTTTATTGGCTTTGCCCAATCGTTGAATCCTACTGGTGATTTTCATCACAAGTTAATGGCCAATTTCTTTGCCCAAACCGAAGCTCTGGCTTTCGGGAAAACCAGGGACGAATTAGTGGCTGAAAAGGTCCCGGAGTCTTTGATTCCCTTTAAAACCTTTCCGGGGAACAAGCCAACTTCGACTATTTTGGTGAAAAAGTTGACCCCGTTTACTTTGGGCCAATTAATCGCCATGTATGAGCACAAGATATTCACGCAGGGGATTATCTGGAATATTTACTCCTTTGATCAATGGGGTGTAGAATTAGGCAAGACACTGGCGCAACAGATTTTACCGGAGTTGCACAAAGGGTATAATCAGCCGCTGAAGCATGATAGTTCTACCACTAATCTGATTGCCTGTTTCAAGAAATTCCAGAAACGGTAAGAAGAGTGTGACCGTGAATCCAGTCCTGCTGTTAGGTCGTGGCTTTCTTTATGATCTCGACGACAGCGTAATGATGGTTCTCCTCCGCGATAGTTTGTGCTGTATACCCGTTATTGGTGCGAATCAAGTGGTCGGCACCTGCATCCAGAAGTAGTTTTACAATATCTTTATGTCCTTCGTTGGCTGCCCAGATCAAGGGGGTCACGCCGCTTTGATTTCGCACATCCAGTTTAGCATCGCGGGCAATAAGCAGGCGGACAATATTATAGTGACCAATTTTGGCCGCATTCATCAGTGCCGTGGCACCACCACTGCTAACTTGATTGAGCGCTATGCCGCGTTGAATTAAAAAATCCACGAGGTCGACTTGTTCGCGGGCACACTCGCAAGCCGTCATCAAGGCATTAAACTCTCTTCCATCTTTGGCATTGACATCTATTCCAGCCAAAATAAGTTGGAAACAAAGTGCTTTATGCCCAAGAAACGCGCCGATTATTAATGCCGTGGCTTGGTCCTGATTGCGGATGTTGATCGATACTCCTTTTTCCAACAATTCCTTGATATGAGGCCAATCGCCTTTTTCTACTGCTTTAAAAAACGGTTCTCGCAGAGTCGTGTCGGAAGTTTCCTTTTGAACAAGAGGTTGCAGGTGGTTCATTTCCCCATCCAAAACCGATTTAATCCATTTGCCATGTCCTCCCAGTTCCAGGTTGGCGCCTTTGTCGATCAAGAGCTCCAGAATTTCCCCGTGATTCTCTACCGCTGCAATCATTAAGGGGGTCCACAGATTCACATTCTGGGCATTCACATCCGCGCCCGCCAGGACAAGCAATTCCACTACCTCGCGGTGACCGTGTCGGACAGCCATGCTCAGGGCAGTATTGCCATCATAATCATCCAAGTCAATATCCGCTCCAGAGGCAATTAATAGTTCCACGATTTCCCTGAGTCCCGTTTTGGCCGCTAGCATCAACATTGTCGTACCGTCTTGTTTGCGGGTATTGATATCAAAGCCACTCTCTACTAACTCCTTGATTGTTTCAGCGCTGCCAGTGAGCGCAATAGCGACAATATCATCTTTTTCCTTGATTTTGGCTTCTATCAGGCTGATCACAGTGGCTTGTTTTTTATTTTTGGCCACATCCAGCGGTGATTCGTCCTTGTTATTGCACGAAAACACATCTGCGCCGTAAGTAATTAAAGTCTCTACAATTCCCGCGTACCCTTTTTCAGCCGCCAATATTAACGGTGTATTGCCATCCTGGTTTTTAGCCAAGATATCCGGCTTTTGATCCAGCAGTAGTTGCGCGATTTCTTCTTGGCCCAGAGCCAGTGCCGAGGTAAGCGGTGTGTTCCGGTTGGCATCTTTCATATTCACATCCGCACCCCGCGCGATCAATGTTTTGACAATCGTAGTAAACCCTTTCGTCACGGCCAGATGGAGGGGTGTTTTTCCTTTTTGATTTTTCACGTTCGTAGCCGCGCCTTTTTGCAAGAACAAGCGGGCCAATTCCTCGTGCCCCTGTTTTAGTGCCAGTAGTAGCGGTGTTTCGCCATGGTTATTCTTCGCATCAAATGGCACACCCTTTGCCAGTAGCCATTCAACACCCTTGGCATAGCCGTTAGAAACGGCCAGATGTAACGGTTGGTTGGCGTTCTTGTCTTTACAGTCGAGGTTGGCGCCTTTGGAGAGCAAAAATTCAAACACCTCGTCATGTTTGTTTTTCAAGGCTATTAATAATGGTGATTCGCCATTATTATCTGTCATGTCGATTTCCGCGCCATTCTCTATCAGTACTTGGACCATTTTCAAGTACCCTTTTTCCACTGCTATCATCAATGCCGTTCGCCCTGCTTGTTCCCCGGACAATCGTACATTCACATCCACTGCCGCTGCCAACCCCAAAAAGCCGGGCTTCAAGAACGTGATGGCTTTCTCCGGTAAATTATTTAAAACAGCCTCAAAAAATTTTTCCTGTCTGGCCATGAATCCTCCTGATGGTTAAAATTCAAAGTGCTATTATACACCTTTCCTATGTCACATTTCAATGAGGAGCAATCTCTTTTTTCTTTTTATTTCCCCCGGGCACTATAAGATGGGAAGCATTAGAGGAATAAAGAAATCCACAGATTACGCAGATTAAAATGATTGACACTGATTAAAAAAGAAAAAAAACTTCCCCACGAATTACACGAATTAACACGAATGGTGATGAGTTAAAAAAAGAAAATAAATCTTTTTTCGCGAGAATTCGTGTTAATTCGTGTAATTCGTGGGCAAAAAATCTTTTTCTTTACCCCCGGAACATATTCACAAAGATATGATACAGCACGGTCTCTTTATTATTCCGATTATGAAGGGTGCGGGTCAAACGGATGTCTGTATATGGGGTGGTTTCGTCTTGGGGAACTCCTTTATCCAATCGCTTATATTTATAATCTATCTGTGGTAAATACTTCCAAGAAACTCGCCCGAAGTGGGATTAAAAATGTTTCGTTATTGGGCCTCCTTCAGG
>CAZCVI010000134.1:0-12942 GCA_964502145.1 uncultured Clostridia bacterium
TCGATTGTCCCTTGAACTTTAAGACTTGTCCCTTAAACTTTAAGACTTGTCCCTTAAACTTTAAGACTTGTCCCTTGAACTTTAAGACTTGTCCCTTGAACTTTAAGACTTGTCCCTTGAAAATGACTCATTCCACTCCAAAATGGCCCAGTTTAGCATGACAACAAGACATTGTACCAAGGAAAAAGGAATTGTAAAAATAAAAACCACACGTTGTATGCTTTATTTACAGTGAAGAAGGCATATTTAAGCCAAAAATGATTCGCAGGGAAAAGGTGTACCCCAAAATGCATTGATGGGCGATAATAATCCCACATCTCGAATCTTTCCTGCTGGGACAAGCTATTGGAATGGTCAAACGATCATCACAACATCCTGCCCCGTTTAACTGAAATTTTCAGGGTAGCCACACCTTTGATGAATGAGCTAATTATGATAGCAATTCCATTGGTTGCTTGATTCACACCTGACATACCGATAATAGAATATGTTGTTATCGTCAAAGTCTTCACAAACAATCTGGTATTCAGAGACACAAATAGCATACTGTTGGCAATGACTACTGATCATATACGAGTTGACATATTCATCTGGAGAGGCACAGTGCTGCTCGACATCATCATCGCAACTGCTCCAGCCAAAGCACTCGTATTCTCCCATGGAAAATCTTGAAGGTTCGATGATTACCATCACTAACATGGCAACAATGATAAGCCCAACGATAGACCATAAAAATCTGTTCATCTTGTTTCCTCCTATTTTTTTATTTTAAATATTGAGATATCGGATTCTCCGACCCCATAGAACAATTGATTTCGTTTGGCAAGAATTCGTCTGATACTTTTGAAAGGGAAATAATAGATATTGTCTAATCTCCCATCCAAGGTGAATCTATAAATCAATTTTTGTTCGTCAGTTTTAGCGGAGGTGGTTAAATAAAAAAAAGACTCATTGTCTTTGTCAACAAAAAAAGAATTAAACAAATTCACCTCTATATATTCATTTTTAAACCTTTTTTTAAACTTCTCAATTCGAAGTAAAAGGTTAGGGATTGTGCGTTCGGGCCATATTTTATACTGTTTCTGAAGTTTACCCTCCTTAAATATATAAAGTATTGATGAACGTGCCACATAGACAAGCAATCGGCCATCAGGCAATACGTCATACATGAGAGTAACAAAGTTTAGTGCATATCCCTTGGGTGGATAAGGGTTGTCGGGCGGCGCTTTGATGAGGTACTTGTCCATTTCACCGTTATTTAATAGCGTGTATTTTATTTTCAGGTTTTTATCCAGGACATCAATGCCATCGTTCCTTGGGGAATACGTATAAATATTTCCGGCCTTATCCACCACGGGCGTGAATTGGGGGACATGGTATTGCGGTAAACGGATCTCCTTGATAGGGGTGGCTTCCCTGGTAAAGGACATAATCTTTTTATTAAAAGACGAAATCACGTACAGGTGACCGTCATGGGAAAAATAGAGTCTCTGAATGACAGGCTCTTTCTTCATGATTTCGAAAGGGCCATTTCCAAGGTTGAGAAAGACTTTTCGCAGTTTCAAATCTTTCCCAAAGGAAAATATTTTTTCCAAAATATGGTCGAATACAAAAAAGCCACCTCGATCATCGGTGACAAGGTCCATAGGGCGGGCGAAAAAGTTTTCGTCATCAATTTCCTCGTCGATTCCCGCTACTTTTTCCAGTGGGATGTACATGGAGTCCTTTTCCACATGGGTCGGGTTTGGTTTTTTTATCAAGACAGGTTTCCCCGCGTTTAAACCAATTGGTACAATAAGCCAAAAAGCCGCTATACAAGCGAGCATAAATCGTGCTGAGCTGGGCATGTCTATTCCCCTCCTTGTCCTGATTTAGTGTTCAGGTACTTTATAATTGTCCTCAAGATATAGGTGTAATCCTTCCCTTCAAGGGTATCAAGCCTAATAAAGGCGATTTTGTTGTTCATATAAAGAATGGTTTGCGCATAGTTGTAGAGGATTAACGCGATAAATACTGCTGTTTTTACGTGTTTTATCGTCTTCATAAAGAATAGGTAACACATTCCCCCTTCATTGTCAAGCCATTTTTTTTATCAATTCAGTTTTTTGGCACAGCATCACTTCACGATATGCAATAAGTTCTTGATTTCTATCCGCTTTTTGGTTTAGGCTATTGTAGACGCGACATCCCTGTCGCATTATTTTAATCCATCGCCCATCAATGCGGCAAGGATGCCGCGTCTACTTTAACCCAAAGCCCGAAGGCAGGAAAATATCAAGAACGTATTGCCATTTTGAATTGTAGACGCGCTATCCTGGCGTATTGTTTTATCCCTTTACTTATCAATGATAACACTAAATCACTCAATGGCCGGGTTGAAGGATGACCTAAACCAAAAAAATACTCAACCGCCGGGTTTTAAAGCTCTCGATTCCACAAAAAATACTCAACCGCCGGGTTTCATTGCTCACGATTCTACAAAAAAGATAGAACGGAGAGGTTTGGAAGGTGAACGACCGCCTAAAAGGGTGACGGTTGAGTAAAATATGGTGAACCGCCGGGGTTGGAAGGTGAACGGAGAGCAAAATATGGTGGCGGTTCTACAAAATAAGGTGAACAGTCAACTTTTAGTTAAAACCGTCAGGTTCAGGAACTGAAACTCCCTTTTTCTTGCTACTCCATTTAACAAATTGCAGCAAATGTGGCGCAAATAGGCCTTCTTCACTGAAAAAACAGCCTACAACCGCGACAATCTTAACTTTCACTCTTAAAGGTGTTATTTCTATCCTAAAGTCTCTACTTGCACTGGTAAAAAGTCCAAGTTCCCCTCTAGTTTGCCTTAAAAAATTCGGAACTGTTTCCCGATAAACCTGGATTGACTTTTTTCATTGATCAAGCGGGTGGAATATTTGTGAATGCGACAGGATGTCGCGTCTACAATACCCAAAAACCAAAAAACGAATAGAAACCAGGAACTTATTGCCATATGGGGAAGGGCGGCTGTGCAAAAAACAGAATTGATACTGAAGAGAGTATCTATTCAGTTTTTTGTCAGTAGGTATCTATGAGAATTATTTTTGTCTCGCTCAGCGCCGTTTTGACTTTAGCTACTGGTGGACATTTTTAGGATGACTGCCATTTACCCGGTAGGGATTCCTTTTTTGTCCCCCCATATAGATATGGCGACAATAATCCCTCATCTCGAATCTTTCCCGCAGGGACAAGATATTGGAATGTTCAAACGATCATCACAACATCCTGCCCCGATTAACTGAAATTTGCAGGGTAGCCACACCTTTGATGAATGAGCTAATTATGATAGCAATTCCATTGGTTGCTTGATTCACACCTGACATACCGATAATAGAATATGTTGTTATCGTCAAAGTCTTCACAAACAATCTGGTATTCAGAGACACAAATAGCATACTGTTGGCAATGACTACTGATCATATACGAGTTGACATATTCATCTGGAGAGGCACAGTGCTGCTCGACATCATCATCGCAACTGCTCCAGCCAAAGCACTCGTATTCTCCCATGGAAAACATTGAAGGTTCGATGATTACCATCACGAACATGGCAACAATGATAAGCCCAACGATAGACCATAAAAATCTGTTCATGTTGTTTCCTCCTATTTTTTTATTTTAAATATTGAGATATCTGATTCGCCGATCCCATAAAACAATTGATTTCGTTTGGCAAGAATTCTTTTGACACTTTTGAGAGGGCAATAATAGATATTGTCCAATCTCCCGTCCAGGGTGAATCTATAAACCAGTTTTTTATTGTCAGCGATAGAGGCGGTGGTTAAATAAAAAAAAGACTCATTGTCTTTATCAACAAAAAAAGAAATAAACATTCTCACTGGCGTATACTTATTTTTAACCTTTTCCCTGCGTCTCTCTATTCTTTGAAAGAAGGGAGGGAATGCACGTTCAGGCCATATGTTAAACTGCTTCAAAAGTTTTTCCTCCTTAAATATATAAAGTGTTGATGAGCGTGCCACATAGGCAAGCAATCGACCATCGGACAATACATCATACACGAGAGCACCAAGGTCTAACGAATATTTCTGGGGTGAATGAGGGTCATAGGGTGGGGCTTTGATGAGGTACTTGTCCAATTCACCTTTCTTTAACAGACTGTATTTTATTTTCAGGTTTTTATCCAGAACATCAATGCCATCGTTACTTGGGGAATACGTATAGATATTTCCGGCCTTATCTACCACGGGTATAAATTGGGGGATATGGTATTGGGGTAAGCGGAATTCCTTGATAGGAGTGGCCTCCCTGGTAAAGGACATAATTTTATTGTTAAAAGGTGAAATCACATACAGGTTCCCATCATGGGAAAAATAGAGCCTCTGAACGCCAGGCTCTTTCTTCATAATTTCGAAAGGGCCATTACCAAGAGTGAGAAAGACTTTCCGCAGCTTCAAATCTTTCCCAAAGGAAAGTGCCTTTTCCAAAATATCATCGAATACAAAAAAGCCACCTCGATCATCGGTGACAAGGTCCATGGGGCGGGCGAAAAAGTTTTCGTCATCAATTTCCTCGTCGATTCCCGCTACTTTTTCCAGTGGGATGTACATGGAGTCCTTTTCCACATGGGTCGGGTTTGGTTTTTTTATCAAGACAGGTTTCCCCGCGTTTAAACCAATTGGTACAATAAGCCAAAAAGCCGCTATACAAGCGAGCATAAATCGTGCTGAGCTGGGCATGTCTATTCCCCTCCTTGTCCTGATTTAGTGTTCAGGTACTTTATAATTGTCCTCAAGATATAGGTGTAATCCTTCCCTTCAAGGGTATCAAGCCTAATAAAGGCGATTTTGTTGTTCATATAAAGAATGGTTTGCGCATAGTTGCGCTGGAGTCTTAACTTCTGCTTAAATAGGTCCATATCCACGGGGGTATAAAACGTGAACCCAGGGCGGCCATTTTCTTGAAAATCAAACATCTGCTGATGATGCCCTAACCAGATGCCGTAGATAGCTATTTTTTTGTTTAGCGCTTTTGCGATTCGACGCCAAATGCTATTTTGAAGCCCGCAAGCGAGGCAAGGTTGTTTGGGAATAAATATGAGATGGGGTTGACCATCGTTTAAAGCAGAGGCGTTGATTGTCTGATTGTCTGTTCCGAGCAGATCAAAATAATCAATCCGCTCTCCTTCCAAAAGAGTGGTCATAGACCCCTTTAATTGGGAAATTTGACGGTTTTGTTTGATGGTCAGGAAAATAAAAAAGCTTAGACAGAGGATTAACGCGATGAATACTGCTGTTTTTAAGTGTTTTTTCATTTTCATAGATTATAGTTAACATATTCTAAGCCATTCGTCAATGTATTTTTACAAGTTTTTTATTTTTATCTCAATTTAAACTAAAATATAAAAAAGTTTCTGCACAACCGCCCGCTGGATCGTCTCACGGCACATATACATGGTGATAAATCCAGGGGTGAAAAAGGAACCATCTTTATAACCATTGCTCTTTTCAAAAATCAAGCCCAGCACAGAGGCATTAATCAGCGGCGAAAACATGGTCTTGGATACGATTTCTGGCAAGTTTCTTGGAAGTTTATTTCATGGCAACTCCATAGTGCTATTGTTAATTCTCCCTATGGAACGTCTTCCAAGACAAATACCAGTGCTTTAAAATAAAATGAAATAATAATCCAGAATAAATATAGTTGCAAATTAACGATTTTTGTTGTATACATAATGGGTCATTATTTTAATTGTTAAAATAACGTTATTGGCAATAAAATATGAACCAAAACAACAGGAGTAACACATGGGTATGAACGAATCAAATATAAACGGCCACGAGAAAGCGCGGCAACGGTTAGCAGAAATAGAACGCCTGGCTGAATCAGGCGGGGGACAAGCACGCATAAATAAACAACACGCGGATGGCAAATTAACGGCACGGGAACGACTGGAATTATTGCTGGACCCAGGCACTTTCATTGAACTGGACAAGCTAAAAACCCACCGCTGCACGGATTTTGGCATGGACCAGAAAAAAATTCCCGGCGATGGCGTGGTCACAGGGTACGGAAACATCGAAGGTCGCCAAGTATTTGTTTTTGCCCAGGATTTTACCGTGTTTGGCGGTTCTCTCAGCGGCGCTTTCGCCGAGAAAATATGCAAGGTCATGGACCTCGCCGCTACCAACGGCGCACCTATCATCGGACTGAATGATTCAGGCGGTGCCAGAATCCAAGAAGGAGTGGTCAGTCTGGCCGGATACGCGGATATCTTCTTGAGAAATACGCTTTGTTCCGGGCTCATTCCCCAGATTTCGGTGATTATGGGACCCTGTGCCGGTGGCGCCGTGTATTCACCGGCTATCACCGATTTTGTGATGATGATCGAAAATACATCTTACATGTTCATCACGGGACCAGAAGTCATCAAAGCAGTCAACCATGTAGACGTGACAAAAGATGAATTGGGCGGTGCGACAACGCATGCGACCAAAAGCGGCGTGGCCCACCTGACCGCTAAAAATGAGGCGCAAGGACTGTCAATGGTCCGGGAATTACTCAGTTATCTGCCTGCCAATAATAAAGATGATGCCCCCTACCACCCCACTACAGACCCTATCGACCGCCAAGAAGAAGCGTTAAAAACAATTGTACCCATCAATCCCAATAAACCCTACGACATTAAAGAAGTGATCCGTCTGGTCACCGATGACAAATACTTTTTTGAGATTCATGGCGATTATGCCCCCAATATAGTTGTTGGTTTTGCCCGTATGAACGGCCATTCCGTGGGTATTGTGGCAAACCAGCCCATGGTATTGGCTGGCTGTCTCGACATTCACTCTTCTAAAAAAGGCGCACGGTTTGTCCGTTTTTGCGATGCTTTTAATATTCCTATTGTCACTTTTGAGGATGTACCCGGATTCTTGCCGGGCATTGATCAAGAACACGGCGGTATTATTATGGAAGGCGCCAAATTGTTATATGCCTTTGCCGAATCCACCGTTCCCAAGGTGACCATCATCACCCGCAAAGCATACGGCGGTGCTTTTGACGTCATGGCTTCCAAACATATTCGCGGTGATTTTAACCTGGCTTATCCAACCGCTGAAATCGCCGTGATGGGACCGGAAGCAGCCGTGAATATTATTTTCCGCAATGAACTGATGAGCGCGGCCAATAGTGAAGAAAAACGGCGGGAATTAATCGACCAGTACCGCGACACCTTTGCCAATCCCTATAAAGCCGCAGAACTGGGATACATTGACGCGGTCATTTTCCCGGAAGATACACGCTTGCATATTATTCGCTCCCTGGAATTATTAAAGAACAAACGGCAAAGCAACCCGGCGAAAAAACATGGCAACATTCCGTTATAATAGTATCACAATGTAAATATAAGAACGGGTGAAAAAAATGATTGAGAAACAAAAGATAAAAAAGATATTGATTCCCAACCGCGGCGAGATTTCAATCCGGGTGCAACGCACCTGCCGGGAACTGGGTATCCCCGCGGTGGCGGTCTTTTCAGAACCGGACAGATTGGCATTACACGTGCGTTACGCCGACGAGGCCTATTTTCTGCCGGGTACTACACCACGGGAAACCTATTTGAACCAGGAACAAATCTTTGAAATCGCCCGCTTAAGCGGGGCAGATGCGATTCATCCCGGCTATGGGTTTCTGAGTGAAAACGCCGAGTTCGCCCGCGCCTGCCAAGAACGCGGCCTGATATTTATCGGCCCACCACCGGAAGCCATGGCATTGATGGGATTAAAAACAGGTTCACGACGGGTGATGGAAGAGGTGGGTGTCCCGGTCGTACCCGGAACAGAACCGCTGGAAAGCGCGGAAGAAGCAGCGGAGCAGGCCGATAAAATCGGTTATCCAATTTTGATTAAAGCCTCAGCGGGTGGTGGTGGCAAAGGCATGCGACTGGTAGAAACGCCGGTTTCTATGGAATCCGCTTTCGAAGCGTGTCGCCGGGAAGCACAAGCCGCTTTTGGTGACCCACGGGTGTATATTGAAAAGTACTTGCTCAAACCACGACACGTCGAGTTTCAAGTATTGGCCGATTTATATGGGCATACTATTCATCTGTACGAGCGCGAATGTTCAGTGCAACGACGTCATCAGAAAATTATCGAGGAGACACCGTCCCTGATATTAACCGAAGATATGCGCCGGCGTATGGGTGCAGTGGCCGTAGAAGCAGCCCGCGCCTGCGGATATACCAATGCCGGGACCGTGGAGTTCCTGGTGGATAGCGAACGAAACTTCTATTTTCTGGAAATGAATACCCGCCTCCAAGTGGAACATCCCATCACTGAGATGATCACGGGTCTGGACCTGGTGGAACGGCAGATACGTATCGCGGAAGGTGAACCCTTGTCAGAAGAGATCGTACCCCGCCGTGGTGCGGCCATGGAGTGCCGCATTTACGCCGAGGACCCCAATGATAACTTTTTACCTTCTCCCGGTTTGATCAAGGGCCTCAATGATCCCGGTGGACCCGGTGTGCGCAATGATTCCGGCGTGTATGCCGGGTATACTATTCCCATGGAATACGATCCCATGATTTCCAAGTTGGTCGTGTATGGTGAGAACCGCCAGCAAGTGTTGGGGCGCATGTTAAGAGCTTTGGAAGAGTATCATATCATGGGCATTCGCACCAACATCCCTTTTTTGCGGAAGATTCTGGCCCATCCCCTTTTTATTTCTGGCGACTATGATACCCAGTTTATTTCCAGGTATCAGCAGGACTTGTTGCAGGGGGAAATGGAAAGTCCCCACACGGAATCGGTAGCACTGGCTGCCGCAGCTATTTTACAGTTTTTACACGGCCAGCCACACCAGAAGAACGTCGATTTGGCCACGACAAAATGGATTTCGGCTTGGAAACTGGCCGGTCGTATCCATTCGCATGGGAGCATATGCCAATGAAATATACAGCGATACTTGACGGTAAAGAACGGCACTTGGAAGTCACGCCATTGGGTCAGCACCTGTTCCGAGTCAGTGTGGATGGGATACTCCACGAAGTAGACGCGCGGGATAGCCGGTCGGATGTGCTTTCCATATTAATTGATCATGTTTCCCATGACATTTCTTATGCCATGGCGGAACCAGCCATAGAGTTAAATTTTCGCAACCGCTATTTTAATATCGAGGTATTGGATGAACGGCGTATGAGGATGCGGCATGTGCGTGCGGAACTGGATATTTCGGGCCCGGAAATTATCAAAACCTCTATGCCAGGCCGTATTGTCCAGGTACTAGTCAAACTAGGCCAAAAGGTAAAACCGGGCGAAGGCATTATTATTATGGAAGCAATGAAAATGGAAAATGAAATCCGCTGTCGTAACCGTGGGAGTGTTAAAAAAATCCACGTGACTACAGGCCAAACAGTGGCTGGTGGTCTCAAGCTGGTAGAAATCGATCCCATTGACAACTAACCTATTTATAATAATAGTGCCCACCTGGCGCATCAATAAGCGGCGAAAACAGTACTTGGATACGATTTCAGGTGAATTTCTTGGGAGGAATGGGAATTATGGGAAGAATGGGAGGAATGGGAAGAATGGGATAAAAGAAAATTCCCATCATTCCCATAATTCCCATCATTCCCATAACTCCCATCATTCCCATTCTTCCCATTAAATTGGCGGTGAATCCAGGGCGGCCTGTGTGGTTGATAATATTTTATTTATAGATTATAATTTTCACAAGGTTATTACGCAAATACCTGATTAACGGATAGGAGGTGTTATATGAAATTGGTTTCAACTGTTGGTGCTCTACTATTTCTGTTCTTAATGATTCCCTGGACCATGGAGGCAGCGATTCCTGACACTGAAAGAGCTGCTTTGATCGCCGTTTATAACGCACGAAGCAACCTGACATTTCACTTCGCCAACTCCTGGAAAAATCCACCATTAGAAGCAGATGGGTTTTCACTTAAAGGCACGGAAGGCAATTGGGCCGGGGTGACCGTGAGTGCAGATCATGTAACGGAAATTTTAATTGATCAAGTGGAAAGCGATTTGATGGACAATGTCATCCCTCCTGAATTAGAAAACTTCCCTTACCTAAAGGTGCTGTCACTGGGTTTTCGCAACGGTCCCGGCCCAATCCCGGTGGGATTAGGAAACCTTGCTCAATTAACCACTCTCCAACTGGTTCAACTGGGCTCTGTCGCTGGACCCGCCAGTGCCGTTCCAGCACAAATCGGAAATTTGATTCAATTAACAAAACTGGTTTTAATGGGGAATTTCACAAGTCTACCCGTTGAAATTGGAAATCTGGTGAACCTGGAATCCTTGTCCTTACATGTCACCGCTACCAACCTGCCCACCGCTATCGGTAACCTGACGAACCTGCAGGTTTTGTACCTGGGGGGATCGTTTACCACTGTTCCTGCCGCGTTAGGTAACCTGGGCAACCTGACCTCGTTAACCATTCACGACACCTCACTGACTACATTGCCCCGGGAAATAGGCCACCTTACCAACCTCACCGAACTCCAGTTATACAATAACAAACTGACGGCACTACCCACAGAAATTGGTAACCTGGCCAAACTAAAAATATTGACTTTTTACCGCAACCGCATCACCACTTTGCCCCCATCCATTGTGAATTTGAGCCATTTAGAGACATTGATCATGAGCAGTAACGCCATTGTCATAGATATTCCATCGCCCGATGATTTTTCTTTCCCCGCATTTCTTTATAATCTTAACATCAGCATGGATTACAATGGTTTTTACACCTCCAACCCCCAGGCCAAAACCATGATGGACACCTATTTGCCCGGCTGGG
Organism: uncultured Clostridia bacterium; assembly: GCA_964502145.1. GTDB lineage: Bacteria > Acidobacteriota > Aminicenantia > UBA2199 > UBA2199 > CAZCVI01. The sequence goes on from CAZCVI010000134.1 coordinate 10,816, forward strand.
ACAATACCCAGACCATGCCTCCTGGGGATGTCAAAGCTACCTTTATTTCCAGCAGTAAAGCCAAGGTCAGTTGGTTGCCCATCAAATATACCACCAACAGCGGCGGATACCGGGTATATTATCGGAGTTCTGGCGGAGGTTCCTGGATCGAAGCGGGAATCACCGCGGACAAAACCGTTTCTTCTTACACCATCAATGGGTTGTCTTCCACTATCCCCTACTTTTTCACCGTGCGTACCGAGACAGACGGGGATTATCACAATCCGAACAAAATTCTCAGCGGAAATAGTATGATGGCTTCCGCTGGCGGCCCGGTAGTTGTAAACACATACGCCCTGAGTGTTGTTTCTTCCCTGGCCTATCCCCAGCAAGTGACATGCACACCCGTTGATCTCATGGGTAGTGGTAACGGTATACCACCCTTTACCCGTGTCTATCAAGATGCCACGGTTGTAACATTGCAGGCTTTACCCAGCAGTTCAGAAGGGGATTTTCTTAAATGGATAGTGAATGGCTCCAACTATCTCACCCCTAAGATTTCCATAACCATGAATAAAAACGTTAGCGCCAAAGCCTATTATGGAGAAGATATCACACCCACGAGACCGATCATTTGGCTTGATCGAAGCCAAATCAACTTTGGTGCTGATACTTCAGGAACAGTGACCGGTGCGCAAATTTTTAAAATTCGCAATCATGGTACTGGCACCCTGAATTGGTCTGTCAGCAGTAACCAATCCTGGTTGCAAGGAACACCTGATTCCGGGACAGGCCATGGAAACGTTTCTGTGACCGTGAACCCGGCAGGATTGTCCGCTGGAACATATAATGGTATCCTATCCATTTTAGATGCCGGGGCTGCCAACTCGCCTCAAAGTATCGGGGTTACCTTTAAAGTCTATACAGCGGGCCACACCGCTTCACCTTTCGGAGAGTTCTCCACCCCCACTGGCGAAACAGTTATTTATGGGAGTATCCCTGTAACCGGGTGGGTATTGGACGACATTGCTGTCCAACATGTAAAAATCTATTGGCAATCGGAGTCATCCCTTATTTTTATCGGTAGCGCGGTTATGATTGAAGGCACGCGCCCGGATGTTGAAAATACCTTTCCCGATTACCCGCAAAATGTCAGTGCCGGTTGGGGGTATATGTTGCTGTCCAATTTCCTGCCCAATAACGGCAATGGTAGCTTCACACTCCATGCCATAGCTACCGACAGCGAAGGAAACGAAACAACTCTCGGAACCAGAACCATTACCTGTAATAATGCGGATGCAGTAAAACCTTTTGGTGCCATTGACACCCCCACCCAAGGAGACACCATATCTGGCAGTGGTTATCTTAATTGGGGCTGGGCGTTAACACCGCTGCCCAACAGTATCCCTACCGATGGTTCAACCATCCGTGTGGTTGTGGATGGGGTTAATTTGGGTTTTCCCACCTATAACATCTACCGTCAAGACATTGCCCAACTTTTCCCCGATTATGCCAACAAGGATGGGGCTGTAGGTTATTTTTATCTGAATACCACCTCATACGATGAGGGACTTCATACCATCCAATGGACGGTGACAGACAGCGCGGGAAACCAAGACGGTATTGGCAGCCGCTATTTTACAATTACCCCAAACAGCTATGCGGACATCACAAAGAACACCACTTCAGCCAACCAACTTAAAGATCAAACCAGCCTTTTTAATGCCCATCAAATTGACGCGTTGCCGTTACAACCCTCTGCACCGATAGGTGTCATAAAAGGCTTCAATACCCATTCGCTCATCACGGTTATTACCAGTCCAACAGAAAAATATCCAAAAATCTCTATCACGGAATTGGAACGGGTGGTAATCCAATTCCCCCATAATTCTAAAATGGTAGCGGGATATAGTGTGGTAGGGAAAGAGTTCCGTTCTTTACCGGTGGGTTCGACCCTGGATAGGAAGACCGGGAAATTCTTCTGGCAACCGGGTCCAGGTTTTACCGGAATCTATCATTTTGTATTTCTCGAAAAAAGTAAAGAGGGTAGGATAGGGAAACGGAATATAATGATCAAAATCGAACCCAAATTTTAACCCTAATTAGACAACTGAGCCTAGTTTTCCCCCTTTTCCTGATGGTCTCGCC
>CAZCVI010000135.1:0-12518 GCA_964502145.1 uncultured Clostridia bacterium
CCAATCGATCTGAAAGAAACGGTGGGTGGTATATCAAAAACCCTTTATAAATGGTTGGAAAAAGATACTGGAGTACCTGGCCCGGTATATTTTCAAGATTGCGATATCCAATAACAGGATATTGTCCGATAAGAATGGACAAATCACGTTCAAATACCAGAACTCCAAAACCAATAAATGGAAAACGATGACCCTTGAAGCGGAGGAATTTCTCCGCCGCTTCCTTCAGCATGTATTACCCAGTGGATTCCATAAAGTCAGGAGTTATGGATTTTTTACCCCGAAGTACAAAGAAGTATTGGCGTCTTTCGATGTCGAAAACCAAAAAATCATGCGTTGAACCATCTCTTATTAATACCAAAAATAAAATTTTCTTATATAATCCCAAGGGTTGAAGTCATAGCCCGATCCCCGAAATAGGAATTAATCGGACGGCCATTACCGCGAACCGGTTTCGTCCAATTAAGTTTTAGCGTCGGCTTCGCGAACAGGTGTAGTTCAATTTTTTTGTGGAAGTTGGCTTCGCGACGTGAAAACTCTAATTCATTATGGGAATGATAGGAATTATGGGATAAACAAAAAAATTCCCATACCTCCCATAATTCACATAATTCCCATACTTCCCATTAAGTTGGCGGTGAATTCAGTACTCCCTGAATCCAAGAATTGTCGAATCTGTTGCAAAGAATAGAGAAAACTGGTACTATATCTATTCTTGTATTAATAAAGTATTAATTACCCTTTTATCAGAAATAGGAGAATAGCAGACAATGAGCCGATTGGTGTCCATGATCATTTTTATAACGATTGCCAGTACCGTTTACTTCGGTATCCACTACTTTGTATTTAAATCACTTACCCGCTCCATATTACAATCCCAGGACCTGCAAAAAATACTGGCCTGGCTTTTTTGGATTTCAGGGTTGAGTTTTATAGCCCATCAATTTATGGGGCACACATTAAATATCCATCTCCTCGGTTATTATGCCTATACCTGGATGGGAGTTATTGCCATTGCCTTTTTTTTCTTTCTGTTGCAACGGGGTTTAGCAAAATTTTTCCCCGCCCAAAACAACCCATTGGCTATTTTTTTTCTGGTTATCATCGGGCTTATCTCCCTCTATTCACTGTTCAATGGCATGCAAACCCCACGAGTAAAAACAGTAACCATTCCAGTCAAACAATTACCGCAGTCAATGTCGGGTTTTACTATCGTGCAATTATCCGATATGCATCTGGACGGTTACAAGGGCATGGGGGTTATAGCAAAGATTGTGGCCCGTGTGAATGCGCTAAAACCAGACCTAATCGTAATCACGGGCGACCTGATTGACGGTGATGTGTCAGAAGACCCGGCCTTTTGCCAACAGTTAAAACAATTAACTGCCCGCCACGGGGTCTTGGCTATTACCGGGAACCATGAATATTATGCAGGTTTGCAGACTTTTTTGCATCTGGCACAATGCAGCAATATCACTGTGTTACGTAATCAAGCCATTACTTTAAGCAATGGCTTACAGGTGATTGGCCTTGAAGATGACGAGGGCCAGCGTTTTAACAGCGGTGGCCCGGACCTGGAAAAAGCCATGGTAGGTTGCGATGCAAGTAAACCTATAATCCTGCTTTACCACCGCCCGTTTTTTTCTGCAACAGCTATCCAGAAAGGGGTGGATTTACAATTATCCGGCCATACCCATGCCGGGCAAATCCCACCCATGGACCTGTTGGTCTGGTTGTACTATAAATACCCGGCAGGCCTTTATGAGAAAGACGGTTCCTATATTTACACTTCCCCCGGAACCGGTTACTGGGGGCCAGCCATGCGTTTCCTTTCCAAGTCAGAGATCACCTTGTTCCGACTGGTACCTTAAATCACATGGTGTCGCAAGTCCAAGCAGGTCCCAGCGGGATTTATATTCACATCCCTTTTTGTAAGCGGGCCTGTTTTTACTGTCACTTTGTAAAACACCCCTACAACCAGGACCAGATGGACAGTTATGTGGCGGGACTGGTCAAAGAGATCGGACTCTACTCATCACCCGCGACCATCAATTCCGTGTACATCGGTGGTGGTTCCCCGTCGCTATTAAATGCATCGCAACTGTCCGCTATCACCGGGGCGGTAGCAGCACACTTCACCTTGGACCCTCATCTCGAATTTACCCTGGAAATGAACCCGGAAGATGTGACCATGGATAAATTGCAGCTTCTCAAAGATATTGGCGTCAACCGCCTCAGTATTGGCACGCAATCTTTTGTACAGCAGGACCTGGATTACCTGAAACGGACACACAGTATAGCACAATCACTGGACGCCGTACAAAACGCCCTTAAAATAGGGTTTACCAACCTGAACATTGATTTTATTATCAGCTTGCCCAATCAAACACGCCAGAGTCTGGAACAAAGTTTCGCGTTGCTCCACGACCTGGATATTCCCCATATTTCAGCGTATATCCTTGAAGAGGTGGCGGAACTGGAGAACGAGGAGAACCTGGAACAGAAGATCGCCCGTGATGTCGACTGCTATTTTTTTACCCGTGATGTATTGACCGGGCTGGGTTATGTCCACTATGAAGTATCCAATTTTTGCAAGCCCGGTTTTTGCTCCAGGCACAATCTCAAATACTGGAAAAACGAGGAGTACCTGGGCATTGGTTTGTCTGCTGCGGGGTTTGTTGGTGGCGTGGATTATAAAAATACAGTGACGTTTGAGCGCTACTACGAACAAATTAACGCGGGCCAACGGCCACAAGAGGAGCTCAACCACCCCAATATTGCGCTCCGCAAAATCATTACCGGGCTCCGCCTGCTGGAAGGCATCCCGGTTGAATACTTTAAGCCTTTTTTGAAAGAAACAGAGTTTTTATTGGCAGGCGGTATCTTGGTCCAAAATAAAAATAATATCGCTGTTCAGCCGGACAAAATTCTCGTGCTTAATGAAATTCTCGCCTATTTTTTATGAAGCGTCCCAGAATTGCTGGGCCCAAAGTTACCCCAACTTGTTTAATATGGGGACGATTTTGTCCAGGTTCATCACCACGGACACACCCAGTTGACCCACTGTTTGGGCTGCTTCTTTGATGCCTTCCGCGCTCAGTTGCCACCATTTTTTTCTAGGCTTCTGGCTGGCCGCTTCTTCAATGAAGGTTTTAAAATCTTTTAAAACTTCTTCTGCTTTCTCTTTATCCATTTTCTCCGCCATCTCACTGACGGCTTGAGAAAGGTCTTTGAGCAAGGTTTTTAATTCATCGGAAACCGGGCTGGTCTCGATTTTATTAAAACTATTGCGGATTTTCTCTGCCACTACAAAATCACCCTGTATGGTGGCATCATTCCCAAATGTGATCTGTTGATTGGACATCTTGTCTACCTCCTCTATCTTCTGTAAATGAATATTACTATCATAAAAATTATAGATATCCCTGCCCTGCGAATCTAACGATTGTTGTTTTCGTTCTATTTCGCTTTCAATACCATCCAGCAGTTGTTTGACCGGGTATTTCTTGCCCAGTTTGCCGATGGTGATATATTCTTCTCTCATTCGTTCCAGGCCGATTAGTTCCTGGTAATCCACGAATTCATTGCTGGTGTCTGGTAACGGCACCAGTTCTTTGACTTCCAATTGCTTAAAGGAAGCGTTAATTTCGCGGAGGGTTTTGCGGATCGTGGCAAAATAGTCCCGCTTTTGGTTGCCGCTGACTAAAATAGATATCTGTCGGTCGTGTTCATCCGCTTTCACCACTGCCGTGGTGTGTAAATCCTTGTCTTCCAGTACCACACCAAAACGCCACTGCAAACCATCTTTGATATCCTGATGCATTCTGACAATAAACCGGGAAATCACATTGGCTGGTAAAAAATCATATTGCACAATATAATGCAACAGGTCTCGTTGGTCTATTTCATAGAAAGGGGCATTTTTTTGTAGCAGGTCCGGGATAAGGATGTGTTGATTGGAAAGCCGATAACACAATTGGAAATGTTCCATCAATGACAGAATGTACCCTTGTTCACCGCATAAATAGGTGATATGCAGAAGTTTTTGGTCATAAGCTTTGGTTTTGCTTGTTTCTTCATTTAATATATAATTTAATTGCCGCGTATCGAGAATTCCCAAATGCTCGGCCATGTATTGGGAGTTGATGATTTTGTAAACGGCTTCCGTGACCCACCTGGGATTAAGCACATGAAAGTCAGATAACAGCAACTCTTTAAAATGAAGGACGATTCCCAATTCATTCAAGAATTCGATTAAGGTCGTGCGGCTGCTTTCATCGTGAATGTGCTCTTCCTGGCAAATGGCTTGAAATTGTTGTTGGTCGATATAGTGTTTGGTGAGGGTGGCGGCTTCCAGCTTTTCTTTCACCTTGAACCATGACTCTGCCACAGGGATTTGCAGCAGTTCGATGCGGGGTATGGTTTCTTTTAATGCCTTTTTAAAATCTGCTACACCTGTTCCGTGTTTGCAGGAAACACGGTAAAAGTCGTGGATGTTTTTGTATTTCTGTTTTAATGTAAACCGGTCCAGGTCAAAGGCGGGATGATCGTCTATTTTATTGATCACGATCATTACGGGTGAATTGCCACCGAAGCTTTCGATATGGTTGAGCCAGTATTCGATTTTATCATCTTTGCGGCTATCCAGAACCAGGATATATAGAGACCGCGAGGAGAGAAAGAACTGGTGGGAGGCATGCATGATTTCCTGGCCGCCGAAATCCCAGAAATGGGTTTTAATCAGAGTCTTTTGGTTGTCCAGCAGGATATCGTAATTGATGGTGTTAATGTTGACGCCGTGGGTTTTGCTTTCGTTGTCGTTAAATGTTTCTCCGTTTAATTGTTTGAAGAATGATGTTTTGCCAGCGCCGCCGTCACCTACCAGGAGTATTTTGACCTCATTGAGTTTTTTTTCTGTCCCTTTTTTTAAAGAGCGAAAATAATCCTTAATGGCAGACAAGCCTTTCTTTACAATTTCCGGCGGGGGATTTTTAATGTGATTATAATCGATGTATAGATCGGTTAGATGGTCAAGGTCGGAGACGAAAGAGATATCGGTCAATTTATTATTACTAAGATATACCGAGGTTAATCCCTTCAACTCCCGGAGAAACGAGACATCGGTCAAGTTATTATCACTAAGATATACCGAGGTTAATCCCTTCAACTCCCGGAGAAACGAGACATCGGTTAAGTTATTATTAAAAAGATATACCGAGGTTAATCCCTTCAACTCCCGGAGAAACGAGACATCGGTTAATTTATTCCCGCTCAAATCCACCGAGGTTAATCCCTTCAACTCCTGGAGAAACGAGACATCGGTTAATTTATTCTCACTCAAATCCACCGATGTTAATCCCTTCAACTCCCTGAGAAACGAGACATCGGATAATTTATTCTCACTCAAATCCACCGAGGTTAATCCCTTCAACTCCCGGAGAAACGAGACATCGGTTAAGTTATTCTCACTCAAATCCACCGAGGTTAATCCCTTCAACTCCCGGAGAAAGGAAAAATCTTGAATGCGTTTATTATAGCAAATATTCAAATGGGTTAAATTTTCTTTATGGCGGAGAAAAAGGATATCATTTTGTTCTAACCGACAGGATGCCATGTTTAAGCGGGTTACCTTTTGAAGGCGACCAATAATTTCCAGTACAGGTCTTATAACAATATCTACCAGCCTCAACCCGGTAACAGCCCCTGTGTCGTCCAAGGAATACCCAAGCTTGATATCAGCGTAAGATTTTTCTCTTTTCTCGATATCGCCCGGTTTAAGCTTCACCAAATGCACGCGCAGTATCGTCATCATCTTATGGATGATTTCAAAATCAGTCATAACAACCTCCCTGCTTTTTCAATATTCTATTGTGTACTATAGTGAAGAGAAAGTCAAGGGGAAAGAGGTCCAACGTCTGGTGAACGAGCTTAGCCGCAGGCGTTTAAAGATTGCCCATAGGGCGACTACGTTAACCATTAACAATTTTTACTTAACAATTAATCTTTTCCTTCCTTTTCTCAAGCCAGTGATCATTATCACTACACGCGATACCCTTTGCTTGGCAATATTCTTCCGCTTCCTGCGTGAATCCACTCAAAGAGAAGATAAACGCGATGGTTCGCTCCAGTTTTTCGATCTTTTTGACCTCTTCATATTTAACCAGGAAAGCTTCCGCTTCTTCCTTGGAGAATTTTTTGGCATCTCGGTTTTTCACTTCGCCAATGATGGAATAATCTTCAGGGTGTTCAGCGCGGGCGAAAATATCCACATTAAAATTCTTGCCGTGCTGCGGTGCATAGTTGAACCGCCAGACGGTTTTATACTTGGAAAAGTTAAAATCCGCGGGCAGATACCGGGTGATGGATTTCAGGAACTCATTGTTTTCGCGGGCGTGAAATTGGAGTAAATCGTAAAGGGAATACTCGGCATAATTTCCTTTGATGAAATTATATTTTCCTGATAATTGATTGAATTGGTTTTTAATTTTTTGCAGTTCCTCGTGGTATTCCTTGGTAATGTTGCGGACATCGAAGGCTTGGATTTCTTCTTCGTAGACGCTGCGGAACACCTTGTCAAAAATATTATCCTTTACTCCCTGGTAGCGAAAATTTGAACCCCCCTGGGCCACAATATCGGAGTTTACCAGGGCATTTAGTTTTTCTTCCAGCTTCGCATCCGTCATGTCCAGTTTTAAATCATCCAGTATTTCTTGACGGGTAACTTCGCGGTCTCTATTTTTACAGAGATACAGAACAATATTTTTGCCATTGCGGTCGTTGATGCGAGGCAAGGCACTGGCAATGTATTCCATCCAGGTGGATTTAATTTCCCCCCGGAAATCCAGGGTCTCAAATTCCAGGGTTTTGGTTACCCCATCCAACGTGGTCAGGTCCTTATCCTCGTAATCAGAACACATAATAGAACTAATATAAAAGGGACTGCCTTCGGCTATTTGCGCGATCAAATAAACGGTCTCTTCCGTAACCGGGACATCGAAAAACTGGGAATACTTGTATACCATTTCTATAGATTCGTCTTGGGGCATTGGGTATAGGTTTTTCTTTTTAAACCGAGAGGGTAACATCTCATGCAATATATCTGTAAGCCAGCCCACCCAACTACCCGAAACCAGCAGCGGTGCCACTTTGCTTTCCGCCGTGCTCAAGTAACTGGCAGCCATGTCTGCTTGAAGCTTATCCAGTTTTTTATCGCGGTAAATTTTGGCATTTAAGAACTGGAATTCATCGATCATTTGCAAAACAAATTCATTTTGACTGTCAGCCATGTTTTTGGGGGCTTCGCGAACCGTTTCCCAGAGTGTGTCCAATTGTTTCAGACGAACATTGGATTCTACCCCTGAGATTAACTCTACCAAATGTTCCAATCCTTCGTTTTGGGCCACTTGTTTTGCTTTAGCCAGATTGCCTTTCTCAAAGAATTTTATGTATTTGGCATTCCTTGTTTTGAAGGCAATGTATTGATAGATAAAGGTCAGAAAGAAATCCAGGCAAAAATCTACCATGTACATTTTTTTTTCTTTGATCTCATAGTAAAAGGGAATCACCCGATCATTTTTAGAGAAGGTGATATTAAACAATCGTTCCAGCAGAGCAGTTTTTCCCATTTTGCGACGGGCCAGCATGGCCGTACTGGGAGATTTTTTTTCTTTGATCTCATTGATCCAATTAAGGTAGTAAGCCAGCTCTTCTTTTCTGCCGGTAAACAGTTCCGTATTACCTATTCGTTCTTCATATGCATGTTCCATAGCTATTTTATACCACAAAATCCAATAAATATCAACGGTGGAAAAAGCCTCCAGAGGTTTCCCCCGCTGATACGCCGTTGAAGGGGGGATGGCATCAAAAGCAGAGTAAGTGCTTCTATCAGGCTTGGCTGAGGCGATTCTTTGCTTGTGCTAATTTGGTTTGTAGAAGCTCATACTCTTCCAAAATGAAGCGGTTCAGTATGTATTGTTTATTCTTTTCTTTTTTTAGGCGACGCGCTCTGCTTTCTTCTGCATTAAACATTCTGCCAGTCAAGGCAAAAAAGGCCATATTAACAACAATCAATGCGATGCCAGACAAAAAAGTCCATTGTTCCATTTTGTTCCAGCCAAACAGGAAAATTAATATCCCCCAAATGATTAAGAGCAGCACAGTCAAAGCGAGAAAACGCCAGGTAAATCGCTTGGCTCGTTTTTCCGCTATAGCATCGCAGAAATCTTTTAATTCCTGCTCCTTTTTAAATTTTACTTCCCAATCATTGACCTCTGTTAAAAGCAGCTTGGTTTCCTGGGGGTTCAGGGTGGATGGTCGAACAGTTACGGAAACATGACCTTTGTTATCTTCAGATTGCCGCAGTCTTTCTACTTCACTTTCAATGCCATCCAGTAGTTGTTTGACCGGGTATTTCTTGCCCAGTTTGCCAATGGTAATAAATAATTCTTCCATTCGTTCCAGGCCGATGAGTTCCTGGTAATCTACGAATTCATTGTTAGTGTCCGGTAAGGGCACCAGTTCTTTGATCTCTAATTTTTGAAAGGAAGCGTTGATTTCGCGGAGGGTTTTGCGGATCACAGTAAAATAATTTCGTTTTTGTGCCCCCGTGACCCAAACCGCTATTTTATGGTCGCTTTTATCTGCTTTAATGATGGCCGTGGCACCTAATTCGCGTTCTGCCAATACCACCCCGGTGCGCCACTGCAAATTATTTTGGATATCACCACGCATGCGAACAATGAACCGGGGCATAATGCTGTGGGGTAAAAAGTCGTATTTAAAAATAAATTTCAAAGCGGTAGCATAATCAAAAGCAAAATCCTTCTCCTCCACCTGGAGCAAATCAGGGATAAGAATTTGAGCTTCATTCAATGAGTAACAGAGTTCGAATTTTTTCATTAGATTGATGATATAAGGATATTTTTCTCTGGGGACGTGAAAAGAGTCCGTGGATTTATTCTTCAATATGTCAGGCAGGCGATTGAGGGCTAAGACACCGTTGCCAGTGGCGAGAATTTTAGCATTAATAATCTTATAAACCGCATTGGTTGCCCATCGGGGTTCCAATATATGGGTATCGCCCAATTCCAGGGTTTTGAAATTCAGGATAACGCCCAGATCATTTAAGAATTCCACCAGGGTTTCTTGACTGGATGAATCGGTAATCTCTTCTTTGAGGCAGATATCGTGGTATTGCTGGCAGGATATAAAATGGTCCGTCATATTTTCAAGGGTGGTTTTGACATGGAACCAATTGAGCGGCCAGATGGATTGTAGGATGTCAATGTGCAATACACTCTCTTCTAAAAGTTTTGTAAATGTGTCAAAACCCTCCCCTGATTTACAGGATAAACGACAGAACCCTTTGATATTGGGATATTTATCTTGGAGGAATCTGCGATTGACTTCAAAGCCGGGGTTTTCGTCTATTTTATTAATGGCCACCATAATCGGTGAATGGCCGCCGAAGGTTTCGATATGTTTGAGCCAGTATTCCGGGTCTTCGTCCTTTCTGCCGTCGATGACCACGATATAAAGGCTACGTTTGGAGAGGAAGAACTGGTGTGTGGCGTGCATAATCTCTTGGCCGCCAAAGTCCCAGAGCCGGATTTTTATTTCCATGTCATTTCTTTGTATGGGCAGAAGATTAATATTGATGCCATCGGTTTGGGGTTCATTCTTATCAAAGGTATTGGATAATAATCGTTTAACCAAGGACGTTTTGCCTGCGCCGCCGTCACCCACCAGGAGTACTTTGACCTCATTGAGTTTTTTTTCTGTTCCTTCTTTTAAAGAGCGAAAATAATCCCTAATGGCAGTCAAGCCTTTCTTTACAATTTCCGGCGGGGGATTTTTAATAGGATTATCGGTAATGCCCAAATAGCTTAGATTATTCAGGTCTGAGACGAAAGAGAGATCGGTTAATTTATTCCCTCTCAACTCCACCGAGGTTAATCCCTTCAACTCCCGGAGAAACGAGACATCAGTTAATTGATTATACCACAAACCGACATAGGTTAAGCCTTTCAATTCGCTTAGAAAGGATGCATCGGTTAATTTATTCACACTCAAATTCACCCAAGTTAACCCTTTCAACTCCCGTAGGATGGAAAAATTTTTATTACCTTTAATCTTGGCAATATCCAAATGAGTTAAATTGTCCCAGTGGTGGAGGAAATTTATATCGCCCTCTTCCAATTGGCAGGTATTTATATTTAAATGGCTTACCCGGCCAAGTCGATCAAGAAATCTTAGTACGGGTTTTATAGAAATTTCTACCAAACACAATCCGGTGACAGCGCCTGTCTCGTCTATGGAGTATCCTTGCATTAAATGCTGGTAATATTCAACAATATCGTTAAGATCGAGCTTCTCCAATTGCACTTGCAGTATCTTCTCCATCTCTCGGATGATTTCAATATCAGTCATAACAACCTCCCTGCTTTTTCAATATTCTATTGTGTACTATAGTGAAGAGAAAGTCAAGGGGAAAGAGGTTCAATGTCTGGTGAACGAGGTTCGCCGCAGGCGTTTAAAGATTGCCCGTAGGGCGCCTACGTTAACCATTAACCATTAACAATTTTTACTTAACAATTAATCTTTTCCTTCCCTTTCTCAAGCCAGCGATCATTATCACTGCACGCGATGCCTTTCTCCTGGCAATATTCTTCCGCTTCCTGCGTAAATCCACTCAAAGAGAAGATAAACGCGATGGTACGCTCAAGTTTTTCGATCTTTTTGACCTCTTCATATTTAACCAGGAAAGCTTCCGCTTCTTCCTTGGAGAATTTTTTGGCATCTCGGTTTTTCACTTCGCCAATGATGGAATAATCTTCAGGGTGTTCAGCGCGGGCGAAAATATCCACATTAAAATTCTTGCCGTGCTGCGGTGCATAGTTGAACCGCCAGACGGTTTTATACTTGGAAAAGTTAAAATCCGCGGGCAGATACCGGGTGATGGATTTCAGGAACTCATTGTTTTCGCGGGCGTGAAATTGGAGTAAATCGTAAAGGGAATACTCGGCATAATTTCCTTTGATGAAATTATATTTTCCTGATAATTGATTGAATTGGTTTTTAATTTTTTGCAGTTCCTCGTGGTATTCCTTGGTAATGTTGCGGACATCGAAGGCTTGGATTTCTTCTTCGTAGACGCTGCGGAACACCTTGTCAAAAATATTATCCTTTACTCCCTGGTAGCGAAAATTTGAACCCCCCTGGGCCACAATATCGGAGTTTACCAGGGCATTTAGTTTTTCTTCCAGCTTCGCATCCGTCATGTCCAGTTTTAAATCATCCAGTATTTCTTGACGGGTAACTTCGCGGTCTCTATTTTTACAGAGATACAGAACAATATTTTTGCCATTGCGGTCGTTGATGCGAGGCAAGGCACTGGCAATGTATTCCATCCAGGTGGATTTAATTTCCCCCCGGAAATCCAGGGTCTCAAATTCCAGGGTTTTGGTTACCCCATCCAACGTGGTCAGGTCCTTATCCTCGTAATCAGAACACATAATAGAACTAATATAAAAGGGACTGCCTTCGGCTATTTGCGCGATCAAATAAACGGTCTCTTCCGTAACCGGGACATCGAAAAACTGGGAATACTTGTATACCATTTCTATAGATTCGTCTTGGGGTAGTGTGTATAGGGTTTGTTTCTTAAAACGAGAGGGTAACATCTCCCGCAATAAATTGGTAAGCCAGCCCACCCAGCTACCCGAGACCAGCAGGGGGGCGATTTTACTTTCCGCAGTGCTTAAATAACTACCAGCCAGCGTATTAGCCAGGTTTTTTTTGGCTTTATCCCAATAGATCATAGAATTAATAAACTGGAATTCATCGATCAACTGCACAATGTATTCACCCTGCTTCTCAGCAATTATTTTAGGTGCTTCTCGTACAATTTCCCAGATCAGATCAATGTTTTTTTTCGCGATGGCATGGGCAACACCTTTAATAATCCCACAGAGATAATCAAGCCCCTCTTTTTTTGCAGTTTGTTCTGCTTTCTCAAAATTGCTTTTGTTTTCTATATTCAAGTATTGGGGATTTCTAGATTTAAAAGCGATGTACTGGTAAATAAAGGTGAAGAAAAAATCCATGTAAAAGTCCTGCACCCACATTTTAGTTTCTTTGATCTCATAGTAGAAGGGGATAACACCATCATTCTTATAATACGTGATATTAAACAGCCGTTCCAAAAGCGCTGTTTTCCCCAGTTTACGACGCGCCAAGATGGCCGTGCTTTTGGATTTCCTTTCCTTGACGTTTTGAATCCAATTAAGGAAAAAGGCCAGTTCTTTTTTTCTGCCGGTAAACAGGTCCGGGTTCCCGATTCGTTCTTCTTTTGCGTAGTCCATAGTGTATATATACCATAATTATATGAAAATATCAAACGGCGTATCTATTCAGTTTTTTGGCACAGCCTCACTTCACGATATCACAATAAGTTCTTGATTTCTATCCGCTTTTTGGTTTAGGCTATTGTAGACGCGACATCCCTGTCGCATTATTTT
>CAZCVI010000136.1:0-12260 GCA_964502145.1 uncultured Clostridia bacterium
GGGTTTAGGATGGTTGGAGTTGACCGCATGAGCAAAAAAAATGGGGGGACGCCAAACACAAAATACTTAACACAACCCGAAATATAATATTATCATCAAATGTAAATAACCACTTACAAAACCAGATTAAAACATCAGCAAGCCGAGTTTTAGCAGTGTAAAAGCAAAAATAAACCTCCCCACGAATTACACGAATTAGCACGAATGAAAAGAGAACAGAATTTTTTTTCCGATTAATTCGTGGGCCCGTCTTTTTCTTAAGTCCTCTTTTAATCTGATTAATCATTTTAATCTGCGTAATCTGTGTTCTTCTTTTCGCTTCTCTTTTTTTCTCATCTCCCTTTTTGATTGGCCACCTCATTTTCAAAAAATTTGGCAATTTCTGCGAATTATGGTATATTATATTCTATGAAAAAAAATGAGAATACTATAAGTAATAACAACACAAAAAGCAAAGTACTATTTGATCGTATTGCGTGGATTTACAATTTATTGGACAAGCCCATCAGAAAAACTTTTAACCCGGCTATACGGAAACTGCTCGCGGAAATAACCCTCGACAGGAAAAGAGTCCTGGACGTTGGCACGGGAACAGGTATCTGGGGCGATCTGATCAGGAAACATGGCGCTATCGTTTCAGGTATTGACCATTCGGAGAAAATGTTGATAAAAGCGAGGAAACGAAACCAAAGAAACATTGATTTCACGCTGGCCGATGGTTTGAATCTGACCCATTTTCTGGATAATTCCTTTGATATTGTCACTGCCTCTTTCGTGCTGCACGGGATGACGGCGGATAAAAGAGAACGCATGCTTTTGGAGATGAAACGGGTGAGTAAAAATGTGGTGATCATTTTCGATCACGACCTGGGGGTATCCTCGCGGATGTTCTTTCTGGAATGGCTGGAAAAAAGCGATTTGTCCAACTTTAACGAAAACTTCTTCAAGGAGTTCAGCCGCCTCTTCATCAATTGTAAAAAAATACCGGTAAAAAAAGGAAGCGCTCTTTATATCGGGTATCAGAATAAACCAGAAGTAGTTGATGAAGAGATAGAATAACACTGCACGTTACGGCTGTAATCGGTTGCCATCTTTGTGTGCCTGCCCCATAGAATACGTCGTTAGGAGTAGAAGTGTATGGGTATAAATCTACTCCCGAAAAGAGTCTTGACCACGCTACGGGTTTTCTATTCTGGAGGCTGAAAATAAAAATTATCGGGGCTGGATATTGACAAAATTTCTCAGATACGTTATAACCCATTCATTATGTCATTAATAGAAGCTATGATAAATAAGACGACCTGTTGGAGGATACAATGAGATCACTCATAGTTGTATCATTGCTATTCATATTGATCCTGTTCTCCGGTACTACCGGCGCGGTTACAAAAAAAAAAAACACGCATAAAGTGGCCAGCTCGGCAGAAGACATCTGCCCTATCTTGATCGGCACAGAACTCCCAGAAATCACATTGGAAACGGCGGACAAACAACTCTTTAATTTAAATGAAGCAGTCTTTCAAAAATCAACGGTTCTCATTGTTTACCGGGGAAGCTGGAGCCCGTTTTGCACGATTTTTCTGGCCCAGATTGAAGGCATCCAACAAGACCTGTTGGGCTTGGGTTATCAAATCATCGCGTTTAGCGCCGATCGCCCGGAAAAGCTCAAGGAGTTTAAAGGCAAAAGTATCCGCCGCTACACGTTATTGTCGGATCGAAAGATGACAGCAGCCAAAGCTCTGGGACTGGCCTTCAGGGTTCCTGACGATGTGGTCAAATTGTATAAACAACAATACCAAATCGACCTGGAAGAAGCATCGGGGGAACCGCATCACATCTTGCCTGTACCAGCAGTGTTTATTATCAATACCAACGGGGTGGTTCTATTCGAATTTATCAATCCCAATTACAAAGATCGGATAAACCCGGAAGTACTGTTGGCCGCGGCTGAATCCTATCGAAACTCATAAAAGATTAAGTAATAATTGACACGTTTTACTTAACAATTAATCTTTCCCGGAGGTACTGGATATATGGATTTCCCGATATTTCATCTTGATTGGTTGGGCGACCGGATGCTGATTGCTGTCATCGCCATTCTCCATGTGATCATCAACCATGCACTGGCTGTTGGTTTTATTCCACTGGTAACCCTGCTTGAATATCTCGGCTATAGGAAACGAAAATACCACTATGAACAAGCCATGCAGTGGGACGAACTGGCGAGGAAACTGATGTTTGTGGCATTTATTATCACCACCACTATCGGCGCTCTGACTGGTGTGGGCATCTGGTTCTCCGCCGCGTTGGTTAATCCTGCGGCAATTGGTAGCCTGATCCGCGTATTTTACGGCGCTTGGTTCAGCGAATGGATTGTCTTCGTCTTGGAAGTTGTTTTTGTCATGATTTATTTCCTGAGTTGGAAAAAATCCACCCAATCGGAAGCAGGAAAATTAAAACATATTCGCTTCGGAGCATTTTTGTCCCTGTTCTCTTGGCTGACTATGGCGATTATCGTGGGTATCCTGGGATTTATGATGGAACCGGGGAGTTGGCTATCTAATAAAACCTTTCTCAGTGGGTTCGCGAACCCCCTTTACATTCCACAGCTCTATTTCCGTACCCCACTGGCCATGATGATGGGTGGAGCCTTGGCATTGTTCCTGGTCTTGTTCTTCCTAAAGAAAGGAAACGCCATCCGCGAACAAGCTATTTCCTATTTGTCGCTGTGGTTATTAATATGGTCGCCGGTATGCGTGGTGGGTGCGATTCTTTACCGGGCAGTTATCCCGGAAGCGATGCTGGGCAACCTGCCCACTGCTGTCGCGACAATGGCTTTCAGCAATTGGTATAGCTGGCTTTTGATGATTATTATCGGCGCAGTGTTATTGGCAATTGTGGTCGCTTTATGGGGCTTTTTACTGCCGAAACGCTTGCCCGCAGTAGCTCTGATTATTCCTTTTTTGGCCCTGTGTCTTTTTCTGGGAAGCTTTGAACGAATCCGCGAATTTATCCGCAAACCCTATGTCATCGGTAAATACATGTATGCCAACGGCTTACGAGTGGAAGATTACCCGCTTTTCCAAAAGAACGGCGTGCTTCCCTATGCCTCCTATGTCAGTACACCGGAAGTGACAGCCGAGAATAAAATAGCAGCGGGGAAAAATATTTTTATGCTGACGTGCAGTCGCTGTCATACAATAAACGGCATTAATTCGGTGATCACCAAATGCAGGAACCGGTTCGCCCCGCTTCCAGGTCAAGTTCTCACGGCTGAACCGATTAAAACCTATATTCCCCAAATGCATAAAGTCTGGTACTATATTCCCCCCTTTCCAGGTAACGCTGCCGAACTGGATGCGCTGGTTGCTTTTATTATTCAGATGGATCAAGCACCCCAACCTGTCCTGGGCGCCCAAGATGAAGGTGTGACTATTACCCCCCCACAACGGGTCAATACTCTTTTAAATAAAACCAATAAAGGATCGTGAACCATGTCTGCTTGTTACTCTTTAATTAGCTTTATGTCATTGTTTTTACCTGTAGTTCCGGTCATTCAAAACATCCCCACGCCCAGGGACATTCCCTTACCTCTTCCCATGCCGGAAATTGTACTGGTGGTGTTACTGGTATTTTCTTTCTTGCTGCACATCTTGTTTGTTAATTTGATGCTGGGCGGTTCGTTGATCACCCTATGGGCGGAACTAAAAGGAAAAAAACAACCGGTTTATGATACCCTGGCCTATGAAATTGCCACAACCGTGACCGTGAATAAAAGTTTGGCCGTAGTTTTGGGTGTTGCCCCATTGCTTACCATTAATGCATTGTACACCCTCTTTTTTTACTCTGCCAACGCCCTCACTGGTACTCTGTGGATTTCTATTGTACCATTGGTTTTTATCGCCTTCTTGTTGTTGTATTACCATAAATATTCCTGGGAAAAATATAAGCACAACAAACCCTTCCATATTACTATCCTAACCGTGGCCGTGGTTATCTTGTTGTTTGTACCGCTCATTTTTCTCACCAATATTAATTTGATGTTGTTCCCAGACAAATGGGGCACAGTCAAAGGGTTCTTCTCCGCCATGTGGATGTCCAATGTCATATTCAGGTACTTTCATTTCCTGTGCGCCACCCTCGCCATAACCGGTTTATTCTTATTCTGGTTCATGAAACGCAAACAGTATGCCTTCGAAACTATTTTCCATTCCGAAGTACTTTCCAGGTATAGTGTGCTGAAAAAATGGTACACCCTGGCCATGGGTGCCTCGCTGTTACAATTGGTTTTGGGACCGTTGAACCTGTTTACTTTGCCCTGGTTTGGCGTGACTTGGGGAATGGTGTTTTTATTGCTCGCCGGATTGGTTTTTGCAATCGGGGCGATTTGGATGATATGGAAAGATTTGAAAGGACCCCAAGAGACATTGGGGCGGCTTTTTTTCCCCGTTCTAATCGCGTTAACTATCACCGTGTTGTGTATGGGCACAGCCCGCCACTATTATCGGGCCACCACATTGGCTCCGCACCGGGAAAGAATCCGCCAAGTAACCGAACAACCAATACAACCTGTACAATCCCTTAAAAACAGGGGCATAACAAATTAATCGGTGGTGAACATGAACATGAATATGAACATGAACATGAAAGATAAAGTAAAAATTCGCAGGGATAAAAACGGGATTCCCCATATAGAAGCGGAAAATGAAGCGGGAATCTATTGGGGGCAAGGGTGGATGCATGCTCAAGACCGTGGCTTGCAGATGCTATTAATGCGCATCCTCGGTCAGGGCCGGGCTTCGGAATTGCTCGATTCCTCCGTTGCCACGCTGGCGATTGATATGTTCTTTCAGCGCATGAACTGGACGGGAAATACCCAACCCCAATTGGACGCGTTGCCCGCCCATGTTCTGGAAAACCTCGATGCCTACTGTGCGGGTGTGAATGAAGGATTGGCAGATACGTTCCCCTGGGAATTAAAACTACTGGGCTATAAACGGGAACCATGGACACGGGAGGACGTGATTATGATGTCCCGTATCATCGGCTATCTGACCCTGGCGCAATCCCAGGCGGAAATGGAACGACTGCTGGTGGAACTGGTGCAAGCGGGAGTTTCCCAACCAAAACTGGAGGAACTTTTCCCCGGCATTCTGGGTGGACTGGATTGCGAATTAATTAAAAAAGTCACGCTTCACGAGCGGATAGTACCGCTGCATGTTCTATGGAACGTTCCCGCTCCCCGGATGATGGCTTCCAATAATTGGGTGATTGCAGGCAAGAAAACCGCTTCTGGCAAGCCGATTCTTTCCAATGATCCGCACTTGGAAGCCAACCGCTTGCCCGCAGTATGGATGGAAATTGTGATGAGTACTGGTGAGAATTATTTTATCGGTGCCTCTATGCCGGGAGCACCGGGAATTCCTATAGGCAGGAACAAACATATCGCCTGGGGTGCTACTTATTCCTTTGTTGATGCCTGCGATTCATGGATTGAACACTGCAAGGACGGGAAATACTACCGCGAAGACGGCGAGCGCTGGATTCCTTTCGCAAAAAGAGAGGTCTCTATCAAACGGAAGAAAACGGAACCCGTTGCTGTCACCTTTTATGAAAACCAACATGGTGTATTGGATGGCAATCCTTTTGAAGAGGGGTATTATCTGGCTACCCGCTGGGCTGCCGGGGAATCGGGAGCACAAGTTCTGCAAGCGCTGATGGAAATGTGGCAGGTCAAAACAGTGGATCAGGCCATGAATACTCTGGGCCGCGTGGAAACTGGCTGGAATTTTGTCTTTGCCGATACCGCCGGGGATATTGGGTTTCAAATGTCTGGTATGGTGCCCAGGCGAAAGGAAGGCCTCAGCGGGTTTGTCCCCATGCCCGGCTGGAAGAAGGAAAATGACTGGCAAGGATTCTTGACGCCCCAGGAAATGCCCCGTTGCAAGAACCCAGCGTGCGGTTTTTTTGCTACCGCCAACCAGGACCTGAATAGTTATGGCCGCTTCTCCCCGATTAATATTCCCATGGGTTCTTATCGCGCCAAGCGGATCAATATGCTGCTGGAAAAGGGCGAAAACATATGTTTGACAGATATCTACAAGATGCATGGCGATGTTTATTCTCTCCAGGCAGAACAATACATGAACATCTTAAGACCATTATTACCCGCCACTCCCCAGGGCAAGATTCTGGCCGCATGGGATCTGTGTTATGACGCCAAATCCAAGGGTGCATTTTTATTCGAGCAATTTTATAAAGCCTTGTATCGCGAGGTATTCGGCAAGAACGGTTTTGGCGAAACAGTGACGGATTACTTGGCTGAAGAAACGGGTACATTCACTGATTTTTATGCCAATTTCGACCGGATTTTATTATCTGAAAATTCTGCTTGGTTTGGAACGGAAACACGAGAAGATATCTTCAAACGGATAGCTGAAAAGTCACTGGCGGTAGAACCCAGAACCTGGGGCGCAGTGCAACGGTTTACCATGTCTCATATTCTTTTTGGTGGTAAGTTGCCCCGTTTTCTGCGCTTTGATCGCGGGCCTATCACGGGCATTGGTGGCCGGGCCACTATTCATCAGGGACAAATTTACAGAAGCGGTGGTAGAATAACCACCTTTATGCCTTCGTATCGTTTTGTAACCGATTTGGCAGCAGAGAAATATTTTTCCAATCTCGCGGGCGGACCATCGGACCGTCGTTTTTCCAAATGGTATTGTTCTGATTTGAAAAATTGGCGTTTGGGAAAATACAAAACCATCACTCCCTAAAGTGCTAAGACAGTGCTAAGACAATGCTAAGAAGTAGTGTAACACGCCGCTACATTTTTTGACAAACCGCAATCAGAACTGCCATGCTGCGTCCTCTTAGGATAAAAGTTTTCTCCTTTTCCAATAATGGTTCCGTTCCTGGTGTCGGAATATCCTCGGGAGAGGGATTCTGCGTATTAATAGCTATTTTCCAAATGCCCTTATTGGGGGGCGGTGGAATAAGAAAAGTTCTGGGTTGGATATTGGCATTAAACATGCAAAAAATATCATGGTTGGTGGTTGGAGTGGCTATAACTCTTACAGAATGGCTGGTAATAGGTTTTGTGTAGCCATTTTGTTTCTCCTCTTCCCAGAACCCCGCGCCCTTTCCTTTTATTAATAATCCCAGACACAGATTCGTGCCATTCCAGTCCGGTGGTTTTCCCATATTGCCATACCACGTGATATCGGGAATATATTCTCCTTCTATCAATGTCTCGGAATAAAAACTTTGCCTTCTTAACATCCGGTGCTGCATCAGGAATTGGATCAGTTCGTGGGTGAAGCGGACAATGTCCGCATTTTTTTCAATCTGGGTCCAATCAAACCAGGAGATATCATTATCTTGGCAATAGGCGTTATTGTTTCCTTTTTGCGTGCGGCGGAATTCGTCGCCACCCAAAATCATGGGTACACCCAGGGAGAGAATTAGCGTTGCCAGCATGTTCTTGATCTGTCGCAGACGTACACTCTCGATTTCCGGGTCTGTTGTTGGACCTTCTACCCCATGATTGATAGCCAGGTTATAGTTATCGCCATCGCCGTTATTTTCACCATTGGCCAGGTTATGTTTTTGTTCAAAAGAGGCCCAATCATTGAGGGTAAAACCATCATGGGAAGTGATAAAGTTGATACTATGATGGGGGGTTCGGCCATCTTTGCCATACAAGTCCGAACTACCGGCGAAACGGGTAGCCAGAGGTCCCACGCTGCCAGCATCGCCGCGCCAGAAACGGCGCACGTCGTCCCTGAACTTTCCATTCCATTCCGCCCATCTGCCACTAAATTCCCCAACCTGATAAGCGCCCGCCGCATCCCAAGCTTCAGCGATAATCTTGGTGCCTCGCAAAATAGGGTATTCTTCAATGCGGCGTAGTAGGGGAGGGTTAGGTTGCAGATTGCCCATTTCATCCCGCCCCAAAACGGAAGCCAAATCAAACCGGAAACCATCCACATGCATGTGCAACACCCAATAATACAAACAAGAAATAATAAAATCCACCACTACCGGGTGATTGCAGTTCAAGGTATTGCCACAGCCCGTATAATCCAGGTACGAGCCATCGCGCGGGTCCAGCATGTAATAAATACTGTTATCAATGCCTTTAAAGGAGAGCGTCGGGCCCTTGGCGTTTCCTTCCGCTGTATGGTTGAATACCACGTCCAGAATCACTTCAATATCTTCCTCATGCAGTTTTTTAACCATACTTTTGAATTCTTCCACCTGTTGTCCCATCGTTCCAGAAGAAGAATAGCGACCATTAGGAGCAAAAAATCCCACCGTATTGTAGCCCCAGTAATTAGGCAGAGGTTCGCCAGTAAAGGGATTATTGCGGTTCTCCTGATATAAGCTGAACTCTTGCACCGGCAATAATTCCAGCGCAGTGATGCCCAGTTTTTTAAAATAGGGGATTTGTTCCGTGATACCCCGATAAGTGCCCGGGTGTTTCACATGAGAACTGTTATGGCGCGTCAGTCCGCACACGTGGCATTCATAAATCACTGTTTCTGATAGCGGGCGGTTTAGCGGGCGGTCCATTTCCCAGTCGAATTTATCCGAACAGACCACGCATTTGGGCATATGTTTCGCACCCATCTTTTCTGGGTGTGTACTTGGTTCCGGGTAGGGGTATTGAAGTGTAAACTCCCCGGTTAATGCTTTGGCAAAAGGGTCCAAGAGGAAAAGATTGGCATTAAAACGGTGTCCTTTTTCCGGTTGATAGGGACCATCCATACGCCAGAGGTATAATTGGCCCGGTTTAATATCTTTTACCCAGGTATGCCAGACATCTCCTGTTCGATGAAATTCTGGAATGAGCTCGATTTGAGTGTCGGGCTCGTCATCATCCGGATGATTAAAGAATGCCAACCAGACCAGGGTGGCATGCCTGCTAAAAATAGAGAAATGCACGCCATTGGCATCCACATTGGCCCCGTAAGGCAGTTTTAATGGAAACCCGGAAAAAAATTCAAACTCCCTGCATTTCATCGGTCCCACTCCATCGAAAAATGGGATATATATTTATACTTGGTTCTATACTTGGTCATGTATGCGCCAATTTTCTCAAAGTTGTTCATAACTTTAATTCGCTTCATACCTAATAGATTTATCATAAAAAAACCTTAATTTCAAGATTTCTCTGTGGTTTATTCTTTTTCTCTTTCTTTGCGTTTGGTCAGGAATGTGGTAGAATAGAGGACTACTTATGGAACATATCAAACAAATTAAAAAGAACCCCATGTATCGTTTTTTGATGCTGCTTACCGTGGCTTCCACTGCCGGTTTGCAGACGTGGCAGTCTTTGTTTAATAATTTTGCCGTGGATAAGGTAGGGTTGAATGGCAATCATATGGGCATGATCCAAGCCATTCGTGAGGTGCCTGGGTTCCTTGCGTTGCTCGTGGTATTTTGCTTGTTGTATATTAAAGAGTACCGCCTCTCCGCATTATCTATTGTTATTTTAGGGATCGGTGTTGCGATTACCGGGATGATGCCCAGTTATGGCGGGCTTATTATCAGTACCCTTGTCATGAGTTTTGGATTCCATTATTATGAGACCACCAATCAATCCTTAACCCTGCAATATTTCGATCTCACTGCTACCCCTTGGGTATTAGGTAAGCAACGTAGTTATACTGCCGCTGCCAATGTTGTTATTGGAGTTTTGATTTTTTTCGTACAACCTTATATGAGTTATAAGTTCATGTACCTGGTTTTTGGCAGTGCGATCCTGGTCATGGGGATCTGGGCGTTCAGTAAGAATCCATCCGATAAAAACATCATCCCCCAGCACAAAAAAATGTTCTTGCGCAAAAAGTATTCCCTCTACTATTTCCTAACTTTTATGGCCGGGGCGCGGCGGCAAATTTTTACTGCCTTTGCCGTGTTCCTGATGGTGCAAAAATTCAATTATACCGTGCAAGAGATCGTCGTGCTATTTATTATTAATAATGTTATCAATTATTTTCTCAACCCCTTGATTGGTCTGGCCATTAACAAGTTAGGAGAGCGAAAATTACTGACGATGGAATATTCCAGTGTCTTTTTTATCTTCTTAGCCTATGCGTTCGCGCAGTTTAAATATCAACTGGCTATTTTATATATATTGGATCAGATTTTCTTTAATTTTTCCATAGCCATTCGCACCTACTTCCAAAAAATCGGTGACCCACGGGATATCGCGCCCACTATGGCAGTGGGATTTACTATCAATCATATTGCCGCCGTGGCTTTGCCCGTGATGGGTGGGATTTTGTGGATTATTGATTATCGGCTCCCGTTTATTATTGGCTCTGGATTGAGTGTAATTTCATTGGCTGCCGTGCAGAGGATTCGCATACCAAAGAAAGTGGGAAGCTAGACCGTTGGGATTTTACTTTCCCTGCCATTTGGTTTATAATAATAGCAGGTGAAAAAAAATGAAAATGGAACGTTTTTTTAATACAGCCGGGCCAATTAAACCAGAAGACCATTATTTTATTGATCCGTTGCAGCGGATGGATTTGGATGATATTCTCGATCTGATTGATCAAAAAAAGTATTTTATACTTCATGCTCCCCGTCAAACAGGGAAAACCACCTATCTTATGGCATTAATGGATTACCTTAACAAGGCGGGAAAATACAAAGCCCTGTACACCAATATTGAAAATGCACAGGCTGCCAGGGAAAATGTCAGAAAAGGGATGGGGGCCATTATGAATGCCTTGGCAAAGGATTCTGTAAATCGACTGAAGGACTCCTTCTTAGAGGAGAATTGGAAGGCCGTTCTTGAAGAAAATGAGGAATTCTCAGCTATAGAACGTTTGATATCCCTCTGGTGCCAGCAAAGCGAGAAGCCCGTGGTGCTCTTTATTGATGAAGTGGATTCGTTGGTGGGGGATACCTTGATCTCATTGCTGCGTCAATTACGTAGCGGTTATCCCAATCGCCCCGCGCTATTCCCGCAAAGTATTATTTTATGCGGTGTCCGCGATGTCCGGGATTACCGCATCCATTCCGATATAGAAAAAACAATGATCACTGGCGGCAGTGCCTTTAATATTAAGTCCGAATCATTAAAATTAGGAAATTTTAGTACCACTGATATTCGAACACTCTATGAACTCCATACCCATGAGACAGGTCAACCGTTTCAAGAAGATGTTTACCCCCTGGTCTGGGAATTATCCGAGGGTCAACCCTGGCTGGTTAATGCCCTTGCCTATGAAGTCACCTATAAAATAAAAGAGAACCGCGACCGGCAAAAGGAAATAACTGCGGCCATGATTAAACAAGCCAAAGAGAATCTCATTATCAGGCGGGAAACCCATCTGGACCAATTAACCGATAAATTAAAAGAAGATCGGGTAAAACGCGTGTTAATTCCCCTATTAGTGGGATTAGAAAATATCGAAAACATCAAGGAAGATGACATCGACTATGTTTCCGATCTTGGTCTGATCAAACGAAAACCCCAATTGAGCATTGCCAACCGCATTTATCAGGAAATCATCCCCAGACAATTAACCTACAGCGCCCAAATGACCATCATCCAAGAAGCCTCCTGGTATCAAATGCCAGACGGTCGCTTGGATATGGATAAACTCTTAACCGCCTTTCAAGCTTTCTTCAGGAAACATTTTGAAAGCTGGGTGAATGGTTTTGATTATGCCGAAGCCGGAGCGCAATTGTTATTGCAGGCTTTTTTGCAACGTATTGTGAATGGCGGCGGCAGGGTAGAACGGGAATACGGCCTGGGCCGAATGCGCACGGATTTGCTGATCGTGTGGCCGTTAAATGTCAATAAAGATTTGGCGGAAGACCACTATGCCCGGTTTGCCCACGTGCAAGAAGCCGTAATCGAATTAAAATTGCAGCACACCAACACCCTGGAAACTACCATTGAAAAAGGCCTGGAACAAACGTACCAATATATGGATAAATGTGGCACCAAAGAAGGGTATTTATTGATCTTTAATTCATCGCCCACCGCAACATGGGAAGATAAAATCTTCAAGCAAGAAAAAACCGTCCAGGGTATTCAGATTAATGTCTACGGGATGTAAGATCGTTAATCCCTTCCATCAATCACTATTTCTGCCTATCGAACCAAAAGAGGATTAATAGCGGGACAGGCCAGAACAGGCATGAATACCCAATAGAAAAAACCGCATAGATAGGTCACCGGGTATCTATTCAGTTTTTTGCACGCCACCCAACATCTTTCCGAAATCCTGGTCATC
>CAZCVI010000137.1:0-3027 GCA_964502145.1 uncultured Clostridia bacterium
TTGAGATAATTTTCCTGGGTGTTTTTTGAAAGATTGTGCAAGACCATGTCCTCACGCATTCGTTGCCGCAAGGGACTTTCGTGGGGGTTTTGCCAGAGAGTATCAAAACCATATTTCAAAAAAATGAATTCTTGTCCCATTATGGATATCCAAGATTGGATGATACCAATAATACCACGATCAAGTATTTGAAATTGAAACCGACTGATGGACGTTTTTTTCGTGGTTATATTTTTGATGAATTATTAAATCATTCCGAACTGCCGGAAATATCTCCTGAACTGAAAAAAAAAATAACCGAAGCCATTTATGAGGTATTTATTAACGCCCGGATTCATAGTGAATCAGAATTCATATATACCTGTGGACAAATCTTTCCCCGGAAGCATCAGATTGAATTTACAGTGACTGATACGGGTATTGGCTTTAAAAATTGTATTAGTAAGAGGTTCAACAAAATTCTTTCGTCAACGCAGGCGTTAAAATGGGCCACAATGGACGATCATACCACAAAACAAGGGATATCAGGTGGAATCGGGCTTGCTATATTAAAGGAATTCGTAAAAAAGAATAAAGGAAAAATTCAGATCATCAGCGATGATGGTTTTTATCAAATGGCTGATGGTCAAGAATGGACCAGAGAATTTTCCGGTGCCTTTCCCGGAACAGTGGTCAATATGGAGTTTAGAACTGATGATACCTCATCATATGCCTTACTGGATGAAATAACCAATGATGATATCATCTAACAGGAGAGTATTATGGAAGCAATTATGATCAACGTATTCAATACAGTCGGCAATTCATTCTGTGTCGAATCGGACGATGGGGATAAGGTGTATGCCCTTCTAAAAAAAGCCTTGCTGGAAGAAAAAAAGGTAAAACTCACCTTTCAGAATGTCCAATTACTCACATCTGCTTTTTTAAACACGGCTATTGGTCAGGTGTACCGGGATTTCCCAGAAGATAAGATTAAGAGACTTCTCTCTGTAGAGCAACTTTCTCAGGAAGATATGGCTTTGTTAAAAAGAGTGACCAGTACTGCAAAATTATATTATAAAAACCCTGAACGAATGCAGGAATCTATTAACGAAATCCTGGGAGACTAACTATGGCGCTGTGCAAAGAAAATAGTTTTGTGCTGCTAACAAACGATCAGGATTTTGCCAGCGCTGATCTGGAAATCCTGACTACGAATCCAAAATTATTATAGACAAATTCGCCTACGCTCTGATTGACAGGAGAAAATAACATCGCGTTTCCTGGGGGTGTCTGGTGGCTAAGAAAAAATAAATTGACTTCACTGTGTGATTCGGGTATAGTTTTGCTTTGGGAGTCTAAATGGCGAAAAAGATTTTTATCAGTTACTGTCATGGGAATAAAAAGTTTAAGGATTCATTGCTTAAGCAGTTGGAACTTTTAAAGTTGGCAGGGGTATGTCACCCATGGGATGACAGTCAAATCAACACGGGCTCGCCGTGGTTTAATGAAATCGAGTGTGTTCTGCATGAATCCTCAATCGTTGTATTAATGGTCAGTGAAGGGTTTTTAAAGTCCGATTTTATTATGAATACGGAGTTACCTATTATTAAGCAATGCTACGAGAAGAAAAAAATCACTGTTTTTCCTCTCTTTGTGAATCGCTGTAAGTGGCAACAGAACTCTTTTATTAATAGCCTTCAAGGCTTTCCCGCAGATGACACGACCTTGGAAGAGTGCAATGAAATAAAGCAGATTGAACTGATACGCGAATTCTCGGGGAAGATCGCCACGGCTCTGAAAAATAACGAACCCGCCCAACCCTGTTTATTATTTTCCCCATTGCCACCGAGGGTCATCGAATTGATTGGCCGGGAAGAGGAACTGGCGCAATTGGCGATAAAATTAAACTCCTCGGAACGGGTGGTTTTGGTCAACGGCCTGGGTGGCATCGGCAAAACGGAAGTATGCAAAACTTTTTTTATGAACCATTATACGGGGTATTGTTTCGCGGCTTGGGTGGATTGGATTTCGTCGGTACGGCAATCGTTGGTGTTGGTGCTGGGGGATGAGGCGTGCGGGTTCATCGAAACGAACAAAACGGATACAGAAGATGAACGGTTTAAAAAGATTTTGGCCAAACTGCGCCACATGCGACACTCCTTTTTATTGGTCTTGGATAACATTGAGAACCCGGAGGACCCGGATTTGCTTTTATTGGCTGGTTTGCCTGCGACAGTAAAAATTCTGACCAGTTCCCGCAGTGAGATTGAGGGGTATGAGATGCTTGGTCTTGATTTTTTAAGTCCGGGGCAATGTCGGGAATTATTTTACCGCTTTTACACGGGGAAAGGGGATGATGAGGCGGTGAAACAGGTGGTGGAGTTATGTGGTTATCACACCTTAACTGTGGAATTGGTGGCGAAAACGGCTTTTTACGCGGGGAAAAGTATTCGGTGGCTTTATGAGACGTTAACGGCGCGGGGATTTAATTTGAATGCGGTGACGGACGGGAAAATAAAGACGTTCTGGCACAATGAAAGGGAGAAGAAGCCGTTTTTTGATCATCTGGTGAAGGTGTTTGATATTTCGGCTGTAACTAAAGCGGAGTTGGTAGTATTGGGGAATGTATCGCTGTTACCTGCGAAGTATATTTCGATGGAATGGGTGCAGGAATGGCTGGAACTGCGGGGCATGGACGAGATTTATGGTTTGGTGGAGCGAGGGTGGTTCAAGCGGGATGGTGAGGCGCGTATTTATATGCATCCGGTGATTCAGGAGGTGGTGCGCTACCGGTTCAAACCCAATGCGGAGAAATGCCGGGTGTTAATCGGGTCGCTGACGTGGAAACTTAAGAATAATCCGGGTGATAATCCGTTGGATAAGAAAGAGTTTGTCCCCTTTGCGGAATCGGTGGTGTCTGGGCTGGCCACGGAAGAAAAGGATGCGGAATTGGCCACACTGGCGAATAATTTGTCCACGATTTACTGGGCTATGGGTCAATTGGAGCGGGCGTTGGAATTTCAATTGAAAGCCTTAACCATCCGG
>CAZCVI010000137.1:3127-12091 GCA_964502145.1 uncultured Clostridia bacterium
CAATTGGAGCGGGCGTTGGAATTTCAATTGAAAGCCTTAACCATCCGGGAAAAGAGTCTTGAGGAAAATCATCCCGACTTAGCCCAGTCGTACAATAATATATCCATGATTTACAAGGATATGGGTCAATTGGAGCGGGCGTTGGAATTTCAATTGAAAGCCTTAACCATCCGGGAAAAGATTCTTGGGGAAAATCATCCCGACTTAGCCTCGTCGTACAATAATGTATGCACTATTTATTATAACATGGGTCAATTGGAGCGGGCGTTGGAATTTCAATTGAAAGCCTTAACCATCTGGGAAAAGAGTCTTGGGGAAAATCATCCCGACTTAGCCACGTCGTACAATAATATATCCATGATTTACCAGGATATGGGTCAATTGGAGCGGGCGTTGGAATTTCAATTGAAAGCCTTAACCATCCAGGAAAAGATTCTTGGGGAAAATCATCCCTCCTTAGCCACGTCGTACCATAATCTGTCCACCCTTTATCTGGACAAAAAAGACTATCCTGCCGCGCTCAGCTATTCCGCAAAAGCTGTGGCCATCATGAAGAAACTCTTCCCTGGCGGGCATCACAATCTGACGATATTTGAAGAGAACATGGCGGTTATCAAGGAATATCTGTGAAGGGGAAATGGGGGGTAACTATGGATGCTCTGCCGTTCCCATAAAATTTTGGCATCTTCCAGTGTTTCGGCGGCTTTCTCGCGACGGTACGTAATTAAATCTTTTTCCCAGGTCATATTCTAAGGCCCTCGTTTTGGAGAGTTTGGTGGAAGGGCATCACCGCAGCCATGGGTGACTGCCAAAATTCTTTTGAACGCACCACAATACCAAAAACAACATCATGCTTGAGCTCTATTTCATAAGACAGATCAATCACCCTCTCTTTCACATCGGTATCCACCAAACCGGGCATCAACACCAAAATATCAATATCTGAATCAGGTCTATAGTCCTTTCGCGCCACTGAACCAAATAGATACAGTTCTACCTCTGGGCCGAAAAAGTTTTTCAGCATTCCTTTTAACTCCAGAAGAGAACTTTTTATACTCTTATCATTCATTGCTAAACCTTTTAAACTAATATAACCTTTTCACGACAATCTGTCAATCCATTTTTTGCTTTCTTCAAATTTATGGGGAAAAAATTAATGGAGAAGGGAGACTGAAGCATAGAAAAAACTTGATTTCTCCTCGTGATTCGGGTATAGTTTTGTTTTGGGAGTCTAAATGGCGAAGAAGATTTTTATTAGTTACTGTCATGCTGATGTGGAGTTTAAGGATAAGAAGGAATACACCACGTGCAACGAACGCAACATTATTATAATCTTTATGCCATCATTTAGGAATTGAAGAATTGCAGACAGGCCGATTTATCTATTATCCTTGGGCCATTTTTTCGCGCATACTATTTATTTTTTCAACTGGGACGCCTGTAATTCTCTCAATTGTGTTTATAGGTAGGCCCTCCTTAAGGGACCTTTTTATAATTTCCCAGGTAGTCTCTTTTTTTCCTTCTTTTTTTCCACTGGCTTTCCAGCTATCGGCGATGGTTTTCATTACTTTACCTCCTTCATCTTTTAAATTGGCGGCCTTGACCATAAATTCATCTTTCTTGTCTTTCGGCAATTTACTGACCAGATATTCGAACAGGGTTTCAAGATACTCGGCCTCTTTATTTTTATCATTAAATTCATCGAATAATTTCAATATTCCTGACAGTTTACTAAGTAATAAGGGTCCCAAGACATATTTCAGCGTAAATAAGGCAATTCTTAACCTGACTTCGCCTTTAATGTCCTCATCTGGCAATTGGGAAATATCGTACAGTCGATAATGGAAATTGGGAATATATTCCCACACGTGATTCATCAAATCATCGGGTACTTCGAACAGAGAAATAAACTGGGTGTCGACATCCCATTCCATTTCGCCATGATAAATCAGCATTGGCAGGATAACTGGCAACTTCTTGGCTCCCTTATGCTGCTTCAAAAACAATTCCCAGATTCTGACGAGATATTTTAAGAGTTGAAATGCCACCATGGGCGCTTTCTGGCTTTTATGCTCGATCAATAGGTAGATAAACGCCATAGCCCCATCTAACTTGACCTCATAAATCAAATCGGAAAAATATCTGGACATCTTCTTGTCAACAAAGGAATCCTTGGCAATTTTCAAGCTCTCAAAGTCGAGATGCTTAATGATTTCGGCAGGAAGATAGTTCTGAAAAAAACTGAGGGCGGTCTCTTTTTCACTCAGAGTGCTACGGACGAACTCATCGTTCTTCATATGGTGTTTCTTGGATTCATCTTTTTTCTTTTTTTCTGCCATATAGGTATTATAAATAGAAGTCCTGCTTTTGTCAATTTTGAGCAGGGAGAAAAAAAACTTCGAGAAGAATTGGGAACAAACATATTTTTCTGGCGGATTTATCGTGTTGACAAACACGGTGTTTCCTGTTATATTGTGAGTATGCACAATGGTTTGTTCCGATTCGTTATTTTTATCCTGATACTGCTCACAGCGGTCAGTTCCGAGGTGCCACTGGTGCTTTGTTTCGGCGAAGACGGCCATGTGCGCTTCGAAATGGCCGGGATAGACCCTATTCACCACCTGACTGAACCGCTGGTTGACGAAAACGACATCCCCTTCGAACCGATGAATAAAGATAAAGAAGACTGCGGCAATTGTTTGGACTTGCCTTTCTTTAGTTTTCGCTTCATTAATGATAAATCATTGAACTCGAACGCTTTAAAACGCTTCATCACAACAGCTCTACCTCCACAACACTGGATAGCCACTACATACTCCCCTCAACTGGGAAAAAACCTGTGCGCACCGCCTTTTTTTATCTCTTCTTTTAACACCACTATGCAAAATATCGCCCTCCTCATTTGATACAAAAACGATGGGACCTGCTTTTTTAGGTTCCCGGTTTTTAAACTGAAACAAAACCACTTCAGAAAATCAACTAGGAGGATTTATTCATATGAAGATATTTATCAAAACGATATTGCTTTTAATGCTTTCGCTGTGGGTCGTTCCAACTCTGGGAAAGGCGAATGGTCAAGCGGAAACAAAAAATACACTCTCTTTTCAAGAGGTTTTACAGCGAATATTACAGCAAAACCCGCGTTTACCGATCATACACTATGAACTGGGCGCGAAAGAGGGAACGATCACCCAGGAATCACTACGCCTAAACCCTGAATTGACGATAGAATTGGAAAATCTGGCGGGTTCGGGTCTTTATAGCGGCCTAAAAGAAATGGAAAGCACGATCCAAGTGGGTCAAACAATTGTTTTAGGCCACAAACGACAAAAAAAAATCCACGCGGCGCAACTGGATAAAACTCTTTCACTACGCGACAGGGATATTTTACTGGCAAACCTGATGGCTGAAGCACAAAAACGGTTTATCGCGCTCCAAGTATTACAAGAAAAACTGGCGCTACGTCAAGAAATGATTGTGCTGGCTGACTCTTTTCAAAAGAAAATTGCCACACGTATTGAAGCGGGACGCACTTCACAGGCAGAACTACCACAAGCTGAAATGGTAGTGTTACGACACCAAATGGCCTTTAAACAATTGCTGGGCGATATGTCTATGGCGCGGCTTCGTCTGGCGGTTCTGTGGGGCAGCAACCACCCGGACTTTGAACGGGTCGAAGGTTTCACCAACCAAGAGCTGACGATGCCAAAACTGGAAATATACCAGCAAAACATGCATCTAAACCCGGATTTGGTTCGATTGTCTGCGGAAACAGACTATAAGAAATCACTTTTAACGGTGGCGCAAGCGGGAAAAATTCCCGATTTGACGCTGAATGCGGGTTTTCGTCACCTGAACGGACCACAACACACGGCATTCACTGTGGGCGCTTCGATACCGATGCCTTTTTTTAACCGCAACCAGGGGGAAATCACAACGGCAAGTTATCTACTGAAAAAAGCGGAAGCGGAACAACAGGTGACGACCTTGGAAACAGAAAACGAGGTTCAGGCACTGTATGAAACGTTAAAAAGTACTTATCTGACTGCCGAGATGTTAAAAACGACGCTCTTACCGAAAGCGGCGGAAGCGATCACGATTACGACAACAGGCTACGAGATGGGCAAATTATCTTATATTAATGTCCTGGACGCCTTGCGCATGCAACTGGAAGTACGGGAAGAATACCTGCAAACAGTAACTCTCTTCCACCAATTAACCACTGACCTGGAACGCTTGGCAGGCATCACTAAAACAACGGCCCCAGCGCCAGAAAAATAACAAGGAGCATCATACTATGAAACACCTAACCATAAATACTAAACAATCCCGTTTTTTTTCCCATAATTCCCATAACTCCCATAATTCCCATACTTCCCATTCTTCCCATCCCTCCCATAAACACCTCGTATGGCTATCCCTATTACTTTTAACCCTGCCCTTCCTCTTCAGCCAGTGCGCCGCAGAACAAAAAAGCGCATCCCACGACACCACCCACGAGGGCGAAGCCCGGGGAGTGGTAAAATTAAATGCAGCGGAACAAAAAGAATTTGGCATTCGCACGGCCACGGCGGGCCCGGCCACAATTCACGAGGAAATCCTGCTGACAGGCGAAATTATCATCGACCCACACCGTATCGCCCACATGAAACCACGTTTTTCCGGCATTGTCACGGCAGTTTATAAATTCATCGGCGACCCCGTTAAAAAAGGCGAGGTACTGGCAGTGATCGAAAGCAACGAAAGCCTTTCCAAATATAAATTAACCTCGGCGATTAACGGCACGATCATTGCCATGCACATGACTGTGGGCGAGAACATCGACGACGAAACGCACATCATCACGGTGGCGGATTTATCGCTGGTGTGGGCCAATTTCACCATCTATCAAAAAGATTTACCGCAGGTGAAGATCGGTCAATCGGCCTTTATCAAAGCGAGTGGCGAAACCGTGGAATTTCCGGGCCGCATTGCCTATATCAGCCCGATAGTAGACGAAAAAACGCGCACGGCCTCGGCGCGGGTGGACTTGCTTAATAAAGAGCGCCATTGGAAACCGGGCATGTTTGTCACGGCCCGGCTATGGGTCTCGGAAACACCGGTAAAACTGGCGGTAGCGAAAAACGCGCTGCTTTTAATGAATGATCAAACCGTGGTGTTTGTCCAAGAACCTGATGGTTTTTTCCCCCACCCGGTCACGTTGGGTCAAAGCAATGGCGATACCGTGGAAATTCTCTCGGGTTTGACTGCCGG
Source organism: uncultured Clostridia bacterium (assembly GCA_964502145.1). Classification (GTDB taxonomy): domain Bacteria; phylum Acidobacteriota; class Aminicenantia; order UBA2199; family UBA2199; genus CAZCVI01. The sequence continues at coordinate 8,381 of CAZCVI010000137.1, forward strand.
GCAGGTGTATGTAGTGGCTGGCGGGTTCATGATCAAAGCGGAAATTCAGAAAAACGCCTTCGGCGACGCGCATAATCATTGATACAGGTGCCAGACATGAAAAATACCATTGATTTTGTCTTAAAAAACCGTTTATTGGTGCTGGTACTGGGGGTATTGGTGATGGTGGGCGGCTATTTCAGTTACCGCCAATTGCCTATTGATGCGTTTCCCGATGTGTCGCCCGCGCTGGTGCAGGTATTCACTGCCACCGAGGGTTTGGCACCCGAAGAGATTGAAAAATACGTCACCTACCCCGTAGAAGTGGCGATGAGCGGCTTACCGCACTTGAAAAATACCCGTTCGGTTTCTAATTTCGGGATTTCCATTGTAAATGTCTATTTCGAGGACGGCACCGATCTCTATTTTTCCCGGCAACTGGTGAGCGAGCGCTTGCAAGAAGCACGGGAACAAATCCCGGCTGGTTTTGGCACGCCACAACTGGGCCCGATCTCCACCGGCATGGGACTGGTGCTGTTTTATTACCTGGACGACGAAACAGGGAAATATTCGCTGGAAGAATTAAGGTCTATCCAAGATTGGTTGATCAAGTTTCAATTGCAAACCGTGCCCGGCGTGACGGAAGTGCTGGGTATTGGGGGCTGGGAGAAACAGTTCCAAGTGGATATCGATCCGACCGAGTTATTGCGTTATGATATTACCATCCATGATGTGGTGGCTCAAATCCGCCGCAATAATTTGAATGTGGGGGCGTCTTTTATCGAGAAAAACGCGGAGGAGTTCGTGGTGCGGTCGATTGGTCTGGCGACGAAGATCGAAGACCTGGAAAACATGGTGATCAAATCGGTGGACGGGGTGCCGGTTTACCTTAAGCACATTGCCAAGGTCAAATTAGGCGGCGCGGTGCGACGCGGCTTGCAAACGCATAATGGTTTCGAGGAAGTCGTGGCGGGACAGGTAGTAAAACTCTACAAATCGAATACATCGACGGTGATTGGACTGGTGGAAAAAAAGTTGCAAGAGATCGAGAAGGTTCTGCCTAAAGGCATTAAACTGGTGCCCTATTACGAGCAGAAAACGCTGGTCCAAGCGGCAGTGCAAACCGTGACTTCGGCCTTGTGGCAGGGGATTTTGCTGGTGATATTAACGTTGCTGGTGTTTTTAGGGACGTTGCGGCCCAGTTTAGTCGTGACCTTGTCCATTCCGTTTTCCTTGTTGTTCGCGTTTATTGGCATGCGCTTTCTCGGTATTTCCGTGAATCTCATGTCGTTTGGAGGTTTGGCTATTGCGATAGGCATGATCGTGGATGCGAGTATCGTGTTAGTAGAAAACATCGACCGCATCCACCGCGAGCCGAGTACAGGTGAATCGTTTCTGCGTCTGGTATCGCGGGCTGGGCGCGAGGTAGTGCGGCCCATTTTTTTTGCCATCGTGATCATTATCCTCGTTTTTATACCGCTTTTCACCCTTCAAGGCGTGGAAGGCACGACCTTCAGACCCCTGGCCTATGCGATTGCCCTGGCTATGTTCGGGTCATTGCTGTATGCGTTGTTATTGGCACCGGTGATCAGTTCGTTTTTAATGAAAGGCGGCAAAAAAAAGCCAGACGCGGTTCCAGCGCGGCAGCACGGTTTGATGTCCGGGTTGTTAAAGCTCTATGAACCGGTGTTGCGGTTCATGGTCAAGCGTAGGATAGTGGCTGTGATGCTGGCGGTGGTGATTGTCGTGGCCGGATTGTTTATTTTTCCCCGTCTGGGTTCCGAATTCACGCCCACGCTTCAGGAAGGCACGATGGTTATTCGCTTAACCATGGCCCCGTCAATTGCATTAACAGAAAGCACGCGCATTGTCCTGTTAGCGGAGAAACGCCTGTTAAAAGTACCTGAAATCAGCGATGTAGTGACGCGCATCGGACGCGGCGAGGTCGGTGTATGCGTGGACCCGATCAATAGCGCGGAAATGTACGTGTTATTAAAACCAGCCAAAGAGTGGCGCAAAGGACTAAATCAACCAGACTTGGAACAACTGATCAGAAAAGCCTTCGGCACGATTCCGGGTGTGCTTCCCAATTTTACGCAACCGATTACCATGGCAGTAGACGAGTTATTAGAAGGGGTCAAAGGGGAATTAGTGATCAAGTTATTCGGTGATGATCTGGCCGTACTAAAAGAACGGGGCGAATTTCTTGCTGGAGTATTGCAAGAGGTGCGTGGAGCTGCTGATGTGCAGGTCGATCAAGTCAGTGGCACGCCGCAGTTACGTATTACAGTAGACCGATTTGCCATTGCGCGGTATGGCATCAATATGGCGGATGTGCAGGAAGTAATTGGGACAGCAGTTGGTGGCGAAGTGGCCGGGCAGATTTTCGAGGGCAGTCGTCGGTTTGATATTGTCGTCCGTTTTGATGCGCGCTATCGGGAAACAAGTACTGCGATCGGGGAAATTTTGATTCCTACTGCAACAGGTGCGCGGGTGCCGTTGAGTCAGTTGGCAAAAATCGAGGAAGTAGAAGGACCACGGCAGATTACACGCGAACAAGGGCAGCGTTTTATTTCCATCCAATGTAATGTAGAAAATCGCGACATCGGTTCCTTCGTAGCGGAAGCGCAAAAAACAATAGCAGCCAAAGTATCGTTACCTGCCGGATATTTAGTGACCTGGGGCGGGCAGTTTCGTTTGCAGCAGGAAGCCAACAAGCGGTTCGCGGTGGTGATTCCGATCACATTGGTATTAATTGCCTTGATGTTGTTTGCCGCGTTGCATTCCGTGAAGAATGCGCTATTAATTTTGTTGAATATCCCCCTGGCATTAGTCGGCGGCGTCGTAGCATTGTGGGTGACCGGGCAAAATTTGTCAGTGCCTTCTTCCGTGGGTTTTATTGCCTTGTTTGGCATTGCTTTAGAGAATGGCATGGTGTTAGTCACCTATTTCAACCAGCTTTTAGCCGAAGGGTGGGGCATAGATGACAGTTCCATCCGAGGCGCGTTGTTGCGCTTGCGACCCGTGTTAATGACAGCCGTGACGACAGGGTTGGGGTTGATTCCCCTGTTGGTTTCTGCGGGCACTGGCAGTGAAGTGCAGCGACCTTTGGCCACGGTAGTGATCGGTGGGTTGGTCACGTCGACCATTTTGACATTATTAGTATTACCTGCGTTGTACAAGTGGTTCTCCTATCACGAACAGGGGGAAATGAATCAAAATTTGTAAAAAAAAAGCGTGGCCCACGAATTAGCACGAATTAACGCGAATGAATTGGAAAAAAAACAAGCGCCATTCTCTTTAATTGGTGTGCATTCGTCTAATTCGTGGGGGTTTTTTCCTCCAAACAAGGTGCAGTGTGTCAAAAACAACGTGTTTTGTCGCAAAGAAGGGGAGCACTGTCTTGGAAATTTGGATTTTGTGGTGCAAATGGTTTGCATTGGCTTTCATTTTAGGTCAAGTGTCTCCATGTCGTGGTGCAATTATCAAATGTTGCCGTGCAATGTCTCCATGTTGTGGTGCAATCATTAAATGTTATGGTACAATGTCTCCATGTTGTGGTGCAATGGTTAAATGTTGCGATGATATGTCTCCATGTTGCGATGCAATGGTCAAATGTTGCGATGATATGTCTCCATGTTGCGATGCAATGGTCAAATGTTGCGATGATATATATGTGGTTGTGTCAAGTATTTTGTGTAAATTATTTTCCACATATTTTTGTTGAAAAAA
>CAZCVI010000138.1:0-11831 GCA_964502145.1 uncultured Clostridia bacterium
AACGCAAGATTGTCTTGGGATTTGAACGGGAAGAAGGTAAGAAAGAAGGTATAGATACCGGCAGAAACGAAAAAGCGATTGAAATGGCCAAGTTAATGAAAGAAGAAGGCGAAACAATCGAAAAAATTTCAAAATATTCCGGTCTTTCAATAGAAGAAATAAAGAATCTTTAATCCTGCCGAGTATCTATTCAGTATCTATTCAGTTTTTAGGCAGTAGGAATCTATTAGATTTCTATAAGCTTTTTTGAGACATTGCGAGCAACTTCTCTAGGATTTTCAATATCCTTCAACCTTCCAATGAATTAGGATAATTCACATATTTGTTGAAGTATTGTATTGCCAGGGACTGGTCACAATGAATTCGTTGAAATTCCAATAAATTCGTTGAAATTCGAATGAATTCGCTGGAATTTCAATGCAGGCGTTGGTTTTTTCATAAATGGGAAGAAATAAGTATGCCGGGGTTGGATTTTTTATGATTTGGTAGAAAACAGTAAGCAGGCTTCAAATAAAATATAGTAAAGAGTACTTGGTAACCTGGATTCACCGCCAAATCTATTAAACCACGAAGGCACGAAGAAAAGATGGAAGCTAGGAGGTTATGAAGTTAGGAAAAAAAATAAAAATGGGGACAGTCAAGAAAAAAGTCTAGGTAAATTTCTCGTCTGTCCCCCTTTTCATTTTTCAATTAATTACTACCGGCACGCGAAACACAAAGTAATGCCTGCGGCATTTGAGCAGCAACGAGTGCCTCCTGTTGCTTCTTCCTGAGGTGGAGGTGTACCACCTTTAACCATGTTAAGGTTTGAAATGGTTTCTTTGCTTAAAGACAAATTCTTAACGATTTTTTTTGTTTTCATCGGATTCTCCTGTTTTTATTTTTAGTGTATAAAAAACGCAAGCTTACTATTACAGTAAAAACCAGATAGTCAAACATCATAACATTCAAGAATAACTTTGTCAAGAAAAAACGGGGACGGTGTTTTCCTTTCTGACTTTTTTTGAAAAACTACAGGGTGCAGAGTAATGTGGGAATGGTTGCTATCTGTTCCCAGATGTTTATAGTTTCCCTGCATCATTCCCACATCCCCACGCACCGACCCCATTTTTGCACATGGTTCGGATGCGCTTGCTGCCCTGAAGAATATTACCCGCTTTATTTCCTCTGTCCCCGGCTATGTTTTACGCTGCTGGCAACGTTAGGAGCAAAACCAACCCCTTCCCGGTGGCCTCTATCATTATCCCACGCCAGATGTTGAACCGGTGACGATCACAGTAAATGGAAAAACCACAACTTACCCATTGCACAGGGGTTACGCGAAAATTCAACGGCATCGGCAAAAAGCAGAAGCGCTGGATGAATACAAAATAAGCAGGGATGAATACAATATCTTGAATTTCAAAGCCGTGACAACCGATGGCTTAAGAATCAAGATTAAGCCCAAGCCTGATTTCTCCGGGAGGATCATGGAGTGGAAGGTAAAATGAATTCAGAAAAAATGCTCTGCCTAGATTTTTTATTTGTTGACAACTGACTGCAAAATACATATAATAAATAATGATAAGTAAATAGGAGGCGCATTATGGGGCAGGTTACAATTTTACTTGATGCCGAAACAGAAAGAAGAATGCATGATGTGGTAAAATCTTTCCATATATCAGAGAGTAAATGGATCGAAAATCTCATCAAAGAAAAAATCAAAAAAAGCTGGCCGGATTCAATTATCCAATTGGCTGGTGCATGGAAAGACCTTCCCTCCGCAGAAGAAATAAGGCGGACCGAAGGCACCGATACCGAGCGAGAAGTATTCTAATGTTCGTACTGGACACCAATACATTAATCTATTATTTCAAAGGTCTTGGGAATGTGGCACATAACCTTTTGGCCGTCTCACCTGAAGACATTGGCGTACCCACAATCGTTCTGTATGAGCTTGCTGTAGGTATAAAGAAATCGAACTCCCCGCAAAAACGGATAAAACAACTTAATGATTTTATATCAAGTGTAAATATTTTACCTTTTGGTCAAATGGAAGCGGAAGCTACGGCTCGCATTCGGGAGCAACTGGAAAAAAAGGGAACGCCAATTGGACCGTATGATATTTTAATTGGCGGAACAGCACTTTGCATTCACGCAACTTTGGTCACACACAATTTGAAAGAATTTACACGTATCAAGGATTTAAACGTTATCGACTGGTATTAAGTAGTTTTTGACATAGATTCACCACCAACTATACAGTCGGCGGCCAGGAACCTTTTCGAGAAAAGGTTCCTGGACCTCCAAAAGCTTTTATATATTAAAGAATTGTTATGATTGTTACTTGTTTTTCTAATTCCTGAATTGTAACTGGATACGCATGGATTTGAAATAATTTTCCGAGTAGAGAAGGGAAGGATTCTCAGAATTGGAAATCTCTGTATCAGTAGTGTAAATTGAAAAACTGGGTTTTCCTGTTTCTGTATGATATCCATTTGCCAGTGGACTTTCCATGAACTGACCATCTTCGGCAGTATTCTTATAGAACCGATTAACCTGTTGTATCTCATTATAGACAGCAGCAGAAGAAGGATAATTTAAATCGAGCTGGAATTGTTTTGCCAAAGCTTGGATAAATTGAAGGTTGTTCATCTGCACAACAGAAGGAATAATGGCATCAGCTTTTTGCACACGAAGATCACAAGCGGTAAAGGTGCCATCCTGTTCAATAAAAGCAGCGGCAGGAATTACTACATGGGCAGCAGCAACAGTAGAAGTATAGAAAAGATCATGAACCATGAGGAACTCCACACCAACGAAATACTTTTGATTATCCGCAATAGCCAGTGGATCTTCACCGAAAACAAACACGGCCTTTATCTCACCCTGCAACATCCGCTGAGCCAAACTTTTTTCAGTGGGAATAAACACTTTTTCCAGGTCAGTTCCCCATACACTGCCAATCCGCTTGATCTCGGTTTTCTCGAAGGGTTTAACATAACCAGGCAGATAGTTGGGATTCACTCCCATATCCAAAAGACCAGTGGAATTGGCATATTCTCTCATGAGAATAACACCACCGCGATTACTCTGGGTGTTAAAACGACCAGTCAACAACATGAAATTGGTTATGGCTAACAAATCATGGGGAGACTTTTCCCGATTGGAATCAATATTATAAATAAATACAATCTTCCGATCGACAGGTGTCAACCATTCTAACATCTGGTTGTATTGATCGGCTGTGATATCAGTAGTGGCAATAACCTTTTCAGGGGTATATGCAGCAACCATGGCGGCCAGTTCAGTATAACCCTGGGTTTTTGCTTGGGTGGCATCCATGAGTTTGTTTTTAATGATATGCTGGAGTATCCCATTCATAAGAGTGGTATTGGAACCCTTACGCGAATCAATCCAAAGATCGGCAAACTTAACAGGCCTGTTCTCGGAAGAATTAACAATGATTAATTTGGTGCCGTGTTTCTTCTGGGCATCCTTGATCTTTAACTCCATGATCAGATTCTCAGCAGACAAATCACCATTAAGCACCACCACCACATCGGCGTTTTGGATATCATCGGTAGTAGTAGTGGAAGTGGTAGCTCCAATCGCTTTGTCAAGTGCGTGGAGATCATTACCGTAAAGCATGTGGGCAAAACTGGAAATGTTGTTGGTCTTTACACCGACACGGGCAAACTTTTGCAACAGGTAAAGTTCCTCATTGCTCATCTTGGGAGACCCAAATATAGCAACGGCATTAGGACCATATTTGTCCACGATGGCTTTGACTTTTTCGGCTACCGTAGTGATGGCAGTTTGCCATTCGACATCTTGCATGGTATTGCCATTTTTAATTTGCGGAGTTTTCAAACGGTCTACATTTCTCATCAAATAGCGGTGCCCAAAACGACCTTTGACGCACAAATAGCCACGGTTATGAGTCTCGGCAATGGCTTCGGTGGAGTTTGCTACAAAGAAAATGTCATCCTTAAGAACTTTAAAATTAACCTTGCACCCGACAGAACAATAATTGCATACAGTCTGGTGGTTTTCCTTGGGCAATGTACCGAGTACTTTGAAAGGGAACTTCTCGGTCAAGGCACCGGTAGGACAGGTATCCACACAATTGCCGCAAGCAATACAATTGGTTTCAATCAGCGGTTTCTCCATGGCGGGTTTGGCCACAGACTTAAATCCACGATGCACAAAACCGAGCGCGGAGACTTTTAATATCTCGGAACAAGTGCGCACGCAACGACCACAATTGATACATTTATTGGGGTCCATCACAATATACGGGTGACGGGTGTCCACCTTGTATTTTCTGGTTTCGCCGAGATAATTGGTGATATCCACATTATAATCATCGGCATGACTCTTTAACTGGCAGTCATACTCGGCAGAACAACCGCATTCAATACAACGTTTGGCTTCGGTGAGGTGCTGATTGCCGGTATAGCCAGTTTCGACCTCGCAGAAACTATTGACTCGTTCAGCCACGGAGAGTTCGGGCATCTTGTTACGGGGTGCTTTTTCAAAGTGAGATAATTCACTCTGGGTCACAGCGGAAAAAGTATGCTTAAAACTGAAGAAAGGTTGGGCGGGTTTGGTGACTTTCCCGGTTTTGAGGAACGTATCAATAGCAAGCGCGGCTTTTTTACCGTGGGCAATAGCGCTAATCGCACTACTGGGTCCAGTGACAGCATCACCACCGGCAAAAACTCCGGGCATAGAGGTAACCTGAGTGTCTTTATCGGCAATAATAGTACCCCAGCGTTCGAGGTCAAGGGTAGTGGCGGTTTTATCCAGGGCTTTATTAAAAGCGATATCCACTTGTTGACCAATGGCACTGATGAGGTAATCGCAGGGCAATTCAAAATCAGAACCTTCCATGGGCACAGGACGGGGCCGTTCACCGGGAGCGGCTTCTTCAAGCTTCATCTTAATACAGACAATACCTTTTAACTTTTTATTTTCATCGCGCAGAATAGCATTGGGGAGAGTTAAGAAAAGTATTTCAATACCTTCAGCCTGGGCAGCATGAATCTCTTCATGATGGGCGGGCATTTCATTGAGACTGCGACGATACACAATCTTAACATTTTTTGCACCGCAACGGAGGGCGGTTCTGGCGGCATCAATAGCAGTATTACCACCACCAACCACAACCACGGCCCCATTCATAGCGGGATGATGATCGGGGATTTGGCGGAGAAAATCAATACCACCCATGATGTTCTCAGTATCCGCTTCATGTTCCAATCTCATGTTGGTGGCCTTGTGAGCACCTACAGCAACAAAAATAGCGTCATAACCTTCTTTAGATAAAGAGGGCAGATCAAAATCCTTGCCCATGGTCACATTGGTTTTGACAGTGACACCGAGGCGAGTAATCCATTGCGTTTCCAGATCCAGGGTTTCTTTAGGTAATCTATATTCAGGAATACCATACATCAACATACCACCCAGTCTGGGTAGTTTTTCGTGGATAGTGACATTATACCCTTCCAGAGTAAGATAATAAGCGCAAGTAAGACCTGCGGGTCCACCACCCACCACAGCAACTCTTTTACCATTGAGTGCTTTTCGTTCCGGGGTCCATAGCGTCTCACCATGGGAGTCAATATCAGCGACATAACGTTTGAGATGGTTAATATTAACGGATTCGTCAACAATTTGGCGGCGACAGGCGGTTTCGCAATCGCGAACGCAAACACGGCCAATCGAAAGAGGCAAGGGGTTCTGTTGTTTGATCAAACGTAAAGCCTCATCGTATTTCCCCATGGAGATCAAGGCAATATAACCCTGGGCATCCACATGGGCGGGACAATTATTAATACAGGGACCAATACAGTCAGCATAGTGGTTGGACAACAAAAGTTCAAGGGCAGTTTTGCGAGAACTGCGGATGCGCTCGGTGTTGGTACGTATCACCATGCCATCGGTGACTGGGGTGCAGCAGGAAGGTACAAGCTTACCGATACCCTCAACTTCCACAACACATAAAAAACATGAACCGTAAGGTTCAATCCGGCCATCATGACACAGAGTGGGGATTTTATCCACTTTATTTTCATGCACGGCCTCCAGAATAGTCTTCCCTTCGGTGGTGAAAACTTCTTTTTGATTTATCGTTATCTTAAACTGTTTCATTTATACATTCCTCCGGTATTCTTCGCTTCAGTCGACATGGGATTTACAATTTCTCAATCGCACTAAAACGGCAAGCGTCATAACAGGCGCCACACTTAATGCATTTTTCCGCATCGATGAGATGAACCTCTTTCTTAGACCCGCTAATGCATTTGACGGGACATTTACGGGCACACAACGTACAACCGGTACATTTTTCAGGGATAACCCTGTAAGTCAGCAGAGATGGGCAGTGGTGCGCGGGGCATTTTTTCTCCAGAATATGGGCTTCATATTCATCCCGGAAATATTTAATAGTAGTAAGCACGGGGTTGGGAGCAGTTTGACCGAGACCGCAGAGACTGCTGTTGCGAATTTTATCAGCAAGGTCTTGCAGCAATTCAATATCACCGGCTTTGCCCTTGCCAAGAGTAATCCGTTCGAGTATTTCCAACATGCGTTTGGTGCCAATGCGGCAGAAGGTGCATTTACCGCAGGATTCATTCTGGGTGAAATTAAGAAAATATTTGGCCAGATCCACCATACAGGTGGCTTCATCAAGCACGATCATACCGCCGGAACCCATGATCGCACCGGTTTTGGTGATTTCGTTATAATCGATCTTGAGGTCGCCCATGGTGTGGGGAATACAACCACCGGAAGGACCGCCCATTTGTACGGCCTTAAATTTTTTGCCACCCTTGATACCACCGCCAACTTCATAGATGATTTCGTTGATGGTCATGCCCATAGGTACTTCAGCCAGACCGCTCTTGGCGATTTTTCCAGCCAGCGCAAACACTTTGGTGCCTTTACTCTTCTCGGTGCCCATGGAATTAAACGCATTGGCACCATTCAGAATAATCCAGGGGACATTGGCATAGGTTTCCACATTATTAATATTGGTGGGTTTGCCCCACAATCCCTTGATCGCAGGAAAAGGTGGACGGATACGGGGAACACCGCGTTTTCCTTCAATGGAACCGATCAATGCAGTCTCTTCACCGCAGACAAACGCGCCAGCGCCCTCTTTTATTTTAATTTTAAAATCGACCTTGGAACCAAAAATATGATGCCCGAGGAAACCACGGCTCTCGCATTGAGCGATAGCGGCTAACAGACGTTTGATAGCCAGGGGATATTCGGCCCTGACATATATATACGCCTCGGTGGCACCGATAGCATACGCGGCAATCATCATGCCTTCAAGAACGGTATGGGGGTCACCTTCAAGAGCACTACGATCCATAAACGCACCCGGGTCACCTTCATCGGCATTGCAGATAATATATTTTTGATCACCGGTAGCCTGATAGGTAAACTTCCATTTCATACCGGTGGAAAAACCACCGCCACCGCGACCGCGTAAACCGGATTGGGTGATAATATCAATGATCTCCATCTGAGAGTACTCTTTTAAACATATCTGAATGGCCTTGTAGCCGTCATGGGCAATGTATTCATCAATGGAATTGGGATCGATGACGCCGCAATTTCTCAAGACAATGCGTTTTTGTTTATCCAGAAAAGTATCTTCGTGGTCGCAACCTTGGCCTTTGATGAGCCATTGGGTAATCGGCTTGCATTCCATGACGTGTTCGCGGACGATACGTCTGGCTTTTTCCGGGGTGATCTTAGCATAAAAATAAGTGCCCGTGCTGTCGGTGACTTCCACCAGGACTTCGTCATAACACATACCAATGCAGCCCGTTTCTTTGATTCTCACGTCCAATTGTTCTTGGCTGATTTCTTTTTTGAACTCAGCGAATACCGCTTCCCCACCCGCGGCAATGCCACAAGTGGCTAATCCGACTTTTATTTCCATCATTTATTAATCTCCTTCTTTGGTCAGACCATCTCTAAATTTTTTCAGTACTTTTTTTGCTTTATCCACATCCAGGTTGCCGAAAGTTTCGCTATCGATCATAAAAACGGGGGCCAGCGAACAGCAGCCGAGACAGGCTACGGATTGAATGGAAAAAATACCATCGGGGGTAGTCTCGTCCACACCGATTCCCAGTTCTTCTTGAAGTACCTTCAGGATATTTTTACCGCCGTTGACATGGCAGGCCGTGCCCTCACAGATACGAATTAAATGTTTGCCCAGTGGTTTGAGGCGGAATTGGGAATAAAAAGTAATCACGCCATAAATATCGGCAGCCGGGACATTTACCATTTCACTGATATAGTGAATGGCTTTTTCCGGAATATAGCCATATGAATTCTGCGCCGATTGCAGCAGAGGGATCAGTGACCCGTGCTGCTTGCGCTTGTTAATCAAATCAAATTTAAAGTTTTTTATTTCTTGGTTGTTCTCGATCCTATTTTCGTCTCTCATTATTTGCTCCATTTAGAATATTTCCACGGATTTACACCCTGTTTTTCCTTTCATTTACATCTCGAAAAGACTGATCACAGGGTACTCTTTTACCTTTAAGACACCGTCCATAGGGGCGATTTTATCATTGATGAACCAATCGATCTCATCAAAGTATTGTCCGGTCACAAAGAGTACCAGGTTGTATTTACCAGTGGTATAATCGCAATAGACCACATGTTCGTCCAGGCGTAGCGTAGGGTAAATCTTATCCAGTTTTTCCTGTTCCACGTTCAGCAGCATGTAAGAACAGGCATGGTGAGCCATATCCCTGGTTCTTCCTGTTTCTGAAGTTTCATTGGCCATAGCGTCTTCTGCGGCCAGGATAATCGCATTGGTACTTTCATCCAGCACGGGGCTGCTTATACCGAGAAAATCCACTGATTTAACACCGTGAACTTTTTTAATACGCGTTTCGCAGATATCGCGGCAACTTTCCAGGCTGTTGGATTGGAGCAGCATCAAGATGTCGTAATCGCCCTTGGTGGCATCGCAGTACAACACGTTTTCCATATGATAAAGTTTCCGATAGGTTTCAAAGAAATCCACATCTTCCTGGATTTTCACAAGTATATAAGCTGATTCACTTTGGACTTCTACTTTTTCATCGTTTTGGTGGGCTTTTGAAGTGGTTTCGGTGGGACGATTCACCACCGCGTTGAAGCGTTGAGTCAGTTCTTCCGGTGAAAAGGGTTTTTCAAGAAAGGCATTAATCTGGAGATCGTTTATTTCCTGGCGGTTGTAGCGGTCCGCGTAGCCACTGATCAAGATAATAGGAATACCGGGGAATTTGAATTTAATAATTTTAACCAGTTTGATGCCATCAATATCCGGTAAGCGGATATCCACGACGATACCATCCAGGTCAACATGGTTTTTAACATGGGATTCTAATTTTTTCAGAGCGCTCATGCCATCTTCGCAAGGTTCGATCTCATATCCCAGTGGGTTTAAGCCCAGGGCCATGGAACGAATCAAAGAGGCTTCGTCATCCACAAATAAAATCTTTTTATGCATATAATATCCTCCAATTGTTTTTTTACTGAAACAAGAATAGATAGCAATACTCATGCCAACATTTATAAAACCTTTCTTAATGCGGGTATTGTCAAAATCAATCCAGAAAGAGTTTCATTCTGACCGTTGTTATTTTTGACGATTTTCGTAAGAGCGCTGATAATAATGGAAATTTCAGGTGTAAAAATATTGTACGCTTTACGATTAAATAGGAATGCTGGATTGATGGTAGTTTGTGCTATCAACATATTTACCGTCAATATTTATTACGGTACAGAAGAGAGAAAGTTATGCAAGTAGGATGTATGTATTACATTAGAACGAGTTCATTAGAACGAGTTTTTTGGCAGCCCGGTGGATGAGTTTTCGATTTGCATCCATTGGGGATATGGTTCCTGGGTGGCGTGATGATATATCGTTTCTGGAGCGATATCGATTTCACCATCGCCCCATGATAAAACGCCATGATCAATATGGAAGGTTTTAAAATATTCCAGGTCGGCAAAGCGAGAAAATACCCCTCCTTTTTTTGAGTATTGACTCAAATCGGCGATGCCGTCTTTCCCGTTCTTGAAGGTGCATTTTATTTTGAAGTCACCGTTGTATTCCACGCTGATTAGATCATCATAACAGTCAATATTTGTATTCATTTGATCCTCCTATTATTTTAACGGTTCGATAGCTAATAGGGTTGTATTATTGGCAGCCAGTGTCCAGTCTTTTAGCAGTTCGTCTTGGTGCAATGCGGCCCATTCCATTACCAACCCCAGTGCTCTTGGCGGTAGAGTTCCCCGGGTCAAGGTAAAATCAGTTATTTTTATTGTGGCTTTATACTCCGCATATTCAGCATGAAAATGGGGAGGGTTATGGTCATCATAGAACATTTTAATTATTATCCCATAGAACCTACTGATCACCGGCATGTTGTACCTCTTTTTTGTTCAAGTATCCATAAAAAATTTAACATAATCCAAGGGTAATGTCAATATCGTCTTTATTGCTATAAAAAAAGGAGGGTGCGAAATGAGAGAATCCGGAAGTGGAACTTCTTTTCAATTCGCGCCAATTAGTGAAAATTCGTGGGCCAACATCTTTTTTAATCTGTGTGAATCATTTTAATCTGCGTAATCTGTGGTCTCTTTTCCCTTAATCCAGATTAAATCCCTCGCTGCCCAGTTCTTTTTTTCCCTCTACTGAATCTGGTATTTAACCTGCAATTAGAAAACCTCAATCGGGGAAAAAAATACCTTCTTCCTCTCTATTTTCTTACAATGATGTAAACCAAGTAACCCGTATACACCAGAACCAGAAACAATGCCTCCACACGGTCCAATTTGTTGGCTTTGAAGGTAAACATAGACAGGAAGAGTATCAGCATGGCCAGTCCGAAAATGGCCAAATCGAAGTTAAAAATCAAATTGTATTTAAGAGGGGAAATCTCTGCACTGAAACCCAGAATCATCAGGAGATTAAATATATTGGAGCCAATCACATTGCCTATGGCTAGGTCCGGGCGTTTTTTATAGGCAGCCACTGCCGAGGTAGCCAGTTCAGGTAAAGACGTTCCCATGGATATAATCGTCAAGGCGATCAATTTTTCGCTCACCTTTAATTGCCGGGCGATTGAAACTGCGGTATCCACCACTATTTTCCCGCCGACAAGCAAGCCCACCAAACCCAAAACCAGGAAAATCCAGGTCTTCAGTGGTGCCAAGGTTTTGTTCTTACTGGCATAAAAGGTTTTGCTTTTGCTTAACATGTAGGTATAATAAACAAATCCCGCGAAAAGAACCAGTAGTATCAAACCATCTAACCGGCTGATCATGTTACTGGAGGAGGGGAATAATATCCAATCATTGGCTATAAAAAAGAAGATAAGCAGCACCAGAATATTAAAAGGAATCTCTTTACGGGCCGTATTTCGTTGCACTTTCAGGGGGTAGATTAAACCTGCAATACCCAGGATTAATAGTGTATTGAATATATTGCTGCCGATGATATTTCCCAGTACGATTTCATTGTTTCCAGCGAGACTGGATATTATATTGACCACCATTTCCGGGGCGGACGTACCAAAAGCCACAATGGTCAAGCCGATCACTATTTCCGAGGTATTGAAGCGTCTGGCAATAGACGAGGCACTTTCCACAAGATAGTCCGCGCCTTTCAGCACCATGGCCAAGCCTACGATTAATAATAAAAACGATAATATCATGGTTTTATCTTAAGCGATTTGCTAAAAAAAAGCAATCCTTTTTGTTGGCCTGAATTCACCGCCAGAAAAAAATAGATTCTTTTAAACCCTTGATAATTCAATGTCTCT
>CAZCVI010000139.1:0-11093 GCA_964502145.1 uncultured Clostridia bacterium
GAGGCCCAATAACGAAACATTTTTAATCCCACTTCGGGCGAGTTTCTTAGAAGTTTTTGCATTTGGAAACAGTGGATTAAAATAACGCGACAAGGATGTCGCGTCTACATAGACGCGCCATCTTGGCGCGTTAATAAGCGGCGAAAAGATGAACGTGGATTTAATTTCGGTCGAGTTTCTTGGATGGCGCCCGGCGGGCAAGCTTTAAACGCCAGCGGCGAAAAGTTCAGACAAAAATTCTCCATCCAACACCTTGAATTAATATTAAATTAGCGCTATAATAACCCATCAACCAAAGTTGATCAGGAGGTAATAATGAAAAAGTTAGCCGGATTGATTGTATTATCACTATTATTGGCTTTTGTAACACCACAACCCGTGGCAGCTCAAAAAGAACCGGAAAAGAAAGAAATTTTCGCTCTTTCCAGGCACATTGTGGCCCCCACCGTGTTGGAGAACGTGGATGTAAAAGTTAAAAAACTCAAGAATGGCATTCGTATTGCCATGAAATCAAAGGATGCGGAAAAAATCCAGAATCTGAAATCGATTGTGGAACAATGCTTG
Organism: uncultured Clostridia bacterium; assembly: GCA_964502145.1. GTDB lineage: Bacteria > Acidobacteriota > Aminicenantia > UBA2199 > UBA2199 > CAZCVI01. The sequence goes on from CAZCVI010000139.1 coordinate 565, forward strand.
AAAGATGCCGCAGCTCTGACCAGCGATGACCTCTTTCGCCACGAATTGCTGTACCGAAAAGGGGTCACCACGGTTGTCTCGGATATCAAAAAAGGTTTCCAACTGGAAATGACTTCAGAAGACAAAGAAATGGTGAAACTGCTACAGAATGTGTATCTCCCCATCCAAAAGAAACCCCGACGCATAATCAGCGCTCCAGAAGGTACTGGCGGACGTATCATGACTGGCGAAGAAGAGGAAATGTAAACGAATAAGCACCCTTCAAACGAAGCCACAAAGGCTGCATGATAAAATATCATACAATATCATTCATGCAAACTTTGTGGCTTTTTTTTTAACAAAAGGACAATTTTCCTTTCTCTATTTATGTTCCCATGGATAAAAAATAATTGAAAAGAGGGACAATGAAAATAACGACCAACAAATCAAAACAACCATGGATGGCGGGAGTGATAATGATGTCATTATTTGTTTTCCAGAACCTCATCTGGAGCCAGACTTTCTATGACTTACCAAAACCCAATTTAAAACGGGAAGGTGTTCCTCATACCCGGTTGGAAGTAGTAAAAAATATAAAGTCAGATTTTGATGATGACTTGTTTTTTGCTGTTCCCGTGTTGATCATTGCTGGAAAAGACAACTATTTCTATGTGTTTGATCAAAAACTATGTCAAATTTTTGTCTTCGATGGCAATTATCGGTGTATTAATCAGTGTCTTTCCATCGGCCAAGGTCCGGGTCAGACGCCCTCGGCATTAAACAAGGCATTGTATGTTGATCGCGAGGGATTGTTGTACTGTCATGACGGAATCGGTGATAAAATCCTGGTCTATTCGCAGCAAGGAAAATATATTAAAGAAACAAGATTGTATCATCATGCCTATACTCTCAGAGAATTTTATCCCATTTATGATAGCAAGGGTTCCTTGTATACATTTTCACTTAAAAACGGGATTGTAGATAAATTCGATAAGAACCTTAAACTGGTGACTACTTATTTGGATAACAGTCTCAATCGTTTATCTATTTTTTGCCGCCCTGATTGGGAGGGCTGGGATGCACAACATAGTAAATATGCACCTCGTCTCGCTTGGGAGAAGCCTAGTATGGGGAATGTTTTTTACGATATCACAGCCGATGAAAAATTGTTCATCTTCTTGCATCGTAGTGCCACGGCATATATTTTTGAAAAGGACAAGCTCGTGCGGAAATTTGCCATTCATATTGATGGGATATTGCAGCAGTACCCAAAAATGGTGCTCGAAGATATTGAAGCATTTAAAAAGCGTAATTCAGGAAGGGCATATACAAATGAAATGTATGTTTTCTTTAGCTGTTTCTTAGATAAGGATGCGCCATTTTTTTATTTGCAAGTGAACGGGGACGAGGGGGCATGCGCACTGTATCAGTTTGACTTTAATGGTAAATTTACTCGTATATTCGATATTTACCAGCAACCCGCCGTGTTCAATTCTAAGCGAAACGGCCTCTATTATGGATTGTCAACGAACCACTATACCCCCATTATTTTTAAACCAACTAGTAAAACAAAATAGGAGGAAATAAATTGAAAAAATCAACACTTTTTACAATCTCGGCGGTTATTGTTTTTGCAATGACTGTTTTTTACACGACGCAACTGTCCTCAATAGCAGGCACAACATGCAACGCATACGAGAGTTTTGAGCTCGAGTTGGAAATGACCGCTGACTGCATTGGTGGAGATCTCTTGTTCTTTCGTTTGTACGAAAGTCATTGTGAAGCAAAAAGTTGCGTGGGCACCTATAATGCTGAGTGTTGGACACCCACCCGACATATTATTATATGGCGTGATTGGATTGACTCCACCAATTCAGAGTGTAATGGATGGTAATTTTTTGTAGTTAGTCGTATCATGCTTATTTGGGGTACGCCAAAAGAAGCGTTTCACCAATGAGTCCGGCTGCACCGGCATAAAAAAGAGCACCACGACCCGTACCACCACGGTCCTCCCACTCGTATATACAATAATTGGCCAGATTCTTTTTGACAATTTCCTGCAAATATACCAACGCTTCTTGGCGGAACCCATTCAATAACAACGCTTTAACTACCCGCGCACCAATCCAATCCCACTCACCACCATTCTGGTAACTCCAGGGATGGCGCAATAGATGATGGGGGAAAAAACCTTCGGGATAGGGTGGCAATAGTGTAAAAGATACAGTACGCAATTGGTATTCCTGACGCCGTTGCTCCAAAACCTCGATAAAGCGCTGGATCTGCTGCCTGTCCATCAAACCGGCCAGAATCGCCTCCGCATTACCACCCACCGGTAATATGTCCTGCTCTAATTTAAAATATTTTTCCCTATCCGCGCCTTGAACCATATGCGTGATGAAATACCCCTTGTCCTGCAAATACAACTGTTTGAATGTTTGCTGCTTCAAGGTGCTTAAGCGTTGTTTCCATTTCTTCAGCTCCGTTGGTTTGCTTGACCCCTTGCCGTTGTTCAGTTCCATCACGCGGAGCAATGATTGTATCGCCTGGATATATTTCGCCTGCGTGTAAATGGCAAATACCAGCGTCGACTTATCCGATAATTGCGTGGCCCGCTGGTCCGGGAACGTGTTCTCCGTATCACCCCAATCGGCGGTGAACCCGCTGGTGATTAATTGCTGTTTGACGTCACGTTTCTTCTCCCACACCCACTCCAAGGCCATGTTTAACCTTTCCAAGATTGTTTTCCCATTTATATCTCTTGCCAACCATGCCGGGTGGCTTAGCGCAATCGGTTCTGCGGCCAAAACAAGGGAACTCTCCTGATCCGTTTCCACCGTGTTTTTACCCGTCTGACCCGACATGTCCACCCAGTCAAGAATTTCTCCGTCCACCCCCTGGTACAGCAAAAACTGCTCCACACTGTTTTCAAGTGTATCGCGGGGATAAAAAAGCAAAGCATATCGGATAAAGGTGGCAGTATCACGAATCCAAACCTGGGGATAATCAGAACCAGCAGAAAAACCAAAAAGTTTTCCATCCCCCGTTTGCTTTTCACTATTCTTAAAGGTCAAACGCAACAGATATTGCTCCTGATCGAATAGCGGGTTGTCCGTGGTGATTACATGGCTCATATATTTCTGCTTGAATTCCGCCGAGACCAATGGTTTTAAATGTAATTTCACCCTACACGTCTGCCATTTTTTTTCCGAACCCCAATAAGCCCCCTCTTTAACAATATCAAATTCCACCAGATATTTTCCGCTCTGTGGGAAACTGAAAAACATGGGAATTTCAAATGCCGTGGTTTTATTTCTACGCAACACCCTCGGTAGCGCATAACGACGGTTGTCAAAGGCCACTAATTTTCCTTTCTCATCGTAGAGATGATAGGAGAGAAAGTAATTGGATTCCGTGCGGATGGTTTCAGCCAAACGATTGGTCATTGTAAATGTAACAAGCGCTTTTTCACCCTGGAACACAGATATCTCGCCCGGTTGGCACACCATGTCCACACCGGGCAGGACGGGCCGTGCTGCGGGCTGACAGGAAACGAATAAAAGCAGGCTTATCACAAGCAACGGCATGTACCATGTCGGCTTGCGGGACATCCGCAAGGAATAATTGTAAACATGATTATAAAAATGACTAGGGGCGTGTTTCACTCTGCACCTCGTTTTTGTTGATTAATTGTTTTCATTTGTTGTTCTATAAATTGTTTTAATGCTAAATATTTTTTTGCTTCCGGGCTTTGTTTGATCGCGGTATCCAAATAGAGCAACGCGTTCTTGTGAGCGCCCATTTTGGCATACACCAGGGCAATGCGGAAGAAAAGGTCCGGTGTTTCGCCCACTGTTTGCGCGTTTTTCAGGAATTGTAACGCCCGGTTCAAATCCCCCCTCTTTTCATGATACTTGGAAAGAATCAGGAAACCAAAATAGGTCATATCCTCTTTTTTCGTCTCCCCCATGATCTTTTCCGCCAATACGCGGCCCTGTTCCTCTTGACCGCTGATGATCAGGAGGTTTGCTTTCAAGAGCGTGCCCATTTCCGAGACATCCAGCCAGGGGTCCAAGTCATTGATTTCCAACGCATGGCTCACCAGCGCCAGCGCTTCCCGAACCTGACCGTCCCCCGCTTTCATCAGCGCCGCGGGCAATAACACCGAACCATCATCCTGGTAATACTGCAACAGTCCATTGTAATGGGCGTGTTGGTCTTTATAATAATACTGGAAACTATAAGATTCAAAGGCCCAAATCGCAGCAATAAAAATAAGCAGCCCGGCAAAAAATCTCCTGGCCTGTTTGCTCTTGAGTAATTTAAAACTCTCTAAAAAAAATATCCCGGCAAAGAGCGCGGGAATATACGCGAAACGAATCACAATCTTGGGATAGGATGGCACGATTTCAGGGTCCAGCACGGGCAACAAGAAAATAAAGAACAGCAATGAATAGAGCGTGTAAGGGTAATGTTCCCGTTTCAGGTAGATCACATAGAGCACCAGCAGAGCCAACAGGAAATACACCAGGAATTCGAGGCTATGGCTATCAAAGTAACTCATGGAAAAGTGCGGCGTAGGGAAAAAAGGCAATAGAATGATCCGCGCGTAAGCACCGATAGTTTTTAGGATGACAAAACTGTCACTGATAGAAAATCCCGACAACACACCACCCACAGCAGAGAATTTATTATGAAAGGTAATATAGATGATATCCATCACCCAGAAAGGCAGCGTGAACAGAAGTTTTCTCCAAGACCCCGCCAGGATTTGTTTTAGATTGCCAGTTTGCTTTGGCGTGTCTTCTTCTGCCGGCGTGATCAATACCAAAATTCCCGCCAAGAGGGGGAATAGTATCCCGTTTTCCTTGGAAAGTAGCGCCAACAGGAAAGCAAGCGCTGTTAGTATATAATAACGTGTTTTTTTCTTTTTTAAGAACAGCGTAAAACAGAGTATGGCAGCCAGTAAAAAGAAAGCGGAGAGCAAGTCGGTACGTCCAGAAATCCAGGCTGCCGCTTCAACATGGGTGGGATGCAAAGAGAAGAAAAGAGCAGTGATAAAAGCATAATTCAACTTGCGCGTCACCACAAGAAAAAGCAGGAACACCAACAAGGCATTAAATCCATTGAGGAGAATGTTAAATAAATGGTAACCGCCGGGATGGAGCCCCCAGAGCTGGTAATCAATAAAAAAAGAAAATAGCGACAAGGGCCGCCAATAGTGAAGATAAGGAAAATCGGGGAAAGCAAAAAATTTGCCACCCAGGGATTGGATGAAAGCCGGGAAAGTCTTGATGCGGGGGTTCTCAACGATTAAGCGGTAATCATCCTTCAAAAAATCGTATTGCAGCGTCCCAATGTACAAGCTGACATTGATGAGCAGCAGCAACACAATCAGGAGAATCTTTTTTTTGCGGGAGGAATCCGTATTCATGTGTTTCTCGTTTTGTATGATCATAAGTATCTATTATAAATGATCCGGGAAAATTTGTAAATTTATATTATATCTATTGATTTATTTTTTGGCGATTGGTATAGTCTTATAGTGAGTTGCCATATTTTTGGGAACATTCATCTGGACAAACAGAACATAAAGAAAAAGTGTAAATCAATGGTTGTGGAGGGTGCTTATGAGTTATTATTTTAGTAAAATCGTGGATATGACGTTTGCAGAAGCTGATCTGAAGGTCAGGGAAGCGTTAAAGAACGAGGGCTTCGGTATTTTGACCGAGATTGATGTGCAAGCCACATTAAAAAAGAAATTGAATGTGGATTTCAGGAAGTATGTGATCCTGGGTGCGTGCAATCCTCCCTTTGCTTATCAAGCGTTGCAAGCCGAAGACAAGATCGGCGTGATGTTGCCCTGCAACGTGATTATTCAAGAGATGGCCGATAATAAAATCGAGGTAGCCGCAGTGGACCCTATCGCATCCATGCAAGCCGTGGGAAACACTTCTCTGGGGGCTGTGGCGGTTGAAGTGCAACAGAAACTGAAACGGGTGATTGATAATCTTTAAAATACTTTAAAAAGGCCCAAGAACAAATACCTCTCCATCATGAAAAAGAACCGGTAAGCCGTTCAGGAAGGTGATGGTTTGTTTGCATTCTGCCCGGGTCAGACGGTTATAGCGATTTTGCAAGTGCAAAAATTCCTTGAGATCAAAAATAATATAATCAATGCCGTTTCCCTTAAGTCTTTTGGCAAATTCTTGCGGCGACACGCTTTTTCCCAGGTATTGTTTTAATATATCGTGGTTGTATCCCGATGATATCGTATAGCGACGTTTCAAATCGTAGCTCCGCGCTTCCCCTAACATCAGGATGTGTGACGTCGGTGGCGTGTTATTATTGACAAAAGTTATCCCTTTATAGGCCGGGAAATTTTGGCTTTTGTACTCTGCTATTCCTATTTTGCCTGTATAGAGTTCATGCGAACCAGTGACGTGCTCCAGTTTTCCGAAGGTATTCATGGTGCTTAACCCGACCACCATAAAAAAGAGCACGGTAAAAACGTGACGCGCTCTCCCTTCCAGAGATTCGTAAGCCCGTACCCCATAAATTGCCAGTAAAATAAAAGCGCTATACCAGACCTGTGGAGAACTGATATTTCCATAAAACACATGGTTCTTAAGCAGTAACGGGGTCAATAGCACCAGAAGAATCAGCCCCATAAAAACCATTTGTCTCATAAACGCAGCCAGTCGCTTTTCTTTTATCGCCACACGCATTTGCCAAAGCAAGAAGATGACCAGCGGAAGGATATTAAAATACTCAAGACCAAGAGCAAAACCCCAGAACAACGCGGACAGGTACTTTTTATCTTTTAAATACGAGACAACACCCAAAAATACAAACAGTATGCCAGTCAGGTCATGATTGACCCGTGTGATTAAGAAAATCGTGGTGGGCAGCGACACAATCGTCAAGAGCAGGATGATTCGTCTCGTCATTTTGAAATAGTCCACCGCAAAATTGATAACCGCCAGAAATAAGATGAGGCCCACGAACCAATGAAAGAGCTGCGGCACCATTTCCCCCGCAAATACAGCGGGGATATAAAAAACGTCGGAATAGATAAATGGTCTGGGATAAAGTAAGGCTGGAGTCGCGACAAAACCGCTGTTCTGCACATATAAATTGGGAAAACCGAGATAGGAAGCCAATGTGTCATAATTGAAAGTAGGCAGTGAGACATAAATAAGCGGGAACAAAAAAACGAGATATTCAATCGCCGGACGGTGCAAAAAATTCTGTAACGTTTCAAAGAAAATCCTTTTTTGTTTCTGGAGTATCCACCACAGAATGGGCAGAGGCAGCAATAAATAGCTCAATATCAACGGCGTCACCAGCAATTTGAATTCCCCCAACAAGAAAAAGAAGAAGGTGGTCACAATCAAACCCAGCGCGAAGGCAGAATCTAAGGTTTCTTCCCTATTTTTGCCAAACAACCTCGGCAACGCAAAACCATATATCACATTCACCAGTATCAGAAACAGCGCTTTTAACATGGGCAATACAATAAAAAAAGGGTAGCTAACAGCCACAAGATTGAGGGCCAGAATAACCGCGAAACCCAAAAGCAAAAAAAAGAGTAACCGATTGGTGTTGGTTGTGTTTTCAGTTTTTGTCATCTCTCCCATTATACCCAAAACAAAATAAAAAACAAGGGGGGGACTGCGTCCCCATTTATTAGGTCACCATTGTAAGCGTGCCCTGTTGGTGACCTATGGTTGAGTCCTGGAAATGGTAAGATGTGGACAATGTGAGCTGAAGTAAGAGTTGTTTTTTTGTTCACTTGGTCCACTTGGTCCATCCTGTATTCATTCGTACCGGGACAGTGTAACCCAAAAATTCCAGCTTGAAAGCAAAAAAAAGAAGTCCACAGATTAAACGGATTGACAGATTTTTTCAGAAAAACTTTGATTCCATTTAAATCACCCCACCCCTTTTTTTCTCCTGGGCTTGATTTTTTCCCCCCAGTAGTATATTAATAAACCATGAAGAAAAAGACAATGAATTTACTGACCAATATGATCCGGGTACGAAAAAACGAAACAGCGCACTATATTTACGACGTGGAACTGGAAAATATCGACAGGTTAAAAGAATACCATTCCTTCGAATGCCATATTGTACTCTACCCCTACAGCCGGAAAATAAATTCAAAAGATTTCGAATTCATGCCCTTCGAAGAATACGTCAACGATCTGGCCATGAACCAGAAATCAGCCTACGTCAAGATTAAAAACTCTTTTTGCAAACTATTCGGACTCCTTCTCGGTATCATTATCACCATTGTTTTTTATCTCTTTAAACCGGAAGACCTATTCTCCGTTGAATCCATCGTATCTATATTCGGCGCCTATCTGGTAGGAAAAGAGATATGGGAAGACATTGACAGCTTCATGGTAGACATCTCAAAGACGTGGTACATTCGTTTCCAAGACCCCTATTACTATTACCGATTGGAAAAGAATTCCACTCTCAGCGTCTACTCTCACCTGGCCAAAAAACGCAGGTATGGCAAGTCAGCCATACTGCCTGAAAAGATGGACTTCATGGAAAAAAGTAACTCGCAAACCATGCGTTTGTTCTTCAATATGAAAGAGTTCAAAAACCTAAAGGAAACCGCAGCCCATATCCTCTCCATCCGCATGGCACCGGAACTGGTTGCAGAATTTGAGAACGAAGGGTTCTTGCTAGGTGTAAAACTGAGCTTCAATAAGCGATTCATGGGCATTCGGCGCTGTTTTGAAGTATTCCAATCCATTGATAAAGACCAAAAAGGCAGTCTGGATGAAAAAGGGGAATGGGCCAACGGTGCCCTATTTTACCGGCAGGCGCTCACCTGGGGTCGATTAAAATGGGTGCTGAAAAAAGGCTGGGAAAAAGGGAAAAGTATAATGGAAATAGTGTAGAAGCAGCATTCTGCCACCTTTGCCTCCGGCGGCCAAAAACCTTTTCGAGAAAAGGTTTCTGGACTTCCAAAAGCTTTTACTATTATTGTGAGTCGATCACTTCTTTTCGGTGTTGCTTGAGCCATAACAACGCGTCCTGATAAAAATCTGGATGAATACAGACAAAATCAATGGCACACTTTGGAATATGGTTCAATGGCTGGGAGAGAGAAAGAGCAGAAGTGACACGCTCATCAGGTAACGACACGGGGAAATTCGGGGCTGAGCTAGACATCTCATACAAATCAGACCTGATATGATCTGCCCCGTATTTCATACTGGCAGCTCGCGCAATTAATTTCGACGCTTCATGATTGATTGCCCAATCCTCCGGGTTCCGCTGGTACAGCAGTTTGAAATGACTGCGGTTGATCAGACGGTCCGCATGGATATAAGTAGGCTGACTCTTATCACGCAGGGCTTTGCGCATGGCAGTGATCAATTCACAATCCGTTAATTCCAGATGCCCCTCCATGTGGGTCGGGTAATTTTTATAGCCCAACCACTGGTTCAGAAAATCCTTGAGATGGATATCGTAAATACGCCGCACCGGATGAAGATAAACCTGGGAGTACATAAAATAGCGAGCCAATAAAAGGGCTTCAGCGGAGTGAATACCCCCCTCGGTAATTCCCAACGTAGGACTGGTATTATCCGCACTGCCCACCGATTGCGGCGGCGGCAAAATCCGTAGCGTGTCAATCAAACGATAATGATCAAACCTGCCATAAGCCACTCCAGAATGAAAGGAATCCCGCAATAAATAATCCATGCGGTCCACTCCAAAGGCATCACCGGTCACCACTTCAGAAAGAATAGCCTGCCAGCGAGTGAAAGAGATATCTTTCGCTTCCTTGGGCCCTACTGCCAAACGCACCACATCCATCGGGTCTAAAGGCGGGTCCATACTTTTCCAGATGCGCACCATTTCCTCTGAAAGAATCAACACCCGGGATAACCGCTCATGGTTCCAGCCATCGGGCAAGAGTTCTTTTTCCGCTGTATGAGAAAAAGGGAGGTGCCCGATATCATGACACAATGCGGCAGCACGCAACACCTTTCGCCAATAATCCATGGCAAAGTGGTCGTCCAGTTCCGGCAGCCAAGGTTTTACCGCAGGGTGGATATGGGAGGGTGAAGTAATAATATCAAATACACGGCCCGCCAGTTCCATGACCCCCAGGGAGTGTTCGAAACGGTTGTGCGTGGCACCAGGATAAACCAGATAGGTCATACCTAACTGGTGAATGTAGCGCAGACGCTGGAACGGACGGGAATCAAGCACCTGCCGTTCGTTGGCGTCCAACTGGATAAAACCGTGGATAGGATCGCGAACTTTGTGATACATTATATTCATATTCTAATTACCTTCTCTGATCATCAATACTCAAATTCAAATAATATATAATTATACCACTAATCCACAAAAAACCGATGAAACATATTAAAAAGGACTCCCTATTATAGATAAAAGAACAATGAATGAGACTAAACAGCGAGTCCCATGTTTCTTTCTCTTTGGTTTTTTGGCTATAGCGAAGTAAGCGCTTAGGGAACCACACCTTTTTTTTTCTTTTAGATGGAGTAAAATAT
>CAZCVI010000140.1:0-10435 GCA_964502145.1 uncultured Clostridia bacterium
TTAAACCCGCTTCCATAAATGTTCTACGTGATTTAGCTGTCTAATTAGAGTTATACCACAAAATAAAATAAAAGACAAATTTTAAACGATTGCACCACTCAGCGCCAGATGAGGACCCCGCCAACGTCGCTACACTTCGTGGGATTATAACCGGAAAGAAACTCTTGCCATTTGGAGTTCTTGGTAACAGTAGAATAAAATAATGCGACAAGGATGTCGCGTCTACGTAGACGCGACATCCTGGCGCATTAATAAAAGGAAATTTTCCATAAGCCCATAAAAAACACGGGGCGTGGAGAGAAATAAAGCCTTTCGAGGAGGAAAAACAAATGCAATATATACCGATGTGGGAAAGAGAAGCGTGGCAGATCAATCGAAATATTTTTCAAAGTCTTCCTTGAACCGTGTGTTACTTTTGACAATCCATCTTTTAAAGGCGGTAAAGGCACTGGCACTCTTCAACCGCCATTTGATATTCTTTAAGTGTTCTTCCTTGTCCGTGGTTTCGGTTTTTTCATCATAATATTTTAAGAGGGATTTTTGAAATTCCAGTAGTTCATCCAATAGCGCATCTCTAAGATTGTCAGACTCATAGATTTTTTGTTTGGTTGACCCGTTGTAGATTTGCATGAGCAATTCGACTGTATTGTGAACCCTGTCCGTATCTTCTAATGCGGTGATTTTAACTTTTTCCATAGGATAAGGGTTCATCTCGTAGCCAATCCAGTTCTCCACATCATGAGTCGGATTGGTGCAATTCAAGATATTATCAAAGGTGTCTCCTTTGATATTGTTGCAGTGGAAACAGGACAAAAACAAATTGTGCCAATCGAATTTTAAACCCTTATCTCCCCGGTGCGGGATAAAATGGTCGACATTGCTGCAAGTGATCCCTTTGGATTCACAAAGGTAGCATTTGTTCTTAAAATCTTCCTTAAGTCTGGCGATGACATCATCACACTTGTAATCGCCATTGGCTTTTTGTTTCTCAGCTTCGAGACAGGACGGGACAGGGGCGGTTCTGGCAACTCTAATCATTTTGACTTTGCGATCCTGTTCAGTTCGATTTGCTGAAATTTCATTTTCAACTCGGAAGCCAGAGCTGCTGGAACTTCACTCAGATAATTTCGCAGTTTCATCATCTGGGCATGTTCCTCATCCGTTCTATTCTTTTTATTCACCAGCTCTTCGTATAACCTGATCTTTTCTTTTGCCTCGTCTGAGTATTTGTCGTTGTCAAAGTATCCTTCCACGATGCCGTCATAGGAGTAAGCGGATAGATTGTCGACCAATATTTTATTCTCAAGGTCATACACCACGGCGTTCTCAACGGAACTGAGCACAAAAGGAGAATGAGTGGTGACGATGAATTGGATTTTAGGAAAGAAGTCGATCAAGAAAGGAAATATCTTTTTTTGCAAATCAATGTGAAGATGCGCTTCCAATTCGTCGATCAACACAACCCCCTGGATGTCGTAGCTCCTTTGTTCATTTCTGTCCATCCGCATGATAAGGTCTGCCAAGATATAAAGAATGGACGAATAGCCATCAGCCAGGGTATTAAAATCAAAAGGCTCTTTGCCACTCTGAATAATTTTAAAATTATAATTTTTTCTTTCAAACTCTAATATCAATGATGAGTCTTCAAAAAGCTCTCTTAGGTTGTTCTCAAGCGTAATGAACCAATTGTCTATTGCATTCACTCTTTGTAAGTCATTGTCCTCGCGCGCATAGGATTTTTCTGTTCTCAAATTGACCAAATACTGAAGAAATTCTTTCCCAGGTTTCTCATCCAATTCGTATGAATTTTGTAAATCAATTTTGCGGGGACCTGCTGGTTTTGCTAAGTTGGCTTGTCGTATTGCAGCATAGTATGCAAGTATAAAATTACCAGTTGAGAAATAATTTCTAAGAATAGATAGATTATTAAAATTCATACTCACTTTGTCTTGGCTGTTAATAGATTCCAACAGATTTGGTATGAACGATTTTAACGCTTCCAACACCGATGTTTTCCCACTACCGTTTCTGCCTGTTAAGATCAAGTGTTTTCGCTTTTCCTTGGAAAGAGGAATATGGATATTCTCCAAGTGCCTGACTTTATTGATGGTCAGCTCAGTAATAAAAACGTCCTCGGCCATCGTTTGCGGTGTCTCATTGTCACCCATGGTTTACTTCCTTTTTTCTGATTTCAAGAATCTATCATCCATTCTCTTTTATACCTCTTTTGCACAGTAAAATCAATATGTGACAACTTTTTCTTGATCTTTTCTCTTTATTTTTTCCTATCCAAATATTCCAACACCCCATTAATAAACGTCAAGGGATGCGTGGGACACCCAGGAACATATATATCCACTGGATGCTTACTGAGAAACTCACGGTTCAACGCGCCGGAAGTGGCAAACACGCCACCACTTATGGCACAACTGCCTACCAAAATTAGAATCTTGGGTTCGGGTGTGGCCCGATAGGTTTCTTCTAAGGCAAACGCCATGTTCTCGGTGATAGGGCCGGTAATCACCACACCATCGGCATGACGGGGGGAAGCGACGAACTCAATTCCAAAACGTTGCATATCAAAATTGACATTGGAACAGGCATTCAACTCCATCTCACAACCATTACACCCACCAGCAGAGACCTCCCGCAACTTAAGGGAACGTTTGAATATTTTTTTGATCTGCGCATTAACGGTGATTGCTTTTTGACTGAAAGCTTCGGCTGTGACTGAAGCATCTATGATAAGATGTTCTGGCGCGGTGGTAGTTATTTTATGAAAAGAAGTGAAACGAATCTTTTTTTCGGGGCATTCGTTCTGACACTCTCCACAAAAAATACATTTCCCCATATCAATAGACACCGGGTTCAATGTGATTGCTGCCGTTGGACAAACGTCCAAACATTTTTGACACTCTCCGGGACACGAACCGGCGGTAATTTCTGGGAGCCCACGGAATAACGGTCCCAATTGCGCGGCACGAACATCTTTGATGGCTTGATAACCGTGGTTTATCCTGGTTTTGATTAAATTGATCATGTTGGTTGGCTCCCTGAACTGTTTTACAAATCATTCCCACAATAGGAGAGGTTGAAGCTCTTGTTCACCAACGGGAAATCAGAAACCCCATTCTCCCGCACGGCCAACGCTAACCCATACCAGTTATTAAAGGAAGGGTCCTTGATTTTATAATGAATTAACTCGCCCACCGCACTGGTAATTGCAGTATGAATTGTTTCTCCGCGCCATCCTTCGACCATAGAAACAACGAGACTGTCAGGTATTAATGAGGGCGACACGGGAACTTTTACTTCTCCGCCAGCCAGATTCTCCAGCAGGGTGTCAATCAAATCAAAGGATTTTAGAATCTCAAAATAACGGATATAAGTGCGCGCAAACACATCGCCACTGTCCATGCAGAACTTATGAACGGATAAAGTCTTATACACTCCCACTGGAAAATCGGCACGAATATCCAACGATACTCCCGAAGCTCTGGCTGCCATACCGACCATGCCGATTTTTATGGCTGTATCACGATTAATGGAACCGGTCTTTTCTAACCGCGCCAACACGCCGGGGGAAGATAACATGGATTCACCCATTAACTCGACGTTTTCCCTGACTTTGGCAAACGTTTCTTTCATTGTATTGATCACACTCTCATGGATATCAAAACCAAGACCACCGACACGGATTAAACTATGCCCAAATCGACTGCCACAAATAGCTAACAAAGTATTAATCATGGGCGTGCGGTTGGCGCCAAACACGGCATTGCCTGTTAAGTAGGCGATGTCATTGCTAATGGCTGCTAAATCGCCAATGTGAATGGCAATCCGTTCTATTTCTAAAGCAATCGCCCGGATTTGCGTGGCACGTTTGGATATCTCGCTATTTGCCAACACTTCTATGGCCTGGGCGAACGCGGTGGCATGGGCAATCACTGAATCCCCCACAATGGATTCGGCGAGATGAATGAATGCGGACGGTCCGCTAACCGGACGGCTGCTGCGGAACAAATGCTCGACGCCCCGGTGCTGATACCCCAATTGAATCTCCAAATGATGCACACGCTCACCATGACACATGAACCGGAAATGTCCGGGCTCAATAATTCCCGCATGAACGGGCCCCACGGCGACCTGATGCAACTCATCACCGGCCATTTCATAAAAAGGATACTCGGCCATGGTACTATGCGGGACGAATCGGTGGCTATCATAACGCACGGGTTTGAGCCAGGGATGCCCGATGGGTTCTATACCTGTGGCCTCGTACAGTTCGCGTTCAAACATAAAAAAAGCAGGACAGTCCACTGTAATGGCGGGATAACTTTTTTCCTGAGCGAATAATGTGGACGTAATCACCAGTTGTGATCGTTCATCAGCGGCTAAAATGGCATACAGTAACAGGTTTCCTGTTTGTCCGGTGTTCCCGCCTTCGGGGGGTGCGGGCACGGCGAAAAATGCCACGGGTCGTTTCCCAGCCAAGCCAGCTTTGACGACTTCATCACGAAACTTGGAAATCGCCACACAGGGAATTTTAGCGCGATTCACCGCACGGTCGTTAGATGTAATGGTCCAGTTCACGCCATGCCTCCTTTTAAAATGCGGCCAAGGGCCACAGTTCCCGCGTGGCTTGTTTGAGCAAGGATTGTACTGTTTCTGGCATGGACAATCCCAAGATTAACAAGACCAGTAATAACAATAGTGGTGGCAGGATACTGGTGAGATGGATTTTTCCTTTGGGGAGTTCTATATGGGCCGCTTTTAGGCCGAACGTCATGCTCAGCACGGAACGCCCCATAGCGAATAAGATGATGGTCATGAACAAGAAAAAAAGCACGACGCGAAAGATAGCCCAACCACCGGCGGCAAACATTTCCTTGACCAATAAGAATTCACTTAAAAAAGCGGGAAAAGGAGGGATGGCACAAATAGCGGCAAAACTGCCCAACCAGAGCCAACCGTTTATTTTATCGGTGGCAAGTAACCCGTTGACTTCATCGATCTTCTTGGTTTTATAGAGATGGACAATATTCCCGGCAGTGAGAAAGAAGGCGCCTTTGGCCAGTGAATGGGCCACCATGTGCAACAGGGCGACATACAACCCGATGCTGTAACTGTTACCGACACCGACACCGCCAATAGCAATGGCAATAATGCCCATGTTTTCAATGGAAGAATAGGCCAACATACGTTTGATATTATTGGTGCGCATGATAAAAACGGCGCTCACCAGCAACGACAAGAACCCCATAATCAACACCAGGGTACTGGCAAAATGAGTGAGATCGGCCAGAGCCATTAATTTAAAAACGCGCAAGATTCCCAGCAACGGCATGTTGATCTGGGTGGCGGAAAGTAACGCGGAAACGGGCGTGGGGGCTTCGGGATGGGCATCGGGTAACCATGCATGCACGGGCGCTAAACCCATCTTGCTGCCCATTCCAACCAGGATAAAAGGAAAGGATAATTTTAACCACAGCTTGGAGAGTCCGGATGCGTTCTTATACAAATCCACGAAGAAGAGCGAATCGAGGTGCCCGGTGCTGAGGGAGAGCAGAATAATGCCTACAAAGGCCAATGCGATACCGATGGAACAGATAAAGATGTATTTCCAGGCAGCTTCAATTGACGCTCGCGACCGTTCAAAATAAATTAGCGGCGCACTGCTCAAGGTGGTGGCTTCTAAAAACACCCACAACAACGCCAGATGCTGCGCCAATACCACGGCGGCCATAGACACAATAAAAAGCAGGAAAAATACCGTGTACCAGGTTTGGTTTCGTACCGATTCCTTGGAATGGCGCATATAACCGACATTATAAACAGATATGGCCAGGAATAAAAACGCCAACACCAGTAAGAATAATATGTTCAACGAATCCACTGCTAAAAATGGCGTGAATTGCGCGGGCTTAAGATACAAGGCCACGGATATCCCGGCAAAAAGAAGCGCGTAACTTAAAATCGCCAGATCATTTAAACGGCGGGACTTGAAAATAAGCAAAAACGGGATAACGGCCAAAGGGTAACCTAAGAGAATAGGAATCAAGATCATTGTAGTCATTTTTATTAATCCGCCGAGTCGTTAAATTGCGTGATATCCAATTCTTCGAAGATCGAATGGATTTGATTCAACATCACTACCAACAGGAAAATGCCGATGAAGATATCCAACAGCACACCCAGATTAACAATAAAAGGCATCTCGCTGGCGATAGACAAACTGAGCATGAAGATACCGTTTTCCAAGATGATAAAACCCAGGATATGCGTGATTATTTTTTTCCTCGACATGATGATAAATAGTCCGATCAAGAGCGTCGAAATAGAGACACCCAGATGGAGTGGTTTAATTGTTTCGGTGGGTTCAATCGCTTGATAAGCGGCGAAAAACCCGAAGATCAAAATAAACACGGAGATTAAAAGGGAGTTAAAATTGGTAGTATAGGGTGCCACTTCGCGGCGTACGCCCAGGCGACGCACGACTTTGACCAGTATTAATGGGATAATGATTGTTTTGAATCCCAATGTTTCCAACGCCAAGAAGAAGAAGTTGAAGGAGAGCAAACTGCTTGATTCCAGTGTCACCATGCCGAACATGATCAAACCCTGGGCAAACAATACCTTGATATATGTTTCCAAGCGGCTGGTCATGGAAACGTAGAGCAACGATGAGGCGAACAAGACCAGTAGCAGTTCAATCATTACTTGCCTCCGTAATTCGAGATGATCAGTGCAGCCAATACGACCACGGCGACCGCGGTCATGAGGAAGATAAACTGGGGCACGTGGATCATTCGTAAGCGGGCCAACAGTGATTCCACCAACCCGATCAGTAGCGCGATAGAAAAAATAATGGCAAGATAAAGCAGCAGGCGGAAGGGGAGTGACAATCCGGTTGGCATTAACAAGCAGGGCACCAAGGAGGAGAGAATCACCATTTTTGCTGCTACCGCATATTGAATCAATCCCAGGTCCGGCCCGGAGTTATCCAGGATCATCACCTCGTGAATCATCGTTAATTCCAGGTGCGTGTTGGGATCATCGACTGGCACACGGCATCCTTCGACCAATACCATCAGAAACACCACCAGCGAACCCAGGCCTTTCACCAGCGGGGCCATGGTTGCTTTATCCGGTAAAAAAGTGAACAATGCATCAAACCGGGTAAACCCACTGATAAAACAAAGCGTACCAATAAACAGAAAAAATGCCGGTTCCACAAAAATGGAGAAGGTCGCCTCACGACTTGCGCCCATACCCTCGAAACTACTGCCTGTATCAAGCGCGGCCAGGATATTAAAAAACTTACCGAGCGCCAGAATGTAGACAAAGAAGATGATATCGCCGTCAAATCCCAGGATAGCCCGATGGCCGATGAGCGGCACCACTAATCCCGCGCAGATTACTGCTGCCAAGTTCAGTGACGGTGCCACCCGGAAGATAAACGACGTGTGCTGACCGACTACTGCGCTTTTTTTCATGAGTCTAATAAAATCATAAAAGGGTTGCCACAAAGAAGGTCCCTGGCGACCCGCCCAAATTGATTTCACCCGGTTGATGATCCCAATAAAAAGAAACGGAACGCAAATTAAAACGAGGAGAATGGCGCTAATTTCCAGCATGGTTATC
Source organism: uncultured Clostridia bacterium (assembly GCA_964502145.1). Taxonomy (GTDB): domain Bacteria; phylum Acidobacteriota; class Aminicenantia; order UBA2199; family UBA2199; genus CAZCVI01. The sequence continues at coordinate 7,645 of CAZCVI010000140.1, forward strand.
TCCACAACGCCCATAATATTGCCGCTGCCAGGAATAACAGACTATATAATATATATTGTTGCGTTCCGCCACGCTGAATCCAATCGAGTCGTTTGAGGAACCATTGGATGCCCCGTGTAATCGGTTGAATAATATTTTTTTCCACCCGGTCTGGGAAGGCCGTTTCCACTTTTCCCTGGCTTGCGAATATCGGGTCTGGTTGTTCGATTTTGAAGGACATGCCTGTCAATGATTTATACAGTAATAAGAAGGTACGCGAAAAGGAAGAGGCCGTGTATTGCATCCGTGGATTGGGTGCAGTGTAGCCGCAGCCCCAAACTGGGCCTGATTCGACGTGACGGTGTTTCAACAAGCGAAAGCGGACCAAGTAGATCACCACCAACACCAGAATAAATATAAAAAAAGCGAGTGATATCCGATTCAGCAAAACCAGCGGTAAAATAGTTTTGAATTCGGTGGTGGTGGCAAACAGTTGGATCGGTTTTTCCACCAGGAAGAGCACCCATTGCGGGAACAATCCCAACAGCACGACCAACACCGCAGGAAAAGCCATGCCCAGACGCATCGACCAGTCAACGTCCCCTGCTTCCCCGTGGAATTTTTCACGTGGGGAGCCCAGGTACATCGTGCCGAACATTCGTGTGAAGGCCAGAATTACTGCGGCGCCCACAAAACCGAGACAAGCCAGTGAGAACATGCTCACGGCATTTAATAGCGGGTTGGCCATTTGGATTCCTTTGATCATAGCCATGTAGAGTAGGAATTTGCCAATAAAACCGTTTAGTGGAGGTAGGCCGCAGATGGCCGCGCATCCTGTCAGTGAGAAAGCGGCGGTATAAGGCATAGTATGAATCAAGCCGCCCATTTTTTCCATGTCTCGTTCGTGCGTGTGCAGGTATACTGCGCCCGCAGTGAAAAAGAGCAGTGATTTAAATAACGCGTGATTCAACAGATGAACGAGACAAGCGCCAAAACCGAGCCAAACCATGGCCGGGTTCCCGTAAGACAGTCCGAGCATACCCAAACCCAAGCCCAGACCCATGATACCGATATTTTCGATACTGGAGTAAGCCAGCAGGCGTTTGTTGTCGCGTTGGGCAATGGCGTAAAAGGTGCCGATAAGCGCCGCGACCAATGATATACCCAGCACGAAGTAACCGAGTCCCAGAGCAGGTATGCCCATCAGGGAAACGATGCGTAGGATGCCATAGATACCTGTTTTGATCATTACTGCTGACATGATCGCGGAAATATGGCCCGGAGCAGCAGGATGGGCTTTGGGTAACCAGACATGGAAGGGGATGAAGCCAGCTTTGGTTCCAAAGCCGATAAAAAAAAGAATAAAGACCAACGAACCCTGTGCCGGGTGGTTGGTGAAGTAGGTGATAAAACTATTAAAATCAAATCCGCCGCCATTCAAGTTAATGAGCAGGAACGCGGCGATTAAGAATATCATGCCCACGTGCATCGCGATCAGGTAAAACAGGGCGGCGTGGAACACCTCTTTTTTTTCATTTTCAAACGCCACCAGGAAAAATGAGGCCAAGCTCATGATTTCCCACGCGACCAGAAAAGCAATGCTTTGTTGGAGCACGACGACCAACATCATGAAGATAATCAGGATGGCCAGGAAAAAATAGTGCGCACCTGTGGCACGGTTTTGTTTGCAATAGGGTTTCAGGTAACCAGTCGAGTAGATCACCACGGTCAAGCTGACCAGGGCGATAATCACTGTGAAAAAAGCAGACAAACTATCCAAGCGGCAGGTTACTTCGTTAAAAGGAAAGGAGAGTTGGAATCGAAGTTCCAGGGGTGCCCCGGAAATTAACACCTCAAAAGAAGGAATCAGGATTAAGGCAGTGGCCGCGGTGGTGAAACCGGTAAAAATGCGTGTTCGCCAGTGATCTGGGGTGATACTTTGGACTATGCCGCCCAGCAGGTAGATCAGTAATGCGTATAAGAAGATATTCATTTATCAGTCATTTTTTTATTTTTTTGCCATTGCGCTTCTTTGTTTTGAATCCAGGCAAATATGTCTTCTTTGGTGTGGGGTTGGCGGATAAATTCGCTGAATTCGCCGTTTTGGCACAGGAAAGAGATATGGGAGAGGATTTGCAGGTGGCGTTTTGAGTTCGCGCTAAGAATAATAAAGATCAGGAAGACCGGTTTATTATCCAACGCGTTGTAATCAATCGCGTTTTCCAGCAGGCACAGCGCCACGTTTTCGTGATCGATATCCGCGATGATCGGATTTCGTGGGTGGGGGATGGCAATGCCTTTGCCAATTGCAGTCGGCATCATTTCTTCCCGTTCAATCAGTGAGTAGATCACTGTTTCCCTGTTTACTTCTGGGGGTAGTGCAATCAGCGGCACCGCGTTTTTGATTACTTCAATTGGGGTGTGGCCGTTGATATTAAAATGAATGCCGCCGCGTTGGATCAGCACGGACAGGTCGACTGGCGTGGTGCAGTCGCCCATATCCAGGATTTTGCTGGATACTTCGATTTTATTTTCCAGGATCCACTCTTTGATTTCAGTTTTGTTGAAGTGGTATTGGTGGTTGATTTTATAGGCGGGAAGTTTTTTCTCTTTGATCCATTTCAAAATAGTTTTTTCATCACTATTGAGCAGGGCGATTAAGTCTTTTGTCTTTAATTCCATATCTTTAATCCTAATAGAGTAAAAGTCAAATAAACGCCATTATAAATCAAATCAGGCAAGAAGTAAAGGGATAAAAAAGTATCTATTCAGTTTTTTGGCAATAGGAATTGATAAGATTCCTATAAGTCTC
>CAZCVI010000141.1:0-9931 GCA_964502145.1 uncultured Clostridia bacterium
TTTTGATTCTCAATCAGGGGTGAACCGTCATAGCGGTTCAAAAATAGAATTGCTGGCGGTTCAAAAGCACGCTTGACAAAATAGTGCAATGCTTTCCAATTGCCGTAATAATCCAGCCCAGACCAGGAGACCACCGGCCAACAATCATTTAATTGCCAATACAATGAACCCATACAATAGGGTTTAGCCCGTCGATGCGCCTCAATCGCGGTGCGCATGCCCTCGGCTTGCAGGAGCTGACTGAAATAAATGAGCTGACGTAAATCACGGGGCTTGGGAAACTCGCGTTTCATATAGGTTTGGATCAATTCATTGCCACGGGGATGCTTCTGATGGGCATTCATGACCTTGGAATCGAACTGGCGGTCCGCAGGCAAGGTGAAACGGTTAATAGTATCCATAGCAGGCAACGATTGAAAACCATACTCGCTCATAAAACGCCCGGCCATACTTGGGTGATGAAGGCCAATAATAACGACTCGCATCATATTGGGACACAAGTGGACTAGTGAGGGTTCATTCCGATGCATATTTCAGGGGATTAAAAATCCCTATGAATAATTTGCTATTGATGGTTCTATGGAATATCCATGTTTGCCTCATTTAAAGACAGAATAATTAAGAACGGGGCGAGGCTGATAATAAAAATAAAAAACCTCGCCTGTACTCGGCACGAGACAAACTGTGACAATAATAGCATCCTTGGTGGCAGACAAGAAAGGGGAATGATGGATTACCATCCTGCTATTTTGATGCTTTCTACCATGTAATCATCCAAGTTAAAAAGATACAATATCCCATCATGATCTCCGATAAATACGTATTGTCCATCCAGAATTTTTTCGGAAAATTTTCCTTTGGCTGGGATTTGTATTAAATGGGTTTTGAAAATATACCCTCCCAGCTTTTTATCTACTCCCATATTCTTAGAAAAGGCTGTGTATACATTCTTCCCTAGTACTTTCATGCATAAATAGGTATCTAGATTATTTATTACAGTAGTACCGTCTTCTTTCTTGATTTCAGTTCGGGCTGGATAGGGTAGCTTTTCTCTAAGGATTACCTTCCCTTCCATATTTAATTCTATAAATACTCTAGCAGCACCGTTAAACAAAAATATAGTATCGGCTGATATATCAAAACGACTTGACCGGCCAATCATATCCACATTTCCTTCATATGCTTTTTCTAAATGAAGATTTTCTCTGAGAAAGATGTTTTTTTCAAATTTTCCAGACTGGGGAGAATAGACTTTGCACAACACGGAAGGTTCATTCGTTTTCACGGAAAATCGCATGTTAAAAATATAAAGCTTTTTTTGGTATGCAACCATGAATATAGGTGAAATATCTAAGGGGAGGGATTTGATAAAGGAGCCGGATTCATCATAAATCTTCAATTGCTGTTCATAGAAACCAATTATATATATATGTCCCCATTCTGCACACGGACTGAAGTCTCATTTTGATCTCCCCCGGTCCTTCTCCAAGTGTTAATGGCATCGTTTGTTCACACTTAAACCGCCAATTGAAAAACTTTAATTGCTGGTCGCCACTATCAAAAACAGCAAACCCCTCTTTTCCAATCGGGTTAAATATATTCGGCATATTGACTTTCATTATTGCTTCAGACAGATCAATGGTGTCGCCAGCTCCAATCATCATACTCCAAAAGAATAATATAACTCCACTTATTGCATAGATTTTCGCTTTCATTTTGCATACTCCTATTGGTAATACACCCACTGCCTGTTTCGTCTGAACTTCTTAGGAGGGAGCATTACTTCTTTACTTTGTAAAAATTCCCCAATCCTTACTGAAAGGCAGCTACTTTTTATTTTTAATCCGTGTAATTTTTTTAATCTGCGTAATCTGTGGTTAAAAAACCTTAGCTACTTTTTTTGGTTCAACGTGGCCAATTGCAGTTTCTTATTGAAGGTCTCCTCTATACAGGAACCGTTAAACAACACGGTGACTGACCTGCCAGGCAATAAATCAAAAAAATTGTCGCTGAAAGAACCACTCTCTCCCTCCACAGTTAAATAAACGGACTTGACTAACCGATCAGACAAAAGGGTAAGCCCTAGCATTTTAACACCGAGGAACTCCAAACACTTCACTTCACGATGAATGGTGGGTTCAGAAAGGGTCAAGTCCTTGGGCGGCACAAAATAATACAGAGCAGTCGCTAACATCGCGTGCTCTTTTTTAAATTCAGCATGCAACACTAGCTTTGACTTATCTAAACCGGAACACAGGGATTTTTTTTCTATTTCAAAGACCGATTTACTCGAATTGGCGGCTATGGTTAATGGGATATCACGCTGCCAGAGTATTTTCCCTGTCATATCAAGAAGAGACAAGCACAAATTGCCAGTGATAGGTTCCAAACGATCAGAAACGAAATACACTTTTAACTTGCCGGCCTCTTCTACAGGGGAAAGCAAGAGCGGTTCAAAAGCACGCTTGACAAAATAGTGCAATGCTTTCCAATTGCCGTAATAATCCAGCCCAGACCAGGAGACCACCGGCCAACAATCATTTAATTGCCAATACAATGAACCCATACAATAGGGTTTAGCCCGTCGATGCGCCTCAATCGCGGTGCGCATGCCCTCGGCTTGCAGGAGCTGACTGAAATAAATGAGCTGACGTAAATCACGGGGCTTGGGAAACTCGCGTTTCATATAGGTTTGGATCAATTCATTGCCACGGGGATGCTTCTGATGGGCATTCATGACCTTGGAATCGAACTGGCGGTCCGCAGGCAAGGTGAAACGGTTAATAGTATCCATAGCAGGCAACGATTGAAAGCCATACTCGCTCATAAAACGCCCGATTATTTCTTTGTATTTACTAAACGGCAAGGCATCATGCCACACGCCCCAATAATGGGAATCCCCTTCATAAACACTCCGATAAAACGCGCGGCCAAACTTGGGCGACGAAGGCCAATAATAACGACCCGCATCATATTGCGCCACAACAGCAGGCAATACACCATGAAATAACTTGAGATAATCCTCGGCTATACGCTGGCGTTGATCCTCGGTAAGTTTCGATTGCCAATCCCACATGGCCCACGCCTCGGCAATTTCATTATTGCCACACCACAACGCAATACAAGGATGATGACGCAATCGTTTGACATTATCTATGGCTTCCTGACGTACACTCTGGACAAACGCATCACTGCCAGGATACATGGCACAAGCAAACATAAAATCCTGCCACACAAGTATCCCGGCTTCATCGCATAAATCATAAAATAAGTCGGACTCATACACTCCACCACCCCACACACGCAACATGTTCATGTTGGCGGCTTTGCAGGACTGAATCAACACACGATACTGCTCAGAAGTGACCCGGGGCAAGAAACTATCCTGAGGAACATAATTGGAACCCTTCATAAACACGGGCACACCATTAAGCTTAAAATAAAAGGTCTCACCATAACTGCCATTGGGAACACGATCTTGCTGGACCACCACTTCCACGGTACGCACACCAACCCGCTGCACAACTTCATCCAACAACGCGCGCCCGACTTTTAAGGTGTTGGTGAAAGAATATAAATAAGGTTCCCCTAACCCATTGCACCACCAAAAGCGCGGCGCGTCAATTTCAAATGGAATCACGACTTTATTCAACCCTTTTATTAACATAACACGCAAATGCCCGTACTTTTTTAAAGTTTCACCTGCACCCGTAGAGATAATTAGTTCTGCTTCCTGGGGTCGATCTGAATAAATTTCATAATAGGCACTGAACTGGGCCAATTCCCGCGTCATTTGTTCTTGCACATACTGCACACTCTTTAAGCGCGCACTATCCCACGCTTGCAATTCGACGGGCTGCCACAACCCGGCTGTGACAAACCGCGGCCCCCAATCCCACCCGTAATGATAGCCAGCTTTCCGAACCAAAACCTTGGCACCTCCAGGCAACTCATACCCTAACCCCTGCCATACATAAAATGTCTCGACTCCAGGCACTAAAAAATGAACGTGAATACGATTCTCCCCCTCTTTTAAAAGCGCTTTGACATCCACCTCCCACCGCCGAAACATATTATCGGTACTTAATACGAGTGTATCATTAAAAAAAACCTTGGCATAAGTATCAATCCCATAAAAAATAAGCTGGATAAAAGGCTTCTCCATAAACTCACGGGTAGGGGTAAAAGTCTTTTCATAGGTCCACTCGCGCTCCTCAATCCACTGCAACGTACTCTCATTATCACGATAAAACGGGTCTGCTATTTTCTTGTTAGCCAACAAATCACTATGCACACACCCAGGCACCTGCGCAGGCAACCACGGACCAGTGTCTTTCTGACGAAACATCCACCCACTATCTAACGGTACTCGCTTAATACGAAGATCAAAATCTTCCACTTTACACCCCACTAATAAAACGAAAAATAAAAAAAGAAAAACTGTGCCTCCGGCGGCCAAGAACCTTTTTAAAAAAAGGTTCCTGGACCTCCAAAAATTTTTGATGAAGGGGATGGGTGAGAGGGTTGGCTTGGTGTGTGTGTGTGGAGTCATTTTTGAACCGGCTTTTTTTTACTTACACGCGTTAAGTAATTCCTCTATCCCACTCACTATCGCCAACTCAGCGTGCCCCTTTGGTTTTTTCGCCTCGGCAATTATTTTCCCACACGCATCCAACCACTGCGGCATGGCTTTATTGTTTAATAAACACAATTGCACGGCATCTATTGCCAATGTGGCAAGCTGGGAAAGCGCAAGCGACATAGGCGCTATCTCAGCCAATACCGGAGACCGATTAATCACGACCTGAAGCTTTTCATGATTGTCACGCCACAATTCCAAATGCTCTAGCACAGACATCACCTTTTCTATACGAGGCGCCTTCACAAACTCGGTCACACTGTGCCGGAAAATACGCGCACGCCTGGATTCAGGAAACGCGGCATCTACAACCCGGGTAAAAGGAGAATAAAAAGTGTACGGCCCTAGCTGTCCATGACGTGCATATTTTTTCAGCGGCTCAATCACATCCACTAACACTTGCAACGCTGCAATATCTGGACCCGCAGCCAAACGCCGCAACATCATACCCTGATTCCGATAATGCAACAGTCCCAATTCTTCCAATTGCAAACCAATCACATCCAAACGGCGATACATATCTTCCACATCTTTCACAGTACCCGGCGACCACAACCGCTCTGCAATGGCAGCCGTGCGCGGCCAGATGCGCGAATCTATAGTCTCTGCTGTAACCAACTCCGCCCACATCGTCGCTTCACCACCCAGAACGCGCTTCTGTTCTGTCGCTGTTAGACTGGAATCGGTTGGAATCGGATCATTCAAATAATGATATTCGGCAGACTGACACAGATCAATATAATACCCGTTGGAAAGAATACTGTTATATCCTTTTTGTGCGGCTGCCTGTAGCGCTTCTTTGCCACGCCAGGAATGAATAATGATCGAATTCGGCAAAGAGGGCTGAAATATTTCATCCCAGCCCACCATTTTTTTCTTGTATTTCGTCAGTATCTTCAGGATTTTCCCGTTAAAAAAAGCGTGTAACGCATGATTATCTGCCAAGTGGTGTTTCTTCTTAAACATCTGGATGCTTGGATTGTTATCCCATTGTTTGCCATTGTTTTCATCACCGCCAATATGCATGTATTCATCGGAAAACAATGCGGCCATCTCTTTAAAAAACGTGGCGAAAAAATGATACACCGCTTTATTAGTAGGATCAAATGTCGGATCAAAGACCCCGTACTTTCGTTCGAGTGCATATGGTCCCGGAGCGCTGGCCAGTTCTGGGTAAGCGGTTAGCCAACTGGTGGAGTGGCCGGGAATATCAAATTCTGGCATGACGCGAATACCGCGTTCAGCCGCGTAAGAAATAATCTCGCGGATTTGTGCTTGGGTATAATACAATCCATCGGCAGCGAGTTGATGTAACTTGGGTAGCGCCTTACATTCCACGCGAAAGCCCTGGTCTTCGCTTAAATGCCAGTGTAGCACATTCAGTTTTACTGCGGCCATGCCGTCCAGATTGCGTTTAATCACGTCCAGCGGTAAAAAATGGCGGCATGAATCAATCAGCAACCCGCGCCAGACAAAACGGGGTTGGTCGGTGATAGTCACCGCCGGGAAATAATAGCCCTCTTTACTATTACTCAATAATTGCAACAGTGTTTCCAAGCCGCGAATAATCCCGATATCTGTTTCTGCTAGCAGACGAACCCCTTCAGAGGTGATATTTAAGCTGTAGGATTCATCTTCGTTTAGCATAATCTTGCCAATTCGTTTAAAGGATACCCGCAATCCAGAATGGGTTGGATTCTTTACAAGTTGGATATCATTTCTTTTAAAGAAAATCCCCGTCCTGCCAGCCAAGCGTGCGAACATGCGTTGTATACTGTTGGCTGCACGTGAACTATAAACCATTGGCTGTGTCGCATCAATCACAGCGGTAAAATCGGAAGTAATAGGGAAGTTGCCTTGCAGAAATTCAACATTTTTTGGAACGGGCAACAGTGAGGCAGGGAAAACATGAACAGGGTTCATAAAAAAAACAATCAAACAGACCCACAAGGGGATGGAAAATAAAAGTGTATGTTTATAGCTCATTTTTTATCACCTCTAAATAGTCTATAAATAATAATGATACCATGTCAAGGTTGTTAGCACAAGGGGGACAAAATCTGCTTGAATCAACCACTGAATTTCTGAAATCGTTGTGGACGATATGGACTTAGTGGACGATATGGACAAAAAAATGCTTTTGTTTTTGTTTCAGATTGTCCATATCGTCCATATTGTCCACTCTGTCCACATCGTCCATGTTTTTTCACGAATCTGGCAGTCAATCCAGGCCGTGAGTGTTAACCCGCGCTAAGGTTATTGGGTGGTACAGGCATTTTGTCCATGAAATAGCAAAAAGATCCTTTCCTTTTGTCCATGAATTCTTAAAACACCCTTGTATTTTGTCCATAATGATGTATAATACGATAATGATACAATTAAAACGTGACTTGATGGAGCATCTGCGCAAGTGGAAAGAGGATGCCAAGAAAAAACCGCTCATCCTTCGTGGTGCAAGGCAAGTCGGGAAGTCTTGGTTGGTCAGGGAACTGGGCAAAGAGTTTGAAAACTTCGTTGAAATCAACTTTGAAAAGAGTCCGGAACTCGCCTCTTTCTTTGCAGGGAATATTGATACGGTTAAAATTATAAAAAATCTTTCCAATTATCTTGGAGTAACTATAACACCGGGTGCCACCCTGCTCTTTTTTGATGAGATACAAGAATGTCCGAATACGATACTGGCGCTCCGTTATTTTTATGAGGATTTACCCCAGTTGCATGTTATTTCGGCTGGTTCCCTGTTGGAATTTCAATTGCAAAACGTCAGTATGCCTGTCGGGCGGGTTACTTTTATCTATGTATACCCCCTTTCTTTTGCCGAGTTCCTGACCGCTATCGGGAAACAACAATTGCGCACGATGCTGTTGGAAAACAATTTCCAAGCGATTCCTGAACCGATGCACAAACTTCTAACCGAAGAGGTGAGAAACTATATATTGCTGGGAGGGATGCCGGAAGTGGTGGTTGATTATTTGGAGTTTGGTTTGTTGGAACGGTGCAAGGATATTCAAACTGATTTGCTGGAAACCTATCGCAGTGATTTTCAGAAATATGCGAAAAAGCATCAGCTCAAATATCTGGAAAAAGTATTTGAAACGATTCCCTTGCAATTGGGCGACAAATTTAAGTACACGAATATTTCCACGGACATCAAAAGCAGGGAACTGGGGGATGCTCTTGATATGTTGCAAATGGCTGGGATAGTTTATAAAATCTATCACAGTAGCGCCAATGGGATTCCTTTAAAAGCGGAAAGTGATCTTAAGAAATTCAAAGTCCTGTTTTTCGATTTAGGGTTAGCGCAACGGTTGATGCAATTGGACCATCTGGCCCTTTTGCTTAACCCTGATATTTCCGTGATCAATAACGGGGCTATTGCCGAACTTTTCACGGGTTTGGAACTGATTGCTTATCAAAGTTATAAAGAAAAAGTAGATTTATTTTACTGGCACAAGGAATCCAAATCCAGCAATGCGGAAGTGGATTACGTGACTACCTTGAATGGCAAAATTGTGCCTGTGGAAGTTAAAAGTGGTAGTACTGGCAGCATGAAAAGCTTACGCATGTTTATGGAATCAAAGCCGAGTCTTTTTGCCGTAAAAGTATCCGGGTTTAATTTTTCCTATTTTGAGAATGTTCTCTCCGTTCCCTTTTATGCAATGGAGTCGTTAGTTAAAAAGAGTTCTCGTATTGGGGATTAAGAAATAGCAGGAGAAATAAGCAACTACCGAGGAATCCTCGGTAGTTCAAAAAGAAGAATTCATAGTCGTCCCTGGGTTTTCTTTTAATCTGTCCAATCCTTTTAATCCGTGTAATCTGTGTTCTTCTTTTTAATTCGCGATAATTCGTGTAAATTCGTGGGCCCTCTTTTTCACTCTCCTGTTTTTGTGGTATAATAAATTTCGGAGGAAAAATTTCATGGACACTGAGAAGAAACATACAGTAGCGCCTTTGGTTTTGCAAAACGGCATATTTGTAGCTGGGCATCCCCGTAGTGGGACGTCTTTGGCTTGCAAGTTGTTGGAGAGTGCTGGCGTTAATTTTCCTTCTGATCTTGGCGCTGATAAATACAACAAAGAGGGGTATTTTGAATTGGCGGATGCGAAGGAGTTGGAAAAAAAATTGATTGAGCGTGCGATGACGGAAGAGAATATTGCGGAATTGAACAGTATTGTTAAGATGCTCAATGATACCAAGGGGTTAACCGGTTTGAAAGTAGTTCATATTCCCTCACTTTTCTTTTATCTGCACATTGCCAAGACTATCCGGGTGGTTTTTATTTTCAGGAACCCGGCGGATGTGAAATCGAGTATGTTGCGTCGTGGGATTGCGCAGTTTAAGATGAGTTGGTTTGACAACAACAATGCGCTGATTGTGGGGCATGAACTTATTCCCAAGAGTATTGTGATCAGTTATGAATCATTGATGGCGGGAAACAGTCATATCAAAAAAGCGTTTCTGAAGTTAGGGTTCAATGTGAATTTGGAGATGATTAAAAAAGAGCATCGCACGCAAGAGAACAGTGGGCTAATCGTCACCCAGGATGAAATGCGGCAATACGAGTACTTAAAAAAACTTGAAAAACAAAGTTTCAAATAAAAAAGACAATAAAAGGAGCGCACATGCAGCAGGCAGAACATTTTGAACTTATAGATGAAGGTGCAGAGCATATTTTTTCCAATTTGATTAGTTTTAATATCAATGCGGAGGAGTGTTGTTTGGGTTTAGGGATACGGGACATGCGGGACCCCAAGATGATCAACATTCATTCTTACCTGCATTTGACAGTGCCACATTTCTTGCGTTTTGCGGAAGCAGTGAATGAGCAAGTGAACATTTTAATAGACCGTGGGGTCATCACGCGAGGCGAACCGGAACAGTAAGCAGGTATTTATTCCGTTTTTTGCATGGTTTTGTCTTCCTGGCGGACACTTTACCATTAATAATGCCCCATTCAAAAATAATGCAGCCACTTTCTCATTAAAAGAAGAGAATCTGGTTTTACCGGGACATAGTTTTGAATTTTAGAAGGCAAAGTAAAGGGGAACTTAGACATATTACTAGAGCAAGTAGATACTTTAGGATGGAAATGACACGTTTCAGTATGGAATGTGATGATTGTACCTTGACATGTAGACATTGCACCATTGCATTTAGAGATTGCACCGCTGCATTTAGAGATTGCACCATGAAAATGACTTATTCCACTAAAAAAATGGCACAGTTTCAGACCTCCCGACTTCGGGCGGTCCCCTATCAGTTAAAAAGGCACATTATCAATTGATTTTATGT
>CAZCVI010000142.1:0-9796 GCA_964502145.1 uncultured Clostridia bacterium
CAATTGATAATGTGCCTTTTTAACTGATAGGGGACCGCCCGAAGTCAGGAGGTCTAAAGTTTGATAAATCGGCCTGTCTATTAAACCCCTTTTTAATATGGAAGGGTTTCAGTGGATTGGTAGTTGAGTGTAGTGGTTATAAAATGCTCTAATTCTTTTAGAAAGTTTCTCATACGTTCCAAGTCTTCTAAAACTTCTTCTTTTTCAAAGGTCACAAAATCGTCATAGTCCCCTTCTTGTCTTTTATCGAAGGCTCTGTTATAAATTTTATACAGTGTTTGATCTATCTTCCCAGTAAATATGAACTCTTTATTGAACCAGCCTTTCAAAGTGGAATGCTTGGATGTGGAGAAGTTTTCAAGTATTGAAAGAGCATGGACCATATAGAAAATAGCATAATATATCCTGTTCTCAGCCAGTCTGAACTTGTTAAAATTCAAAGCCAGTTCGGCTTCTTCTGCCGTTTCTTTGGCTTTCTTGATGCGGTAATGAAGTAAATCCAGTTTATGAGCATCCATAAAAGATTCCTTCTTTGATCACTTTTTCTCTGAAGGGGGTCCACACGTTTTTGAATTCGCTGTCTTGATAGGCTTTAATGTCGATCACCACTTTTTCCTTCAGTTCGATTTCAGCGATGAGGTCGTAGACATGATTTTTCTCATGCCAGTTCAATTTATGTCCAAAGGTGAGCAGCAAATCATAGTCAGAGTCTTTTTGGTGATCTCCTCTTGAGCGCGAGCCGAAAAAATACGAACCCCTAAAATCGCTAAAGTGCGCTTTTACCAGATCATTAACCTGCTGTATTAATGTGTTCACCTTCATAGTACTAAAATAAACGAATCCCCGTTAAATGTCAAGCACGAAGTGACCCTTTCCTTTTTTTTCCCATTATCCATTATTACGTCGTCTTCTCCCATACCCTGTTTCCTCAATAAGCTTCTCCACCTTTTCCTGATTTTCCGTGGCTTCTTTTTTCTTGCCTTCGGCCAGACACAGCCGCGCCATTTCCAGATAATAGTCGCATAAATGGAGTTTCGTGCCACCCAATTCGGCGATGTCGCGGGCTTCCTGCAAATCATCCTGGAACCACTTGATATTCCTTTTTACCTGTTTATAGCTTGGCTGGTTTTTTTTATCTCATTAAAGCCGGGGACTTTTTCTCACTCGACCAATGCCGATGGTGAAACTGGTCACTTTTTTATCGCCGCCCACAATGAGTTTGGTGACATTACGAATACCAATCAGTCCAATGGAATAGAGGGCTTTTTTGTCAGTATGCTTTTATTTCAAATAGAGTGCTCGCAAAGAAGTCAGAAACCCAGATAGTGCAGACAATGGAATACCGTCGAATTCATCAATTAACACCACTATTTTTTTGAATTGGAGAATGCGGTTTAATTCTTCAAAAAGTATGCGCAAAGAGATATGATTCTTTAATGGGTGAGACTGAAGGAACTGCTGAACGGCTCCGCTTTTATCGCACCCAACGGCTTGCAGTCTATTGATTAATTGTTCATAGAGTGATTTTTCAAGCAGTGCATAAAATTGGAATTTTTCTAAGTCGGTATATTCTTAGAAGCCTCCCCACGAACGGCGCTACGCGCATTTCGATTATTACTATAGAGAAACTCTTTGGGGAAGTTTCTTAGAAGACGCGCTAAACGCGAAGAACCCCATGTATGCAGGCTTTCAAATATATTAGCGGTAAAACTTTGACAATACGTTTTGTCAAAGAAGGATAGCAGAGAGTATTAATGAGGTGTCCCCGGTCAATTTAAAAAGTGACCGGGACACCTTCTGAACTGACGCTCAATGTATATTTCAGGATTGCCCCGAAAATATCATAGGTTATATCCTCCCTCTTCTGCGACGCGCTGAATCGGGAATCTTCCCAAATCACAAAGTATTTCTTGGAGACTTCATTGTACACCATGCCACAACTATTCTGGGTGAAGTTTGTTTCTTCAATCAATTCGCCTTTGGGATTGGTGGAGATGCCGTTTTTATCAAAACGTGCGTTAACTACCTGAGATGGGGACCTACTCGAAAAATGAGAAAACATAACATTGAAATCTATGCCATTATATTGTCCATATAGCCGATATCCAGAAAGAACGTGGTATCCATTTGTCTCATACCAATTAGGCCAGAGGTTGTCGCCACCCGGTCCCAAGCGTTTAAGGTCCAATGATTCAGACCAACCAGAAATACGTGTGGTGACAATAGCACCACCATCCTTTGTGGCAATCATTTCCTCCAGATAGGGTACATGATCCCCGCCACGTCTTTCAATGAGTATACCGCTCCCCCATAATCCTTCACCATTGGCATTCATTCGTTGGGCCATTTGGTCGCCGTATCTACCAAGCCAGGTCAGCACAAAACCATTAAAACCATCGGGAACAGCCTTTACAGCAATACTATAATAATATAGGCCAGATGAAATGAACCTTGAATCGGAAGAAATAACCCGCGATGTATTTCCCCATGTTTTTTCACCCGCTTGATTTAAATGCATTGCTACTAAAGCGACATTCTCGGTCTCTTCTGGACAATTTGCCCATGACACATACACCCCACCCGTGTCATCTGGAACCACACTGGGAATGCTCACCGTATAACAATCGGCTGCCAATGTTATGCCATCATTTCCCCACTGCCGCGTACCAGTTGGACTTAGGCGTTGGCATTTAATCCCTTTTCTGCCCGTGGCATTTTCGTAGACATAGGTAACATATACTCCCCCTGCTTGGTCTGCCGTGAGAATGGGCATTCTTTGGTTTTCAATTCCGGCAGCATAGGTAATATAGATCGATGCATCCACTGGATACGGCCATATTGCAGCCATGGCTTTATTATATGCCCGTACTTTAACGTGATAGCCTTGACCGCCTTCCTGGTAATAGGCTACAAACACGCCACCCTCGGGGCGGGCAAGCACATGGTTGACACAGGCATCACCCGTGCCCGTGTTGATGGTCAGCGCACCATTTTTTTGACGCGGTTTCCCCGTGGCATCCACCCATTGCATCATCACATCACGATCCGGAGCTTCCCCTTTATTCCACACCATGGCAAAACCACCATCACTCAATGGCGCTACCGCTTGGCTTTCCCAGGGAATCTCTTGTTGTTCGGTAAGAACCGAAACCTGGATTACTTTTTTATCCGGTTCATTCCCATCATTATTTTCGTTTTCCGTTGTATCACAGCCAAGACTACAGGCTCCCAGCCATCCCACCAGCACGAATAACACACCTAACCGTCCCATACCACCCGGCCAACTTAAAAAGGAATGTGTGCCTTTTTTTTGTTTCATTTGTTTTGTCCCTCCGGATCACTTGTCTTTTTCATTCGCTTTTTAAAATTTGTTTTCATTGCTTATTCCTTTTATAAACCAATAAATTTTCCAGTAACTTTCAAAGCAATTTTAATGCCACTGTTTTTCCCTGACATTGTCCTTATAAAAGGACAGTGCTTCAGGAATAAAGTATCCCATGGCATTTATCGAATATTCTTTTAAAGAATAAAAGCCACCATGTCATAAACACCCTTGAAATTATAGCAAAGTTTGTTATAATTTGGGGGTGAATTGAAACATAGGATGGTATAAATGAAGATAAAACGCCATATCGAAGCTGAACTGTTACGCTGGAAGAATTCAAATGACAGGAAACCGCTAATCTTGCGCGGCGCCCGACAGGTAGGGAAAACCTTTACGGTGGAAGAGTTCTCCAAACACTTCAATTATTTTATCTCCCTTAATCTGGAGCGACCCAAGGAACGGCAGTTGTTTGAGAATGTAAATTCCGGTCAAGAATTGTTGGAACGAATTCTGTTATACAAAGGTCTCCAGATAGATGAAAAGGAGTGCCTGCTTTTTATTGATGAAATTCAAAATTCGGCTGCGGCGATTCGTTCCTTGAGGTATCTGTACGAGGATTTACAACATTTACGGGTCGTGGCCGCAGGCTCTTTACTGGAAGTATTTTCCCAGCAAGAAGGATTTTCCTTTCCCGTCGGACGGGTACAAAATCGGTTTATGTTTCCTGTTAGCTTTCAGGAGTACTTGGAATATAAGAACCCACCGTTGGCTACCAAGTTAATGGGGGTAGATGTGACCGTTAATTCTGATTTCCACGATATCTTGATGGACCATTTTTACGAGTACGCCTTTGTCGGTGGCATGCCCGAAGCATTGTCTAAGTATCTGGAAACATTTTCTTATTCCCAATTGCGAGAGGTGTATGATTCCATTTACATGGGATATATCGAGGATGTGGAAAAGTATGCGGGTCTTGCCAAAGCGAAATACTTAACCCACGCTATTGACCGTGCCCCGCTACATGCTGGCGAACGAATCACCTATGAAAAATTCGGCGATTCGTCTTTTAAGTCCCGCGAGATGAAAGATGCCTTTGATACCCTCGAACGAGCGTTAATTCTTTATCGGGCCAAACCATCTACCTCGCTAAATCTACCCATCTTTGAAAAATTACGCAAAGCCCCGAAACTTTTTTTCCTTGATGTTGGTCTGGCGAACTTTCGGATTGGGTTCAAAGAATTCTTCAAGGATAGGCAGTCATTGAGTATTGTTTATCAAGGTAGAATCGCCGAACAAGTGGTGGCCCAAGAGCTTATTGCGAAAACCAGTGAATCTCCTTCCCTCTATTTTTGGATTAAAGAACAAGGGGAGGCGGAAGTGGATTTCCTTTATCCCTATAAAGATTTGGTGATCCCGATAGAAATCAAAAGCGGCGTGGTGGGAAAATTAAAGTCCCTGTTCTTGTTCATGGAAAAATGCGAACATCCCTATGCCATCCGTGTGTATTCCGGGCCCAACCAAGTGGATCGCTTGCAATTGCCTTCAGGGAAAAGTTTCCTGCTTCATTCCATGCCTTTTTACATGCTCCCCCGGCTGGATGATGTGATCACTTCGTTGATTCAGAGTAAATAGGTGAGTGGGGGTGACATCTTGTTGTGGTGGGATAAGTCAATTTTATCAGGGCAATTCAATGAGCGGTGAATCCAGAGAAAACAGTAATTCTCATTTTGCGCATTGTTTGGGTGAACACGAGGAGGCTGTCTCAAAACTGGGTGAACACTTACGTCATTGAATTTAAAACAGTACGGGCCACTGAAACAGTTGAAACGGCCATCGAAAAGGCTCTAAAACAAATGGAAGAAAAAAAATACGAAACAGAATTGCTGGAGAAAGGGTTAACAAGAATTAAAAAACTGGCCATCGTGTTTAACGGCAAAGACGTGTCTGTGAAAGAAGCCTGAGATATAAAAGATATAAAAAAAGAGTAACGTTTCTTCTGCAATTGGTTTGATTGGGAGGTTTCCTGAAGATTTAATATGAGCTATTACTTCCCATTCACTGGAGGATGGATTTAGGGTTTGCCCCATATATTGCTTTTTTCTCCGCTTTCGGTTATTATACTTCAAAATGACGCATTGGCAGATTATAATAAAAACAATACCAAAAGTTTTTGTCCTAACCTTTTTATGGTTGGCTATACCTCTAACCCTATCTCCTCTGGACCCAGAAAAAGCGATTACCCAATACAGCATTCAAAGCTGGAATATGGCCGCAGGTCTGCCCAATAATTCCATTTATGCCATCCAACAAACGTCAGACGGCTATTTATGGCTGGGCACCCAGGACGGTCTGGTTCGTTTTGATGGTGTTACCTTTGAACCTATCACCGCCCAATTAATGCACGGTGAAATTCGCGCCTTATACGAGGATCATAACCTTACCCTGTGGATCGGAACTTCCAATGCTGGACTCTACCGTTATCAAAATGGTGTGTTTTTCTCCTATCCCATAAAAAAAGACCAGGTCCCGGCCAGAATAAGCTCCATTCAAGAAGACTCCTCCGGCAATCTCTGGATTGGCAGTTTTGCCGAGGGATTAACCTGCTTTCGTAATGAACGGTTCACCTTTTATACCACCCGCCATGGTCTGCCCGATAATGAGATCAACCACATTTTTAAAGATCACCACGGCGACCTCTGGATTACCACTAAAAGCAGCATCGTTAAAATGAGTTCCCCCGGTGTGTTTCAAATTTATGCTACCAACTCCGATTTGAAGGGGAATAAAAACGCTTCTCTTTATGACACCCGCACAAAAAACCTTTGGATTGCGACCAAAGGTCTGGTCCGTTTTAATCATTCCAACTTTAAACAGTACAGCATTAACGAGGGTATGCTTAATCCTATTGTGAATTGCCTTGCCCTGGACAGAAACAATAATCTCTGGCTGGGCACGGATGGCGGCGGACTGAGCCGCAAGAACCAGAACGGCTTCAGTACGCTAACCAAGGAAAACGGATTGGCTGATCTTTTTATTTATGCGCTTTACGAGGACAGGGAAAACAACCTTTGGGTCGGTACTCATAACGGCGGCTTGCAGCAATTACGGGATAGCTTGTTCACCACCTATACTTCCCGGGAAGGATTGTTGGATGATGAAGTCCAATGCCTGCTGACCCTCCGTTCCGGTAATCTTCTCATTGGCACCAAGGAGGGGTTGTGCCAACTGGATAATACCAACCACCGGGTAAACCAAAAATTCACCACGGAGAACGGCCTCTTGAATAACGTGGTACTCAGCCTCTTTGAAACCCCCAGCGGTGCCCTCTGGATTGGCACGTATGGCGGTTTACACCGTTATCAGGAAGGGAAACTTTCCACTTTCACCCAGGTGAATGGATTGTCTGATAATCAAATCGAATGTATCCTGACAGACAGTTCCGGTATCACCTGGGTTGGTACTCCCAAAGGTTTGAACCGCATTAAACGATCTGCAAATCCTATCGGTTATGACAACATTACTACTTTCACCCAGAAAGACGGACTCTCCAGCGATATGATTAATTTCCTTTACCAAGATAATACCAACCAGATAGTAGTGGGCACTGATGCTGGATTAAATACTTTCCCCTTAGGTCATATTGGAGCTATGAAACAACTCGCGCCATTCTCCCGTTATTATTTCCACTGTGTGTACCAGGACAGTGATTCCCGTTTCTGGTTCGGGACAAACAGTGGTTTGCTCTACTGGCAGCCCAAAGAAAACAAAATTACTCCCTATACCGTTCAATCTGGTTTAATTGAGGACTATATTCATTCCATTCAGGAAGACCAACAGGGCTATCTTTGGATATCCGGTCGAAATGGTGTGTCACGCCTCTTGAAAAAAGAGTTACTCGATTTTGCCGCCGGAAGAATTCCCCTGGTGCATCCTGAAAACTACAATGAAAAAGATGGTATGAAATCCAGGTGGTGTAACGGTGCAACCGCTAAAACCCGTGATGGTCGGTTCTGGTTCCCCACTACTGCAGGTGTTGCAACTATTGATCCCAATCACAAGAATAACAGCATGCCCGCGGTATTGCTCAAAAAACTGATAGTAGACGGCGAACAAGTCCCCCTGCAACTGCAAGGCCAGTTTTCTACTGCGCCTGCGCTTCGTCTGGGACCGGGCAAAAAAAGATTGGAATTTTATTTTACTGGTATTAGTTTTAAGAACCCCCAGAAGATTCGCTTTAAATTAAAGTTGGAAGGTTATGATCGCGATTGGGTAAACATGGAAAACAAACGCAGCACTACCTATACAAACCTGCCACCCGGTTCTTATACCTTTCGCGTTACTGCGGCCAATCCCGGTGGGGTTTGGAGTTCGCAGGAAGCCTCGTTATCTTTTTCTTTGTTACCCTATTTTTACCAGACCCCCTGGTTTTATGTTGCAACCGTTCTTTTCCTGCTTTGCGCTGTTCTCTTTGTTCACCTCCTGCGTGTCAGGAACCTAAAACGCCGGGAAAAGGAACTGGCCGCACTGGTCACATTACGAACCCGTGACCTGCAAGAACGGAATACGGAACTGCAAAAAGCAGAACAAAAAATACGCCTGGCCAAGGAACAGATGGAAGGGAAGAATCTGCAATTGGAATCACAAACGGCGCAATTGCTGGAACAGGCGGAAAAATTGAAAGAGATGGACCGCGTTAAGTCGCGGTTCTTTGCCAATATCTCCCATGAGTTCCGCACCCCTCTCACCTTGATCATGGGGCCATTGGAACAAATACTGGCGGAGAATCCAGAGCCAGCGCAGAAAAAAAGAATTCTTTTGATGCAACATAATTCGCAACGTTTACTGAATTTGATCAACCAATTATTGGAACTTTCCAAATTCGAGAGTGGCCGCGTCAAACTGCAAGTGGCCCGGCAAAATATTATTCCACTGTTAAAAGGAATCCTGGCTAATTTCGAACCCCTGGCTGAGCAACAGGAACTGGACCTGCTTTTCCAGGCCGATGTCGAGGATATAACTCTTTATCTTGATACCGAGAAGTTTGAACATATTATGGGCAATTTATTGATCAATGCTATCAAGTTCACCCCTGCTGGTGGCAAGATTACCGTGACCGCTCGGCTCGTGGTGGACCTGGACCCCATGTTTCCCGATGGCTTTCTCCGTTTATCTATCAGTGATACCGGGCCCGGTATTTCCAGGGAACGATTGCCCCGCATATTCGACCGGTTTTATCAATCAGATAGTGCCTATGAACATCAGGGCAAGGGTGCCGGTATTGGATTGTCGTTGGTGAAAGAAATGGTGCAGCTCCATCATGGTTCTATTGATGTACATAGTCGCGAGGGACGGGGCACTGAATTTATTATTCATTTTCCTCTGGGTGACACCTTTTTCCAGCCCGAAGAAATCAGCACCGCGCCACTTTTGTCTTCAGGTCGTAGCTTATTCCCCGTAGATTCTGATTTGGCTGGCGAAATATCCACAGACCAAGATATAAACAACACGGCAGAAGTCGTGCCACAGGAAATCATTCTGGTAGTAGATGACAGTGCCGATGTCTGTCGTTACATTCGGAGCTGCTTAGAACCGCTTTACACTGTTCTGGAGGCCCGGGATGGCGAGGAGGGGTTGGCGGTCGCATTGCAACATATTCCCGATCTCGTGATCAGTGATATCATGATGCCCCGGGTCGATGGTTTGGAATTTTGTCGCCGTTTGAAAGAGGATATCAAGACCAGTCATATTCCCGTCATCTTATTAACGGCCAAAGCAGCCGAAGAGAATATTATCCGTGGGTTAGAAACCGGGGCCGATGATTATATTACCAAACCGTTTAGTACCAAGATATTACTGGCCCGCATCAAGAATCTGGTAGAATTGCGACGACAACGGCATTTAAATCTCGATCGCGAGATGACATTGCAACCCGTTGAGATACCAGTAAACCCTATAGACAAGCAGTTCATGAAAGAGTTAAAAGCAGTTATCCACAAACATTTAGCCGACCCCGAGTTTAATGTGGAGCAGTTGGCCAAGGAACTTTTTCTTGATCGTTCCACCTTGTACCGCAAAGTATTGGCATTAACTGGCGAAACGCCCCTGGATTTTATCCATTCTTACCGTCTCAAACGAGCTGCCGAGCTGTTGCGTAAGGGCACTATTTCTGTTCTTGAAGTTGCTTTAGAAGTAGGGTTTGCCAGTGCCAGTTATTTTGCCAAGTGTTACAAGAAAAAGTTTCTCCGTTCCCCTTCCGAGGAAAAAGAGGGTACCAGGGAAAAGGTTTAGGGTGCTACTGGTTAGTCGTTAAAAAGTTGTTTATCCACAGATTACGCAGATTAAAAGGATTAGACAGATTAAAAGAGGACTTAAGAAAAAGACTGGCCCAATAGAGTGGGAGCGGGGGTTAGCCCGCTCCCCTCTGCGAACCGCACGTACAGATTTCCAGTATACGGCTCTCCGTCAGTCTAT
>CAZCVI010000143.1:0-9159 GCA_964502145.1 uncultured Clostridia bacterium
ATACCTGTATGATAACGCAAAATGCATTAAATTTCAACTGCTGATGGAGAAAAAATTGGAGGAACTTCGTATCCGTGACTGTTGGAAGTGTCTCAGGTTTTAGGGAAAATAGGTTGTCTGAACCGTGATGCGTGGGATTAATGGATGACCAGGATTTCGGAAAGATGTTGGGGGACGTGCAAAAAACTGAATAGATGCTTTTTCCTGAATTGACATTGTATCTTTTTTCTACTAATAGATATACTATTAGTAACTGTGCAGGTTATAGTCTATGGGACTACAATCAGGTAGGATTAAAGAAAAGACCCCCACGAATTTCACGAATTCTCACGAATTAAAAGATAAATAAAATCTTTTTTCGTGGCTATTCGTGATAATTCGAGTAATTCGTGGGCAAATCTTTTTCTTTGTTTCATCTATTGCCTATGGGCTGAACAGTTACAATTCAGGATGGGTTTTTGCTTGCAACATAGGCAGAATAATGGTATGCTTAAACCTGATGAACAACGAAATCCAAACTGAAAAATTAGGGTATAAAAAAATCTTTGTATTCTGGTACCCACTGGCTTTGACCTGGCTGATGATGGCAATAGAAACCCCCTATCTCACGGCCATTATCGCCCGCTTACCCGACCCTAAATTTAATCTGGCTGCCTTTGGCGTGGCATTCTCTTTCGCATTAATCATCGAAGCTCCGATTATTATGATCATGAGTGCATCCACTGCCCTGGTTAAAGATAGCGGCGCTTTTTATAAACTACGACGTTTCACCTATACCCTGAATTTCTCCATCACCCTGATATTATTAATCTGCTTGTTACCCCCGATATTTAATTATATCGCCCGCAATATGATCGGTCTGCCCCCGGAAGTGGCGCACCTTACCCATGTGGCTACCATGATTTTGCTTCCTTGGCCAGCCGCCATTGGTTTCCGTCGTTTTTACCAGGGTATTTTGATCCGCAATAACAAGACCCGCTTGGTCGCTTATGGTACGGTGGTCAGATTATCCACTATGTCTACTACCGCCCTGGTTCTTTACCTTTTGCATGTTCCCGGTGCCTGGGTTGGGGCGGGTTCTCTTTCCATGGGCGTGCTTGGGGAAGCGATTGCCACCCGCTGGATGTGCCGCCTGGAAGTGAACAGACTTAAACAAGAACCGAAAAACAGCCCGACGTCGCTGACATACAAAATTATTATACATTTTTATTACCCTCTGGCCCTCATGACAATTCTTACTCTGGGGGTACAGCCGCTGGTGGTTTTTTTTATTGGCAAAAGCCGTTTTGCCTTGGAATCACTGGCTGTTCTGCCCGTGATCAATGCGCTGGTTTTTATTTTCCGAAGCGTGGGACTCTCTTTTACTGAAGTGGCTCTGGCTCTGCTGGGCAAAGACAACCGCAATTATATCCCATTGCGAAATTTCGCCCTGATCCTCGGTGCTATTTCATTGGCTACTTTCTCGCTGATCAGTTTTACCCCTTTGGCTGGCATCTGGTTCAATAAAGTCAGCGGCCTTTCTCCTGCATTAACCGCCTTTTCTTTGCTGCCCACCCAGATCATCACCCTGCTGCCTGTTCTCACCCTGTACCTTTCCTTGCAACAAGCGCTGTTGATGAACATTAAAAAAACCATCGCTATTACCTGGGCCACGGTTATTGAAGTGAGCGTGATTATTGGCTCCATCCAACTGGCGATTTATGGTTTCGCTGCTATTGGTGCCGTGGCTGCCACCAGTGCTTTTACTATTGGACGCCTTTGTGCCAACCTTTTCCTACTCCCCTACCAACGCCGTGCGACCCGCTAAAAAATGTCTCCAGTGGTAAAAATTCCCTACTGGTTCAAATGATCCTTTTTCCTTCTTATGAAAAAATGCCATTGACTTTTGAATAACGCTAATTTAAAATAATAACGTGCAACACGCATAGGTGGAGTTGTTCCAAGCGCCGATTTTTTAATAGTATTCAATGCCAGTTGTGCGGCAAGGAGGTAGCGAAAATGGCCAAGAAACGGTGGTGGCTTGTTCTGATGTTACTGTTTGGCTCGTGTCTGCTAATGGCAGACAAGGTTGTGGAACTGGCTGATATAAAAAAACCGTCACAGGTTTTAATCGGTCAAAATAATTTTTATATTACTGAAGAGGCGTATATTTATATTTACTCATTAAAAGATTTTCGCCTAATCAAAAAAATTGGCGGAGCTGGTGAAGGTCCAAAAAATTTTAAACTGAATCCCTTTGGTCCTGGTTTGCAATTATTTCAAAAAGGCAATAAACTAGTTGCAAACAGCGAAGGTAGAATTTCATTGATAACCAGTGATGGCGAATTTCTTAATGAAATCCGAGTCAAACCTTTTTCCCTTTTTATACCCGTAGGAGAGAATTATGTGGGTAATGCCTCCGAAACCGATGATGAACACCACATGTGGATTTATCTCAATATATACGACTCTAAAATGGCCAAGTTAAAATCCATTTATCGAACCGATCATACTATCGGTACTGGTTTATATTCCAATCTCCTGTTTAATACTATTACTTTGCCTTACGAGTCATTTGTTTACCCGGTATACAAAGATAAGATTTATATCCCCAGCGAAAAAGATGACCGGCTTGAAATAAAAGTATTTGATAAAATGGGCAACTTAATCAAAACCCTCCCGCTTATCACACTGAAAAAGCTCAAAGTGACAGAGGATTATAAAACAAATCTGACCCACTGGTTTAGAGATCTTTCTCCTTTAAAAAAGGCCTGGGAAAAAATTAAAGGAAACATCCTGTTTAAAACGTACTTTCCCCTTTACAAAAATATATTGCTAGATAATGACCTCATTTATATAGTGACCTACCAGCAAAGGGCAAGAAAACATGAGGGTGTAATTTTAAATACCAAGGGGGAAAGAATTAAACAGGTTTGGCTGGAACTGCCTCCCGAAGAGCCATTTGCACCGGTTTGTTATGCCATAAAAGATGCCCGTTTCTATTCCCTGCATGAAAATGAGAGCACAGAGAATTGGGAACTCCATATAAATGAGATCAGGTAGCCATTTCGGTTAGTTCGGTCACCTCCTAAATTTTACCTCTTTTTTCCCATTCATTTTAAATGAAAAGAAGATTTCTCTACTTTTTTGTTGACAAATAGAACTTCATAGGTTATATTAATATCGTGTAAGTAATCACTTACATTGTGGCTAAAAAAAAGTCCAACAACACAAAAAAAAGAAAAAAACAGCATGCAGGAGGCGGTTGTGATAGTCAAACATTATACAACGGAAGCGCAAATGGTCAATCCTTTTAATTTGCAGGTCATCAAGTTCCATGATTCAGCCGAGGCAGAGTTATTGCATCTGACCCTGGATGCGGGGGAAAGTATGCTGCTTCATATTCCGCCAGTGAATTTGCTGTACTATATATTGGCAGGAGAACCGATGGTGCGCGTGGGTGATGAAAAGTACTATGTGCAACCAGAGTCCTACGTGGAGAGTCCGGCGGGTCTGGCGACCTGTGTTTCCAATCCAAGCCAAACCAAGGTCCGCTTACTCATTGTAAAAACATCCAAATCGGACGAAAAACCGATCTTCTTGACAGAGGAAAACGAATAGGAGAACATAATGGAGAATGTATACTTTAAAGATACGGATACTCTGTTCACCATAACAGAAAAGTATCCTGAAACAATAGATGTCTTTGTCTCGCAGGGTTTCGACCATATGCGAAGTGCAGAGAAACGTAAGACCTTTGGCGCGGCTATCGCGTTAAAAACAGCCCTGCTACTGAAACGGATCAATGTGGATACCTTTTCAGGTATCTTGCTGGACCGCATCGAGCAGCAACGAAACAATGTGGATGCAGCACTCAATACGGTGCCCCGCGAAAAAGAAGCGGGCGACTTGCGGGTACAAGGTTTGCTACCCTGCCCCGTTCGCATACCCCTGATTGAACGGATCAAGGAGTTTGCCGATGGGTATAAAGCCCAATACGGCGTGGGTCTTGATTATGATTTAAAAGCGGCATCCATGGGTCTGGACTGGTTAAAGGAGAGCCTGTTAACCCAGGAAAACCCGGACCAATTGGCCGATCTTTTTATTTCCGCGGGTTTTGATCTGTTTTTTGATAACAACCTGATGGGGAAATTTAAAAAGGACAACGTGTTTGTCGACAGCACTGGTTTCACCCGCCTCAATCCCCTATTTGATAATGACACGATCAATGTTAAGGACCCAGCCGGTCATTATTCCATGATTGCGGTCGTACCCGCTATTTTTCTGGTGAATACCGAGGAGTTGCATGGCCGCGCCGTGCCCCGCAGTTGGAAAGATATCCTGCACCCCCAGTTTGCCAAAAGTGTCAGTCTGCCGATCGGTGATTTTGACCTCTTTAATTCCATTCTGCTCAATATATATAAATCTTACGGTAGCGAGGGCGTGACACAACTGGGACATAGTTTGATGCGCAGTATGCACCCCTCACAGATGGTGAAGTCCAACAAGAGCAAGTTGGAACGCCCCGCCATTACCATCATGCCCAACTTCTTCACCAAGATGGTCAAGGAAGGTGGCACCATGCTGGGCGTGTGGCCTGAAGATGGGGCCATTATCAGTCCCATATTTATGTTGAGCAAACGCAGCAAAATTCAGCAATTGCAACCTGCCGTGGATTTTTTTGCTTCCCAAGCTGTTGGCGAAATACTCTCGCACAAAGGGTTGTTCCCTAGCATTCACCCCGCCGTAGACAATCGCCTCAACCCGGCCAATACCTTCATGTGGTTGGGCTGGGATTATATATATGCTCACGATATTGGTCTTCTAATCAAGACTTGTGAAGAGATTTTTAACGCTGCCAGCGCACAGGAGAAAGAACAATGAATTTAGTTACTGTATCAGGCCCCCCATCCTCTGGTAAAACATCGGTTATTTTAAAGACCATTGATTCACTCAGGCGTCGTAAGTTGTCTGTGGGCGTGGTAAAATTCGATTGCTTGGCTACGGATGACGACCTGCTTTATGAAAAGGCGGGTATTCCTGTTAAAAAAGGCCTCTCTGGCGCACTGTGTCCCGACCACTTCTTTGTCAGCAATATCGAGGAAGTGACGGCCTGGGGTTTAAGTTTAAAACTAGACCTGCTAATCACCGAAAGCGCCGGTTTGTGTAACCGCTGTTCGCCATATATTAAAGACATCAAAGCCATATGCGTGATTGATAATCTCAGTGGTATCAACACCCCCCGCAAAATTGGCCCGATGCTAAAAACAGCCGACGTGGTGATTATTACCAAGGGCGATATTGTCAGTCAAGCGGAACGGGAAGTTTTCGCCTCCAGGGTGAACGCGGTGAACCCTGGAGCCAAAATCATGCATATTAACGGACTGACTGGTCAGGGTTCCTATGAGCTGAGCACCTTGCTCTACAATGAAGAGAACCAGATCGACAGTTTGAAAGGCAAACAATTGCGTTTCTCTATGCCTGCGGCGCTGTGTTCTTATTGTCTGGGCGAAACCCGCATCGGTGAATCCTACCAGATGGGCAATGTCCGTAAAATTGATATGGGAGACAAAAAATGAATGTCACCGGCACCGAATTAACCACGCAGAAAATCTCGGTTCTTTTAGAACGTTACCCCTTTCTCACGTCATACCTGGAAGACAACATGCTGGATGTCTCCCGAAAAGAGCAGTTGACTCTGGGCGAGTTTTTTAATACCTATGATGAGGAAGAGGTTGAAAATAAAGCGCTGGACAAGGAACAGGTGTTAGATAATATGAGTCAGTACATCAATCAGATGATCGAGTTCCTCGGAGCTAAGGAAGACGTTGGTGTTCATAGTGTCACTATTTTACCCGGCACTGATAAATCTGGCAATCCCGAGACTTTTGGGTCTCTTACCGTCCATCAGAGTGAGATTGTTTGTATTGTTGGCCCCACAGGTTCCGGTAAAAGTCGTTTATTGGGTGATATTGAATGGGCCGCGCAGAATGATACCCCCACTTCACGCTCTATAATGATTGATGAAAAAAAACCGGATATGAAATGGCGTTTTTCTTCCGGTAATAAATTGGTGGCGCAGCTTTCACAGAACATGAATTTTGTCATGGATTTAACCGTGCGCGAGTTCCTTGAACTCCATGCTAAAAGTCGTTTAGTGGAGGATGAAGAGCACGTGATTCAGCGTATTATTGAGGCCGCTAATAATTTAGCAGGCGAGAAGTTTAATATGGACACCCCGGTCACCAGTCTCAGTGGTGGCCAGTCGCGTGCTCTGATGATTGCGGATACAGCGATTCTAAGTAAATCCCCGATCATCTTAATTGATGAAATTGAAAACGCGGGCATTGATCGCAAAAAAGCGCTGCAATTGCTAATAGGTGAAGAAAAAATCGTCTTCATGGCGACCCACGATCCGCTTCTAGCCCTGATGGGCGACAAACGCATCGTGATTCGCAATGGCGGCATCCACAAGATCATCGAAACTTCTACCCGCGAACGCGAACTCTTAAAAGAACTGGAAAAAATGGACGCTATTGTCCAAGACCTGCGCCATCGCCTCCGCCAAGGCGGCACCCTGGATGAAGTAGAACTGTAAAACAAAATGCCTCCGGCGGCCAAGAACCTTTTCGAGAAAAGGTTCCTGGACCTCCAAAAGCTTTTATTATTTGGTCCAGTAAGTCCAGTTTGTCCAGTAAGTCCAGCCTGTGACCTGTGCTTTCAAAAAAATGATGGCACAAGCAGTTGTAAAAAGTAATAATATCACATAAAATACAAATGGAGGAAATAAAATGCATGACGGTTGTGGTGGTAGTTTTGAAAATGGTCAGCAGGTAGTGGATAAGATACGTATGATGGGTTTTGCTGGGCAGTGTATGCCCATGCCCTTTGAGATAAAGTGCTCCAATTGCGCGAAAACTTTTACCATGGAGACATTTGAGGGTAAATGTCCTGGCTGTGGTATGGTTTTTGGCGTAACACCCTGCCATGCCTTTGACCCAGAGAACATAAAAGCAGCAGGAATCGAATATTAACTCATAAATCATAAAAATGCCACCGGAGGCAGAAACAAACAATGAATAGAATAGCAGAAATAGTCAAACGAGACGAATTTACCAAAGACGAGATTGTCTATCTCTTATCGTTAACCGAAGAATCTGATATGCAGGAACTTTTTCAAGCCGCTTATGCAGTAAAAGCGCAGTATGTTGGCAAAAAAGTCTATTATCGTGGTTTGATCGAGTTTTCCAATATATGCAAGAAGAATTGTTATTATTGTGGCATTCGCGCTGAGAATCGCACTGTAGCCCGGTATAGTATGACCGAAGAGGAAGTATACCAAGCGGCTGAGTTGGCCTACAAGTTTAATTATGGTTCCGTTGTGATTCAGTCTGGCGAGCGTGAGGATGACCAGTATGTGGCGACTATTAACCGGTTGTTGCGCGGCATTAAGAAATTATCGGACAACAAACTGGGCATCACCCTCTCTGTCGGCGAGCAGACCTTGGAAGTATACCAGTCTTTTTATGAAAGCGGGGCCCATCGTTTTTTATTGCGCATAGAGACCAGTAACCCTGAATTGTACAAAAAATTGCATCCAGCCGATCACAGTTTTGAGCGGCGTATCCAGTGTTTGCAATTATTGCAACGGGCTGGGTTCCAGACTGGGACAGGCGTGATGATTGGGTTGCCCTTTCAGACCCTTGAGGATTTGGCCGATGATTTATTGTTTTTTCGCACCATGGATATAGATATGATTGGCATGGGGCCTTATATAGAGCATGAAAGCACCCCGTTGTATGAATATCGTCATTTATTGACCAGTCGCAAAGAGCGGTTTGATTTAGCGTTGCGTATGATTGCCGTGTTGCGGCTCATCATGAAAGACATCAATATTGCTGCCGCCACCGCATTGCAAGCCATTGATCCCGTTGGTCGCGAGAAAGGGTTAAAAGCCGGAGCCAATGTCATCATGCCCAATATGACCCCCACTAAATATCGCTCCGATTATAAACTCTATGAAGACAAACCCTGTTTGGACGAAGACGCCACAAAATGTCGCGGCTGTCTTGATGCCCGTATTAAGGCGTCAGGTGATACTATTGGCTATGGTGAATGGGGTGATTCCGGTCACTTTGCCCGCAGAAAAGCCAAAGAGGGGTAATTTGAAATAAAGGTAACTGGAGTAGCGATAGTCCATTTTTATTTTTAAACACAAAACACACGAAAATAGAAATGAGCATTATACTTACATTTATCTTGACATTTTAACCTGGATTGATTTATAATCAAACTGCTATTGGAAATTGCTTTATGTAAGCTGGTAAAGGCGATTTTTAGAAAGCGATAATGTTGTAAGCAGAAAATAAAAACAAAAGGAGCTTTTATGAAAACTAAAGCGTTGCAAAAGAAATTGTCGTTTCAAAAACACACGGTAGCTAATTTAAATGGTGGAGATATGCAAAACCTTCAAGGTGGCAGGCCAGATCCTACTATTTATTCTATCGAGTCGATATGCCCTTGCGCTACTGACAAGACGTCCTGTTTGACAATATGCGATGAGACTTATCAACTCGTTTGCTATTCCTATATAGGTTATCCGATAACATGTTAATAATTTAAGGATTAAATCAGGGTTCGCCCGTGTGGCGAGCCCTGATTTTTTTGGCTCTTCTAAGGAATTTGTGGGTAGATAAAATATTTTCATCCACCTCATGTGGGCATTTGATATTATATTTTGTCTCTCTCAATCTGTAAACAGTGCAAAAAATAATTTTTGTAAAAAGCGCACAAAAAATTATTTTTCCGGGCAATAAAGAAGAAAGCATGTTCTTAAAAACTATACTAAATAAAACGGTAAAATACAAGTCCTTTGTATTTATAAAATGCAGCATCGGCTCAACGACGCGTAAATGTCCAACCATTGAGATTAAAGTGGTTCCCTGGGCAAGAGGCAAGAATCAGTTAACAGAATCTTACTCGTGGTTCTTGGCCAATTGGGCCAGACGTATGAGTTGGCAAGAAGTCAGCGAATGCTTCAGAACCACTTGGCATCATGTCTTTAACTCTGTAAAGATGGCTGTGGAATGGGGGCGGGAACGGGTGGATTTATCTAATATTTCCGCATTGACCTCCATTGTAAACGATTGCTTTGGATTGGAGAAGATCGCAAAATAGAGA
>CAZCVI010000144.1:0-9003 GCA_964502145.1 uncultured Clostridia bacterium
CGTTTCCGTTTCTCTTTGGCTACCACTTTTTTCTTTTTTTTTTGCTTGCTCATCGTTCTTATTACCACCTTTTTTAGATTTCTAACCAGGCCCGGGTACTTTTTGTCTTTATAGAAAATCTTCTAAGGAATTTGTGGGTTGATTCGGGGGAAAATATATTTTCCTCCCTTCGGTAGGAAATGTTTTAGGGGGGAGTAGGCACATCCTTGTCCCCCCATCCCCAAGCACACCTTCCCTTCTCTGCACACAAGGTAATCGATTTTAATTTCAGAACCAGAATTAATAGCACGTTCATGAAGACAATAACCTTTCATATCAGGCACTTCGTGACGATTACACCAGAGAATCACCCACAGATTCTTTTGAGGAGGCAAAC
The DNA here is from genome assembly GCA_964502145.1 of uncultured Clostridia bacterium. Lineage (GTDB taxonomy): Bacteria > Acidobacteriota > Aminicenantia > UBA2199 > UBA2199 > CAZCVI01. Next base: position 377 of record CAZCVI010000144.1, read on the forward strand.
TTATATACAATATTTTCCCTTACATTAATAACGTTAGGATGTCGTTCACTAATGGGTGAGCGAGGGATTCACATCTCGTAAATTTTCATCAATGACTTCCATCAAGTGAACTAAAATCTCTTCTTGGCGGGCTTCGCTGAGTCCCATAAAAGGTGAAGCAGGATCATTGATAGGCTGGAATTGCGCCAGATGAACATTCTTAGTAAACCGGGAAGGTTTAAGGATAATCGGCAGAACCACGGCCCCATCTTTCTCGGCGACTTCCAACATGGGGGGCAATTCATTGGCGGCAATCGAATCAATGGATAAAAAATCAGTGGAAATCAACAACATGATGATTTTAGCTTCACCAAGTGCCCGTGCAATCTCCCGTTCCCACTTGCTACCGAGTTTGAGCTGGGCATCATCCCAAATATCCAATTCAAAACCCTCATCTTCAAATTCCTTTAAATGAGTGCGCACCCGCGCCATCCAAGGACTGTCTGAAAGAGCATACGCCACAAATAATTTGTTTCGTTTTTTAATCAAATCCTTGTTATTATCAAAATCGCGCATGATACGATCATACAAGGGAACCTGGGGCTTGGCAGACCCACTAAACTCACTTAACAACTGATAAATCACGACATCCTCAATGCTCTGATCACAAACAACCTTGAACCTGCCACCATGCATGTAGTTTCGCAACAAGCTGTAAGCATAAAAATGCGGGTTCCTTTGGCCAGCGCAATGGCTGCAATTGCAAGGGATCATCTCGTTATAATCCAAATGAAAATAGGTGCTGTGCAGATTTTTGATTTCTTCCCGGATCAATACCAGTGCATCCGCTTTACTTTCCCCGCGAATGCGAATGCGCAGTTCCTGGGCGTATTGGTTTTCCATGATTTCCACCAAAGCATCGCCGATTTGCAACAACACGCCTGAACGCCATACCATCTTGGGGTAAATGTACTCGTGTAACCGAACAATCAAACGTCCAATAATACCGGGCGGCATAAAAGAATAACGATACCGTAATTGTATCAACGGAGCATCAGGCGCATTATGAAAAGGTGCAATCCCGGGGGCATTCACAGGCAACAAACTGGGAAAAATATACCCGGCAGAGTCACTGGTTTCATAACAAAGTTCCAGGTTCACCATCAACCGCAATAATTGGACACGCATATCGTCGGCAGGCGGGGAATCCCAGATTTGAACAAGTACACTGCTATCCAAGCGCCCGTTATTGTTTGCCAATTGGGGGCTGGTTAAAACCTGGTAAAAAGCAGCGGTAACCCAGCCAGGATTAAGAATAAGCGTGTCCTGCAACAAGATATCCTTGGGAAAATTAAAAATGATCCCAAGATCATGTAAAAATTCAGCGAGTTGATACGCATGGTTCTCATCGCTCATGCCAGACAAACGGCAAATATTAAGAAATTGCCCCTGGGAAATATAATGTTCAGCTCCCGCTTCCAATACTTTGCGCACCGCGATCCATTTTTTGGGCAGCGGTTCTTTGCCGATGTGGGGCAATGTTTTGAGGTGTTGGCGCAGAATCTCAGCCAATTCCTCGACACCACTATTATCACTAAGATTGATGGTATACACTTCAGGTAAACGAGCAAAACTTTCCAACACGATAGCGGGCACAAGTTTATGACGGTGGACCTTTTCATTCACAACTATTATCACTGGCATGTCACGGGAAATTAAAAATTGCACGAGCCGGAACCAATACGAAAAGTCGCGCTCCTCTTGACGATCATCAAGAACAACGACAGCCAGAGACCGTTTAGTAATAAAGTAGTTATGGAGCAGGCGCAGCCTCTCCTGACCGCTAAAATCGCGAATATTGGCACGAAAAGAGATATTCCCAGGGCCGGGAAAAATCCAGCGTTGGATTTCTACGCCCCGCGTTGAAGGTAATAACGGGTCCAATGTATAACGGGGGTTCAGTAGTTTGTGGGCGAGGCTAGTTTTGCCCACGCCGGATTCGCCAAGCAGTAATAAATCCGCTTCATACAAACAATCTTCACCCTGTTCTTGGAGTTGGGCAAAATAATTACGTATCGCATCAATACCACGCCCAGCAATCTCCACGGGTGGAATTTCAAGGGGATTCTTATCAATACCAGAATAAACGAGACTCTTCAACTGGGTGATACCACGGGGTAACCGCTTCAAACGGTTGCGACTCAAAGATAAATACTCCAACTGTTTCAAACGGAAAATCTCTTCGGGCACTTCATGGATACGATTGCCATCCAGGTTTAACACATTCAAATTTTCCAGGTGAAATAAATCGGGGGAAAACTTTTCCAAACGATTGCCTTCAAGGTTCAAAATACGCAAACTGTCAAGCAAGGCAATATCTTCAGGTAACTCTTTGAGCTTGTTAAAATTCAAATCCAAACGGATCAGATGGGTGAGCTGGAACATTTCCAAAGGCAAGTTAGCCAATTGATTACGACTAAGATAAAGCAGTTGCAAAGACAACAACCTGGACATCTCAACAGGTAATTGCATTAAACGGTTATTAGTAAGATCAAGTACTTCGAGTTTATTTAAATGGTAGATATCCTTGGGTAATGTTTCGATGCGGTTGTCGCTGGCATACAGCACTTTTAATTGGCGCAACTTAAACAACTCGGCAGGCAACATTTTTAACTGGTTATCGCTTAAATAAAGGAAGGTTAATTTTTCGAGTTTAGAAATCTCTTCTGGCAAACGCTTTAAGCGGTTCCCATCTAACTTTAATACTTGCAGTTGGGTTAATTGGCAGAGTTCATCGGGTATTTCTTTGAGTTTGTTCTGATTTAAATAAAGACCTTTTAAGTTCTTTAACCGGGAAATGCCTCGGGGCAAGAAAACAAGTCGATTCCCTTTCAAGTCAAGGTGATGCAAATGTTCTAAAGCAAATACACTATCAGGAATCTGGGTCAGATTACAGTGGCTTAGGTACAAGTCTGTATACTTGTTCTTCTCAACTTCAGCGATTCTGCGTTCAACTAATTCCCGGTAATCCATTATACCTCATCAATTCATTGGTCATGTATGTTCTGATAATATATGGAATTAAACAAAATGTCAATAATCGTGTTTGGGAAAACAGCCATTATCCCATCTTTTTTTAATTTGGTTCAGTACTGGCTATCATCCCTGCGATTATTACTGCGCACACGGTACAACCGCTCAGTAAAACCACCCTCTGTTTCAAAACTCTTGGCAAGAGCGGCGATTTGACGACTCAGCAAGGTGCAGGCTACCGCGATTAGAACAAGTGCGGCATTGGCTGATAATTCGGCATAGATGGCTGTCATAGATTTACTGGACTTACTGGACAATCTGGACATACTGGACATACTGGACTTACTGGACATTTCTTTTGGGGGCATTTGTCCAGTAAGTCCAGTATGTCCAGTATGTCCAGATTGTCCAGTATGATAGATTTCCTTGATCCACTGAGCTACGTCGTCTGCCGTTGTGCAACGACGGTTTATTAAGCTTTTACGCAGTGGGTGATCCCACGGCCACATAGTTAGGCCCCGCTGTCGCAAAAAATCCTCGTAATCCAGCTTCAACTCTTCCAAACTGGCTCGCGCCACATTGGTTAACTTCAATTCCGTTTTCTTTGAAGTACCAGATGCTTGAGAACCTTCGGCAATATTCTGCACACCGCTCCGGGCAGCTTGTACCATCTGGTCCACTGTACGACTACGCTTTTCTAGATAACGATCACTGAACCGCACCGTGATATCAAAAACCAACTGCGCCATCTGAAAACTTTTCAAATTCCGATAACCACCATGCAACGCCAGCAAAACTTCTTTCTTCATACCTGATAGATATATTCCGTGATATAAACTGAATTCAAACTGGATATTTTACGGGGCGGACTGGCAGTGATCGTTCTTAAATAACTCTTCAATAGTTTGGCACCTTTATTTTTCAATAAAGTAAACGCTTCCAATTCCAAGGCTTGGTTCTGCGGATTGTCAATATCCAGCGTAAAATTCAACAACGCCACCACGGTTCGCAACTCCAGATCAAGTTTATCCCGATCAATAAGATAACGAAGAATAACCGGACGTTGCGCTTTCATCTGCCGCGAAGAATCTGTACACACTTTTATCAATATATCCACAAAACTCCCTGCACCCAAAACCGCTTCCACTACCGGCGCGGTTTCATCCAGCCATTGCGTAGTAATAGTCAATGTCTTGAAAAAAGAAAGATCTCCCGCTGCCCACTGTTTAACCAACTCCGGCGGATAATTGTCTGTTACAGCTTGCATCGGTTCTGGTTCGACCTCTTGTTCCCTGGTTTCCTTTGCCTGCTGGAACTGATTTAGTTTTTGTTGCAGTTCCTGGTTCTGGGCTTCAATGTCCAGATTTTTTTGTTGCAGTGCTTGGTTCTGGGCTTCGAATTCCAGCCTCTGTTTTTGCGTTTCCTGGTTTTTCTTTGCAAATTCAAGGCACTGTTGATGCAATTCCTGGTTTTGTAATTCATATTCACGACATTTTTTTTGCAATTTTTGACTTTTGAGAAATTGCCAAAGAGCAATTACAAGTACAACCAACGCGATTAATAGTATAACTTTCAGTTCAATGGCCATGTGAAAACCTCCTGTTAAAATAATTCTAACTGACCAAAATCATCTTGGGTGTATTATACATGATTGTTATACCCGATTGCAACAATCACTCTTTTTCCTTTCGAAAACGCGCCAATTCTTCTGCCGTAGTACCCGGGAAATACTTTTTTAATTGCAGGTCAGATAAGGAATGCAAAGTAGCAATCGCATGGTCCGCCCAAGCATGAATCTCTTCTTTTTTTTCAAAAAATTCTTCCTTGTATTTCGTCTCAAAGCGACTCTGTAAAATCTCAAAATGCTTGAATCGTAACGTGCTACGCAGATGTTTATAATACTGGATGGAATGCATATCCAATAAAAACCTGAAATCCACCAGATAACAAAGGTCCAAATGATCCAATATCTCTTTAAACTCAATATGTTCAAATACTTCCAGCTCATTCAACGCTTTTTGCAAGAAACGAATCTGCGGACGATGAGGAAACCCAGGCAAAAATCCAAAGACCTTGAGGTAAATCACATAACGAAGAAATAAAAAATTCAAATAAACCAACACGGAATTGCGAGATTTCAAACTGGTCAACACAAAATGAAAATCCCAGAGATTTTTTCGCCCAGCAATCAATAACAGAAAACTATTATTGTCGCGATAAATCGAATCTTTTATATATTGGTGATCACTAAAATTTTCATTCTCGTGGGCCATAATACGCGCTTTAATTTGCGCCATTAATTCAGCCTGAACAGACTCCCCAGCACGATTCAAAATAGAACTGCCCACAGATTGGAGAAATGGGTGCCGCGCATGATGGAACAACTGCCACCCCTCCGCCTCAGCTAAGGAAGCATGCTTGTACAATCCATAATAAAGGAATAAATAAATGACCTCTTGTTCAAGATGCACATCATCATAAGTGATGTTAGTAAGAACCGCAAAAATTTTGCGGCAAAACATAAGCTCAATCTCTTTTCGCAACGCCGTGTCCACCAAACTGGCCAAACAATCCTCCCAAAGAGTCATCTGAACCCAATAATACTCTTCCAAATCAGCAATGATCTGATTAAAAAAGACACGGGCATCGGCCAAATTAACATAGAACTTATACACTTCAATCCACGAGTCCTTTAAACGGTGCGCCAATATCTGATTTTGATTTTCAATATCAACCGCATAGTACCAAGCAGCCAAGTACTCCTGAAAAGGACGATATGTAAATCCATAATTACCTTTGAGACGATACAACACCCCCGATTTTAACCCCATTTCCCTTAAAAAAATATCCAGCGGTTGATTTTCAATCTTCTGGGGCAGTACCGCTTCAATTTCGGTTTCGTCCAGTTCTTGGCGATGCTCTTTAAGAGACAAAACAGCCAATCGAGCCAGATGACGCATACAGACACGCACGGAAAAGAAAGTATTCTGCATCCGGTTAACTTCATTGCACATTTCAATCATTACTCTTAGCGCCGCCGCAACCACCTGATAGCCTTCCGAAGGCAATAAGGCTTGCCGTTCATGAATCAGTGCGATCATCGTTAATAACTGCGGGTTATGTGCAGCCGATAACAAATGATTATGATGGAGACTCTCCAATTTAGCAATTAAATTCACTACCTGACGATTCGCTTTTTCTTTGATCCAGATGTCCTCGATTTTTTCCTTTTCCTTAACCATGGCCTCACCCACAGTCTCAAACCAACTCCGCAAGAACCGTTCCTTATCATTGTCATTAAAATCCTGGATCACCAAGAGCGGAACAACACCACGAAAATTCAACTCCCCACCGTCACGGAGCCCAGAAAAACGCGACGTGACCAACATACAGTTTTTATGGATATCCTGCAACTGAATCCAACGGATCACTTCCGCACGCAAAATTTCATCCGCCACTTCATCCAAACCATCCAATAAAAATAAGATTTTACCACTGGTGAATGACTCATTGAGAAAAGTAGGATCATGGTATTCCTTGGCAATAATATCCATGGCCACTTCCAAGATATTCTCCTCCCGATACGATCCATCCGGGTCACGGGCCAAGTCTTTCAAAGAGATAAACACCGGCGTCAAATTTTCAAAACTGTACTTCCCCCTCTGATTAATACATTGCAAAGCCAACCATTTGAGCAACGTCGTTTTACCACTGCCCGGCTGCCCCAGAATAACTGCCATCAAAGAATCCTCACCAGGAACATGAGCTTCATACATCTGTTGGAACACAGCTTCAAAATCCGAACCAAAAACATCAATATCATTCTTATCAAAATCTTTAAAATCATCAATATCACGGCAATCATCTATCCGGCTGGAAGGCCTTACCCGCAACGGGACATATAACTTCTCCAACCCCAATCCTTCGGACAGCATCGCCTCCATCCCGGTGAAATCAAGATATTGACATTTAGAAATAATATAATCCTTATAACTGCTGAAACTCTGCTTGATTTTAGACTTCATGGCCAACTCCTCAAGAGGAAAATGATACCCCGTGTTTTTATCTATAGTGGGATAATATCCCGAATCCAATCGCTTTTGCTCCTTTAATATGATAGAGGGAATAAAGTGCTTTCGTTCCATTATTCGTCTTCCTTCCCCTTAATCCTATCTCGCCACGATTCTGGCACCGATGTACCCCGACCCCACCCATCAAAATTTCGACCCTTTCGTAACGCCACGTCACCCTTTCCGGTTTGAGCATTTTTTTTTACGTGCTTCCATCCCGGCGTAGATACCTTCCAAAGGTCAACGCCCTGACTCTGCTGGCGAAACACATTGAATTTGTTCTTAATTCTTGACATTTTGCTGCTAGTGTTAGAATATAACATACCAGAATAAAAATGTAAACACAATTTCTATGAAATCCCCTTTTTTTTTAAAAATATTTATGAATAAATCACATTCCAAGTAAGAGAGGCGACGGGGGTGGCGGGGATCGTTGTTCTGTTTTGATGGGATTGTAAAGAGATATCTGATAGATATATGTGATATATGGGCAGAAGAGCCAAGAAATTAGTAACGCAATTAATATTTAAAGACGATGTCCAGATGGCAGAGGGTGATTTCATCCTCATTTTGAATTTCTTGCTTCACCCCGGTAACCAGTCGATTCCCATTTAAAAAAGTACCATTCACAGCCCCCGGTTCCTCGGAAACATAGAATTTGCCATTGATAAAAGAAATTTTTGAGTGCTTTCTGGAGATATATTTTTCCTCGTCCTCTTTGGTCAAGTCCACATCTGGGACAAACCCAGTAGTGTAATCCCTGCGACCCAGGTAAGTCTGCGTCTTGGTCAATTGCACGATCCGGTTTGAACGCTTGATGATCAGATACGCTTTGATATCTTCCTCGATCTTTTCCGAAGTTTTTTCATCTTCAGCCAATTCCACTCTGACATTCTCTTTTTTAACCACGGGCACAGATTCTTTCAAACTCATCAAATTCTCAAGGATCTTCAGGTTCTTTTCAGCCAGTTTCTTGAGGATTTTCAGAGAGATCGTACTGTTCTGTTTCATCATATCAGATAAATCGGGATAAGGAATCTTGATGATATCGGAATTCTCTACAGCTTCCACAGTGTAAGCGGCATTCTGACCTTCATTTAAAGATTCTTCCCCGAAAAAATCACCCTTGGTCAACGAAATCAGGATCAAATCATCATCAAGCTTCAACTGAACCCTACCTTTATTGATGATATAAAAAAAATTCTGCTCCTCACCTCTCGAATATAAGCGATCGCCCTCATCATATTGAGTCACGAACTTATTAAAAACATCTGTTTTTCCGTTCATGTTTACCTTTTCTAATTCTATATAATATATAAGAAGATTCTATTTGTCAAGACCCTAAATCCAAAGGTTGATTTTTTTATCCCAAAAAAATACCGCCAGAAGAGAAACCATACCCCATGGAAGGGAAAAAAACAATCCCATTCAATTATATATAAAAATAAAAAAATGTTCCAGATAAAAAACAACACGGTATACTTTTTTATGTATCTATTCAGTTTTTTGGACGGCACCTTCCATTACCGCATTAAAAAAATATCT
>CAZCVI010000145.1:0-8943 GCA_964502145.1 uncultured Clostridia bacterium
ATTTTGCCTTAAAAAATTCGGAACTGTTTCCCGATAAACCTGGATTGACTTTTTTAATTGATCAAGCGGGTGGAATATTTGTGAATGCGAATACTAATAATTATTTTTTTTCTGCCGCCTCGGTTATCTGGATGGCATGGCGGTCAGAGTGGAAGATGGTAAAATAGGCCCATTCATAACGCGTCAATTCTCCGAACATCTTATGTTTATGCCCCAGACAAATATCTGTCAGGTTCAGGTGTTCAAAGGCAGCGGTTAACTGGTTCCGTTTTTCCACAAAGGCCTGTTTTTGAATTTCTTTCACCCGTTCTTCATGTGGCGGCGCTATCGGTGGCGGCGCATCCAGTTTTTGGTCCCGGTTGGTGAACCGGCTTTTAATCCCGGAAACAAATTGATCGGGTTGACGGTCTTGTAATGGCATAGTTTCGCCATTTATCACATTCAGAATAAATCCTTCCACCATTATCAGGTGTTCCAGGCAATCGCTGACAGACCAGCTTTGGCCTTGCCCGAAGTTAAACCTATCTGCCGGGATTTGGTCGAGAATATTGATGATCTGTTGGGTCGATACATTCAAGTCTAATAAAACCTGTTCGTTTGAGTTCATATATATATCTCCTTTTTAGAAACCACGATTCACGCGGTTTGCACCTACAGGAAATATATTTATCACAAAACTATAACCAAGTCAAATACCAGCGAGTGGAAAAAAAGCAGTAGAGACCTTGTACGTTGGGTCTCTACTGCCTGTTTTTTATGCTGTAGTTATCATTAGAGCATCAGGGTCACTTTGAGGAAGGGCAGCAGCAACAGCCCACTTGAACTCCCCCAGATAGGACGCATGCCCCCCAAATCCACGGACACTTTACGGAATTGCAAACGCACCCCTAAATTAACTACGCCAGGAATGTCTTCGGCTTCCATGTTTGCGATGAGTTGTTGGGTACTGATAAATTCCGCTATTAGCGAGACTGTAGGGGACACCCGATGCCGTACTCCTAGCATGAAGATAAAATCAGAAATTTCTTTGTCTTTGAAACTGCCCACGTAACTGCCCTCGAAGTTGATATTGGTTTTCTGATTACCATAGGTGAATACATTCCCGATCGTAAAAACCCCTTCTTGGGCTGGGGTAAAGGTGGCAAAGGCCGCTGATTTAAAGGTTGGCGTGTTGATGTAACGCTGTTTGATATGACCAGTCGCGTATTGAAACGCTTCGCCAACCACGGGAAAGGGCATAAAAACACCGATATGCGTGTTGTCAGAAGGCGCATAGGTGTACTTGACAATGAACAATTCGTAATCCGTGAAACAGGAAGAACCCTTGGGCATCATGTCGCCAGTAGCCATAATAAACATTTCTTGATCACCGACACGGTAGTTCTGAGCCATTACCGAACCAAATAAACAAAATACTATACTTAGTAAAATGAACCATTTTTTTTTCATTAAAACCTCCGATTCTAACAGTATGCAATTTAAATGCCAACCCCCTCCGGTAGAAAGTGTCCTATATAATTCGTAACGGTTCGGGTTATAGGCTATGGGGCTACAATCAGGTTGGATTAAAGAAAAGACCCCCACGAATTTCACGAATTTACACGAATTAACAAGAAAAAAAAATTCTTTCTTAGTGTTAATTCGTGATAATTCGAGTCATTCGTGGGCAAATCTTTTTCTTTGTTTCATCTATTGCCTATGGGCTGAACAGTTACAAAAAAATTTTAAATGCGCTTGAAAATTTTTTTTACGTGGAGTATATTTATGAAATGAAAATTATAAAAAACTGGAAACTGATTGTTTTTATCGTCTTAATCCTTGCTATTACCTTCCTTATTTTCCTAAACATCAAGCAAAATCGTCAAATTTTCGAACTGGAGGAATCGCGGACGAATCTTTTGAAAGGAGAGAGGATAGACTATTTCGATCTGGTGGGAACAGATAATCGCAGGGTCGACATTGCAGCACTGAACGATGGCAAACCCCATCTTATTTTTATTCCCAAGCAACCCTGTTTGGGTTGTAATCCATGCCTTGCGTATTGGAAACGTTTTGCCCAGATACTTAAAAACGAAGTGGCGCCTTCAAATGAACTATGCTCAGACCATTTTATACATGAACAACCAGGTGGAGTTCATCAAGATCGAGAATCTGGATGGAGAAGATTATTCCTTTATCTTGCGAAAAATAAGGGAGTTCAAAAAAACCAATGTTAGAAAAGGAGGAGAATAGAAAATGACCCGCTTGACCATGTTTTGTCTCTTAAGTCTTTTGTGTATAGGTACCATGGGGTTGGTTCTGCAAGCAGGGAAACCTGTTGTGATTGAAAAACCCAAACCAACCCATATCGAAAAGGATTCGATGTATATCCAGTTGGAACGAGTGGGCGGTGTGGAAGAAGATATTGATGACCAAAACTTTTTTGGTCGGCCAATGGATATCATGCCAGATGACAGAGGCGGCTTTTTTGTCTTTGATGCGATCTTGGACAAAGTTTTCTCCTTCGACAAGGATTTAAAACTGCGGAAAGTCTTTATAGACAATGGTATTGGCCCTTTCGAAATTAGGAAGAAAGAGTGTTCCTTTAATAGGATTTATTTTTCCTGTGATGGATGCTTGTATGTGATCTCCCCCCAAAACCAGAAAGTTATTTCTTTCACCAGGGATGCAAACCCAATCCGGGAATTCCGATTATACACCTATCCTGTCCCAGAGTTTTTGCCTGTTGTGGACAAATTTGGAAATCTTATTACCATATCCCCAATAACCTATGGGATTGATGTCCTGGATAAAAACCTGAAACTTAAATACAGTTTATTGAACAATGATGAGGTCAACACATGGCTAATGAGATCCCCACCCTACGATCCTCAGTATTCACTTGGATATCCCACATCAAACATTGATCTCCAGTATGATGTATTATTCGACGGGCGCTTAATTGTCTATTTGTCGCGCTCATCCAACATTTACATTTTTAAAGGGGGGAAATTGTTAAAGCGAGCTAATCTTTGGCCTGAACGACTATTCCCAGATTTATTGAAGAACATTGAAGATAGAAAGAAGGCTCCAGCTAATATGTTTAGAAGTGCGACCTTGTTTGGAAATTTTTTTGTCGATAAAGACAATGAATCCTTTTTTTATCTATCCGCCGCATCTCACAAGAGCAAACAACGATGGGTATATTGTTTCGATTTAAATTTCAACTTGGTCCACATTTATTGTTTCTATCCCACTGATTGCAAGAGAATTGTGGCTAAGCGAAATCAGATATTTTACGGTGTAACAGAAATGGGGGTAGCCCTTTTAAAAATAAAAAAATAATAGGAGAAATTTAACATGAAAAAATTAGTGTGGTACACGGTTGGTTTTGTTATTGTTGCCATAGCGGTGATATCCATTATGGAACCTTCCATCTTTGGCTTGGGACAAAAGAAGTGTTACGGCTTGGGTTGTGAACAGGGGATAGAACAATGTTGTGTTCCTCCCGATGAGTATAGCCATCATACTATTTTCTATAGTATTTGTGATTCGATTTCAATCTGTGTGACCACTTACCAGGTTTGGTGTGAAGATTCTGATCTTGGATTGTTATATCCGACGTATTATATGTGTTTATCAAGCCCCCGGCCTGGGGAATGTGGAAGTCATTAATTGGTTTTCATAGGCAGCCGTTGCTCTGCGTGTCTCAGTTGAGTGGGGCAGGATGTTCATGATCATCATTCATCATCATGAACTCCTGCTACCTCTACTACTATGTAGACGCGCCATCCCTGGCGCATTAAAATAAACCAACCGCTTCATCATTAATACCCTGTTCCATTTATACCCAATTGTTTTATTGACAGTTTTATGTTGTAGACCCTGCATCTTGCAATATTATTTCGTAACGGTTCGGGTTATAGGCTATGGGGCTTCAATCAGAGCGGATTTAAGAAAAGACCCCCACGAATTTCACGAATTTACACGAATTAACAAGAAAAAAAAACTCTTTCTTAGTGTTAATTCGTGATAATTCGTGTAATTCGTGGGCAAATTTTTTTCTTGCGGAAGAGTAATAAAAATTTATGGCATAATTATTGACTTCCACAGCGGGTTGGTTTAGTATATTTCCTGACGGCCAAAATAAAAAAGGCCGGTGATAGGAGGTATGATGAATTACAAGCTCGTAAGTGTATTGTTGGTACTGGCTCTATTGGTTTTTGGTTGTGGTAAAAAAGAGGAGGCACCCAAAATGGCTGAAGCTGTTCAACCCCAATTTCAGGCACCACCCCCTGGCATTATAAAAGATTATGAAAGCCCAGACGTTCTCAAACCCAAGTTAAAAAAATTCGCGGACGTGGAAATCAAATACGATCCTTCCAACTTGACTGATAAGGAAAAACAAGCCCTGTTGCTTTTGGTGAAAGCGGCCCAAGTGATGGACGACATCTACTACAAACAGGTTTACGCCAAAAATCCTGAAATCAAAGCGGCCTTGGAAAAATGGGTTAGTAGCGAACCTTTAGCCAAACCGGTGTTAGATATGTTCAAACTCTACATGGGTCCCTTCGACCGTCTCGAAGGCGATAAACCGTTCATCAACAAGGCAGAATTAAAACCCGCAGGCGCTAATTTTTACCCCGCAGATATGACCAAAGAGGAATTCGAAGCCCATATCAAAGCCAACCCCGCAGACAAAGAGGCATTTACGTCTCTTTTTACGGTGATCAATCGTAAGGATGGCAAACTTGTCGCCGTGCCTTTCCCGGAAGCGTATAAAGCAGACCTGGAAAAAGCGGCCCAATACTTAAAAGATGCCGCGCAACTGATTGATAATCCTTCCTTAAAGAAATATTTGCTTTCCAGGGCAGACGCCTTCTTCAGCAACGATTATTATCAGAGCGATGTTGATTGGATGGATTTAAAAGATTCTAAAATCGAGATTGTTATTGGTCCCTATGAAGTATACGAAGATGCATTGTACAATTATAAAGCCGCCTATGAAGCCTATATTTCTATTGTTGACCCCGTGGAAAGCAATAAACTTTCTAAAATCGCCAAATACCTTGACGACTTGGAACGCAACCACCCCGTGGATAACAAATACAAAAACTTCAAACGGGGTGCCAGTTCTCCCATTTTAGTGGTGAACCAGGTGTATGTGGGTGGTCAAGGCAAAGCCGGTGTCCAAACCACGGCGTTTAACCTGCCCAACGATGAAAATGTCCGCGAGAAAAAGGGCTCTAAAAAAATCATGCTCAAAAATGTCTCCGATGCCAAGTTCAACAAGAGTTTACTTCCTATTGCCAGCCGAGTGCTCTCTCCTGAAGATTTTAAGCTGGTCTCTTTTGAAGCGTATTTTGATTTTGTCCTCATGCATGAAGTTTCCCACGGTTTGGGACCCGGGAATATTGTGGTAAACGGCGTGAAAACCACAGTTGGCAAAGAGATGAAAGAGTTGTCTTCTTCAATTGAAGAGGCCAAAGCTGATATTCTTGGCGTTTATAACTGTGAATACCTCACCAGTAAAGGCATTTTCCCCAAAGAATTGGAAAAGACATTGATGCCCAGTTATTTGGCTGGCTGTTTTCGGTCGATTCGTTTTGGAGTCACCGAGGATCATGCCATTGGCACGTTGATTCAAATGAATTTTCTCATGGAAAAAGGTGGTTTTGTTTATAATGACAGCACAGGCACCTTCCATGTTGACCCCGATAAAATTAAAGGCGCAGTGAAACAATTGGCCAAAGAACTCTTGGAAATTGAAGGTTCCGGTGACTATGCGCGGGCTAAAGTGTTGATTGAGAAATACGGCAAACCTTCTCCAGCAGCGTTAAAAGCATTGGAAAAGTTAGCTGACATTCCCACGGACATTTTTCCTATCTACGCCATTGAAGCCGAATTAAAATAAACACCATCACGAACTGTTAAAAACGTGGGCGGGGAACAGGGTAACCTGTTCCCTGCCCCATATTTGTAATAGACCAAAACAGCGCACGAACGGGTAGTGGTAACACCAACAGGCGGGTCCGTTAAAAAGTAAAGGTATACAATATATAATCGGCCCAGAGGAAGGGATGGGAAAAAGAGATTTTTAAACCGTTTGCCAATGTGGCTGTTTTTTTCATGAAGGCTAATTTGGCCATTCGTAACGCCTGGGCGGGAGAAATAGGCTCGGACTTGGAACTCCCTGTTTTCTGGGCAAGGTAATAGCGGTAAAAAAGCGGGGTTAATTGGGCGCTCTGTTCATCCACGGGCCACATGCTCACGATTAATGCGCGTGCCCCGGCATGTCGAAAGGAAGCGGTAATACCCCGTAACCCCTGCATGCCCTGCAAATGTGTTTCGGAACTGTCACACGCACTGAGTACAACCAGATTGATATCGAGTTTTAAGTGGAAAATAGTGTGGGCATAATAAAGGGGAAAACCATTGTTACACATGCTGAACAACAAAGCGGAATACTGGGGATGATCGACATTGTTGATAAAATGAGTGGCAATATGCAGGGTCTCGGCTTGTGGCGCATAGGTTTCAAATTGGGACTGGGTAAACCGTTCGCCTAAAAAGAGCCGGCTCCTGGTTTCCCCAAAAATCTCCTGGATGTTCAATATCTCATCTCTGGAAGAAGGTAGCGGCGGAAACAAACCGCTACGGTAATTATTGCCGTTATCCAGAGCGACAACTTCCGGGGCTCCAAAAGCAACAATGGCAAATCGTTTGGGCGTTACCGCGACTTTCTCGCCCTGGAAATGAAACAGGGATAAGGCATAAGAAACAGAATACTGCTGAATGAAATAATTGGCCGAGGCATACTCTGAAAAAACGGTATCTGCGGCCATTTCATTTTGCTTGAAACCGGTCACCAAGGCTTCGAAAGGTAACTTGAATAATTGCTGGTCAGGAATAATAAAAATCTCCTCTCTGGCTTGGGCCTCTTTATTGCTGCTGGTAGTATTCGTGTTCATGTTTGTTGTGGCTGGGGAAAGCGGTAACAGGTGGCGCAACAGGGTATCGTAAAGATGGGCTGCCATAGGTAGGTTGTAATTCACGCGCAAGTAATCGACCTGACCTTTGGTAAAATCATCCAGGGGTTCTACTAACCCATTCACTTTTTCCAGTATTTCCGTGCTGCTGCCCGGTAATATCGAGTAAGTCACGTTACGGCTGTCTATAGAAAAGGCATAGATGTGGCGCTCTAAGACGACGTACTTGATGATCCGTTGCCAGGGTTCCAGTTTGGCTTGCAACTGCCGTAGTTTGAGGTCGTTAAAAGTGTATTTTTTAAAGGTCAGAGGCGCCTCAAAGATAAATTCGGTTAATCCTTCTTCTTGTTTTTTAAGGGTGGCCAGTTTTTTTTCAACCATGTCCAGTAACGCGCTATTCTTTTTGTGCTGCCCCGTGGATGTTTTCAGCAGGCGGATATATTTTTGATAGGTTTGGGAAAACTCCTCGGCGATTTTATTTTTCTCTTCATTAAAATAGGCGAGGGTTTTAATGTGCTGTGCGGTGGGTTTAATGGCTTCATTGGGTAGAAATGATTCATTGATATAAGCGTTCTTGATCTCGCTATAATAAATTGCCCTTTCCAAGAACATAGAATCTTGGCTGCGATTGTACAAACTCAGGTAAAACTCAATCAACGCGGCATAAATTTTTTCCGTGATCTTTTTAAATGATTGGTATTGGTGAATATACATGGTGCTGGAAAACTGTTCCAGTTTTTCAGCGGTGGCTTGATAAAATTTCAGGGCTGTTTCTGGTTGCTGTTGACTTTCGTAAAACAAGGCTTGCAAGTAGTCGTAAATAAAATAGTAGCGGTAATAGGGCGCGTAAATATCATCTATTTTATCAAGGTAATAGGCTGCTTCCGTATATCTTTGTTGCTGGATCAGTTTTTCGATATACTCTCCCAGCACCGGTAATAATCCCTCGTATTGGTGGTTCTTCAAACCCATTAAAACGGCAGCTTTCAACAATGCCATCACTTCGGGTAAATGGTTGCCTGCCTTTTCCGACATCTTAATTAAAATGAGTGCTTTGCGATATAAGCATTGAATCGCGCACAGGTACTTTCCTTGTAGTTTCTCTGTTTTCAAACTCAGATTGATAAACTTTAATGCCCCGGTGTAGTCTCCCGCTTCAAAATACAATTGGCTGTAATGGCTCAAGACCAGGACTTTGAGGTCATCATCTTTTTGATGAAGCGACGCATCCAGTGCTTTTTTGATATATTTCCAAGCCAGCTCTTGCCTGTCGAGTAAACGGAATACTTCCGAGAAACGCAGGTAAATGTAACCGCGACGATTTTTTTTTACCCGTTCCGAGTACTTTAATGCTTCAAAAAAAGCACTCAGCCCGTTCAAATAATCCTGCCCGGAAACATATATCTCCCCTAAATCCAGATACGATCTCTCTAATCCCGCGAAATCGTGTTTATTCTTCTGTATTTCCAGCAGTTTTAGCAAGTAAGACAGCGCTTGGTACTGGATATCTTTTTCTTTGTAATAGATGTAAAGGTCGGTTAACGCGTGTTGGCGGGTTTGGTTGTCTGGCGCATTTTTTAGCTGTTTCAGAAACTGCCGCTCCTCGGTTTCCGTATCTCGTTTCGCTACCAATGGCGATGCGGAGGAATGTACCAAGAGGGCAGGAATCAATAAAAGAAAAAACCAAAACACCCACACGGGGAAAATCAAAACACGTCGGTTGTGCATAAAGACCATTTTATACTATTGGGCTTTTATTTTCAAATCGGTGGCGAGTTTATCCACAGATTACACAGATTAAAATGATGGCACAGATTGGTTTTTTCTTTTTGTCATAACCCTCTTTTAATCTATGTTAATCATTTAAATCTGAGTAATCTGTGGTCTTCTTTTCTCTTTTTTTTTCATCTATTACTTATGGCCTGAATTCACCGCCAGAAAAAAAGAGATTCTTTCAGACCTGCGATAATTCAAT
>CAZCVI010000146.1:0-3816 GCA_964502145.1 uncultured Clostridia bacterium
ATTGGATTAAAAAATCCATCGAGCCTGGAACCATTCGTGTGGTAAGGAAAGAAAATAGTTAAATCCGCTTCCATAAATGTTCTACGTGATTTAGCTGTCTAATTAGAGTTTTACGATACTCTCAAAGAACTGGCGGTGAATCCAGAGTAGACAAAAAAGCTTGAAAATGATTATAAACTATGTTTATAGTTATGGGCTATAGTTTATATTCATGTCTTTTTGGGGGAGTGGGTTCGGTTCTCAATGGCCGTTTAAGTGCGGGTCTTGGCAAAATTTATGTTGTTATGTCGACTTGGCACGATAATTGCTTTTTAAGAAGGGATGCGGCGTATTGTTAGAAAATAATAGCAGTAATGTCGTGTTAATTAAAAATATTAATAATAAGTGAGGAGGAGAAAATGAAAAAGGTAAAAAAATTACAATTAGGAAAAATCACCATCCAGAATTTGAATGCCCTGATAGAGACAGAGATGGATAAGGTGAAAGCAGGGGATGACAGCAACCTCATCCCCGTGGGAACAACCAATCTCCCAATCTTTTGCTGAGTGTCAGTCCATTTATGGATGATATGATTTAAGAGAAAAAAGCCGGGCTCTTCCGGGGAAGCCATGCCCCAGAGCCCGGCAACTCTTCTGCGGTTCACTGCGCAGGCGCGGAAAACCCAAAGTTAAAGGACATGAAAATAATAAAACCTCTTGCAATCTTATTATAGATGCTTTATTATGTATATTTAGAATCACCACAGATTTTGGGAAAATGAAAAATGACGCATGGCTGTTTTAAATGGTTGGGAATCATTTTTTGTATCATGATTGCTCTATTGTGCCGTCCATTGTCCGGTTTAGATCCCCACACTCCCGTGGCTGGGTATCTTGATGACCAATGGGAAATATCCGTCGTGCCTCCGGCCACGGCTATTATTAGTATGGCTCAAACACCCGAAGGTTACCTGTGGATTGCTACCACTACCGGATTGGTGCGATTTGACGGCGTCGTTTTTGCCTTGGTGGATTTTATTACCGGGAAAATAGGCAAACCTAAATCCTGCCCTATGCCAGACGCGCTTTGGGTTGACAAGGATGGGACCTTGTGGATTGGTAGTTCTCAAGGAATTACTTCTTACCGCTACGGCGCAGAAGGCCAAACCGGACATTTCAAAACATATATCTCCACAGACGAAACCTGGGAACGCATCCGCTGCATTAAAGAGGATCGTGATGGCAATCTGTGGATCAGTTTTTTTTCCAATTATGTCAAACGGTTCAGCGCTGGGAAATTCACCCCTTTTAATCCAGGTCACGGCTTAACTGCTAAAAAAATCAATGCCATTGTCGATGATTCACGGGGGAATCTACTCTTTGCGTCCCGTGAAAACGGCGTTTTTATCTTTAAAAATGAGAGATTTACCCAGGCTCCCATCACTATCCCAGCCAACCGCTATCTTATTACCCTGTACGAGGATAAAAAAGGCACGCTGTGGATGGGAACCAGCAATGGTTTGTTTCGTCTGACAGCGCAAGGCATGGAAAGTTTTTCCACCCTGGACGGTTTGTCAGACAATTATATTACCGCCATCCGGCAAGATAGCGACCACAACCTCTGGGTAGGTACCATGAAAGGATTAAACCGTTTGACCCTCCAAGCTGACAGTGCCATTCGTTTTGAAAGTATTTTAAAATCCGATTTAGTGACGTGCCTGTTTGAAGACCGGGAACAGAGTCTGTGGGTGGGGACTTATGTGTCCGGGCTAAAACGGTTGCAGAACGGCAAATTCATTGCCTATACCACGCCACCCGAATGGCTGGGCGAACAACTCCTCTCGTTATTTGAGGATAATGCACACAATATCTGGGTTGGCACACTCGGTGGCAAACTGTTTCGCGTTCGCGAGCGGGCCGTGGTTGAAACACTACGCTTCCCAGAACTGGCTGATACCGGTATTACTTCGATTGCCCAGGACAAAAACGGCGATTTGTGGTTGGCTACCAATGGCAAGGGCGTGTTTCATAAAAAAAACAATGCCCTTATCCCGTTTACTACCAGCCACGGTTTAGCTGATAACCTTGTCACCGCTATTTTTTGCGCTAGTTCTGGCCATATGTGGTTTAGTACGTTTGATGGCGTTAGTGTCTGGCGCAATACCACTCAAGGCATCGAATCGTTAACTTCAGCCAATGGGTTATCCGGTAAAGTCGTGCATAATGTGTATGAAGACAGGACCGGTGATATCCGCATTACCACCGACAAAGGGATTACCTTGTTAAAAGATGGCACGTGGGCCAAGGGCAATATATTGCACTATTTACAGGGCATAGCTGTCACCTGTATTTACGAAGAACCGCCCGTTAGTGCGGGGCAAGACACCGTGTATTGGATTGCCACCCATGGGGCAGGGTTAAAACGGATGTGTGGTGCTACCGTGACCAGTTATACCACCAGTATCGGGTTGGCTTCCGATTTTATTTACCAATTTTTCAAGGCCGGGTCCGATAGTTTCTGGTTGATGAGTAAAAGCGGGTTATTGCGTCTCGATAAAAAAGAGTTGGATGATTTTGCCAATGGTTTTATCCAGCAGATCAATTGCACTTCGTATGGGAACTCCGATGGTATGGAGAGTACCGAGTTTAACAATGAGTTTTCCCGCAGTTCTGCCCTGCACACGCGCAACGGAGAAATGTGGTGGATCACTAAGCTCGGTATAGCCATGGTTAATCCCGATCAGGTCAAACTGGACAAAAATCCCCCACCTGTGGTCATTGAAACCGTGTTGTTTAACAATATGCCAGTTCCGTTGCATAGTAAGCAGGAGCAAGACCATGTGTTTAACAGTGCCGGTGATGTGCGTTTTTATTTTACCGCGCCCAGCTTTTTATCTCCCGAGAAAATCCGGTTCCGTTATGTATTGCAGGGTCTAAACAAACAGCCCGTATTCCTGCCCGCCAGTCAGGAACGCGTCGCCGTTTATTCCGCTCTTGAACCTGGGCGCTATACCTTCTTAGTGACCGCTTGTAATGCCGAGGGCGTGTGGAATAAAAACGGTGCCAGCTTTTCGTTCCGCATTACACCTTATTTTTATCAGACCCTGCTTTTTAAAGCCGCTATTTTTCTTTTTTTATCTGGTTTTGCCGTGCTTAGTTATTATCTCTATAAGAAACACCGTCTTAAAAAAGAGGAAAAGTATAAAAGTTCGCCATTGAACCCCACATTTGCCGATGAGTGTGTTAAAAAACTCAATGCGCTCATGGAAGTCGAGAAACTCTATAATGATGCCGAGATTTCCCTCTCTTTTTTGGCTGATAAACTCGCTATTTCCCCGCATTTATTATCGCAGATATTAAATGAGAAATTAAACAGAAAATTTTCTGACTATATTAATATGTACCGTATTGAAGAGGTCAAGCGCGTTCTAACCACGCGCCAAGGAGCCCAACAAAAGATTGCTGCCATTGCATTTGATGTTGGGTTTAATACTACCGTGGCTTTTTACACCGCGTTTAAGAAATATACTGGTTTGACCCCCGTGCAGTACAAAAAAACAATAGAAAAAGGCGTGACCACCGAATTACACGGATGATCGCGAAGGGATTGCTTCAAAAAGATAAATTAAACTGGCAGTGATGCGGTATTATCACAGAAATGAGCGGTGTAAAATCCCGTGGTCCACCCAATTATTGTATGATTGCTTTGGCGTAACACCCGAACCCAAATAAAACTGCTCCAATAACCCGGCAAAGAGGCAAAATGTCCCGGAAAAATGGTGCAATGACCCGGCAAAGAGGCAAAACGTCCCGGAAAAATGGTGCAATGACCCGGCAA
>CAZCVI010000146.1:3916-8712 GCA_964502145.1 uncultured Clostridia bacterium
AGAGGCAAAACGTCCTGGAAAAATGGTGCAATGACCCGGCAAAGAGGCAAAACGTCCTGGAAAAATGGTGCAATGACCCGGCAAAGAGGCAAAACGTACTGGAAAAATGGTGCAATGACCCGGCAAAGAGGCAAAACGTACTGGAAAAATGGTGACTTAGTCTGGCAAAGAGGCAAAACCTTCTGGAAAAGTGACGAGTCAGTCTGGCAAAGAGGCAAATTGTCGCGGAAAATGATGAATCACTCTGGCAAAGAGGCAAATCACAGAAAAAAAAGCATTGTTTGCAAATAATGTGTGATCATTCGTCCAATTCGCCAGTAAAGCCTTTTTTTTTCTTCAGCCATCGCCTAACAAATGAACAGTTACCACAATTATAATGATTTAAATGGCGTTCATTTGTCAAAACATCGTGTAATAATTTGATTTATTATAGAATATCTGTTAGAATTCTTTTTTTGATTGTTAAAAAATAGGTTTAAAGGGTTCTTCCATGATCATTGTATTAATTAACGAAACAGTTAAGAAGTATCTGTTGAAACAATCGGCCTTGTTAAAAAAAAAGACCAGGGAAAAATTTGAATTTCTGGAAACGGGTCTGTGGGAAGGTGGTTTGAAAGTGAAGAAGCTGCAAGGCACCTCGTCCAAATGTGTATTCGAAGCCCGTTTGGACAAAGCGAACCGCATTCTTTTTACGCTGGGCCACCACTACCCTTCCCCCAGCGAAACCATCATGATCATCTATGTCTGGGGCATTGTCTGCCATGACGATATCTCGAAAAAGAGCAACACTATTATTCCACTTAACGTGCCGTTTCTCCAATTCCACGATTTCAAGGAAATTACCCTGGAAAATGTCGAAATGGAGCATCTCGAACCCGCCTATTTTACCCAGGAGAATATCACCCAAAAAGTATCCGATGAATCCGGCTGCCAGAAATGGTATAACTTGGAAGACAAGGAATGGCAACGCATCCAATCCTATTCCCAAGACGATTTGGAAATGTTCCTGCACCTCACCCCCGAACAGGAACAAATTCTTAAATCACCCCTCCCCCTCATGATTTCCGGCACTGCTGGCAGTGGCAAAACCACTCTTTCCGTTTATTATCTGCTCAATCGGAACTTGAGCCAGAAGAAAAAACTCTTCATCACCTACAACACCCATTTGAAAAATTTCGCCCAATCGCTTTACCATGGTCTTTTAATCCAACGACCATGGACCAATGACGTTCTCCTGCCAGAATTTTATACTTTTAAAGAATTGTGTTTGCAACTCGTGGGCAACAAATCATTCAAGCCCGAAAATGAGGTTGATATCGAGCGGTTCAAGTCTTTGTTGTACTCTTATTCCTCACACCTCCCTTTTGACGCCGAGTTGATATGGCAGGAAATTCGCGCCACCATCAAAGGGGCAGTGCCCCGCTTTAACCCCCATGTCCTGGAAAAAGCCATGAAAGAAATCAAGGCTGGAAAGATTCAATTATCGCGCACCCGTCAATTGCAGAATCAGTTCATCCTGTTCTCCCGTCTGGGCTCTTTTGCCGATGTGGCCAAAGCCGTGCAAAAATATTTAAAAATAGATATCCAGCGTTTCGCCGCGAATATTGAGAAATTCCTCTCTTCTGACCGCGACACCCAGTCCATTTTAGCTATTCTGGATAAAACACTGCACACCTTGAAGAATCAGGAACAAAAACCCGGGCAGAATTATCTCTCCTATCTCCAATACGAGCTACTCGGCAAAAAGAAAGCCCCCAATTTTAATTTTAATCGCAAGGAAATCTACCACCTTTTCGAATGGTATCAAAATAAATTGGAAACCGAGCATCTCTGGGATGAATTGGACCTCACTTCCATGGTGGATACAGATAAATATTCCTGCGATATTCTTGCCTGCGATGAAATCCAAGATTTTACCGACACCCAGTTGGATGTATTGTTTAATCTTGTGCGGGACCCCAATTTTTTGTTCCTTGCTGGCGATACCAAACAAACCATCAACCCCAGCGGGTTTCGCTGGGAAGATGTTAGGAATCATTTCTACGACAGAGGCCTCCACGTTCCAGAACTTAAAACACTGTGCCTCAATTTCAGGAGTTCCGGGGCTATTATCGAATTATCCAATGTGCTCCTCGCCTTAAAAGAAAAATTCATCGGCAGGAAAGCCGAGGAAATCAAAGAGGAGTGGAAATACAAGGGCAAACCTGTCACCGTGGTAACAGGTCTGACCCTCAAGGAAATGCGCGATATCCTGGCTGAAGCCGGTGCGCACCGCACTATTCTGGTACGTAACGAGGCCGAACGCGAGCTGCTGAAAAAATACCTCGATACCGAACTCATATTCACTATCACCGAGGCCAAAGGTCTCGAATTTGATACCGTGGTGCTGTGGAAATTCTGCGATGACCAGATGAGCAAAGATGTCTGGAAAGTGACCCTGGAAATCAGTGATAAAATGATCCATGAGGCCAAAATCAAACATGAAATCAATCTTCTTTATGTCGGCATCACCCGTTCCCGCCGCGACTTGATTATTTACGATGGCAGCCAAACCTCCTTTATCTGGGAAAACGATCCCATCAAGGATTATGTTTATGTGACCGATGATCGTCGCTTCATCCAGGGCCTGTGGAACACCGTGTCCACACCCGCTGAATGGATCGAACAGGGGCACTATTTTTTTGAGAGAAACTATTTCCAAGCCGCTAGCGAATGCTTTAAAAATGGCGGTGATACCATGAATAAAACCAGGGCCCAAGCGTATTATTTTGAAAAGATAGGCGGTTTTGCCCAGGCTGCTGCTAATTTCGAAACAGTCAACGAAATACCCAAAGCTGCCGAATATTACCAGAAAGCGGGCGACTTTACAAACGCGCTACGCTTATGGGAAAAATTGAAAAACAAAGAACAAACCATTATTTGCCGCATCAATGTTCTTAGAAAGAAAGGGAATTACAACGACGCCGGACTATTACTCTACAAATTAAAAAACTATCCTGCTGCTGCCGAATGTTTCAAAGCAGCCAAAAATTACAAGGAAGCCGGCGATATTTATAAGAAATATTTGCAGAATAACAAAGAGGCATTGGTGCTTTATGAAGCCGGGCGCTGCTGGGAAGAATCAGCCGAACTCGCGGTCAAGTTAAAATACTATCTGAAAGCCGCAGAAATTTACACCAAACTAAAGCAGTTCCCCCAAGCTGAGAAATACTTGATCAAGGCCAAAAACACGGGCAAACTCAAACAATTGTACGAAGAAAGCGGGCAAACCGAAAAACTTTTCACCCTGTATGAGAAGGAGAAAAATTTCGACAAGTGCGTCAAATATTTAAAAACTCTAAATAAAGACAAAACCCTGTTGGAACAGGAAGCGGAAACCTTCTTGAAGAAGAAAAAATATTTCCAGGGTTATGTTCGTTTGTATGCCAGTGGTACACCCTTCTCCATGGGAAGATATTTTTATTGGAAGGGAAATTTCCAGGAAGCCATTAACCAATTAGAAAAAGAAGGGGCTCATTATTATTATATTGCGCAATGTTACGTTCAATTGGAAAGATACCAGGACGCCTTTTTTTCCTATGTTCAGTCTGATGAAGATAAGCAAAATGGCTTTTCCATGGCGCGAAAAATTAT
The DNA here is from genome assembly GCA_964502145.1 of uncultured Clostridia bacterium. Lineage (GTDB taxonomy): Bacteria > Acidobacteriota > Aminicenantia > UBA2199 > UBA2199 > CAZCVI01. The sequence continues at coordinate 7,550 of CAZCVI010000146.1, forward strand.
CAGTCGCCATTATTTTTTCAACAGTGATCAATTTGAAAATAACGGTCAGGACTATTTTATTAAAAACGATTACCTGCGTGCCGCGTTCATTTTTTCTTATCAGCATAAATTGGTAGCTCAAGAGGGTCTTTGTTATGCCTTGATGGGCGATAAAATTAAGGCTTTTGTGTACTGGGGGTCGTGCAACACCATGTATGAACTCGATACAATTGCCAATCTGAGCTTAATGAAAGATTTTATCGAAATTCCTGCCGAATATTTTTTATCCGATGCTGGAAAAAAGATTATGACCCACAATTCACTGGCTGAAATGTGGGATTGTGATAGTTTGATAAAGCTCATGGGTATTTATTTCAAAAAAAATCCCGATTTGTCTAAATTGCGGCTCTGGAACAGTATCCTGGTAAAGTCCGCGTTTCGTTATTCCCGGACTTGGATGGTATTTTGTTCCCTGGAAAAAACAGGTGAGTTCAATGCCATGCTCAGGGTGTTAAAAGAAATAAAATACTATCAGAGTGACAATAAGCTCCCGGATCAAGCCGATCTAAAAAAAGAGATTCCCGACTTGGTCTCTCGTCGTGAATACGAATCCGCCGCCCTGCGTTATTATGCTCTGGATAATATCCATGAGTTTAATCTGTTACTGGCAAAAATGACCATGAACAGAGAAAATTATTGCCTTTTTCTGGAAGGAAAAGAGAGGTATTGGCAGAGAGCCATGGATTGGGCCATCGAAAATCAATTGCGCACAGAGACCAGTGAATTCTTAAGCGCAGTTCCAGAGACATTGAAGAGTGCTATTTTTTATGAAAAGGTCGGGGATTTTATTAATGCCGGTTATTGGTACAAATTGAATCTTCAATTCGACAAAGCCGCCATGCTCTTTGAGAAAGGCCAGAGGTTTATGTTTGCTGGCGATATGCATTTCGAGCTTAAAGATTATTCAAAGGCCCTGGAAATGTATAAAAAAGATCCCCTCACCGATGACCAACGTCTCGCCAAAACGTATGAAAAACTAAACGACTACAAAGCCGCCCTTTCTATTTGGAAAAAATTAGGCAAGAAGAAAGCCGTGGAAAGATGCTTGAAAAAACTATAACAGGTCAGGCCATAGGCAATAGATGAAACAAAGAAAAAGATTTGCCCACGAATTACTCGAATTA
>CAZCVI010000147.1:0-8426 GCA_964502145.1 uncultured Clostridia bacterium
GAGACTTATAGGAATCTTATCAATTCCTATTGCCAAAAAACTGAATAGATACTTTAGGACGTATCTATTCAGTTTTTTGAACGGCCCCCCAGAAAACACTTGCCCTATCACAGTCAATAGTATTCTTTTGGGCATCAAATAACACGAATCATCAGGTATTTAGCAGAATTTTTTTTTGTTGGTTCAAAGGGGTGTAAATTCATGAAATTTGTGGTACACTTCTAAATGGAGTTTATAGGTACGCCGTGAGTAAAAAGAATCATAGGTTAGATGATTCTATTTTCTGCGCTGTGTGGTTAAAACAACAGTGTGGAACGTAGAAAGTTACATAATAGTATTATTATTATTGATTTTATACTGGTGGGGAATGAAAAATGGGGGTTTCAACCCTGGGTTTCGGGTTTCAAACCTCAAAATACTCACAAATACCCCGGCGCCCCGGGGTCAGAACGTGAACGGCCGGGGTCAGAACGCGAACGGCCGGGGTCAGAACGTGAACGGCCGGGGTCAGAACGCGAACCGCCGGGGTTTTTTGTAGAACGGCCAGGGTTTTTTGTAGAACCGTCGACCTATTTTGTAGAATCGTGGGGTCCAGAGTGCGAACGGAGAGATTCAAAAATAGAACAGCGGGATTCAAAATGAAAACGGAAGGATTCAAAATGAAAACGGAAGGATTCAAAGTGAGAATGGAGGGATTCAAAATGAGAACCGCAGGGATCAGAGTGTAAACGGAAGGTTTTTTTTGTAAAACCGCCACCTTTATTTCCTATCCTCCCTAAATCCACCGCCAATTCTTTAAGAGTATCGAAAAAGCAAGTGGGAAATATGGGAAGTATGAGAATTATGGGAATTATGGGATAAACAAAAAAATTCCCATTCCTCCCATCATTCCCATTCTTCCCATTAAGTTGGCGGTGAATCCAGGCATAATTCCCAGCTTGCTTTTTATTTTGTTTTACGTTATAGTTATCCTTTGCAAAACAAAAACAGGGGCAAAGAAGAACACATGAGCAATTTAAAAACCATCGGGGATAACAAAACGGTGTTGGCGGAACTGATCGCCAAAAAACAAAACGTGGTGCCCTTTATTGGCGCCGGATTCAGCGCTACGTGGTGCCCCACCTGGGATACATTCCTCGAAAACTTCTTTAACTCCCTCAAAAACAAATCCCTGCTGGAACCCCACCAGATAGTGTTTTATGAAACCCTCAAGCAACACCCCGCCGCCAATCGTCTGGAATTAATGGCTGATTTCTTGAGCCAATATGGTCATGTGTTGGGTTTCAAAGATCAAATGAAGGCTCAGTTTGACATATGTATTGCCAAAACAGCAGCCGCACCTTTCCATGTGCTGCACCGGGCTTTTCCTTTTCTTAAAATCACCACCAACTACGATAGCCTCATCGAAGACAATCGACCCGACACTTTTAATCATGTGGATGTCGTGACTTACGGCTACCAACCCGATAATATGGAAAAACTCTTCACCGCCCGTTTTGAAACCCAAAGCCTCATCAAACTTCATGGTGATTTCCGCGATGCCGATTCCATCGTGTTGTCTTCTGTTCAATATGCAGCCATGTATGGCGATAAAGAGTCCTACCATCCGCAGTCCGCGCTCCCAAAATTCTTGCAGCGCGTGTTTCGTGAAACCTCCGTCTTATTTATCGGGTGTTCGTTGCAAACCGATCGCACCATCGCTATTTTAGAGGAGCAAAAGGATAAGCAAGAGCATTTCGCCATCATGAAAATACCCGCCAAACCGGAAAAATGGACGCCTCTCAAACAGCGTCTCCAAAAATTAGGCGTGCGTGCCATCTGGGTGGAGGAATATTCCCAGATTCCAGAGGTATTGAACCTGTTAAGTGACAAGCGGGAGGATGTGGAACCTCCTTTCACCCCCACCCCCGGTTTTTTCGTAGGGCGGCAGCGGGAATTGGCCTTAATGGAGACCCACATGACCCCGGGCAGTATCCAGGCGATCACGGGACGGTTGTACAGCATCCATGGCGCGGGTGGCGTGGGCAAAACAACCCTGGCTCTGGAAGCGGCCCAACGGTTTAAAACAAAATTTAAAGACGGCGTGATCGGACCGATCCGGGTGGATGATTATTCGCCCTCTGCCTTTGCCGTGACCCTGGCCAACCTGTTACGGGAACGAATCCAAGAACCGCGCGATGAACAAGAAGCACAAAAAATGGTGACGGCGCTGTTGCAACACCGCTGTTGTTTGCTGATCTTGGACAATGCCTCGGCGTGGGACCATTTACGCTACATGTTGCCGCAGGAAACCTGCGCCACCATTCTGGTCACGACCCGTGACCGGGATATGGTGCAACGGATGCGTCTCAATTGCCACGGCTTCCAGGTGGCGGAAATCCCGCTGGAAATCTTCTCCGAATCCGAAGCACTGGCATTGTTTAACGAGATATTGGGGCCACGCTATGTAGCGGCTGAGGAAAAGGAGTACCTGTTGATTGCCAAAACGCTGGGTTTCTTGCCGTTGGCGTTGCGGCTAGTGATGCCATTGATGGTATATACGCCCCATTACCAAGCCGCGGAGTTGCGGGAAAAATTAGAGCGGGAAGGTCGTTTACAGGTGCTACAAAAAGGCCACGAGGCCGGGGACAGTGATTCCCGTGCCATTGATACGGTATATGATTTGGCTTCACCCTTGTTGACGAAGGACTTGAAACGGGTATTGGAATATCTGGCGGTCTGTAGTCCCGGTCCGGTGCCGCTGGATTTTTTGGAACAGTTGATGGCGGGTAAAGAGCGGGATATCCGGGAGAAACTGGAGCAATTGTATACCTATTCCTGGTGTGAGCGCCGGGTTCTGGCCGGTGAAAAGGAACGGTATTACCAATTGCACCAGTTGGTGCGTGAATTGGTGTTCCCCCGTGTGTCTGCCAAGCGCCGCGAGGACTTCATGGGGTTGGTGGATACACTATTCATGGACAAGGCCGTCCATTTTAGTCGCAAAGACCGGTATTACCCCCAGTTGGAAGAGGCCTTTGAGCAAGCCGTGGCCCAAAAGGACCGGCGGTTGAAGTATTGGGTGTACGCGACTCTCTATAATTTTTGTTCCTATCGTGGTTATGGGCATTTTTTTGTGCGTGTGACGCAGAAAGTGGAGGAATTGTTTGCCGATGATAAATGGACATTGGGGGCTGCCTACTGCACTCGGGGGTTGATACTCTGGAAATGGGGCCAACTGGATGAGGCGCTACGTCTGTACAAAAAACAGGAACAAATTTGTGAAGAATTGGGCGACCGCGGCGGGCTATCAATTTTGTATGGCAATCAGGGGCTAATTTATGCAGACAAGGGCCAACTGGATGAGGCGCTGATACTGTACAAAAAACAGGAACAAATTTGTGAAGAATTGGGCGACCGCGTAGGGCTATCACGTTCGTATTGCGGTCAGGGGAATATTTATTACGACAAGGGCGAACTGGAAAAGGCGCTGAGTCTGTACAAAAAACAGGAACAAATTAAAGAAGAATTGGGCGACCGCGCTGGGCTATCAGTTTCGTATGGCAATCAGGGGAATATTTATAAAGACAAGGGTCAACTGGATGAGGCGCTGAGTCTGTACAAAAAACAGGAACACATTTGTGAAGAATTGGGCGACCGCGCCGGGATGGCAATCTCTTGGTGGAACCAGGGAGAGGTTTATGAAAAAAAAGGCGACCCACACACCCAGGCCCAACTGTGGCAAAAATCCATCACTATCAGGAAAGACATGGGCATGCCCTACGAAGAAAAGGAAAAGAAGCTAAAGGTGTTGCTGGAAAAGTGGAAGGGATAAAAGATAAAAGGAAGAAAGGGGCGAAGGGTCTTCGCCCTTTGTTTTTTGGGATTGAGGGGGGACTATTAAATCGGGAGTATTTTCTCTTGCATGAGATTTAGCTGTTCGTCTGTGAGGTCGTCAATCAGGTCTTCGGGACAGGCCAGTAAATTCCTAAATAGTATGTTATACTTAGTTTCCTTGACGATCCCCCGTTCCACCTGAAATCTTAATATCTCGTTGCTGGGTATCAGGTCGTCGTTTGTCATACTCTTCATGAGTGCCTGAGCAGTCAATAGGGACACATTGTCTTTTAATTCCTGGTGCTCTTCATTTTTATAATCCCATTTCGTGGCATCAAACAAGAGATATTGGAAATCCAGCAGATAGGGTTTTATGTCGGTGGCCACTCCGAAATGCTCGCTAAACTGAATGGGCACGGTCCATTCAGTTTGGCCATAATAAAATACGATAGGGAGAATTACCCGCCTCTTTTTGCCTTCGGAGAGGTCCTGGGCCCAGGCCAAGTGCTGGTAATTTTGGATTTGGAGGAGAATATCTGTCTCACTGGTGGACTTATGCTCGAACAGGTAATAGATATCCATCTCCAGTTCTTCACCCTGATCATTTTTCATCTTCGCTTTAGTCACCAGATCGAGATATCCTTCATGGTATCTTTTGGAAGCTGTGTCGATGGATTCCATGGCGATCTGAGTCCAATCCATGGACCTTTTAATAGGTTCAGGAAGAATGAAGTGTAGAAAGGGCTTCATGTTTTTCTTATCGCCGTAGACCTCTTTGATGAACATGTCATATAATATTTCTAATTTTATCATAATAATGGTATTATAATGCAAATCTTGAATTTTTTCAACTACCGAAAAAGTCTCCATTTTCCTTGGCTTGTATTTTATCCAATTTTAAGTTATAGTTATCCTTTGCAAAGACAAAAACAAGGGCAAAGAAGAACACATGAGCAATTTAAAAACCATCGGGGATAACGAAACGGTGTTGGCGGAACTGATCGCCAAAAAACAAAACGTGGTGCCCTTTATTGGCGCTGGCTTCAGCGCGAACTGGTGCCCCACCTGGGAAACATTCCTGCAAAACTTCTTTAACGACCTCAAAAAACAATCCCTGCTAAAACCCGACGAGATATTGACTTATGAAACGCTTGAGAAGAAGACCACCCCCAATCGTCTCGAATTAATGGCGGATTATTTACGTGAGCATGCCTATTTAATGGGCTTTGAAAAAGAGCTGAAACAGCAATTTGATAAAACCCTCTCCCCTGATCAGGCCGGGAAATATCATCTGCTGCACCACGTCTTTCCTTTTTTTAAAATCACCACCAACTACGATAGCCTCATTGAAGACAACCGCCAGGGCAAGCGCAACGTGCGCGTGGCTTACGGGTGCGAATCTGAAAAGATAAATAAATATTTTACTGAACGGCAAAAATATAACAGTCTGGTAAAACTCCATGGCGACTTTCGTGATGAACCTTCTATTGTCTTGTCCTCCAGCCACTACACAGAAATATATGGTGATACCGAGAGATACAATAACACAACCGCGCTACCCCAGTTTTTGCAGCGCGTGTTTCGTGAAACCTCTGTCTTGTTTATCGGCTGTTCCTTGCAAACCGATCGCACCACTGCCATTTTAGAGGATATGGGGTCAAAACCCGACCATTTTGCCATCATGAAAAAACCGCCAGAGCCAATCAAATTCATCTCTCTCAACCAGCGTCTACAACAATTAGGCGTTTGCCCCATCTGGGTGGAGGATTATTCCCAGATTGAAGAGGTATTGACCCTGTTAAGTGACACACCCGTAGTGGAGAAAAGTTTCACCCCCACCCCCGGTTTTTTCGTGGGGCGGCAGCGGGAATTGGCGTTAATGGAGACCCACATGACCCCCGGCAGTATCCAGGCCATCACCGGAGCGGGTGGCGTGGGCAAAACAACCCTGGCTCTGGAAGCCGCACAACGGTTTAAAACAAAATTTAAAGACGGCGTGATCGGACCGATCCGGGTGGATGATTATTCGCCCTCTGCCTTTGCCGTGACCCTGGCCAACCTGTTACGGGAACGAATCCAAGAACCGCGCGATGAACAAGAAGCACAAAAAATGGTGACGGCGCTGTTGCAACACCGCTGTTGTTTGCTGATCTTGGACAATGCCTCGCAGTGGGACGATTTACGCTACATGTTGCCGCAGGAAACCTGCGCCACGATTCTGGTCACGACACGGGACCGGGATATGGTGCAACGGATGCGCATGAATTGCCGCGGCTTCCAGGTGGCGGAAATCCCGCTGGAAATCTTCTCGGAATCGGAAGCACTGGCATTGTTTAACGAGATATTGGGGCCACGCTATCTAGCGGCTGAGGAAAAGGAGTACCTGTTGATTGCGGCAGCGCTGGGTTTCTTGCCGTTGGCGTTGCGGCAGGCGGTGACGCTGATGGTATATACGCCCCATTACCAAGCGGCGGAGTTGCGGGAAAAATTAGAGCGGGATGGGCGTTTATTGGTGTTACAAAAAGGCCACGAGGCCGGGGACAGTGATTCCCGTGCCATTGATACGGTATATGATTTGGCTTCACCGTTGTTGACGGAGGACTTGAAACGGGTATTGGAATATCTGGCGATCTGTAGTCCCGGTCCGGTGCCGCTGGATTTTTTGGAACAGTTGATGGCAGGTAAAGAGCGGGATATCCGGGAGAAACTGGAACAATTGTATACCTATTCCTGGTGTGAGCGCCGGGTTCTGGCGGGTGAAAAGGAAAGTTATTACCAATTGCACCAGTTGGTGCGTGAATTAGTGTTCCCACGTGTGGCTGCTAAGCCCCGCGAGGACTTCATCGGGTTGGTGCATACACTATTCACGGACAAGGCCGTCCATTTTAGTCTCAAAGACAGGTATTACCCCCAGTTGGAAGAGGCCTTTGAGCAAGCCGTGGCCCAAAAGGACCCACGGTTGAAGAAGTGGGTATACGCTCCTCTAGGTAAATATTGTTCCTATCGGGGTTATGGGCATTTTTTTGTGCGTCTCACGCAGAAGGTAGAGGAATTGTTTGCCGATGATAAATGGACATTTGGGACAGCCTACGCGCACCGGGGGTTGATACTCAAGAACTGGGGCCAACTGGATGAGGCGCTGAGTCTGTACAAAAAACAGGAACAAATTTGTAAAGCATTGGGCGACCGGGCCGGGCTATCACGTTCGTATTGCGCTCAGGGGCTTATTTATTGGAAGAAGGGTCTACTGGAAAAGGCGCTGAGTCTGTACAAAAAAGAGGAACACATTTGTGAAGAATTGGGCGACCGCGCCGGGCTATCCCGTTCGTATAACAATCAGGGGCTTATTTATAAAGACAAGGGCCAACTGGAAAAGGCGCTTAGTCTTCACAAAAAAGAGGAACACATTTGTGAAGAATTGGGCGACCGCGCCGGGCTATCCCGTTCGTCTTGCAATCAGGGGAATATTTATGCAGACAAGGGCCAACTGGAAAAGGCGCTGAGTCTGTACAAAAAACTAGAACAAATTTGTGAAGAATTGGGAGACCGCGCCGGGCTAACACTTTCGTATGGTAATCAGGGGAATGTTTATTACGCAAAGGGCCAACTGGATGAGGCCATGAGTTTGTACAAAAAAGAGGAACACATTTGTGAAGAATTGGGCGACCGCGCCGGGCTGGCAAGAAGCTGGTGGAACCAGGGATTACTTCATAAAAAACAAGGCGACCCACACACCCAGGCCCAACTGTGGCAAAAAGCCATCGCTACCAATAAAGACATAGGAATTCCCACCGAAGAAGATGAAAAGGCGCTCAAGGTGTTGCTGGAAAAGGAGGAAAAGATTAATTGTTAAGTAAAAAGCGAGGCGTTCATCCAATGGAACGATTTCATATCTCTTTAATTGAGCCGCTATTTCAATGGCTTTATCTTCCCGTCGCTCCCGCAAAATTTTTTTCCAAATTTCATACAGGATGATGGTTGGCACGAAAATCTTTGAATTGCCAAGAATGGCGGTTGCAAAAAAGTTTGCATTGGCCGCATTGGCAAAATATTCTAACTATCCTTTTTTTCTCTTTCTGGGTCCGTATCCATGCCAGACAGAACCCCCCGGAGATCCGCCATATCCTGTTGGGGGATCATTTCGATTCTATCTCCAATGGACATCAGAATAAACTTTCCACCGGGTTTCAGGTTGTGTTTTTCACGGAGTTGTCTTGGAATCACAATCCGATAATTGGGCGACATCGTTACGGTTTCCATTATACCTCCTTTTTACGGCTTTTATGGATCGGTTTCGTATATTTCATTATAATATAGTCTTTTTTTTATTTCAACCTCCGCCTCAAAAAAAACTCCCATTAATCCTATTCCTCCTATACTTGGATTCACCGCCAACTTAATGGGAAGAATGGGAATGATGGGAATGATGGGATAAACAAAAAAATTCCCATCCCTCCCATTCTTCCCATAATGATTTAGAGTTTTCGCGTCGCGAAGCCGACTTCCACAAAAAAATTGAACTACACCTGTTCGCGAAGCCGACGCTAAAACTTAATTAGACGAAACCGGTTCGCGGTAATGGCCGTCCGATTAATTCCTATTTCAGGGATCGG
>CAZCVI010000148.1:0-7991 GCA_964502145.1 uncultured Clostridia bacterium
TTTCAACAAAAATATGTGGAAAATAATTTACACAAAATACTTGACACAACCGCAACATTTGATGATTGCACCACAACATGGAGGCATTGCACCACAACATGGACGCATTTGACCTAATAAGATGGACGATGCAAACCATTTGGACCACAAAATCCAAAATTCTAAGACATTGCACCCCATCATTGCGGTAAAAACTTTTTTTTTTACACACTACACCCCGTTTGGAGATAAAAACCCCACGCATTTCACCGATTCACATTAATTAAAAGAGAATGGTTCCTGTTTTTTTCCAATTCATTCGCGATAATTCGTGTTAATTCGTGGGCCAAGCTCTTTTTTTAAAATTTTGACTGACTTCCCCCCGTTCGGGACAGGAAAGCCACTTGATTCCTATACTCGGACGACTTCTTCACCCCTCCGCACGTGTAAATGATTAAAATTTAAAGAATTTCACGCACTGGGCAGTAGTGGGGTTCTGGAAATTCGAGTTTCCCAAAAGATTGAAAAAATAGTTTAATCGTGGTATATTACTTTTTTATACTTTCTGAAAATAAAAGGCGAATTAACATGTACCCAGCTTCTGAGACTTATGAAAACAATCTGTTAGCCCTGTTCCCCGAAGTAGCGGCGCTTTGGCATCCCACTAAAAATGGGAACCTACGCCCAGAACAGGTACGACCTGGCTCCGCTAAAGTGGCTTGGTGGTTATGTAAAAACGGGCACGAATGGCAAGATAAAATCCACGCCCGTGTCAAAAAAGGGTCTAAATGTTTGACCTGTTTTGTTAACCAGAGGAATCAGGACAACGCGTTGTCTGCCACATACCCCGAACTAATCGCCCAATGGCACCCGACGAAGAATGGCAAATTAACACCGGCGAACGTAATTTGGACGTCCTACACAAAGGTGTGGTGGCTTTGCCCCAAAGGGCATGAATGGCAAGCACGCGTGTATTATAGAGTACATCGAAAACACGCATGCCCCCACTGCAAGCTACGGCAAGAAACGACGGAAGAGAATAATTTGGCCAAATTGGACCCGGAAGTGGCTGCTTTATGGCATCCAACTGAAAACTTCCCATTTACGCCGCAAACGATCAAAGCGAACTCGCTAAGAGTAGTATGGTGGTTATGCGACAAAGGACATAGCTGGCAAGAATCAATCGCTACGAGACGAAAACACCTCGCTTGCCCTTACTGCGAAAAAATAGAAAGAAAAACGGTGTATTAAAAAACAGTTACGACTCCACTCTATCGCCGAACACGAAGTTTTCCAGAATATTAATGTTATCGCGGTCCGCCAACACCTCGCACCAGTAGGAAAAATGGCAACAGCCGATTATTTCGCCGCGACCAATTGAACTACCTCTCGCTACCCTTTCAAAAACTCTTTAAAACCAAAGTATTGCTCTAATCGTGTGTTCAAGTCATCACTTATTTCCACAACCTCATTATTAATTTTATTCATTTAATCTTACATTTTTTGGCGATAACCCGCAGTATATGTTATCATAAATGTTACATTAATATATAGAGGGACTACACTGAATTCATAGGAATTTTCTAAAATCGTTATGAACACTGTGGACACTATGGACTAAGTGGACAAAAAAAGCGTTTACTTAATGTCCACATCATCCACACCGTCCATTTAGTCCATATCGTCCACATACAATCAAGACGTTTATTAATTAGCCGCTACTATCCCTGGTTCTCAAAGGTATAGGGCCGAAGAATCAAAGGGCTTTCCAGCGGATCAAAGGGCTCCCAAAACCCTTCATTATCGTATACCGCGCCATCCGCATATGCCAATAAGATTTGGTAAATAGGTTTACGCAGTTCCAAAGGAATCCCATCCACTGGCGCACGATTTGCACAAAACCGCAGGTTCATGATTTCAGGACGCTCTTTTAAATTCGCTTGTCGTTCCTCGTTTAAAGTAATCAATCCCTGTTTCACCAACATTGTTGTGAGTTGCTGAGTATCCGCATTTTCCTGATGGCTACCTTTCCCAGTCATGCGTTCAAGACACGATTGTATCTGCGTCACGCTGTACCCGCAATGCGTGGGATCACCTCCCAACGCCATCAACATATTAACTATCCGCCGACACTTCTCACATTTCCCGCAAGGATGGATACGTTCCCCTTCCTTGTGTGCCGCATGACACGAAACCTGATGCTGCTGCAATTGCGGATACCGATTGTACAAGGTATTCAAGATCAACAACTCGGAAAGAGGCCGCACAATGGAAAACTGGCACACGGACCACCTCTTCGCGGTGTAATAACGCGACAACACCTCATCAAAATACCGGCTCTGATCAAATAAACCGTCATAATGGGGAATCCCTTCATGCCAATACTGCCGGGTAGTGTCAAATTCATCACCAATGACAATACGCCCGAGATGTCGCTTGCGCACCAACGGCAACACGGCAAAAAGAAAAATAGCCACGGTCCATAACCGAATCGGATAATCATCGGCCCGCTTGGTGGCAAAATCCTGGCTGATAAAAGGCATTAACCGCAAGGCAAAAACAAACACGCGATCACTGTTGGTCCATACCCGCGACGTATTGGGTATGCTTTCTTTAAAATATTTATAGGAATTAATCGCGGTAAACCAATGCCGCCCGGACTCATTCACAAAAATAGGATGAGCCGCAAACCCCACCTCGGTAATCAAACCAAAACTCAACAAACTCTCTTTCCCACCACTGGAAAGAATCGCATGTTCTTTAGGTTCGGTGGCCGACCAGGGCAACAAAACCTCGTTCCCAGCAGGCAAAAGATCAGGAAACAGCAATTGCGCCTGCAAATAATGGGACAATTGCACCACCGGCAGGTGAGCTGCCGCACCCAGCAAAAAAGGGTTGGGCTGCAAGAACTTCTTCACATAAATTTCCCGCGCCGTGTTCTCCGCCATATCCTCGATGAAACGGCGATCAATCTCATCAAAGGGACCATGGAACACAATCGTCTTGCAAAACAAGCCGTAATTAATAGCAATCTGCGCCGCCATGATGCAGGCGAGATTCTGGGACTGGATATCACCCGGTTCAAAAACATTTTCCTCGAAACGGTAAATAAAATCAACCACGTGTTCCTCGCCATCCCTCACAAACCGGTACGGCGCCAGCAGTCGACGCCGTTCTACTTTTACAGGTCCTACTTCCAAACGCTCAAAGACCTGTATTATTCCAAAAGCGTTGGGTGCCTCGCTCATGCGTTCTCCTTTTTCTTCTGGATATGGGGGATAAGAACCTTTACCAGTTCATCCGCACCATCAATCAAGACATCAATCGCAGGAAGTCCTACCACCTGTTGTAATGCCTCGCATACATAGGGAATCTTTTCCGCAGTCAGGCTTTCATGATTGATCGTAATCGCAATCACTGGTTTGGAAGAGACCAGTTCAATGGCTGCGATCTGGCGGGTAATCGGTTGCATGGGATAACCGGGGAAGCCATCATATTCACGACGGGCAGGCGCGTGTTGGAGAATCACCACATCCGGGCGACCCGCGGCTAACAATTCATAACCACCGGGAAAAGCAGGATTCATCATGCTGCCCTGCCCTTCAATCACAATCACATCGGGATGGCCATCGTCCCAAGCAGACCAAACGGCATGTTCTATTTCTCCGGCCAGGAAATCATTGACCATTACATCCAAAATAAAACTGTATGGAGCGCCTTGCATCCAAGCGGTTTGACCCGTTCCTACCATGTGGGCTGTATAACCCGCCTTTTGTAACCCTTGCACGATTAACCAGGCCGTGGTACGTTTACCCACCGCCGAATCCGTGCCCAATACAATCACTTTTAAACATGTAACTTCGTTAATTTTACCCGAGAAAAAGTGTTGTTCGCGACGTGGTGGTGGTTTGCGTATATCGCGCAGTTTAACGTGATGCTGTGCCGCCAGTTCGACCATTTCAGCGTCCTCCGTAAGGAAATCATGGAGTCCGGAATCCACATTAAGACCCAGTTTAATAGCAGTTAAGACCGCTTGTCGACCCGGAGCCGGTAAATAACCGCCCTCCGTGGCCAAACCGATGACCATGTGAGTCGCCGGATAACCTGTTTTCCGTGCTGCTGCTACCGCTTCTTCTACCGAAGCAAAAACAGGGATATTTTTCGGTGTGCCATCCAGTATTTCCGCTGCATCTTGGCCCGCACAAAGTGAATCCACCACTGCGATGACCCGGTATCTGCGGGTGAAACGGACCAGACCGTGGGCAGTTTTGCCATACGTCGTTTGGAAAGCCCCTTCGCAGTAGACAATTGCATTTCCTTCAATTTCAATCGTAACACTCATGATTTCCTCCCGGTAAGAATGACCACGTAGCGGTCATTGGGTAAAGGTTGGTTGTTATTGGGTGAGAGCATGGCAATCAGACCTGCTGTAGAAGCTGGCACGACATTAAGGCCTTCTCGTTCCCGGATTAGCCGGGCATAAGACAGCATTTTTTTATCCGAAGCATACCCTGTCCAACCCTCTGATTTGCGAATTGCATCCAATGCCAGATCGCCTTCGCTTGAATGCCAGTTGATCAGAGGTTCATTGATTTTAGTTTCGCGGATTTTTCCTGGCATCAGGTCCCGGCAGTAATCCAGGCCTTTAATGAACGCGTGAACAATCGGGTTTTTCTTATAAGAAGACCCCGCCACCATGTGGGGAATACGGGATGTTTTGCCCCGGCGATAGAGACTGACAAACCCTTTATAAATTCCAGCCAACGTCGTGCCGTTGGAAATAGGGCAGGAGACCATGTAGGGTGCATCGCGCAATTCGTCATATATTTCATAGGCAATATTGCCGTAGTTTCTTAATTGTAGGTCCGTATTAGCGCCGCCTGGGTTGGCGTCGTAGACTTCTTCCTTTTCCGCCAATTCCCGTGAGACTACTACCGAATGTTCGTAATCGCCCGGAACGCGGCGAATCTCTGCATTCAGTTGGATCATCTCTTTAATTCGTTGTGTATGGTAGGATTCAGGAATATAAATAATGCAGCGTAGTCTGGCCAGTGATGCTGCCAGAGCAATCGCAACGCCATAGTTACCGCAAGTCGCTACAGTCATCGTGTCAAAGCCTCGTCTTAAGGCATCCAAAGCTTGGCCAAAGGCGATGCGGTCTTTTTGCGTGCCGCTTGGATTCGCTCCTTCAAATTTCAAAAATATCTGCCGCAAACCCACTTCCCGTTCAATATTACGGGCTCGTACCAGGGATGTATCGCCCACTTCCGAATCAATAATATCCTCATACGCTTCAAGTCGTTCTTCCTGGGTGCTGGATTTGTCATCAATGATTTCCCGCTGCAATTCTACCAGGTCGGAAATCTGTGCAATTTCACCGGTTGCGCCGTCGATCAGTTCAAGCACTGAATTGCTTGTCAATTCAGTTTCTAACTCTTTTGTTTCATTCATTTTTTGTGTCACCTCCAATGATTCAAGCCATTTTACTTCATTCGTAGATTTTGTCAATAGTTTTGCGCTAAAAAAATAGAATTGGATAAGCTTAAGGATAATATTAAATTATCGGAGTTATTCATAGGGTTGTTGGTCCGGTTATTCACCTGTTATACAGTCACGGTTAACCCCTCGGTTTAACCCGATAGTGAAAGTAATACAGCGTGGTGAAAGCGATTTTGCGATAAAGAGTGACCGCCGCCTCATGATGTTCATAAACTTGCAGGTACGCCTGAGAAGCGCCCCTTTTTTTGCCCCAGTTTAAAAGATATGCCGTGATGTGGCGGCCATACCCCAGTCCTTTGAATGGTGCGGCTACAATCAGTCCGAATAATCCCAGGGAGTCGTTCTCCAAGGGCGCGGTGGGTGATTTGGTCAGCGAAACGAATCACCCAGCCATCATCAAGATGGGTGTGCAGGGCCGGCCAAGCATTCATCACAAGTTCCTCCATCTTGGTGATCCAACTGAACATTCGTTCTCCTTGAATGGTTTAAATAACTGTTTAATAAAATATCATAAAAATATAAATTACACAAGAAAAAAAATAAAAAGAAGGCGGGAAGAAAATGTCTCACTCCAGTTCTTGTTGTGAAAGCCCTGTTAATTCCATAATTTCCGTAACAGAATACCCTTTTGCTCTCATCTTATTTGCTGTTTCCAAGGCTTTTTCCGTTTTCCCTTCGATTTTCCCTTCGATTTTTCCTTCGATTTTCCCCTTGATTTTCCCTTCCTCGAATGAATTATCAATCACCCCTTTTAAATCCCGGTATACTTTTAAGCTCTCTTCATAAGCGGCCAATTGTTTGGCATCAAAATTGGAAAGTTCCGCCGTAAGGAACCCTTGAACAAATACTTCTTCGTTTAATATCTCCGGGATGTCTTCGAAATTCTCGAGGTTCTTAAAAAAATAGAGCCACTTATCAAAATGAGTTTTTAATTCATGTTCCAGTTTGGTAAATCTTGGCATTTCAATGAAGATAAAGGTCAGGTTCTTATAAAAGACCTGGCAGAATTGATCTTTAAATTGCACCATGCTAATGCATTCTTTTAATTCACGGTCATCGTCGAAAATAAAATCCAGGATGGCCACACAATAGACAGGATTCAATTTAAAATCCCACTCCCCTTTTTCCGCCTGCTCCCTGATGGGAAAGGTCGCATAAAACACTGTCCTATCTTTGAAGAATTTTAATTTTGCTTTTTGCATCTCCACGATAAACCGCTCGCCTCGACTATTTTTGCAGTGGATATCAAAGATGGCTTTCCTCTCTTCAACCGTCGTGCCTAATTGTTCTTGGTTTTTGAAGGACAGTTCCATGATTTTATGTTCACGGGGTAGTAGTTCATTCAAAAAGTCTACCAGCAGATTTTTATTTCCTTCTTCACCGAAAAGTTTTTTAAAACCAAAGTCGGTATAAGGGTTCACGTACCTTGCTTTCATAGTGCCTCCAAAAAATCAGTGAAGATTCCATGTTTAAATCCTCACTCCTTAATTATAACCTCAATCACGCTATTTTTCAACTTCAAAACTGCACAAGGTACACATTGGCAACATCAAACTCCGGCCCTGAAGCATGTGTGCTTTGGAGTAATATTAGGCTTCGGTGGAATCAAAACAGATTAATTACCCGTTGATGGCGATTGTTCTTTTTTGGCATTGCGTCTGTGGCGGATGATTTCAATGATACCCGGCAGCATGGAAATGAAAATAATAGCGATAATAATCACGGTAAAATTCTTTTCGACAAACGAAAGTTGCCCGAAGAAGTAACCTCCAAAAACAAAAATGGAGACCCAACCGATCCCGCCAATAATATTGTAGCTGAGGAACTTTAAATAGGTCATACTGCCGATACCTGCGACAAATGGTGCAAAGGTGCGGATTATTGGTACGAAACGGGCGATGATGATCGTTTCTCCGCCGTATTTTTCATAGAACTGATGGGTGCGATCCAGATATTCTTTTTTAAAGAACCGTGATTTTTCTTTGCTGAACACTTTGGGACCCAGGATATGTCCGATCCAGTAGTTAATGGTATCTCCCAGTATTGCGGCCACAGAGAGGATGATAAAAGACCACCATATGTTTAACGAACCTTTGGCCGAAAAGGCCCCTACTGCAAAAAGAAGCGAATCCCCAGGCAGAAAAGGGGTCACTACCAAGCCAGTTTCACAAAATATGATCAAGAAAAGGATCAGGTAAGTCCAAAGACCAAAATCTTGTATCAGTATACTGATGTATTTATCCAAGTGCAGAATAAAATCGATAATCTTCATAATGAATTGCATTGTCACTCCTTAGAATCAATGTAAAGATACATTTATATTATATAACTCGGTTTCTGTCAAGAAAAAAGTGAACCCCATCAGGACAGCGTCATTCATTATATATAGCCGAGACGTTTGCTGATGAATAATGCGTCTTATATTGTTGAAGAAAAAAAACGCCCACTATTTATTTACAGCTCTAATTAGACAGCTAAATCACGTAGAACATTTATGGAAGCGGGTTTAACTT
>CAZCVI010000149.1:0-7944 GCA_964502145.1 uncultured Clostridia bacterium
CCTTTGTGCCATGAGGGACATATGCCAATGGATTGGGCTTTTACTTTCACATAACGGGCGGATTGCGGGGAAATAACGGCGGAGAAATCTTTGCTGATTACACCTTCTTGTTGCGCGGAGATATCGTTGGCCACAGTGGCGACTAAAACAAAGTTCTGGCCATCACTGGAAACATGGTATTCGACTTGTAAGGGCATAAAAACCCATGCATTGATGTCTTGTAAGAAACCAATGGTAAGTTTGCTAATAGTATTTTTTGTACCCAAATCTATCACGGCTTCCAAATCAGAACCCTGGTAACCCTGCCAAGTCCCGGTACGAAAATTGGAAAGTCCACGATTGCCATCTATCAATGCCAGGTCTCCCCCCGCAGAATACTGGGGCGAATAGGTGGTATGAAGCACAATACTACGCCCTTCAGGTATTTTATCCAATGACGCGGTCAAGACAAAACTATCCGGCAAACCTGCTTTGATAGCGATAGCCTTTAACGTGGTAGAACGATCTATAATAATAGGTTCCCGGTAAAGCGCGGAGAATTGATCGGGGGTGCTGCCGTCCAATGTGTAATAAATAGCTGCGCCCTGTTCCAAACATGCCAGAGTAAGCGTGGTGCTTGTAGTAAAAGTGCGTGAACCACTACTGATATAAGGTACGGGTAAAATCAGATGTTCGGTGATGGTAGCTAAGGGTCGCTCTTGTTCTTGGCTTGCCCAATGATGGTTGGGTTTAGGACCCATGATAAAAGTTAAATTCCCTCCCTTCACGATATCACCGTGGCGAAGCCATGCGAAATTGTACGGGCGATTGTTTAAAGTGGCAGATTGAATATAGATATTCTTAGCAGAAACATGCTGGGCTTTAATCGTGAAGGTGCGACCATTCCCGCTATCAATCACGGCCTTGGGAAACAACGGGGTGCCAATAGTATACATGTCCGAACCAGGGGTGACGGGATAAAAACCAAGGGCACTGAGAATATACCAAGCTGACATTTGCCCACAATCTTCATTACCACATAAGCCATCGGGTAAATCAGAATACATGGTATCCATTATAGAACGGACCCGATGCTGGGTTTTCCAGGGCTGGCCCGCGTGGGCGTAGAGGTAAGCGATATGGTGGCTGGGTTCGTTACCGTGCGCATATTGCCCGATTTGACCGGTGATATCAACTTGCTCGGTGCCGGTAATGCGACTGTCTGCATTAAACAACGCGTCTAATTGCCGCACAAAATTCTCCGGCCCACCCAACAAGGCGATCATCCCATCTATGTCCTGGGGCACGGAAAAACGATACTGCCACGCATTGGCCTCGGTATAATTAAAATTAACCTCGGCAGGATCAAAAGGGGTAAACCAAAAGCCACGCATGCGCGCACGTAAAAAACCAACGGTGGGATCAAACAGATTCTTATAATATTGGGCCCGATAGAGATATTCCCGGTACTCTTCGGTCTTCCCTAAAACCCTGGCCATCTGTGCGATACACCAGTCATCATAGGCATACTCCAATGTTTTGGAAACCGATTCCCCTTCACGCTCGGCAGGAATAAAACCGCATTGCCGGTAATCTTTTAAGCCAAATATATCTTGCTTGGCACTGGTCAACATAGCTTGATAGGCTTTTTCCACGGGAAAGTCGATAATCCCCTTGATATACGCATCCACGATGACGGGCACGGCATGATAGCCGATCATACAAAAGGTTTCATTGGCTGAAAGTTCCCAAACGGGTAAAAGTCCACCCTGTTCATATTGAGCGATAAACGTTTTGATAAAATCCACGGTTCGTTGTGGTTCAATGAGGGTAAAGAGCGGATGGGCGGCACGGAAGGTATCCCAGAGTGAGAAGACAGTGTAATTGTTAAAGTCTTCGGCGCGATGCACCAACAAATCGCGGCCCCGGTACTGGCGGTCAACATCCATGTATAGATTAGGCGCGAGCATGGCATGGTACAACGCGGTATAAAAGACGCGGCTTTGTTTTTTTGAACCCCCGGATATTTTAATTTTACTAAGGGCCAGTTCCCATTGTTTTCGTGCTATTAGCCGGAGCTGTTGAAAGTTCATGTTCCCTGCCTCGGCTTCCAGGTTCTTTCGCGCCCCGGCAATACTAACGCCAGAAATACCTACCTTTACCAGAATAGTTCTGGCCGTGCCCGCGTGAAAGGTGACAAACCCTTTAATATTTTTTCCATTGATAGCGGTTCTGGTATTTTTTTCTTGCAGCAGGCCTTTTTCATCTGCCAAGCCGTACTGGTCAAAGGGAGTGGAGAAACGGGCGACAAAGTAAACGTGTTGATCTTTAGCCCAGGCACGGGAACGTCTGAAGCCCTCAACTTCCCGATTGCCGACAACGGTCAACGCGGAATCGATCACGGTGTCGCGATGGGTCAGATCGAAAATAATATTGGCTTGCTGACCGCGGGGGAAAGTGTATTGATGAATGCCCACGCGTGGAGTTACAGTTAATTCGGCATTTATGTTGTTTTCTTGTAATAGAACGCGATAATATCCTGGTTCGGCGATCTCGTTATTATGTTTGAAGGTCGCACAATACCCGGCGGTGGGATTCTGGGCATTGCCAGACTCAAGTTGCACGGGACCAATAGTAGGCATCATTAAAATATCACCATAATCGGACGCCCCGGTGCCACTGAGATGGGTATGGCTGAAACCATAAATAACGGAATCAGAATAATGATACGCTGAACATCCATCCCACCCGGTCAAACGGGTATCGGGTCCCAACTGCACCATGCCAAAAGGCAGGGCTGCGCCGGGATAAGTATGTCCATGGCCACCGGTGCCGATAATGGGGTCTACGGTATTGGTTCCCATTCCGGGACACGGTACAACCAAGAACAACAGGGTGATAAGTAAAATTAAAAAAAATCTTGTCATTGGATCCTCTCTAATTCATTTAATAGGGCCGAAGCTAGCGGCAGTCCTTTTTCCTTTAATTTTTGGGTTTTATACGGTTTATTATTGTTTCTTAAATATATTTAAGCATCTCATCCAGTGCTTTCACCGCCCGTTGGGCAATATCAGGGTCGATTTCGATCACATATTTTTCTTCCAGCAGCGATTTATACACGTCTTGGAGCGATGTCCGTTTCATATTCGCGCAGATTTTGGGTTTGTAAGGTGGGTAGAGTTCTTTGGTGGGGTTTTCTCGTTTCATCCGGTCGATTAGTCCTTGTTCTGTAGCCACAATAAATTGGGTGTAGGTGGATTTGGTCACATAGTGCAACATGCCGCTGGTGGAGAGCACTTCATCTGCCAATGCAATCACTTCCTGGCGCACTTCAGGGTGAACGATTACCCGTGCTTCAGGATAGAGTTTCCGCATTTCTAGAATCTCTTCTTTTGTAATGCGATTGTGAACATAACAATAACCTTCAAACAAGAACAGCTTTTTTTCCGGCACCATGGATTGCACATAACTGCCCAGGTTTCGGTCCGGTACAAAAATGACTTCCTGGCTCGCGATGTTTTTTACTACTTGGACCGCGTTAGCCGAGGTGCAGCAGGCATCGCTTTCCGCTTTGATTTCCACGCTGGAATTGACGTAAGTCACTACTTTCGCGTTTGGGTGTTCCTTTTTTAATTGTTGCAACTCTTCCACCACGATCATATCGGCCATTGGACACCCCGCGTCCAGGCGCGGTAATAATACCGTTTTGAGTGGGGCCAGTATCTTTGCTGTTTCCGCCATAAACTTCACCCCGGCAAAAACAATTATTTTATTCTTAACCTGACTGGCAATACGGCTCAATTCCAGGGAATCACCCAGATAATCGGCAATCACCTGAACCTCTTCCACCTGATAATTGTGGGCCAGGAGTACCGCATCTTTCTTTCTCTTTAATGCCAAAATTTTATCTTGCATTTCATTCATGGTTTGCCTCTTTATAGGATTTTATTTCGCTATTCAATGCCACTGGTTATTTTAATATACTTTTACCCATTCGTCAAATTTTTGAAACTATGATGGACGATATGGACGTAGTGGACGATATGGACGATTTGAATGTGATGGATAGGTTGTGGGATGTTTTTACTGTTAAAAAAAACAAAAAGTGATATTGTGCTTTACAATTGTTTTCTTTTTTTCTAAAATAATATTATGGATGTCACTGATATCATGAATAATAATATTACTGTTGGTCAGCAGTTGAAGCGTCAGCCCAAGTGGTATGGCTGGGGCGAGGCATAAGCTATGGGACGGGAAGTTGTATTTATTGGTGCCGGGTATGCCCATTTGATGGCGATAACCAATTTACATCGTTATATCAGCAAGGGTGGCCATGCCACGGTGATTAATCCCTGTGATTTCCAGTATTATTCTGGCATGGGGCCGGGAATGCTTTCAGGATTATATAAACCCAAAGAAACGCGCTTTGATATCCAACGCCTGACCACGTCCCGTGGGGGGATTTTTATTAAGGACAAGGTGGTGTTATTGGACCCGGAAAAACGACTGCTGACACTGGCCAGTGGAAAAACGGTCAGTTATGATGTGGCATCATTCTGTATTGGCAGCGAAATCGCTGTGGGACCGATAGATACTTCTTACCCGACTATCTATAAAGCAAAACCAGTGGTCCATCTTTTTTTTGCGGGTTGTTATATCATTGATGCACTTAAAAAGAAAAATAAACCGTTGCACATCGTGGTAGTAGGTGGCGGAGCGGCGGGAATTGAAATCGTGAACAATGCCTGGGAAATTGCGAACCTCAACCCTGGCGATGCGCAAATCACGCTTATCACACGGGGGGAAATCCTGCAAGGTTTCCCCCCAAGAGCCCGAAAACTAGCGATGAAACAAATGGCTGGCAAGGGAATTTTGTTAGAAGAAAATATGCCGGTAAAAGGGAACACGGGGGATAAATTTTTATTGGAAGATGGTAGAGAACTGCCTTTTGATGTTGCGATTATTGCTACTGGTATCAAACCTTCGCCTTTATTTTCTGATTCAGGGATTCCGACTGGGATGGATGGGGGGTTATTAGTCAATGAGTTTTTGCAGTCCGTTCGTTACCCGGAGATATTCGGGGGTGGTGATTGTATTTGTTTTAAACCCCAGCCGTTGAACAAAGTGGGAGTTTTTGCGATACGTCAGAACCGGGTGTTGTTTGAAAACCTTGACGCTGCCCTGGTGGGTCGCCCCTTAAAGCCTTTTAATCCGGGTGGCAACTATTTGTTGGTGCTTAATATGGGTGATGGTTCGGGTATTTTTAACAGGAAATCGGTTACCCTCAGTGGTTCGGCTGCATTTATGCTTAAGAACTATATTGATCGAAAATTCATGGAAGAGTATCAGGTCTCCGGGGAACTGGATGATGAATTAAACGGGGATTAAAAAAAGGTATATAGTAGGCGAGTTCCTTTGAAAATAATTCAAAAGTGCATGGCCGGGAAATCAATTCTTACTTGATGTTTTCAATCTTTTCCTGGGATAAGCCGGTTAATTTCGAAATAATTGTAATCGGCAGACCTTCTTGCAAGGCAGTTTTGACTACATTGAGCTTTTCCTGCTCAATTCCCCGCTCAATTCCCTGCTCTAAACCCTCTTCAAAGGAGGTGTCGATGACGCCTTTCAAGTCCCTGTACACTTTTAAGCTGTTCTCGTATTTAGCCAGTTCTTTCTTGCTTAAATTAGCCAATTTCGCCACTTTGAATCCTTTTAGAAATACTTCTTCTTTTAAAATTTCCGGGATAGTATCGAATGTTTGGCGGGCAGCAGTTGATTTAGGAAATCTGCCAGTAAATCCTTGTTGGCCTCTTCGCCAAAAAGCTTCTTAAAACCAAAATCCGTATATGGATTAATATATTTTGCTTGCAATCAAAACCTCCATTCATGTTGTTCATGTACATGTATATATATAACTCGAAATGCAAAAAACTTCAATTATTTTTTTTATTTTTTTTCTCTTTCCTCATGTTTCCACTGCTGTCTGACATGGGGCGTTGGAAGTAAAGCAAAGCTCTTGTGGGGTGAAGGAGATATGTTCATGGAAGAGAAATCGCTCCTTTTTCCAAGAGTATTCTACCCGGGTCAGGATTCCTCATGCCACTAACCCCGGTATCCTTTTTGAGATGGTCGAGCTAGTTTTCCATGCAATCATCGCAAAATGTGTCGATGCAATAACTGTCCGAAATATAATAACCATCGTTAAAACAAATAGTATCATAAAGACCAATGCACGTATATCCGATACATTGAGAATAATACAAGAACGAACCCATGTAATCACCCCCTATGCAATCTCCAATTGCATTAACTTCACACTCAAAACCGAAATATGGTTCACATTCATCTTCTGGTAGAGAAGTTAGTTTTGCCTGGAAAAATATTACCATGGCTATCAGGATAGCCACCGAAATGGAATAAAACGTTGATTTTCTCATTTAAATTCCTCCTGGTTTATTTTAATTTTGCTTTAAAACGACTGGATGAAAATCTTTCATAGATAATCCTTGAAAAACGCCGTTTGATTTCCCTTTAAAAATGACTTGGTGCTGGTAGTTACTGAAAACCCGGTTCAATTTACCTTTTCGGTCAAATCGGTACAACGAATACTCTGGGTCTTCAAAATTCCCCTGGAGATAGAAATAATTAGGATCATCAAAATCCAAGAAACACGACATGAACATTGCTCTTTCCGCCCCAAACGGGTTCCCGTTTTTTTTCTCTTTTTGTTCCTTATTCATTGCGATTACTTTTTCCTTGTGTTTGTTCAATACCCGGTCGATTAAAATCTCGAACTGGTTTGATAACTGATCTTTTTTGAAGAAAAAAGCAGTCCCGGACCTGTAAAGAAAAATAAACAGTTGATTGTCCGGCGTTACATCGAAAAATGTGTTGAAGGTGGTTGGAATCAGCCATAATTTTAAGTTTTTAAGTCCTCTGAGCTTGGGTTGCGTATATCTGTCTTCAAAGGCGGGACGGTAAAAGACAAAGCGATCGTTCAAGTTGATATCAAGATAGCTTTTTACCAGTTTGAGATCCTTATCGTATTTATCTACAATGCTATTGCCTTGGGAAAAAAGATAGAGGTTACCATCCATATCGACAACAGGAATAGATGGCTTTTTTGTTTTCGTGGGGCGGTGCAATCGTGCTTCTTTCAAATACTTCCCGTTCTGACTAAAACAAATGATTCGATCCGTTAATCCATCGTGTATAAGAAGATTTTGATTGGCAGAAACGTGGAGCTCCTTGTTGCCCGGTCCGGGGCTCTCTCCAGGGCCCATACCGCGGGTCAAGCACTGTCCGATGTACTGATAATTGGGTCCAAAGATGAATACCCGGAACATTTTAATATCATACAGGTAGATGTATCCAAGCTTGCTGACTGCCATTGTCCAGGGCACGGCAAAAAATAAATCCTTATCAAAATCGGGGACTATCTCCTTTACTACCACCAAATTCGACCGTGGCGTTCCTTTTACAAAGCAATTCGGGCGGGGTAAGTCGGAGTACTGCTGGCTTCGCAAAAACAAGGGCAGAAGAAGTAATGATATCAGTACTATGATAATCAATGGACGCTTTTTTTTATTCCCATTCATTTCAACAACCTCCTACAGATGTATTCTCTCATAGGTTCAAATTTTCTCCTTAAGAGCGGTCATACGTTCTTAATTGACCTTACGTTTACCGAATCAACAGTACCACAAATTTATTCTCATTGTCAAGTTTTTTTTATAAAAAATTTTTTTTGGTTGTATTTGTGTGATCACTCAAGGAATAAAGCAGAAAAAATCGGACAAAACATTCTATAGAGGTCCATTTTAAAGTTCAAACACGATTAAGACAACAGACGGGTACTATTTCCAATGAATTCATAAAAAAACCAACGCCCGCGTTCAATTTCCAATGAATTCATAAAAAAACCAACGCCCGCGTTCAATTTCCAACGAATTCATAAAAAAACCA
>CAZCVI010000150.1:0-7908 GCA_964502145.1 uncultured Clostridia bacterium
CGAACAATTGGCGAAAATCAATCCAAATAAAGTTGCGCGATAGTTGGCGGTGAATCCAGATTTCGTGGGGGGGTTGCTTTTTTGAAGGATTCTTGGTATAATTTGGGTTAGATAATTTCATTGGACATCCTTTTTGTTATATTTGTTTCACAACCATATGTTAACAAAAAGGAGGTCTTTTCTCAACTTATAGACATTGGCAAAATGCCAAATTGTTAATAGGCTGCAGGCCATTACCGCGAAGCGGTTTTGTCCAATTCCTATAACTCCCATTAACTTGGCGGTGAATTCAAGCAAATTCCTTGCACTTTCCAAAAACTATATAATATGGTATGATTTAACTTGCTGAATAAATTTCATTAGAGGAAAGAGAAAAATGAGTAAAGAGACGAAACGAATTTTGATTACCGGCGCCTGCGGGCAAATCGGGACTGAATTGGGGGTGTACCTCAAAGAGGTGTATGGTCAGGAAAACATTGTCGTATCAGACGTTTGTATCCCTGAAAACGGAGTGGATTGTGGCTGCGCTGTAGAACGGTTGGACGTGACCGATCGGGTAGGACTCCATGCACTGATTGATAAATACGAAATCGATACGATCTATCATCTGGCTGCCCTGCTCTCTGGCAGCGGCGAGAAAAACCCGGAGCTGTGCTGGAAAGTAAATATCGAAGGCTTGAAGAATGTTCTGGACACGGCGCGGGATAAAAAGATACTGCGGGTATTCGTGCCGAGCTCTATCGCGGCTTTTGGCCCGGATACCCCCAAGGATAATACCCCCCAAGATACGATCCTATGTCCCAGCACCATGTATGGTGTAACCAAGGTTTCCGGGGAGTTATTGTGCGATTATTATGTGCGAAAATACGGGTTGGATGTACGTGGGATTCGTTACCCTGGCATTATTAGCAGTGAAGTGTTGCCTTCTGGTGGTACGACGGATTACGCGGTAGAAATCTTCTACGATGCGATTAAGAAAGGGTCTTATACCTGCTTTCTGAGTGAAGACACTACCCTGCCCATGATGTATCTGCCTGATGCCTTACGGGGTACAGTGGCATTGATGCAAGCAGATTTCAGTCGCTTGAAACACCATTCTAATTTTAACCTGACCGCTTTTTCATTCTCTCCCGCCCAACTGGCACAGGTCATAAAAAAGCAGATGCCTGCTTTTACCATCGAGTACAAACCCGATTACCGTCAAGCCATTGCCGATTCTTGGCCACGCTCTATTGACGATTCTGTTGCCCGGCAAGAATGGGATTGGAAGCCGGAATTTGATCTGGAAAAAATGGCTGTTGACATGATTAAACGGCTAACGCCAAAATTGCTGAAGTAAAGGCTTTCTATATTTGTGTGCAATTCTTCAGGCTATAGCCAGTGGGGCGACAGCCTGAAGGGTTGCAAAAAAAGAAACCAAAAAAATAAAATTCCCCCCTGCCTACTTGCAAACGGAAAGATTTTTCTCTAAAATAGAAAGATGAGAAAAATTATCTTAACTGATGCGCTATGTTTCATTTGTCTATATCGTCCTATCCACCCGAGTAACACTCACCGTTTATCCGATCATAAAAATTATTTAAAATAAATTAGGAGGAATACCATCATGACTAAAACAGAAAAGAATTTACAAGCTGCTTTTGCCGGGGAATCCCAGGCCAGGAATAAGTATGATTATTTTGCCAAGGTTGCCAAAAAAGAAGGCCATCATTATATTGCAAGTATTTTCGAAGAAACCGCAATCAATGAGATGCAACACGCCAAGGATGAGTTTAAATTATTGAACGGCATTGGCGATACGAAAGCCAACTTGAAAGAAGCGATTGAAGGTGAAAACTACGAGACGACAGAAATGTACCCGACGTTTGCCAAAGAAGCAGAAGAGGAAGGCAATAAAGAAGCGGCCCGTTTGTTCAAACAAATCGCCAAAGTAGAAGCACAACACCGCGACCGTTACGCGAGACTGTTAAAAATGCTGGAAGATGGCACGTTATACAAAAGAGAAACGCCCATCAAATGGAAATGTTCCAAGTGCGGTTTTATTCATGAAGGTACTCAACCTCCACCGAAATGCCCAAGCTGCCAGCATGAAATGGAATATTTTGAACCTGAAGTAATCTAAATGTAAATAGTCTACATCCAAAAATGAAAGGCGACGATTTATGACGGTGTGTCATAAATCGTCGTTTTTTTGGAGTTAAGCCAATAGGAGGCGATATGGCGCGATATTTATGCAGTGTGTGCGGGTACATTTACGATGAAGCAACTGAACCGGTCCCCTGGGACCAATTACCAGCAAATTGGGTATGTCCGCTCTGTGGTTCGGATAAATCCTATTTTCAATTAATGGAGGAGACTCTGGGGAGTGTGCCTATTGCCAGTGCGACTTCCCCAAAAAGCGTCACCTCTGAAAAAAGAATATGCAGTGTTTGTGGTTATGTTATTGAAGCCGGGCACAATCCCGATGTGTGTCCTGCCTGTGGGTTCCCGCAAACTGTTTTTAAACCTTATGCGGATCGGATTTCCCCTAAACGCCGGAGAATCATTAACTTCCATTTTCACAACATGATCGTTCATTTTCCCCAGGCTTTTGCCTTGTTCATTTTTTTTGCCCTGGGAATAAGTTTCCTGCTTCCTGCTACTTGGGAAATCAGGTTGATCATTACCGCCCAGGTATTGTCCATCTTTTTGCCTCTTTCCGTGGTGGCCGCGTTGATTAGTGGTATTTTGGATGGTAAAACCCGTTTCAAGCGTCTTACCACCCCGATTCTCAAAGCCAAGATGGTGGTGGGGTTTTTGTTTCTGCTTTGTTCTATCGTTACCTTACTGGTTTTGCACCTGACCGATCTCGAATTATATTGGCGCTTCACCGGACTTGTGCTTACCGCGCTGTGCAGTGGTGCTACCGCTTTCCTCGGTCATAATGGCGGACGTTTAGCCTGTGCCATTGTGCCGGATTGAACCCTATCGTTACCAATTGGCGTGAATAGTAGACGCCGCATCCTGCCGCATTGATGGGCGGTGAATTAAAAAAATACGACAAGATGTCGCGTATACATATCCAAATGGCAAAAAGTCCTCGGTCTTTTCCTGTGACCATGGGCGTACCGCGCACATAATGCAGGCAGAGAGTG
Source organism: uncultured Clostridia bacterium (assembly GCA_964502145.1). Classification (GTDB taxonomy): domain Bacteria; phylum Acidobacteriota; class Aminicenantia; order UBA2199; family UBA2199; genus CAZCVI01. Next base: position 3,135 of record CAZCVI010000150.1, read on the forward strand.
ACATACTTTTTTAAAGGGAGAATGGCTATAGGTTGAAGTTCAGCGGTTCGGAAAAAATGAAAAATAGCTTTGCTGCCAGTTGAATAATTTCTGAATCTATGTTAAATAGTATACATTATGGAACAGTTAATTAATAATATTTCCTATGATCAAGTGTGGGCGCTGGTGAAGCAATTGCCCTATAGAGATAAAAAAAAGCTGAATTCACAGATTGAACAGACTCTGGCAAAAAAGAGGAATCGACAAGCTGAAGAAAATACTGACGCCAAAGTGACCGATTTGCAGCAATTTCTTCTGCAAGGGCCAACCATGTCTGATATTCAATTTGCCCAATTTAAAAAGTTAAGGGAAGACTTCAGTCAATGGCAGGAGAAATAATATAGGCACTGTTCTTCGGACCGTGGGCGTCCCGGCACATAAGGTGCCCTGCGGGCAATCTTAAACGCCTACGGCGAAAAAATGGAAGTACTATTGCATTATCTCCAATAGTTTTCTATAATACGTTCATGGAAAAGCACGTTTTTATATCGTATAATAAAAATGACAGCCATGTGGCTGAAAAAATTGCCACTACCTTAAAAGCCCAAAACATCCGCTACTGGATAGCATCGGAACACCTTGCACCGGCTGACCTTTGGCTTAAAGCGATGTTGGATGAAGTGGAAAAATCGCATGTGGTCATACTGGTTTTCTCATCGAATACTTCCAATGCAAGGTGGGTTAAGGATGAAATTACTCTGGCATTGAATAAACAAATCCCTATTATCCCCTTTTGCATCGAAAATGTGCCGTTTCATGACGAGTTCAGAAGCGTAGAGATGCGCTTTCAAAGGTTGGATGCCTTTCCGCCACCCTTTGAAGTTCATTTTGAAAAATTGCTTGCGGCTGTTGGCAAACATTTGGGCGTTAACTCTGCACCTTCACATCCTTTACCACATGGTTCCTCTATCAATCCCTTTACCGAAACTGGCGCCATACAAGTTCCGGCGCGGTTTATTGAGCGCCAAGCGGAAATGTTCCGTTTAATGACATTACTTAATAGTGGTGGTTCGGTGTCACTGCAAGGAGTGCGCAAAATTGGAAAAAGCTCTCTTTTACGTTGCTTGGCTCGTTCCTGGGAGGGGGACGTCTTGGGACCTTTGGATTGCCAGTCCATGATAGACCAAGACGATTTTTATCAGTCCATTGCCAGTGAACTGAAGTTGGACAAATCTGACCGAAAATATATCCGCGATGTTTTGAATAAACGTCGATTATTGTTTCTGCTGGATGAACTGGATTTCGCCCCCAAATTTGGTATTACCCACGACCATATGGCTCTTTTTAGGGCATTGTTAAACAGTAACCGAGATTTCAAAATAGTGGCCATATCACGCCGCCCTCTAAAAGAAAATTCCGCTCAGTACTCTCCACTCTTCAACCTCTTACTGCCTTTTACTCTGGGGCCTTTGAAAGAATCAGAAGCCCGCCAATTGTTGGATCATCCCTGGGCACCAGAGGCCACTCTATTTGATACCAATACCTGCAAGATGCTGATAGCGCTGGCGGGCTGCCATCCCTATAAATTGCAGCGTGCAGCCCATCATTGCTTCGAATACTTGGCCGACTCAACATACAATTGGGAAGAAGAATATGAGCAGGAAGTGGAGCAAATGTTATGAATTACGATAAAAATTATGTACCTAAATTGGACCTAACACCACGGCTTAAAGAGCCCTTATGTTTATGGAACCCCTTGGATTACTTACGTCTACTGTATTGGGCTTTCTTCTTCCCCCAAGCTCTGTGTTGGTATATTAAGGAATTTGGAAAGTCGGAGTACCAGAATATTAATGGCTGGAAAAAACTTAAGGCATTATTACGAAATGATTCTATTCAGCGCCGTTTGGTGTATCAATCGATTATTGCGATGATTATTGCTGCATTCGGTATTGCCTCGGGATTATTGGCGTTGCGGGAGGAAGTAATAGAATGGACATTTGTGGCAATAGGTGTTGTGATCGGTGTGGCATTAGGCGTGACATTAGGTGTTGCAAAAGGGTTAGCGACAGGCGTGGCGGCGGGCATGATGGTGGGAGTGATGTTTAGTTTTACGGGAATCACGGGGGCAGGGATGACATTCGGTGTTGTTGGAGGCTTGGCAGGAGGTGTGACGCTCGGCTTAGTGGAAGGGGTGGCGGTAGGCGTGATGCTCGGCGTTGTGGGAGGAGTGGTGTTTGGTGTAGCTGGAAGTGTGGTATTAGGAGTTCTTTTTTTTACATTGTTTATCCTAATCTTGCTTCGTCTTTTTGATTATGTTTTTTTGGGATTACCATGCATGCTTTATTGGTGCTCAAAATCTTCTATCCTTCGGCTACCCAGCCGTATTATATTTCTACCTCTTCCGGGAATACAAAAACAATTGGAGAGATGGTTGGATTTGGATTGGAGTTTAGGTTTGCAAAATGCCAATCAAATGTTGTCTTTTTCTCTGCAATTCATACCCGTGGTTAATGCAGTTAATACCACTCTGGAACATACCCCGGCTGAAAGCTTGCTATCACGAACGGCGTCTTTGTCAAACCGACCATTTGATTGGGAACTGGTTCGTTTTGGTTCAGCCAACCTCTACAATCAACTTCGTTTTGCATTTATTGATGGCTTATTTTTATTACCTTCCCGATGGCAGCAGCAGTGGCAATTAAAATACCCAATAGAACTCCGCTTTGATACCCCATCACGGGCAGCTTGTGCTGGCTTTTGGCTTTGGCACAAAAAAGAAGCAGCTAAGGCAGTGGATGCCTTTGCTGTTGTTAAAAAACTCCCACATGGTTCTGAACTTTTTGGCATCGCTAACTCCATTTTAATAGGGACACAGGCCGATACCATGCAAAAAATCATGAACTGGGAACAAGACACCCAATGGCTGGAGCAATTTCCTTCCACTGCACTGCGGCCCAGTACTTTGAAAGCCCTACGAATCCTACGCACGATTTCCGGTGAAGCACGGATCGTGTTTCATTCCCAGGCACCACTCAATCGTTCCACAGCCATAGGCAGAGCCAATGCCACACTCAAGGGATTGATTGAGGCTGATGAATCCACTTGTTTGTTTCCCGAATGGCCACTAATCAAAGAGATCGCGGAAAAATGGCAAGACATCTTCTCAAAGGAGGGCGGTGTGATCGGTGAAGAGGTGCTACGTCAACCCGTGCTTAATCCTTACGAGGGCTACTCCGGTTTGCCTGTACTCGGCACAACCTTTACCGGTCGCAATGATATCATGCGGCGCATTGAAAATCACTGGGCCACCACGGGACAACCTGTAGCCATTATTCTCTACGGCCACCGTCGCATGGGTAAAACTTCCATTTTACGCAACCTCGCCAACCGTCACGGCAATGAAATCCTCTATGTTTACCTTGATATGCAATATATCGGTTTGATAGACCATACCGGACAATTACTATTGGATATAGCCGAATCCCTTCACACCGCAGCCTACAGTGCAGGTTTGGACATCGGTCCCCCTCCAGAAGAAACAAAATTCTCCAATATGGGCACCGGACGCCGTGCCCTTAATTCCCTGCTGGATAAAATCAGCACTCACATGACCCATTCCAAGCGCCTCGTACTGGCCATTGATGAATTCGAATTCATCGAAACCGGCATTCAACAAAATAAAATCGACCCCGATTTCCTATTTTACCTCCGCGCCATTAACCAGCAATACTCCTGGCTCGGTCTGATTTTTGCCGGATTGCATACCTTGGAAGAAATGGGTGCAGATTACCAATCCGCCTTTTACGGTCAAGCCGAATACATCCGCATCGGTTACATGGCATACCCCGATGCCCTACACCTCATCACCCAACCCCATCCCGATTTTGCTCTGGAGTACGCCTCCGAACTATGTGAAGAATTGTTCCGCCTCTCCGCCGGTCAACCCTATTTATTGCAACGCCTCTGCTGGGAACTGGTCACCCGCTGGAACGAACGTTTTATGAATATAGGTGAAACCACCCCCCGTACCCTACTCCTCTCTGATTTGGAACCCATTCTCACCCCTGATTTTTTCCAAAGTGCCGGCTATTATTTCGACGGTATCTGGTCCAATGTCACCGAAAACGAACGGCACCTGATGCGGATTTTAGCCACTGATGGCAATTGCCCCTGCACTCTATCCCAACTCTCCCAAGCCGTATTATCCCTTCCATCTTTTCAAGACCCCACCACCCTTGAAAATACCCTCGCCTTGTTGCGTCGTCACGATGTGATTGCCGAAACCCCGGAGGGCCTCCGCATTCCCAGCGAACTGATGCGTCAATGGATTAGTCGTCAGACAAATTCATAAAAAACTTAACTCCTTTACCTCTCTATCCCATCTTTTGCAAAAGCCAAGTCATGCAGGTCAGTTCCTTTTCCAATTCCTTGCATTCCGCTTCCTGGCTTTTGATATACCCGTCAAACATGGCCGCTTTATCCGGGTATTTTTGCTTAAGTTCATTGGCACGGGTGACAATATGGGCTTGATCCACTCGATTCATCGCGGTCATATCTTCATCAGCAAAAACCTTTTCCGCCACTAGCTTCATCCCTGCCTGCGCAATAATTTCCTGCCACTGCGCACGCGATGGGTATCGTTCATCCCTTGTTTCCTTTGCATAGGTCACATCTAAGATGACAAAACCACCCGCCTTGATCGTGTCCTTCAGTTTTAAAAGGGTATCAATCGGCTCCCGCCGGGTAGAGCCGAGGCTTTCGCCGTCGGCTCCCCCACAGACCCGGACGTGCG
>CAZCVI010000151.1:0-7598 GCA_964502145.1 uncultured Clostridia bacterium
ATAAGTTCTTTAGTTGTCACTGGCAATACCTCCGTTTTCGTGTTTTTCAATCAATATGCACTAATAGAAATATAATGGATTTCTCTTGATCTGTCAACTGTCAAAGTAATTAAAATTCTCTTCCCGGTTGATTTATCCCTGAAATTTTCGGAAATAAACAGGCGATACGCCTGCCACTTTTAACCAATAATACCCCGATCTTTGGCAAAACATGGTTTGTTTGGTAAAAATGCGGGAGGGGATGCCCGCGGTCCCAGGATTTGGCATTGGCGACAGGCGGAAAATCTACCATATCCAGTCCACCATTAATCTTTACCCCGGTTTCTCGGCAGGATTAAAGATTCTTTATCTCTTCTATTGAAAGACCGGAATATTTTGAAATTTTTTCAATTGTTTCGCCTTCTTGTTTCATTAACTTGGCCATTTCAATGGCTTTTTCGTTTCTGCCGGTATCTATACCTTCTTTCTTACCTTCTTCTATACCTTCTTTCTTACCTTCTTCCCGTTCAAATCCCAAGACAATCTTGCGTTGTGTATCCACTTTCATGAGATGCATCTGTTCTGGGCTGAGGTTTTCATATTCGATTAACTGGACTGCCCGGCGAACGCCCTGGTTTTCCATGTTGACGTGATAATTTTCCGGTTGATGAATGGACTGGTAGAATAGATTCAACCAATCGAGGTAATTACTCGGGGTGTTTTTATTGCGATAATGATGATTCAAAAAGATCAATTTATGTCCGTATATATTGGCGACTTCGTCCTGTAGATTCCTTGGGTCCAACGATGTGATCAGCACTTCATCTTGAATCGGTTTATGGCAAGTCTCATCGTATTTATAAGGGGCGGTCAAGACCACAATAGTATAGACGGTACAGCCAATAATGTACTGTTTTGAACTTCGCTGCAATTCGGTTATAGCTGTAATAAAATAGTGGAGAAAGCGGTCGAAGTGATAGTCGTAATCAATACGCTGAATTTCAATAATCACCCGGTGGTCGAGCGATTGCGCAAAAATATCAAAGGTGATGTCAATGTTGCCCGTTCTGGGATGGAATTTTTTCTCTGTCTCAATTGTTTCCACATTGATATCTATGCCGATGATATCTTTTACAAACTGCTTAAATACCGTCTTATCGGCAAACGCAGCTTTAAAAATAGTGCCATTATCCAGTGGTGCCAGCATTCGTTACTCCTTCAGTATTTATTAATTCTGTATATACCATATGGTATATATTTATTATAATATAACCCGCCACTATTTTCAACAGCCAAGAACTCCTGATCAGCGATTCTTGTATGATTAAGTTGGGTGAGGTGGGCCGGTGGCTCCGTGTCATGTTAAATATATGTTTTTTGCTATTTTCATGAAGTGAAATTACAGTACAGCAATGGCTTTGGGTCAAGTCCTTTTTGAAAAAAAGCCAATGGCCCTGACTCTGTGTCAGGTTTCTTAAAAATTGGGTTGACTTTGTGTCAGAATTTCGCCAAAATTACCCTGACTCTGTGTCAAGATTTATTATAAATTGGGTTGACTTTGTGTCAATAGTATATGAAAATATATGAAGAAAACAATTGTAAAAGGATGTGACCATGCTTTATAGAAAAATAATCGAGTCTCTAACGCTCTGGGCGGCAGATGCGGAACGAAAGCCCCTGATTCTCCGTGGTGCCCGGCAAGTGGGTAAAACCACGGCGGTGGATATTTTTTCGCGCCAATTTGACCATTATATCTCGCTTAATCTTGAAAACAATGAAGATGCAGAACTTTTCAAGCTAAATTTACCGATTGACCAATTGGTTCGAGCGATCTATTTTTCCAGAAATCTCCCTCTTGCGGTGGATAAGAAGGTATTGCTGTTTATTGATGAAATTCAAGAAGTACCCGAAGCATTGGCCATGATGCGCTATTTTTATGAATACAAATCTGTGCCGAATCTTTATGTGATTACTGCGGGTTCCTTGTTGGAAGCCGTAATCGGGAAATTTCAGATTAGTTTTCCGGTGGGGCGGGTCAGGTATATGTTCATGTACCCGTTGACGTTTGAAGAGTACTTGACTTCCAGTGGCGAGGAGGAAGCGCTCAACCTTTTCCACCAAGTGCCAATGCCTGAATATGGTTTTTCTCGGTTATTAAAATTATTTCACCACTATGTACTGATCGGAGGGATGCCTGAGGTGGTGCAGAATTATTTAAAGAACGAGGATCTGGTGGCCCTCAAGCCTTTTTATCAGGGGTTGATCACGGCGTATCTGGAGGATGTGAGTAAATATGCGCGAAACGCGGGAATGGTAGAGATCATCCGCCATGCGATTGAAGCGGCACCGTTTGAAGCGGGGAAACGGATCAAGTTTCAGGGTTTTGGGCAATCCAATTATAAATCACGGGAGATGGGGGAAGCGTTGCGCACTCTTGAACGGGCCATGTTGCTTTATATTCTTTATCCGGCCACGGTCACGGAACCGCCCCTCACGGAGGATTGGAAAAGATCGCCCCGTTTGCAATTTTTGGATACGGGTTTACTGAATTATGGCGTGGGGTTGCAGGGGCATTTTTTTAAATTCGATGATTTGCACTCTTTTTATCAGGGCACGTTGGCAGAGCATATCGTGGGGCAAGAGTTAATAGCTTTGGATGCCGATGTGCCCAAGAAGATATCGTTCTGGGTGCGGGAGCAGAAACAATCGAATGCGGAAGTGGATTTTGTGGTTCCTTATTTGCATTATGCGGTTCCGGTGGAAGTAAAAGCGGGGAAAACGGGGAGTCTTCGTTCGCTGCACCTGTATATGGACCGGGCGCCCCATGGTTATGCGATTCGTCTTTATGCGGGTCCAATTCGGTTGGAGGACGTGGTCACAGCAGAAGGAAAAACCTTTAAATTACTCAATCTGCCTTATTTCCTCACTGGTAAAATCATGGAGTACTTAAAATGGTTTATTATATAAAAAGTTTTTCAGGGGGATTGCATCCCTGGTAGGTCCAGGGGGCGGCCTTTTCAAAAAAGGAATAATTATAGGGGTTCAAAATCTTGAACCCATTTTATCCCGCCTGCATCCAATGAATGACTACCGAATCCATAACTGATTCTGCTTCCAATTGTGGACATAGTAGAGGCGGCGTCCCGCCGCTTTATTTTATTCCGATTGCATGAAAGTGGCACGATACCCAGATTATTAATCCCGCAAATAGGAAGAGACAGTTTCTGAACCGTGATGTCTGGGATTAAAGGATGACCAGGATAATGCCAGGAAAAATGTTGACGGTGCGTGGGAATGTGGGAATGTTTGTCTATCTGCTCCCAAAAGTTCCAATTTCCCCTGCATCATTCCCACATTCCCACGCACCGTGCGGTTGTTTGAATGCCAATGGTTTCCGGTTTATGGCGTAAGACCAAACTGAGGAACTTGCTGATTTTTGTGGTTTCTTTTTCATTGATCATGGTTGGTTACCTTCACTTGAATGGATTTAGGGAATCTCTCACAGAGCGCACGGGGAACACGGAGATAAAACGATTTTGTTTTAATGAAAATTACTGAAGCGTGCAAATGAATATAAGATAGATGCAAACTTTTGATTTATTACACGAACTGACAGCGTTCACGGAATCTCAGTAAGAATTTTATCAGACAAAAATTTTATGCGGGAATGATATTATTATTCCAATCAATTTTGTATTTAGTACCAGAGTATTTTATCAATATTGGAAGTAGACCTTTCCCCTTCCCATAATCATCTTTTGTCCCATTGAAACCCCAGCTTCCTTTTATATCAATATTCCTGTTATAAATATTAATGATATCTTGAACCTGCGCCTCTGAAATACTTGTTATATTCGGCAAGACGTTTGAAAGTTTGTTTGCCTGCTCATAGCTACTACATTCTCTCATTGCATATATGTAAGCATCTATCATCTTAGAGGCCGTTCTTTGGTCTGAAATAAGGACAGAAGCGATTTTAATATAAATTTCCATCCAATCGCATGATATGGCTTGAATCTTTCCGATCAAACCATAAGGGGTACATCCCATACTAACCGGAATAACAGGTATTCCTCTTCCGAGAGCGAAACCGATTTCTTGGTCTGTCCATTTGCTTCCTCTGAATTTCTCTGTCATTAGAGCCACAAGTGTATCCATTGTATTAAGCGCGTTTTCAATTTCATTTTGCCATTCTTTGGTAGGACTAATATCAACGTGCGCAACAAAACAAGATACACCAAATTCTTTAAGTGATTCTTTTATCTCCATTGCCTTGCCTTTATCCTCTGATAGATGTGTAATGAATATGCGAAAAAAATTGTCTACTCCCCAAATATGATCTTGGGTTTCCTGGTCAACCCGTCTTGTATTTGGCTGTAATTGATTTGAGTCCTTTCTCCAATTGGTGCCCTCAATGATTTTCATTTCAATATAAACTACATCAAATTCTTCATAAACGTTATGAAGTTCTCTATTGATGTCCTCCTTAATCCGATCAGCTATCTCTGATATTTTTGGGAAAATATTAATAAAAATTGTTTCCGGTAAGAAAAAATATAATGCACGTCCATATGGTTCCCCAAACGCATTAAAATAGCATCCCACGCTTATCATTATATCAGCATTGACAAGTATTTTTTCATACTCATGATTGCTTTCTGCCTTATAAATCTTTGTCAACGTCGCAATGTACCGATCATATTGTTTTGGCAATTCTACCTTCAATACGGTAAGACTCATATGAATTCCTCCTGTTTTAATCTTTTTTTCTTTACTTATGGCATTGCATAATATTTTTATAGTATAACATGTTTTTGGGAAAAAAATCCTTTGCCCGGTTGAATAGAAGTAAGATGAATTGTGTTTTTCTGGGAATTCCAATTCGGAAAGCACTGCGACCCGAATTGTGAAAAAGTTTTAAAACTACGTGCAAATTGATTTTTGCTGCCACTATCTATACCTTAAACAACTTTTCATTTTGAGACAGGGATAGGATTTCAAACTGGCTGACATCTATATCATCGGGCAACTTATCTCTGAGAACGGGCAGGATGTACTGGCAATTGACTTCATCGACAATCTCTGTTAGAAGATTGGTGATCTGATTGGAATGGACATTCTCAATCTGGTCCTGCAAAACAAAATGAAGACATGGCATTCCTATGGCATCGGCAAACTTGATATATGCCAAATCAAAAGAAGCCATCTGGCTCTTTTTGGTGCCGGTTCCAGGATTGCCCTCTATATTACCAATCCTAAACTTGTACACACCATCCACATTGTCTGCCCTTAATAAGGAATGCACGCCATCCAACCTGCTGGATATACTGGAAAAATACTGATTGAACTCCCAGATCCTTTTCTGGATGATCTCATCCTTCAAAAATATATTATCGTTAATCTCCTGCAAGCGGGTATTGATATGCTTTAAATGCGCATTGGAGGTTTCCCAAATCTTTTTTTGCTCTTCAAAATTTCCCTTCTTCTCATAAAAGGCATTCAAATCACGGATAATGACCTGCAAATCCTCATTGGCATTATTTTGGAATTTTATCTGGTTTAGGTTCCTTAAGTCCCCCTCGTACTTCTCGTTGAGATTGAACGGCTCTTTCTTTTTGGACAGAGTTTCTATTTCCTTGTTGATGATCACCAGAAATTGGGTAATTTGGGATAAATTACTATCCCTTCTTAAGCGGGTCTGAAGCCTCTCTTCAAGGTTTTTATCACGCACCAGCTTGTCCTTTGATGTGTCTACATCGACACCAAACCAGAATAAATGCAATGCTTCATAGGTGGCATCGGAAGTGACATTGGGTTCCAGCACCCGGATAGTATGGATTAATTTGTTCTTCTCATCGCGGATATTTTTTGATTTAAGCTGCCGGAAGGAGGGTTTATCGGCAGTGGTATCGAAGAATAATTCCTTTAATTTGCTGGAGAAACTGTCACTTGAATAGTTCTCTCCATTGATGGTCTGAATCTTTTTGCTGCGCTGTAAGAAATTCCTCTTGATTTCTATGGTTCGGGAACCGTCATCATCTATGTCTTCAATCAGAATCAGCGTAATAATGATATTATTACCCTTCAAAAACTCCTCTACTTTCAAATTGGCGATCTTGAACTCCGGGTCAAGATAAATATTTTTTCCTTTCCCATCAAGGCAAAAGTCTATTAATCGCAAAACCGTGGTCTTGCCAACGCCATTACCTGACTCAGTTTTTAATTCGGATGTTGTCTCATCAATGATCAGGTTGATTCCCTTTTGGAAAGAGATTTCCCTGATTAATTGATCGTCATTATGGATTGCCAGAGATTTTAAAAACATCGTACTATATCTCCTTCTTTAGATTTGTCGATAGCACCAATAATATAGAGCCAATCCAGGGTAAGGGTAAAAAGGTTTACTGATATTTTTTCGGAGGATTTTAATTTTCCATAGACATCGAAGAAATCAATGGAGTCAGTAGAGGAGTCGGCGATGACTTCGATTAATTTGGCGCCGAGGTAATAAAGGTCTCTTTCGGGATTGATGTCTTTATTGATTATCATTTTTTGGGAGGCTCCTCTAAAACTTTGCACCTAATAAATGCATCCACCATTATTATTCTGATTCCTAAAAGAATATCTTCTTCAAAAAAATCTGAATCCTCTAATTGCTGGTATAGGGTGTCATACACTTCATCAATAATGTTATCTGAGTTTTCTCTGATTATTTCCAAGGGATTTTCTGAATCCAAGACATACTTGCCCTTAATTTTTGTATAAATCTGCTGAATGTTATGCAACAACTTTTCTTTCTTGATGGACCCCTGCAATTCAAGCTCATCATAGAGCGAATTTATCTTCGCATGGAATACCTTGTATTCATGAATTAAAGCAAAATTTCTTCGTAGGGAGTTGTATTTGATCTTGTCGCTTGTATTTGCAACATTAAGACTTTCTGATTGCTGCCATTCATCCAACGAGATATTGGAAATGGCATAAATGGCATTTTTCAGCATGGATGGATTTTTTTTTATCCTTTGGTTCAGGTAATCGCTTTCATGCATGCGCTTCATCTTTGCCAAAACTTTCACCGGGTATTTTTCCACATCATTGGTTTCGTCGTGGTGTTGTGGGCAGAGTAGTATTAAATTATTATAATCGGCTCTCTCTTGATTGGTACTTGTGGGATTATATCTTTCTCCACCTTCATTTGCAGCTTCAATATGGCAGATGTTGGAATCCAAGGAGTTTTTGGCATTTACAAGGGGCGCAGTGCAGCCTGGAAAGGCACATTGATTGCCTGAAAGGGCAAAAAGTCTTTTTAAGGTTTTTTCGGTGTAGTTTCTTGCATGATCTGCCATTTTTTTCTGTCCTGCGAAATTTTCATGATGCTTATAGGCTACCGCCACTGGAGCCTGACCTTACCCCTTTTCGCATCTCTGACACAGATTTTAATATCTTCATCATGACTGTCTTTTCCAAGTAATACATAACGATAGCATAGTTTTTTGAATTAATCAAGCGTTCTTCTGAGGAATAGGTGCCAGGCCAGAAATTCGATTAATCTTTACCCCGGTTTCTCGGCAGGATTAAAGATTCTTTATTTCTTCTATTGAAAGACCGGAATATTTTGA
>CAZCVI010000152.1:0-7353 GCA_964502145.1 uncultured Clostridia bacterium
CACCTTATATTAATAACTTTAGGAAGGTGCGCTCGCAAAAACTTAAATCTTAAAATAATGCGACAGGGATGTCGCGTCTACAATAGCCTAAACCAAAAAGCGGATAGAAATCAAGAACTTATTGCGATATCGTGCAGTGAGACTGTGCCAAAAAACTGAATAGATACCTTTTTTTTACTTGACCCAAAGGCACGGTTCACCTATAATGGTCATTGAGGATGTTATGATAGACAAAAAAATAATCAAAGAAATAATCAATGAGTTAGAACAGTGTCTGGGCAAAGAAAAAGTCTTTACACAACCAGAATACCTGATTTCCTATTCCTACGATGCCACAGGCACGCAATCCATGCCAGACATAGTGGTCTTCCCGGAAACAGAAAGAGATATCCAGAATATTCTCAAGATCGCGTTTGTACACAAAATACCAGTCACACCCCGTGGCGCAGGTGTAGGTTTGACCGGTGGTTCCATTCCCGTTCAAAATGGCATTGCCCTGGTCTTCACCAAGATGAATAAAATCCTGACCATTGATACAGAAAATTTCTACGCGGCAGTAGAACCGGGAGTAGTCACCTATGATCTACAACAAGCCGTAGAAAAACTGGGGCTTTTTTACCCACCTGACCCAGCCAGTTTAAAAACCTCCACTATTGGCGGCAATGTAGCAGAAAACGCGGGCGGCCTGCGCTGCTTTAAATACGGGGTAACTAAAAACTATGTGCTGGGACTGGAAGCCTTCCTGATGAACGGCGAAAAAATTCATTCCGGTTCCCCAGTGCTGAAAGATGTGGCGGGTTATGACATCAAGTCGTTGCTCACCGGTTCCGAGGGCACGTTGGCCGTGATCTCCAAGATACTGCTACGCCTCATTCCTATGCCAGCTTACCGCCGTTTGTTCCGAGTCGATTTCAGGTCGTTGCACACCGGTGCAGAATTTATTAATCTAATGATCCGCGCCAAAATTTCTCCTTCAGTATTGGAATTTATGGATAAATCTTCCATCGCCGCGGTTTACCAATACATGAACCTGCCTCTCAACCCAGAAATAGACGCTTCAATCCTAGTCGAACTGGACGGTAGCAAAACAGATGTAGAAGAACGAAAAGACCTTTTCTTGGAACTGGTAAAACAAAAAGAGAGGGATGTCGTAGCCAATACAATGGCAGTCACCCAGGCAGAGCAAGATGAACTGTGGAACACACGCCGCAATATCTCCCCGGCAATCTCCAAACTAAAAGGTAAAAAAATCAACGAGGATATCGTGGTACCCACAGCCAAAATTCCAGAAACAGTGGCTTATATCAACACACTGGCCAAAGAATACAATATCACCGTCATCCTATTCGGTCACTTTGGCGACGGCAACATCCATACCAACCTGATGGTCAATCCAACCGATAAAGAAGAAATGAAACGGGCCGAACAAGTGCTGGATAAAATATTCCGTCACGTGATCGCAGTTAACGGTTCGATTACCGGCGAACATGGAGTGGGAACAACGAAAAAAAACTTTATGAAATACCAGTTCACAGAAACAGAAATGACTCTCTTCAAAAACATCAAAAAAGCCTTTGACCCAGAAAACCTTCTTAATCCGGGAAAAATATTCTAAAAAGAATATGTTAACGAATCTTACAGTTTGCGGGTTAAGACTGCGATTTGTTCTGTGAATTGTGGATAAGCCTGAACAAGTTGGCCACGGCAGCCAGATTCATAATCGGAATATTCAAATCCTGGGGCGACAGTAGTGCCCATTAAAGCAAAACCATATTTCCCGCCCAATACACGGCACCCCTGCCAAACCCCACCGGAAACAACCACTTGGGGTCTCATTCCTGTCACCAAATCAGTTCCCAATATCACCCGTTCACCTCTTCCATCCGGGTACAAATGCAACATCTCCACGGGATCACCCAAATAAAAATGAAACACTTCATCCAATGCCAAGCGGTGCATCTCGGAAAACACGCCCGTTTCATCACTCAACAAATAATAAATAGCCGTGCTCCACGACCGCTGTCCTCTATCCAAACTGGAAACAATCTCCGGGCTTCGATAGGTCTCATAAAAATACCCCCCTTCACTGGGATGTTTCTCTAAATGTAAAGCGTCAATAACTTCCTGTGCGGTGATCATAGTTTTACCTCCCATGCCCAAAACCTTTTCGTGTATCACTATATTAGAGGTTCTGGACTTCCAAAATCGTTATATTTTTTTTCCCAAACGGATAAATTCTTCAGCCACCTGTAAATCCATGGGGTAGGTGATTTTGATATTCATTGGATTGCCTGCTACCACATAAACCGGGCCCAATCCGAACTGTAAAATCAACGAGCAGTCATCCGTGGCATTGGTGACATGGTGTTCCACGGCCAATTGATGCGCCAGACGAATAACATCCAACTTAAACCCTTGCGGTGTTTGTACCCGACGCAAAAATTTTCGTTCTGGTACATGTTTTACCACGTTGTTGACATCGATTTCAATAATCGTGTCCGGCGAAGGTACCCCGACATTCACCGCTGCGAAGGAGAGCAGTTTTTCAAAGATCGCAGAGATAATCTCCGCCGTCACAAAAGGTCGTGCCGCATCATGGATCAACACGAACTCGTACTCTTCCGGGTTTGCTGCCATCACACCAATATAAGAAGACTCCTGTCGTACTGCCCCACCATTCAATACCTTTGATATTTTGCGAAACCCACCATTACACACAATCTCTTCTGTTCGTTGATGGTACTCCTGATGGGTCACAATAAAAATATCCTGTACCCCCGGATGCGCTTCAAAGGTTTCGATGGTATGCTCCAGAACCGTCTTCCCCGCCACAGGCAAAAACTGCTTGGGCACATTACCCGCAATCCGACTGCCACTGCCACCGGCTAAAATTAATACCAAGTTCTTTTTCATTCTACCATTATAATATAGAACGCCCCTCTCTGCAATTGGAAAAATAGCACTGAATTCACCGCCAGATTTTTATCAGTCCCACGGATAACCGTGGCAAACTGGACTTACTGGACGCTCTGGACTTACTGGACAAACTGGACAAAATTTACAGGTTTTGTGAAGTCCAGTTAGTCCAGTATGTCCAGATAGTCCAGTTTTTTTTGAAATTTGGCAGTGAATTCAGGCGGTGAATCCATGTTGCAATTTTTTTCTATTTATGGTACTCTTCAATCGTGTTCAATGAGCGAGCATGATAAATCGCAAAACACCGTGAGTTCAAAGAAGAGAAAAAACTATGCGAGAATTATCCAGCTATACTATTTATAAATATTATATATCTATTATTATGATTGCAATGGTTCTTTTTGGTTCCTGTTCCCCTGTAAGGGAATATGATGTCATTATTCGGCATGGCACCATTTATGATGGCAGCGGTTCTGCCCCATATGTCGGTGATGTAGCCATCTTAGCCGATCAGATTGCGGCGCTTGGCGCACTCGGTAATGCCAAAGGTAAAAATGAGATTGATGCCTCCGGTTTAGCTATTGCGCCCGGGTTCATTAATGTTCTCAGTTGGGCTACAGATACACTGATGGTCGATGGATGTTCCCAAAGTGATATCCGTCAGGGCGTGACCTTAGAAATTTTCGGTGAAGGTCTGTCCATGGGTCCAGTCAATGAAGAAATGAAAAAAAACTGGCTGGCCCAACAGGGAGATATTAAATATGATATCCCATGGAACACTCTGGGTCAATTCTTAGAACATCTAATCAAGCGGGGCATCTCCCCCAATATCGCTTCCTTTGTGGGTGCATCGACCATTCGTGTCTATGTACTGGGTTATGAGAACCGCCCCCCATCTCCCAAAGAATTAGAGCGCATGTGCTCCTTGGTCAAACAAGCCATGGAAGAAGGTGCATTGGGTGTGGGTTCCGCATTGATCTATACTCCCGCCTGCTATGCAAAAACAGAGGAACTGATCGCGCTATGTAAAGTAGCCGCTACTTACAATGGCGCGTACATCTCGCATCTACGAAGCGAGGGCAACAATCTCTTGGAAGGTGGGGATGAATTGCTCAGAATTGCCAAAGAAGCTGGTTTGCCCGCTGAAATTTATCACCTGAAAGCAGCCGGTCAAGCCAATTGGGGTAAACTATCGGCACTAATCAAAAAAGTTGAGGCTGCCCGTGCAGCGGGAATTCAAATTACTGCCAATATGTATACTTATACCGCTGCGGCCACAGGATTGGACGCGGCAATGCCGCCCTGGGTTCAGGAGGGCGGCTTGGAAGAATGGATCAAACGCCTAAAAAACCCGACCATCCGCCATCGAGTAATACGTGAAATGAAAACCCCGGCACAAGATTGGGAAAATCTTTATTATGCCGCAGGTTCGGCAGATCGTTTGCTTTTAACAACCTTTAATAGCGAAACATTAAAACCTCTGATCGGAAAAACATTGGCAGAAATCGCACAATGGCGCGGCAAATCTCCTGAAGAAACGGTGATGGATTTGGTAATCGAAGATGGCAGCCGTGTCGGTGCAGTGTATTTTTTAATGGACGAAACCAATGTCAAAAAAGAAATCGCGTTACCTTGGGTGAGTTTTGGTTCCGATGAGTGTTCTGCCGCCCCGGAGGGTGTATTTCTAAAGTCTGCTGTACATCCCAGAGCTTACGGGAATTTCGCCCGGCTTTTAGGCAAGTATGTCCGGGACGAAAAAGTCATTCCCCTGGCAGAAGCGATTCGCAAATTAACTTCATTGCCAGCTCAGAACTTCAAATTGACTGGCCGTGGCCGATTAAAACCGGGATATTATGCCGATGTGGTTGTTTTTGCCCCGGACAAAGTTTTAGACCATGCCACCTATGATAAACCACATCAATATGCCACGGGCATGGTCCATGTTTTTGTGAATGGTATTCATACCCTAAAAAACGGGGAACATACAGGGGCCAAAGCAGGACAGATAGTGCGTGGCCCAGGATGGCGGAGCAATAAAACATCAACCCACTGACCCAAACGGCATGTTTTATTTAAATATTATCCGTATCATTCCCCTTTTAAAGCCTTTGCAATCACCTCTTTTTGGTTGTATTTTTTAGCGTATTGTTCAGAACTATACAATTTACTCCCGGCACGAAAGGTGATATATTTATTGCAGCCGGGTGAAGAGACATAATAATTATCCGGTGTATACGTCACCCATTCACCATCACTGAAAACAATTAAAGTGGCAATTAAATTTCCTTTGGGAAACCCCCATATTTTAATCTCACCACCAGAACTCCCGGACACTATGGTTTTGCCATCCGCACAAATGGCCACGGAATTAACATAGCCCGTATGTCCTTCAAATATCTTAATCGCCTGGCCGGTTTCTGTATCCCATGAGCGGATGGTTTGATCTTTGCTCCCGGACAGGATAGTTTTGCCATCCGCACTGATGGCAACTGAATTAACACCATCGGTATGTCCATTAAAAACCCTGATCCCCTGACCGCTTTCTTTATCCCATAAGCGTACAGTTTTATCCTGACTCCCCGATACAATGGTTTTGCCGTCCGCACTAATAGCGACGGCTTCAACCCAATCGGTATGTCCTTTTAATATCCTTATTTCCTGGCCGGTTTCTTTATCCCAGACACGGATGGTTTCGTCCCCGCTCCCGGACACGATGGTTTTGCTATCCGCACTGATGGCGACAGCATAAACAGTAGTAGTATGCCCATTTAATATCCTGCTCTCAAGGCCAGTTTCTTTATCCCAGATACGGACAGTCCCGTCCCAGCCCCCGGATGCGATAGTTTTGCCATCCGCACTGATGGCGACCACAGAAACAATAGACGTATGCCCTTTAAATACCCTGCTTTCCTGACCGGTATCTTTATCCCATAGGCGGACGGTTCTATCCACGCTCCCGGACACGATGATTTTGCTGTCGGCAGAAATGGCGACTGATTGAACAGCATAAGAGTCTCCTTTTAATTTTCTACTTTCCTGTCCGGTTTCTTTATTCCATAAGCGGGGGGTTTTATCAAAGCTCCCAGATACGATGGCTTTGCCGTCCGCACTGATAGCGACGGATTGAACAGCAGAAGTATTGCCTTTAAATATCTTGCTCTCCTGGCCGGTTTCTTTATTCCATACTTGGACGGTTCGATCCATAATCCCGAACACGATGGTTTTACCATCTGCAGAAATAGCAACAGAATTAACTCCATTAGTCCGCCCACTAAATATCCTGGTTTCCTGACCAGTTTCTTTATCCCATAAACGGGCGGTTTTATCCAAGCTTCCGGATACGATGGTTTTACCGTCCGCAGAAATGGCCACGGAATTAACTAAAAGAGTATGTCCGCTAAAAGCCTTGATCTCTTGGCCAGTTTCTTTATCCCATACACGGACGGTTCTATCCAGACCCGCAGATACGATGGTTTTGCCGTCCGCAGAAATAGCCACGGAATTGACAGTAGAATTATGCCCTGTTAGTTGCCTGATTTCCTGGCCGGTTTCTTTATTCCATACACGGACGGTTCCGTCCTGGCTCCCGGACACGATGGTCTTGGCATCCGTAGAAATGGCAACGGAATTAACAGGATAAGTATGTCCTGTTAGTATCCTGGTAATCTGGCTGGTTTCTTTATACCATAGGCGGATGGTTCGATCTTTGCTCCCGGACACGATGGTTTTGCCATCCGCGCTGATAGCGACGGCATTAACATCATCCCTATGGCCTCTAAAAATCCTGATTTCCTGGCCGGATTCTTTATCCCATAAGCGGACGGTTCGATCCTTGCCGCCAGACACGATGGTTTTGCCATCGGCACTGATGGCGACTGCATTAACATCATCGGTATGACCATTAAAAATCCTGATTTCCTGGCCGGTTTTTTTATCCCATAAGCGGATGGTTCGATCATTACTACCGGATACGATTGTATTGCCATCCGCACTAATAGCGACGGCATTAACATAATTACAATGACCGGTTTGGATCATAATTTCAACATCAGCTTGTGGGTATCCAACAGTTATGAAAATTAAGATTAAACCTACTAATAAAATAAAAAATCTCACTGGTTGTTTCTTCATCGTTTTCTCCTGTTTAGGTGCCATGGATCCTGTCAATTACTGTTATCCATCGGACACCGACAAAACTTAAGTATTAATGATATATTATTAGAAATGCCATGTCAACTGAGTTAAAGGCAAGGGCAGGGTCCGTCATTATCTTTTTCCTTTTCTGCTGTAGGATTATTGTGTATATTTCATTTTTCTAATGCCCAGTTTTTCATTCCACTTGATGTCTTCCAATAAAGGCGGCTGATTCTCTTTGGCTATACCCCTAATTAGACAACTGAGCCTAGTTTTCCCCCTTTTCCTGATGGTCTCGCCCGC
>CAZCVI010000153.1:0-7203 GCA_964502145.1 uncultured Clostridia bacterium
GGAAATATTCTATAAATTGGTATCAGAGAAAAATCCCAGAGGTCAGGAGGTCTGAAGATACAGATGAAGACGTGGGAACGCACCCGTTTCATCTGTGTTTTAGGAAAATGGGTGGACATGGTTCTCATGACTGTGCCGCGATCTTCTTGAAAGGTGATACCAATCCCTTCGTTCTTTCCCTTTCATTCTACTTCTTTCGCTTCTTTTGTATTCGATAGCTTAACCCATAGATGAAATAAGATAATACCGCCTTTTGGCCGGGAATTTTCGGAGCGGAGCTTGGCAGTAAGGATAGTTTGGTTTAATGATTGTAATTTATCCTTTTCCTGCCATGAAGACCGAGAAGATATTTTTCCTGTAATCAGATCATCAATCCAGCCATTGATGGTCGTTTGCCAATATTGGAAATCAAATGTTTGTACATAACCAATCATTGCAGAATATTTTAGGTTTTTACCATGGATAGATTGTTTAAAACGTTCCACGCCACCGCAATGCTTGTACTTTCCATCCTTTTCTCTTCCGATCAAGTATTCCTTTTCCCGGACTTTCTCCGTTTGACCCAGCCGCTTTGCTTCCATAGCGAAAAAAGATTCCTGGGTGTTATAGAACTCTGAATTAACAGGTAGAACCAAAACGCCAAAATCCACCCTGGGACTGTTGCTTCTTTCGACCTCTTCCATGCATTCTTTTTCAAATATGAAGAAGCAGCATTCTATTCTGGCATAATAGTTAAGTAAGATGCATAGTTTCTGGTTCAGGCCATTCTCGTTTTTAATGTTGGAACTGGCATAACGTGCAGAAAATTGTGGGAGATGTTTTTCCACGAATAACACAACCTTCATGATTGCGGAATCGGCTTCCGGTCCTTCCAAAAGCATTGATACGGTGGTTGGTTCTGTGGTTTGAATATCTGCCAGCATTGATTAATAGCCTTGTTTGATTAGGTCTTCGAAGGTTTCATCCGCATCACGCACAGCCACGGAACGTAACCAGTAGCGGGTTTGTTTCGGTTTGATTAAATAGATAATGTTTTTCTCATACAATCGCAGCACCCGTGCTATTTTCAGATTTCGTCCCATATTCTTATGAACCAGTTGATTGAGACTCGTCTCGAATTGAACAAGATCGGTTATTTCCAATTGGGGTTTTTCGCCATAGTATATCGGAAAACAGATAAAATTGTCCATCTCAACCGGTTCATAGGGTTTAAATTTATCATAAACCGTGTTTAGCATTTTGCAATAGGTTTGCCCGAATTGGAGTAATTGATCCGGTGATACTAGTGCCATGGCAGCAGAGTCTTCTCCTTTTCTGTGAAACATTAGCATATAATCTAAAACATCATTGATCAGGATATTTTCTATTTCGGAGAAGTCAAATTCATTTTCGTCTTTTGGATACGGCAAATTATCAATATCATTTTTAAGAATTGAGGTTGCTCTTCCGACCATATAACGTGAACTATAGGCGGCAAGATAAAAAAGGCAGACTCTATTCCCATGAATTCTCTTTTCAATTTGTTTTAATTCAGCTATATCTTCTTTGGGGGCATGAACTCCGATAATTTGATGTTTAAAGGATAGATCCTGTTCTTCAAAAGCGATAGGCATTGAAGTTCTCCCAGCTACTTCCCTAATTAACAGATGAGGCCCTTTAAAAATGACTTTGCTTTCTTCTTTGGAACGGTAAAAAACAGCCTCTTCTAAACGATAAATTTTTGAATGATCAATGCCTTTCTCTGTTAACGCTTCCGTTGGAATTGTCTTTGCACCAGAGAGAAACTCGGCTTTTTTGAAATCTTTCTGGAGTTGATTAACTTCTTCTATCTCTTGGCTGGTGAGTTGTTCATCTCTATTGATCAGAGTCTGCAACCGAGCAATTTTCGCTTTGTTTCCTATCTGAAAGCCCTCGGCAACCACCCAGCCACGATTTTTTATCTTATCTTCCAGATAATCGCCAAATGTTCTTAATTGGAAAAGTCGTAAGACCAGACTATGAAGTCTGCCGCCTCCCAGAAGGTTGGCTTTCCAGATGAGCGGGCTGTTCAGCGCATATTTATAGGCGACCCGATGGAAATCATAATGATCCAACTGGAAATAAATTTTTTCCTTTGATACTTTGGTTCTGCGAAAGGTGGCATGAAGAATAGTTTTATTGTTTGGTTCTTCTTTTTTGGCAAAAACTGCTGCTGTAGCCACGTTAGAACTACAAAAAAGGATATTGCTCAACGGGGTAAAATCCAGTATCTGAATAACATTGCAGATTTTTAAGAAAGAGGTTCTGAAATCAGAGGAATCGACATTATAAAGAAAAGGTCCTGAAGGCAAAATCAAGCATAACAAGCCACCTGCTTTACACATCACCAAGGATTGCTCCAAAAACAAGAGCGCAATCTGGTTATTAGGAATCGGGGGGCGTTGCTCTTGTTGCCTTGCTTCAGCTTCAATATACTTCGCATCATCACTAACAAAATCTTCTTTAAATGGCGGATTCCCAATCACCAAATCAAATTGCGCTTCCAATTGCCGATGCCGTATTAAATTAAAAAAATC
Source organism: uncultured Clostridia bacterium (assembly GCA_964502145.1). Taxonomy (GTDB): domain Bacteria; phylum Acidobacteriota; class Aminicenantia; order UBA2199; family UBA2199; genus CAZCVI01. The sequence continues at coordinate 2,556 of CAZCVI010000153.1, forward strand.
TTTTTCAAAAAGATTTCCAGATTGTTCCAAATTATCGAATTTAAGGTTATCCCATATCTCCTTGGGTGATAGTTCGTCCAGCAGAACAAGACTAAGGCTGAAAATAGTTAGACGTACAGCTTCAGCTTCGACATCCACGCCGAAGATATTTTCTTTCAGTAATCTTTTCAAAGTTCCCAGTTCAGGTTTTCTCCAATCATTGCGAATTCGCCACCAATCGATAAGCCTTTGATAAGCTGCCACCAGAAAAACACCGGAACCACACGCGGGATCAAGAACTTTGAAACTCTCCTGCGGGGATTCTAAGGGCATGGCTTCGTCGATCAAGAAATGAACCAAATAAGGCGGCGTATATACCACTCCTTTTTTATTTCCTTTGCCCAGAAACTCTTCATAAATATTACTGATTAATTCAATAGGCAGATCATTGAAGGAGTAGAGGGGCCATAAAGCTCTTTGCCCACTGGTTTCACTCCGGGCCTCGGAAAATAACGCCAAGGACTTCAGATCGGTTTGTTTTAACCAAACTCTCTCTGCTTCGTCCTCCCAGTGGAAGATTTCGCCATTAAATTTTTTACTGAGATGATCGAATAATTCCAGACAAGCGCCTGGATGTTTTAATATGTCTGTAAAATTCTGTGCTCCTGCCACAAACTGCTGGAAGAAATCCTCGGGAAAGACTTTCTTTCCTTCCTGGTCCTCGCGATCTTCCAAATATTTAAGTAGAATGGACATGACCAGAAGTTTATCAATGATTGGTTTTGGTAATTTTTTCGCTTTGATAATATGATCCCGTACTGATTTCAAATATTCAAGAAGTTTCTCATAAGAGCTGTCTTTGAATTGAAAATTTTCCCTGTAACTGGAAGTATCCCAAAAGGAACCATTAGCCAATTTCCTGGCGGAAAACTCATTGAGTTTGTTTTTCTCCAATTGATTATCAATGATTGCAGCAAGATGGATGGTCTCAATGGGTGAGGAGGTTATTTTCTCAGTCGTCGGGTCGAATTGGGGGCTTTTCAAACAGTTGAAGATTTTAATTTCGGTCCGCGTAAAGACGAAAAACATCGGCACTTGCCCGGAATTCCACAGTTTCTTGTGCAAGTTACCCATATAGTGTTCATCGACGTCTTTCGTTTTGGAGGTAAAATCAAAAATGTAAACCTGGGGAATTGAGGCCATGCGGTTTTCAAATCTTCTAAAATATATCGCATCGACTTTGTATTTACTGGCTTTTTCCAGTGCCAGACGTTCGTAGTTATTATCTGGAAAAGAGTCGGCAAAAACCAATCCGAAAGATTCCGCATCAAGCATATCAAGTTGCTTGAGTCCATATTCAAACTGTTCTGTTAACTGCCTGTTCATTTTTCGCTCCATTTAATTATTCCACGAACTTTATTATTATACACAAAATGGCTTTTTTTACAAGTCCTATTTTGATTTTCGGGTAGTGGAAAATGCAAATTGTTTTGATTGGGCGAGAAATTTCACCGTGGCAAATGAGTTTTTCTTATCCGTATTCTTTTAAGATAAACCCCACCCGTTTCATCTGTGTTTTAGGAAAATGGGTGGACATGGTTCGCATGACTGTGCCGCGATCTTCTTGAAAGGTGATACCAATCCCTTTATAAATCTCCAACACCTGCTTCTGAAATTGATACCATTCGCGCAACTCTTCTACAACCTTGTGAATCCTCGCTTCCGAGAGGGTGACTTGATCCTCGGAAAATTCTTCCAAAAGTAATCGTACAGTAGCATCGTAAGTGATGACATCCTCTGTTTCCAGGACATTGTGCGCGGTGGCTTTGATGGTATTGACATCAATGGCACCGGTTCCCCAATGAATTGTTTCCACTGATTCCGGTTTGCATTTGAATTGTGTCGTGTGGCCTTTTTCATCCAATAAATACCAGACCACTCCCTCCGTACCTTTGATCGTTTCATCAGGATTGGAGGTGTTGTTCTTTTCGATTTCCTCACGGAAGCGATTGTACTCTTTTACTAATTCTTGTCCAGACGTAATTTTTGCCAGTAACGGCGCCACTGGAAGCCCGCCGTGTTTCAGTTTTGATGGCGGAATAACCCGGCCCTGTCCATCCACACCAAAGAGCAGTGCAATTTCTATGGGCACATCATACACAATCAGATGAGTGTTACGGTTGCCGTATAACTCAAAAGAGACACAACAATCATTGGTTTCGCAAATCGTTGTTAATGCCGGGTATTTCTCCAACATCTCGTTCCACATATCCAAGAAATTACCCCACTTGGAATTTCTCAATACCGGGAACAAACGTAATTTATAAGTCTGAAACACCTGCCCAAGAAACGAATACCGGTAGGCCAAAATATTGGTGCCATCGAATTTCTCATATACTTCGATTTCCCTGGCTTTAGGGAAACAGTATTGCCCGTCCTTTCCAAAAGGGTAATGCTGTTTAGGCGTGGCGAAACAGATTTGGTATGCTTCTTGATTGTTAATATGGGTGATCACCACGGCGCCGTACCGGTAATCCGGTTTTAAGGAGATAAATCCTTGCAGAAGGTTCTGTGGATTCATCGTGTCTGCCACCTCGAATGCCTGGAGGTCTTTTTCTTTTAAATCCAGGTCTTGGCTCACTTTTTCTATCATGTTGCAGAACCTCCCGTGTTCTTCGTCGTCGCTTTCCGGCACATCATTCTATTCCAGATTTTTATGGGATTATTACTTCTTCTTGCTCCATAACAGTTTATAGTAGCTAAAGACAGTTAATATGATCACAAGACCCCAACCCAATATTAAAGATATCCATCCACTAATTTTCATTTTTCTTACTCCAAGACTTGCCAACTAAAATCGCGATTCCCAGGATGACGGCGATCATGGTGGCCCGGGACATCCACTGATAAAACATGGGCTTGCCACTGACACCACGCATTAATATAACAGATGTCGGACTCTGTAAATCCTGCCATAACCACCCCCCAAGAAGGATAATTAAATACAACGGCACCACGAATTTGATAATATAATAAAAAACGCGGGGAATTTTGAGATCAGCACTCCGGGTCATTTCTTCCCAACCCGTATCCAAGCCATACTTGAAATACCCCAGAAATTTATTCTTTATTCCTGATGCCACGACCTTGGCTTTGGAAAACGCAAACACAAACACCAGGGTTTCAAACAAGGCAAAAACGGTCAGTAACACGGTGCCTACCCAGAAGTCATATTGGTCCATGTACCCGTGTTCCAAGAACAACACAATAGGCAAACCCAAAACAAACATGACCAATCCAATGACTATGGCGGCTCGTTTCTTGGTCATACCGAATTTTTCGCTGAGCAAAGCCATGAAAGGTGAAGTTAATGCCACGGACGACGTGATGCCAGCGAAGAAAAGCAGTAAGAACCACATAGTACCAAAAATAAAACCCAGCGGTATTTTTTGAAAGATGATAGGCATAGCGACAAAGCCCAGATCAAAAGCACCCTGCTGGGCAATCATTTGGGTACTGGCCAGTCCCAGAAACGCCACGGCAATAGGAATAGCAATGGAACCCCCCATGACCACTTCGGCAAACTCATTGGTGGCGGAAGTAGCCAGCCCGGTGACCACGCAATCATCGTCTTTGGTCAGATAGGAAGAATAGGTCTGGATACAACCATTGCCAATCGACAAGGTAAAGAATATTTGCCCGGCAGCAGCCAACCACACTGAAAAATCAGTTAGTTTTGAAAATTCTGGGTTCCACACATACCCCAAACCATTCATCACATTGCGGTCTGGATAGGCTGGGTCTGGTGTACCGATAAAAAGAACTTTAATCACCAAGATGATGCCAAATATAAACAAGAGCGGCATAGCGATTTTGGCCAGTTTTTCGATGCCCCCGGAAATCCCCTGGCTGATGACAGTGACGTTTAATATCAGGGTCAACACCCAGAAAGCAAGCGCGATCATAATGGTAGTAAAAAATGTGCCATTTTGACTGACGCCCTGAAAATCTCTTAAGAAAGAGTTCATGTGCCCCATATCGGTAATCCCGAAATAGCTTTTCACCATGGAAAAGAAAGCGTATGCGAGGGTCCACGATTCGATAATGACATAAAAGACCGCGAAGAGCAACGGTGTGGATATACCGATAGAGCCGATGTATTTTGCCATTTTATGTTTCCACATCAATTGGAATTGTCCGTCTGTAGTGGATTGTCCGAATTGGCCGCCGTATCTTCCCATGGCCCATTCCAGCCACATAAGAGGAATACCCATAAAAATAAAAGCACAGAAATAAGGGATCAGAAATGCCCCGCCGCCATTCATCGCTACTTGTCTGGGAAAACGCAAGAAATTCCCCAGTCCAATGGCATTTCCAGCCATAGCCAGTACCAGACCAATTCGTGTCGCCCACTTTTCTCTCTCTGACATCGTTTTTCCTCCATTGCATTGGATCATACTACTTAATAAAAAGCGATTATAGTCCAAACGCCATGGATTGTCAATATTCTACGACGTATCTATTCAGTTTTTTAGACGGCACCTTCCATTACCGCATTAAAAAAATATCTCTCCTCAAAACCATAACCACTTTGTGTCCACTCCCATTTATTCATTCAAATTTTAAGGTTAAAATAATGCATGGCTGGAAACCTTTTGCTATTGCCCGT
>CAZCVI010000154.1:0-7068 GCA_964502145.1 uncultured Clostridia bacterium
CTTACCACTCTTTTTAACCGTGAAACTCTTTTTATTAATGCTTTTCAAGAACATTCTGCAAAAAAAATGGGGGGATGCCAAGATTGATGGGTATTGATTCAGTTTTCTGGAGCTAGGTATCTATGAATTTTTTATAGGTTTTGAGCAGTAACTTTTTTAACTCAGGTTAGATTACAGTATACTGATGTAGACGGTAAGAGTGGGAGTAATCATTCAGTATTAAAACATCATGGGGAAGGCAAGCAATCAATGGGTTTTGGGGTACACTTTCTCCCTGCGATTCATTTATGGCTTAATTATGCCTTCGTCTCTGTAAAAAAGGCATACAACGAGTGGTTGTTACTGTTGCTTCCAAAAAGATCAAATGCGCTTGCGAACCCTTCCAGAAAGGCGGGGCGTTTGTAGTAGTTATTCCAGATACTCATTTTGCCTCCTCTGCCTTTATTATTTTTCATTATTTTTATTAAACATGAATATATTATATTACCATTTGTTTTTTGTCAATACTCCTCAATATCTTTTTTTAAAATAAACCTCATTGCCTTTCTTTCCATTCTTCAAAATTGGGATGCTCTTTTCCATTTATAATTTTGGTCTCTCCCTCTGGCGTTCTGGTAAAACAGAAAACATCACAAGCCAGTCTGTTCTCTGCAAGGCAAAGATTGTCTATTCTCGTGCTTATTTAGCCCAATTTTCTATTTTTAATGATGACAGTCGGGAAAAATGCTTCTCATTTCGGGTGACCAGGATGAAACCAAGTGCCTTGAATTATAGATTTCCTCAATCAGTTCGTGGGCGGATTGGTCGGACTGGAAACAGCCGTAGGTTTCCGCCAATATTTCCTCTTTGGTTTTTTTTTCTTCTGCCATTGGACGATGGAATTGGAGATTTTGGAGATTAAGGCGATCTTGTCCTTATCGGGTAAATTGCGAATAAGAAAAAAATAGTTTTCAACCATCTTTCGCGATCTATCAGTCATATTATAGTTATGTTCCATTTGTTCATTACCTCATTTCGATTATAGATTATACCATATTTTAAAAGAATAAAAACCCTAAGATTGATAAATTTCCAGTTTCACCATCCCCCCAATTGGGGAATAACGTGCCGCAGGCACTAAAAATAATGGCACGAAGTGCCGCCTCTTTCGTTATTCATTATCCATTACTCTTTTCAATATTTTCCAGCCAGAGATCATCTTCACTGCACGCGATGCCCATGGCTTGGCAATATTCTTCGGCTTCCTGGGTGAAGCCGGGATGGGAGAAAATAAACGGGACCACTCGTTCCAGGTTCGCTAATTTTTTCAGTTCGGTAAACTTCTCCATAAAGGAAAGTACTTCCTTTTTGGAAAACTTCCTGGTTTCCCGTTTTTTTATTTCACCGATGATGGCATAATCCTTCGGGGATTTAGGGTAGGCGTAAATATCGACGTTAAATGTCCGGCCATATTCAACGGTTGCATCGTACCGCCATACCCGCGCATAATCACAAAAATTAAAATCAGCGGGTAAATAGCGGGTTACAGACTTTAAAAGATCATTAATCTTGCGGGCTCGATAGGTTAACAGAGTCAAAATCAAAAATTCGGCATAATAGCCTTTTTGATAGTTGATTTGACCCAGCAAGCGGTGATACTCTTTCTTTAATTTTTTTAGCGCTTCAAAATACTCTTTACTGATAGTCTTCACATCAAAAACCCGAATCTCTTTTTCATACACACCGCGAAACACCTTGTCGAAAATATTATCCTGCACACCCTGGTACTCGTAATTGGATTGGCCCTGGCTGATGATATCCGCCCGAACCAGTGATTTTAGTTTTAGTTCCAGTTCCTGGTCCGTCATATCCAGTGCCAGCTTTTCCAACAGTTCCAAACGAGTCACCTGATGGTCTCGCTGCTGACAAAGGAAGAGCACAATGTTCTTGGCGTTTTTCTGGTTCACTTTATCAAAAGCAAAAAGAATGTATTCCATCCAGGTGGATTTGATCCGGCCCTCATTGTTTAGGGTTTCAAATTCCAAAGTATCCGTTAAACCCTCAATGGTGGTCAAATTTTTATGCCGGTATTTGGAACGTAGGATAGAACTAATATAAAAAGGACTGCCTTCGGCTAATTCAGCAATCAGGAAAGCGGTTTCCTCCGTGACTGGCACGCCCAACGCGCCGGAATATTTAAACACCATTTCCACCGCTTCATCTTGGGGCATATTTTCAAGATTGTGATAAACGAAACGGGAGGGGAGCATTTTAGTCAATTCATCCATCAGCCACCCTACCCAGCTACCCGAAATCAGCAACGGGGCGACCTTACTTTCAGCAGTACTTAAATACCCGGCAGCCATGTCTTTGATCAAGCTATCTTCACTAATGTTTTTATTGCGATAGATTCTGGCGTTGATGAACTGGAATTCATCGATCATTTGCACGATATATTCCCCTTGTCGCGCCGCAAGGGTACGCGGGGCATCGCGTACCATCAACCATAGCGTGTCCAGTGCTTCATTATCTATGGCATCTTTGACACTGCTAATCAAACCGGCTAAATCCGTAAATCCCTCTTGTTCAGCCAGTTGTTTGATTTTTTCAAGGTTATATTTTTCCATCGGGTCCAGATAGGCCACTTTCCTGGTTTTGAAAGCCATGTACTGGTAAATAAACGTGAGGAAAAAATCCTTGCAAAAATCCACCACCCACACTTTGGACTCTTTGATCTCGTAATAAAATGGGATAATCCGGTCATTGTTGTGGAAGGTGATATTAAACAGTCGTTCCATAATGGCTGTTTTTCCCATCTTGCGACGGGCCAGTATGGCTGTACTCTGGGATTGTTTTTCTTTAATATGGTCAATCCAATTGAGAAAATAAGCCATTTCTTCTTTTCTGCCAGTAAACATATCAGGGTTGCCGATTCGTTCTTCTAATACGTATTCCATACTCTATTTATACCATAAAAACAGGGAAAAGACAAATTGAAATGGTGAGTCCGCATGGGTGTGGAATTGTCGGTCGAATTTCCATCTCAAAAGTGAAAGGTTTACCGGTATACCTGATTCAGATTTAACCCCTTCAGGATACCTTCCCGTAGTGGAACGTTTCTCCCAAGAAACTTGCCCGAAATCGTATCCAAGACCATCTTTTCGCCGCTTATTAATGCGCCAGGATGGCGCGTCTACGTAGACGCGACATCCTTGTCGCATTATTTTATTCAACTGTTTCTCTGAGCTCCGAATTGCAAGAGTTTCTGTGCTGTAATAATCCCACACGTGAAGCGCTGTTGGCTGGGTCGCTGCCTAGCTTCCTTCTTTTATCGTCGTCAACTCCCACAAAGAATTGGTGGAGGGCTTCTTTTTAATGGGGTTGGAGCGTGGGGGATTTTTTGGTTTATCTTGGCAATAACTTGACATATCGTGGCAGTGAATTTATAATGAGGATATGCAAATCACAGAACAGGCAGATATTATTTTCAAGGCTATGCAGCAATGGCAGGGGAAAAAACTGGACCGGAATTATAAGGTTTTAAGACTGCTAAAAATATTGGACATTACTGCGCTGGAAAATAATTTCGAGTCGGTTTATATCCATACATTGATTGAATATACGGTGGACGTCACTCCCTTGGATTTGGTATACTTCTTTGCTGCCAAGGATATCAAAGACTCTTTTGAAACGGGATTATATAAAGACCCTAATGAGGATTTTTTTAATATCATTAAACAGCAGTTCCAATCCAATCCCAGATTGCATCCTTTAGTCAACCGTTTCCCATTCCCTCAAGACCTGAAACAGGAAATCATCACCTTCGTCCAGCACTATGATTATTTCACCTTTTCGTCCGCGTCTCCTTTTACGCTGAAGAAATATAATGAAGACAATGCATTCAAGTTGGAGATGCTGGAGGAGAAGGAGACAAAGAGTCTGGATTTCAAATTTGAATCGCAACCATTGGCTCTTCCCTTGGATGTCCAATCTTTTAATAAGCTCATGGATAGTCATTTTCTCTATGTGGATAAAACGGAATTCATCGCCCAATTAATCAATACAAAATTGACCTACTTTTTTCTCTCACGGCCCCGGCGGTTTGGGAAATCCCTCCTGATTTCTACTATGAAGGAAGTTTTTTCTGGTCGTAAAGAGTTGTTTAAAGATCTTAAAATTTATGACCAAATTGATTGGCAAACCTATCCGGTCATTTATTTTGATTTTACTTTGATCGCCACCAACACGTCAATTTCCGTGGAGAAAGCATTGGCGGATGAAATGGATAAAATCACGCGGAGTTTTGACTTGCCCGTTTCGGAAGGTGCAGCCAAAAATAAATTTAGACTTTTAATTGAGAACTTATCCCTTCAACACAAGAAACCCGTGGTGATCTTAATTGATGAGTACGACAAATTTATCATTGACCATATCACCAATGAAAAACAACGGGAAAACAACCGTTCTGAATTGAAAGAATTTTTTTCTATACTCAAAGGTATGGGCGATTTTCTACGATTCGTATTTATAACTGGAGTTTCCAGATTTACGCGGGTTTCTATCTTCTCAGATTTGAACAATTTAATTGATATCACTTTTGATTCCCAGTATGCGGCTATTGCCGGGTACACGGAGAGTGAATTGTTACATTATTTCTCCGGTTATATTCAGCGTTTTGCTCTGAGAGAAGATACTCCTTTCACTGACTTGCTGAATATTATCCGTGTTTGGTATAACGGGTATTCGTGGGATGGTATTACCCGGGTGTATAATCCTTTCTCCATACTGCGACTATTCAACAGTTTCGAATTCAAAGACCATTGGTTTGCAACGGGCACACCGACCTTTCTGCTGAAAGCCATCCGGGAACAGAAACTGGGAATCCAAGAACTGGATGATATCCATGTCAATAAATCTAAACTTGAAAACATGGAAGTAGGTAAGTTGGAATTGATCCCATTGCTGTTTCAAACGGGGTATTTGACCATCATTGAGAAGATCAAAAAAGATATATCTACTGTAGAGTTTCTGGTGGGTTATCCAAACCGGGAAGTGAGATATTCCTTTTTAAATCATTTGTTGGCTGATTTTTCTCCTGAAAACCCGCGTTTAATTGATCATATTACGGAAGCTATTCAAGCGAACCAGTTGGATGAGGCGTTGAATACCATGAAAGCTATTTTTGCCGATGTGCCAGCCACGATTTTTGATTATAAAAAAGAATCTTCCTATCACGCGTTGATGCATGTGATATTTTTGTTGATTCTGGATAAAACGGGCTCGGAAATTCCTACCAATCGCGGCAGGATGGACCATGTGATCGAAATGGAGCACTATATTTATATTTTCGAGTTCAAGATGGAGTCCACGGGGAAGGCATTAAAACAGATTTTTGATAGGAAATACTATGAGAAATATATCCTTAAAAGGAAGACGATTGTATTGGTAGGGGTCAGTTTTTCCAAAGAGGAACGAAACATCAAGGAGTGGGTCATTGAGCTGTTGGAAGATAAATAGCGACTGGTTTAATTCTGCCAGTTTCTGGATACTCTGGCAAAACGATGGCAACTTCCTTCAGTTTAATCAATACTATAATTGTTGATAAGTTTCAAGAGAATAATAACTTGTCCCCCCTCTTTTTTGGTTTATAATTGACCTTTAGAAGAGGAAGGAACACTACCAGCCTGGGAAGGTATTCTGTTAGTCAGAGAAAAAGAATGAAGTCTGCCAAGTGCAAATTCTTGGGTTCATAACCCAATACAATAATTTTATTGAAAATTGCTATTATTTACTGTATAATAGAAGATATAAAAACGAGGTGCTACAATGGAAGCCATAAGACAGATTGTCCGCATACCCAAAAGCCATGAAGTCAGTATAAAGATTCCAGACTATCTCAAAGAAGATGAATTATTGGAAGTGATCCTGCTGGTCAAGAAAGAGAAAAGAAATTTTAGAGAAAAAATCCTGGAATTAAAAGAAGCAGTCAAGGACCCTGATTTTATAGAGAATTTGGAAGACATCAACCGGGATTTTGAATATGCAGACCTGGAAGGCTGGGAATAATAGATGACCTCCTTCAGGTGGAATATTTTCCTGGCCAATTTGGATCCAATCGTTGGCTCAGAACAAGGAAAAACACGTCCGGTATTGGTTATCAGTGAAGAAGAGATCAACCAGATACTTCCTGTCGTCAATGTGCTGCCATTGACATCGGCAAAACCCGGTAAAAAAATGTATCCCAATCAAGTTTTTCTTTCTGCGGTAATCACCAGTCTGCCAAAAAATTCTATTGCCCTGTGTTATCAAATACGAACACTGGATAAACAGCGATTGCTAAAAAAAATCGGAGAGATAAAAGACAGACGAATAAGGGAAGAGATTATAGAGACCTTATGCTTTCAATTGGGAATTAGTTAGTGAATACCATCCCCCCAATTGGGGAAGAACGTGCCGCAGGCGATGATACTCTTTCTTTAATTTTTCCAAGAAACTTGCCCGAAATCGTATCCAAGACGATCTTTTCGCCGCTTATTAATGCGCCAGGATGGCGCGTCTACGTAGACGCGACATCCTTGTCGCATTATTTTATTCAACTGTTTCCAAGAACTCCGAATTGCAAGAGTTTCTGTGCTGTAATAATCCCATACGCGAAGCGCTGTTGGCGGGGTCGCTGCCTAGCTTCCTTCTTTTATCGTCGTCAACTGCCACAAAAAAGAATTGGTGGAGGGCTTCTTTTTAATGGGGTTGGAGCGTGGGGGATTTTTGTTGATTCTGGATAAAACGGGCTCGGAAATTCCTTCCAATCTCGGCAGTTACGGAAAACCTTACACCAAAAGCAATGATTAGTGTGCTTATTTGTAAATAAATTCCCCGATTTTCCGGAAATTTTGCCCTCCAGCCTGATTCGCAAGTGAATTAGGGTCAGTGATGACTGAATTAGAGTCAAAAAAGTGCAAATAGGGTAAACGATGACCGATTTTCATGTAAATTTTTCCTCAAAGGGTCAACGATGACCCTCGGAGGGACATCGTTGACTGATTTAGATAGAATTCAGTGCAAATTCGTATCATTTTGACCGATTTTCAG
>CAZCVI010000155.1:0-7061 GCA_964502145.1 uncultured Clostridia bacterium
TTGAATTCCGCCAGCGGCTTTCCCTGGGTATCCCAGAGTTTCGCGGTGTTATCCCCCGAAGCGGTGAGCACCTCTTGGCCATCGGGGGAAAACACGGCGCTGTTGACCCACTTCGTATGGCCCTTGAATTCCGCCAGCGGCTTGCCCTGGGTATCCCAGAGTTTCGCCGTTTTATCATCGGAAGCGGTGAGCACCCGTTGGCCATCGGGGGAAAACACGGCGCTGGCGACATAATCAGTATGCCCCTTGAATTCCACCAGCAGCTTTCCCTGGGTATCCCAGAGTTTCGCCGTGTTATCATTGGAAGCGGTGAGCACCCGTTGGCCATCGGGGGAAAACACAACCGTATTAACGGCTCCCGCGTGGTTGAAAGAACGGCTGTAAAAGGGCCATTTTAACGTTGTAAAGGCCGCAGCACTTAATGACCGCAGTACCGGTGCCGGTGGTTCAGGCAAACCGATTTTATACGCGGCTTCTGCGATACGAATGGCTTTGTAGCTATCATTGGGTAGTATGAGTTCCGCTTCCGATGCCAGCCGATTGCAAAGGGCTATTTTATATTGTTCATCTGCCCGTCTCTTCTCCCCCAAGGCTTTCAGTTCGTTTTGTGTTGCAATATCCTTTTGTTTAATGGCTTCAAGGGTTTGATTATCTGCTCTTTTTTTTGCTCTAAGGCTTTCTGCTCATTTTGAGTTGCGATAGTTTTTTGGTTTATAGCTACCAGGGATTGTTCATCCGCCCGGTTTTTCTGTTGAATCGCTTCTTTATATTGTTCATCCGCCCGTCTCTTCTGCACAAAAGCAAAGATGGCCAAACCAATGGCAATAATCGCCACCATGGAAACAATCGCATTTATTTTTCTTCTACGCCGCCACTCTTTTTCCATTTCCTGGCGTTTGACCTCTTCCAAACGTTTTTTCTTGCGCTGGTGAATCACCGGGGCCAAGACATCATGAATGATCTCCACATGCTCTTTATCGCCAATAAATAATTTGCGGAGCAGTTTTTTATCCGTGGCCGTTTCAATCCCCTGCCGGTGGGCAAACTGCCGTTCCAGATAACAGGGGGTGCGAAACCCATTGTCGGTTAATAAATGATCCTCAATCCACTCGGCCAACACCCGGGGTTGTGGCAACTGCTCTATAATGCCCTGGTAAAAAGCCGCCAGTATCTCATCCTTGGCCTGCTTGGTTAACGAACCCACCCCCTTTTCATAGACCTGATCACACAACAAACTGAACAACGCCGGTTCCACTTCCAATTGGTCTAAACTGACCGTTTCCCGTTCCATATCGCCGGGATAAAACTGCTCCAGAATATCCTGTTTAATCGTCTCATCCTTAAAGACCCCGGTTTTATCCATCACCTCGCGGGCTTGTAGACCATTTAAATGCTTCACCCGATACATCACGCGGTGCAACGAGGGGATAGACTTTTTTAAATCATCCATATGCGGCAGATAATCTTCCCGCAAACCCAGCACCACCCGGAAGGTGGAATATTCACTGAGATAGGGAAACACTTCCTGACGGTTGATAATCTGTGCTTCCAAGAGCGGCGGCACCTGGTCCTCGATTAACCAGTACAACTGGTCCCGCAACGCCTCCCGCTGGGCATGATGCTTGCCCAGTGTAAAAAACTCCTCGAACTGGTCCAATATCAACACCGGGGTGACAGGAATAGGTCTGTCACCCGCCCCGGGGCAGAGAAAATCAACGGCCCGGAAAAACTGCCACAAGGAGACCTCTTCGCCATGTATGTGCGGGGTTAAAATCCCCGGCTTAGGTGTCACGGTGATACCGTGGGCCGCGCATTGCACCGCCATCTCCTTTTTAATCTGACCCACCAATGGCAGGCCACCCGCCGCATAATCCAGACGAATCCGCACCGGTAAAAAAGACTTCTGCCGTAATAACGGCACCAACCCCGCATTCACCAACGAGGTTTTGCCAATACCCGACTTGCCAAACACCAGGGTCAGCGGATTTAATTCCACCAGATTAAACAGCTCCCTGGCTTCCCTGCTCCGCCCGAAGAAAATATCCCGGTCCTCTTCCTCGTAATAATGCAGCCCTTTAAAGGGTTTCTTGGGGGTGCCCTGTGCCATGTCCATGGGTTCTTTCCTATTGTTTTAGCAGCGCCAGCAACTGGTGGCGCAGTTTTTCGTAATCCCCGGTGCGGTTACCGCCGGGAATATGCAAATAAACCAAGGGCTTGAAGGTGTCCCACATCCATGGCGTGTCATCAATTTTCACCGGTATAATATGTTTCGGATTATGGTGGTTAATATGGGCGCCATAGGCCCATTCCCATTCCCGGATATGGTATTTGATAGCCGTGCCCGTTTCCTGTTGCAGTTGCGAGGCGTTTTGGGAGACCAGCGGAATAAAGATGGGACACGCGGAAATGGCGCTGGCAATTTTGTCATCCACCCGCTCCCCCGCAGGCAACTGCCCCTCATCCAACCAGACCTGGATGCCATCGGCCTGCAACTGCGCCACCAACCTCTGGGCCACGGGACGATCGGCACCGATAAAACTGATAAACACGGGCGCGGGAAAATCCTTGACGGCCACAATATCCCCGGGATGTTTACCCTCCACTTTCTGGAACAACTCGGCCACCAATTCCAGATTGTTTTTGGAATAATACACCTCCGTGCCATGGGCCTTTAAAAACCGCTGCAAGTCGCCACAGTGAAAGGCGGCAAAATCGTCACCCAGAAAATGCTGGGCCGCACCGCCCTTCTGATAGGGACTCTTGGACAGGGAACGGATAAAAAAACGGAACAACCAGTCATCGTAACCACAGCCAATAAAGAGGAGGTTGGACCTTTCCACGGTTTGGAAAAAGACGTTTTTGCGGTCTGTCTCCATGTCTTTTTGAAAGGTGACAATGGTTTCCAGGATATCTTTTTCCGTGAAGGCCGGAGCGCCACTGCCCACCGCGTTGCCGTAAATATTAAAGATGAGGGAACACTTGCCCGCTTTCACGTCGTCGATAAGGGTGAGATCCGGGGAAATCGACCATTTTTTATTGAGCGTATAGTGCAGGGTTAAGACCTCATGGTTTCGTATTTGCTTCAGGGTATCTTGGAGGTAATTATCATAGGTGGTGTTGATAAAGATGCCCAGTTTATGGATGCGGGCCAGTTGTTTCAGGGAGTAGTCTGGGACCAGTTCCAAGGTTTCCCATTGGTGGCAGAGAAAATCTTTGACCACATTATACGGGGTTTTTATCTCCGGGTGGTCTTCTTGATAGCGAAACACCGCTTGGAAAAAGGTATCCTTGGGTTGTCTGGGTTCCAAGCCCATTTGTGTCACAAAGGAATCGGCCAGAAAGGGGTATAACAAGAAGGGTTCAGTCTCAGGGTTTGCTTTGGGGCGGACCCAGTACAGACCGTCGCCAATCACCGGTATCACATCGCCCTCGTGGATATACCGGACCAGATTTTCCCAACAAAAATCAACCGCCATATGTGCATTCATGATTTATTCCTATCCCAATAAAGAGACATGATACCATAAATGAAAGGGAAAAGGAATAGCGAAAATCATAAATGGGTATTGGAAAGTGGTATGCCTCCGGCGGCTCTCCGTGGGCCAAAGGACGAAACGGCATGCCAAACATAACTTGACATTTAGACCATTTACCTCTAAAATCCTTCTTGGGAAACAAATATTACCCGTAAATTCAATAACATGGAGATAAACACTGCAAAACATTGAAGGTATTACTGAAATAGATAAACGGCGCGAATTGGGGCAGGTATTCACTCCACCACCCATTGCTGAATTTATGGCATCGTTTTTCGAGGTCAATTGGTCCGAAAGGCAGCAGCTTGAGTAGAGGGTAATTAGATGAAGAATAATTTGCAAACAATTGATAGTATGCTGTTTCAAGAAATTTCCACACTCATTGAACACGCAAAAAAGAATGTCGTTACGACTATAAATCGAGAAATGGTTGTTCTGCACTGGCAGGTTGGGAACATCATCAGTAGCGAAATTACCAAAAATAACCGTGCCGATTATGGCAAACGAATTATTAAGGAATTAAGTAGGCAACTCACCTTGCATTATGGGAAAGGATTCAGCGAGACCAATCTGCGGAACGCCATCAAATTTGCCCAGGTATATCCGTCTCCAGAAATTTCTCACACACTGTGTGAGAAATTGAGTTGGTCGCATATCCGCGAGCTGATTTATATAGAGGATGAGTTAAAACGGGATTTTTATTGCCAACTCTGCGCCTATGAACGATGGTCAGTACGAACGTTGCAGGAACGTATGGACAGCATGCTATTTGAACGAACCGCTATCTCCAAAAAGCCAGAACAAACGATAAAAGGCGATCTGGTAAAACTCAAAGAAAAAAAGGAACTATCTCCAGCACTCACTTTTCGTGACCCATATGTGCTTGATTTTTTGGATTTGCACGATTCCTACAGCGAAAAAGATCTGGAACACGCCATACTTCGCCGAATGAAGGAGTTTCTTGTTGAAATCGGTTCCGATTTTGCATTTATGGGGCAGCAAAAACGCATCACCATTGATAATGAGGATTTTTACATCGACCTCCTTTTTTATCATAGAACCTGGAAACGACTGGTTGTGATTGAACTTAAGCTGGGGAAATTTAAAGCAGCTTATAAAGGACAAATGGAACTGTACCTGCGTTGGCTTGAAAAGTATGAGATGAGGGAGGGCGAAAAGAAACCCATTGGGCTTATTTTATGTGCCGAAAAAAAGACAGAACAGGTAGAACTGATGACTCTTGACGATGAACAGATAGAAATAGCTGAATATAAAACCCAAATTCCAGATCGACGATTGTTTGTCGATTCATTGCACCATGCCATTATTGAAGCCAGAAAAGAGTTTGGTGATATCACCGGGGATGACTTCGATTAAATGCTCTGGCGAAAGGGACTGCCAGCCAATGTATGAAACAATGCCCCATTTAATTCTGACATAATGATTAGTGGAGGTTAATATGGAGATTAAGAAGGTTGATATGGAGAATACGAAGGTTATTGTGGAGATTATGAAGGGTTCTCACCACTCGAAGATCACAGGCAATTTTGGTGAACTACTCGTTTTGTATTGGTTGTCTAAACACGGTTTTGAATGCGCTGTGATTGACCATGTTGGCCTAGATATCATCGCAAGGAATCTGTACACCAATGAACTAATGGGTATTTCTGTCAAGTCGCGATCGCGGAACCCCGGAACAGAGGGCACTCACATCAATATTCCAAAGAAGGACATCCCAAAACTGGAAGCAGCCTGCCAAGCGTTCGGGTGTAAGCCCTATTTTGCCTTGGTTGTTGACGAAGCTGACACTATAACAGTATTTATTCTTAGCAAGTCACACTTAGAGGAACTTTATCCAAAAGGTGAGAAGATCATCGCGTGGATGATGAATAAAGCGTGGCAGGAGAAGTACGAAGCCAACAAGGAGATCAAGATATTCACATTCAAAACTGAGACGCTTAATTGGTGGAGCAAAACTTTAGAGTCTATTTGACTCTCAGATTATTCTGCAAAGAAAAACCTATGCAATAGGAGTGGAACCATGTTCTTACATGTACAAAAAGCAACGTATTTACATGATTACGTCATCTGGCTCCGATTTAATAACGGTAGCGAAGGTGAAATCAACCTGGAAAATGAATTGGAAGGCGACGTTTTTGAACCTCTCAAGAGACTTGAAACATTTAAATCCTTTGCTGTGGACCCTGAACTTGAAACCATCGTATGGGAAAACGGCGCCGATCTCGCCCCGGAATTCCTGCATGAAAATATGAAAAGAACCTAAGAAAAAGATCGTCAGCAAGATTGCCCTGAGTTTAACGTATGATGGCTATTTTGGCAGGGCTCTCTATTTTATTTCTATGCCATGGTTAAGGATTTCTATTACCAGAGGATCATTATCTTTAAAATTTTCGGGGTTAAAAGGGATGGGTTCAAGTCTTCGGTCAATGGCTCTGCGGAGAGGCACAATTCGGCGTCTATCATCAAAGCGGTCCCCAGAAAAACTCTTTGAAACAATGGCAAGATCAATATCACTGTCTTCATGATTGGTACCGTGGGCATAAGAACCAAAAAGATAGACTTTTTCAACTTCGATATGATTGGCGGCGATAGCCTCTATATACAAGTGTATGATCTTGTTTATTGCAACATCGGTAAAAGCCATTGGTAAAACTCCTTGATCCTTTGAAAATACTGGCGCGTAAAGTCTTCAGTGCATTTTTTATAAAATGAAAGCTTGATGTCAGGGTATCGAGCTTCCAAATTAAAATCCGTGACTTCTTCAAGAAACGATTCTTGATCTACAGATAAGATCAAGCCGCTTTTTTGAGCCAGCAGGGGAAGGCTATGTTTATATGGGGTATTGGTGTCTATATTCTTGACGTATAAAGCTTTAAGAGATTTTTCCAAGACAAGATGGGCGATAAAGAGGCAATAGTGGTAATCTCCTTTTTCGAATAAGTGCTCTGCCACCACCAAGTCTGATGCTGCGCTTTTTTGCCAATACTCAATCAACTCTTCTTTTTTGGTCATTATCCATATTGTAGACAAAAAACCGGGACTTGTCAATTTTTTATCGTTAAGAAAAAGGAATCCTTTTATAATCCTTAGGCCAAAATCTTTTTTAATCTGCGAAATCAACTGCCCCTATTGAGTTGCTGCTACCGAGGTGCCACCCGCCTAGCTTCTTCACCTCTTAACTTCCTTATTTCGTCTTTTCCCTTAATCCAGATTAAATCCCTCGATGCCCAGTTCTTTTTTTTCTGCCGTGGTGAGTTTCGAGAAGGGGGCGGTTTTCAGGTATTTCATGATGGTTTCCGGGGTGGGCCAGGTAAGGGCTGTGTAGTCATCTGAAACGAAAATAATATATTTGCCATCGGGGGAAAACACGGCGCTGTTGACCCAAGCAGTATGCCCCTTGGATTCCGCCACCATCTTGGCCTGGGTATCCCAGAGTTTCGCCGTGCCATCACCCGAAGCGGTGAGCACCCGTTGGCCATCGGGGGAAAACACGGCGCTGTTGAC
>CAZCVI010000156.1:0-6429 GCA_964502145.1 uncultured Clostridia bacterium
TGGATTGCAGTGGGGGAGCCTCAAAAATCAAAATTTTTCAAAATTAGAATTGCTGCAAAACCTAAATTCACCGCCAAAGTTAATGGGAGTTCTGGGAATTAGGGGAATTATGGGAGGAATGGGAGGAATGGGATTTTTTTGTTTATCCCATAATTCCCATAACTCCCATAATTCCCAGAACTCCCACTTGATTTTACGATACTCTCAAAGAACTGGCGGTGAATCCAAAAAACGAATCAGGGCAATAACACAATAACAAAGGAAAAAATAATTTTGTTAATCCTGACTACTTTCTTTTTATTTATTTTTTTGCCATAATAGAAGCTACTAAAAAAACTAAGGAGGATAAATGTTGTTTACTGAATTCGACCCTCATAAAGATAAAATGTTCCAGGTCATGGACAATGACGGTACGATTAACAATCCAGACTGGAAACCAGAAATATCAGATGATCTAGTGTTGGCATCATACCAATTTATGTTATTTGAACGATTGGCAGATACCATGACCATATCCTATCAACGCCAGGGACGCACCTTCACTTACCCGCCCAATATGGGTCAAGAAGCCGTTCATGTAGGCGTGGGTAAACTGATTAGAACCCAGGACTGGCTGGTTCCCGCGTTCAGAGAACTCGGACTGTGGTTGTTAAAAGGCGCCAAGTTAAGCGATTTGTTTATGCTTTGGGGCGGTTACGAAGAAGGCAATGCCTTTTCTGGAACCCCGCGTTTTCTGCCCATGGCTGTGCCAATTGCTTCCCAACTCTTGCATGCCGTCGGTATTGGTTATGCCCTTAAATATAAAAAAGAAGAGGGAGTTGTGCTGGCAGTCGTTGGTGATGGCGGCACATCCCAGGGAGATTTTCATGAGGCCCTTAATTTTGCCAGCGTATGGAAAGTTCCCGTCGTATTTATTATCCAGAATAACGGTTATGCTATTTCCGTACCCGTTAATAAACAGACCGCGTCAAAAAGCTTGGCAATTAAATCGTGTGCTTATGGTATTCCTGGCATCCAAGTCGATGGCAATGATTTTTTTGCCATGTACCGGGCGACCCAGGACGCGATGGCCCACGCCGAAGCTGGCAAAGGACCTGTCCTAATCGAAGCACTTACGTACCGGAAAGGCGCACATACCACGTCAGATGATCCCACGCTCTACCGCTCACGCGAAGAAGAAGAATTGTGGGAACAACGAGACCCTATCAAACGATTACGAAATTACCTGGTCACTAAAAACCTCTGGAAAGTGGAAGCGGAAGCCCCATTACTGGAATCATATAAAAAAGAGGTGGAAAAAGAGTTTGCGATCTACGAAAACCATCCGCCCTATAAAGTGGAAGATGTTTTTAAATATCATTATAAAGACATGCCACCCGATTTGAAACAACAGCAAATAGCCTATGAAAAGTTCTTGAATTGGCAGGAGGCGCAAAAATGAGTGTAAAAGTCTTAACAATAGTCCAGGCGATCACGGATGCCATTGATATAAAATTAGCCGAAGACTCCAATATTGTTGTTTTCGGTGAGGATGTCGGCGTTGAAGGCGGCGTGTTTCGAGTCACTGCTGGTTTGCAACAGAAGTATGGTGAAGCACGTGTTTTTGATAGTCCTTTAGCCGAATCTGCTATTGCCGGAACTGCCCTAGGCATGTGTGCCGCTGGCTTGCGACCAATCATTGAAATGCAATTCTCCGGGTTTGTTTATCCTGCCATCAACCAGATTATTTCCCACATCGCCCGCATGCGCAACCGCACCCGAGGCAAATACGGCGCGCAAATGGTAATTCGTATGCCTTACGGCGGGAATATTCGCGCGCTGGAACATCATTCGGAAAGTATGGAAGCTCTTTTTGCCCATGTGCCGGGTTTAAAAGTTGTCATCCCCTCCACCCCCTATGATGCCAAAGGATTGCTGATCTCGGCAATTGAAAGCGACGACCCGATCGTGTTCATGGAACCCAAACGCATCTACCGCGCCTTCAAACAGGAAGTACCAGAAGAAAAATACGCGATTCCAATTGGCAAAGCAAAAGTAGTGACAGAAGGCACCGATATTACTGTGATTTCCTATGGGGCGTTAGTCCGGGAAGTACAACGTGCCATGATCCAGGCTAAAGAAGCGGGGATATCAGTAGAACTAATTGATTTACGTTCGATTTACCCTATTGATCGCGAAACAATAGCCAACTCCATTAAAAAAACAGGTCGGTTGTTGGTCGTGAATGAAGAACCCGTAAGTTTTGGTGTGGCTGCCGAATTAATTGCCATAGCCAATGAAGAGGCTTTTTTAAGTCTCGAAGCCCCGCCCACTCGTTTGTGTGGCTTTGATACTATCCCACCACTGCCTAAAGGCGAGCACCATTTTTTTCAGGGCCCCGCACGGATTTTTTTTGAAATCAAAAAGGTCGTGGAGTTTTAATAGGCATGACCTATAAAAAAACCAAGAGAAAATTAGGAGAGAAATCAGGAGTGTATGATGAGATATATATTTAGATTCCCGGATATCGGAGAAGGTATTACCGAGGGAAAGATTTTACAATGGTATGTTAAAAAAGGACAGCAAATCAAGTCCGGCGAAGCGCTGGTCAAGATGGAAACAGATAAAGTGGTCACCGATATCCCCTGCCCCAAAGATGGCGTGATCATCGATGTATTTGGGAAAGAAGGCGACGTGATCCAGGTAGAAGATGCTCTGATAGAATTGGAAATCGCCGGTATAGTGGCAGAAGAGGCGCAAACTATTGCCAAGGAAAAACCGCTGCCTGTAGAACATAAACAGATTGAAGAAAAAGGATTCGGAGTGGTTGGCACATTGGAAGTAGCCGGTGATAGCGCTTTTCTACCTTCTGGCACCGAGGGTTTGCCTACACAGAAAGAAGTGATTTCTGACCAACGTCCTGTAAAAGTTCTGGCAACTCCCGTGGCTCGTGCTATGGCTAAAGATATGTCCGTGGACATCAATCACATCACGGGTACTGGTCCAGCAGGGCGGGTAATGAAAAAAGATATTCACCTCTACTATGAAGCGCAACAAACAGGAACGGCTAAACCTGCACCTACGGTAATGCCAGGCACAGAAGAACCACGGGTAGTGTACGAACCACTCAGTCAGATTAGAAAAACAATTGCCCGCAATATGATCCGCTCAAAACAATCAGCCGCCCATATGACACTGATTGAAGAAGTAGAAATCTCAAAACTGGTACAATTACGGGAAGCCCATAAACAGGCGTATGTCGCACGGGGTTTGAAACTCTCTTACCTGCCTTTTATTCTTAAGGCCGTCGCCTATGCTTTAAAAGAGTTCCCCGCTCTTAATTCCGAGATGGACCTCGAACATGATCGCATGGTGCTCAAACAATATTATAATATTGGTATTGCCGTGGACACTGATAATGGCTTGGTAGTGCCCGTGATCCGCGATGTTGATCGGTGTTCGATTGCTGAACTCACCGCACGTATCACCCAGGTTGCCCAAAAAGCCAGGGACCGCCAGTTGAGTCTTGATGATTTTAAAGATGGCAGCTTTAGTATTACCAATTATGGGTCTATTGGCGGGATGTTTGGTGTTCCCGTCATTAATTATCCCCAGGCTGCTATTCTCGGTGTGGGCCGGATAATGAAAACACCTGTTGTCAAAGATGATCAGATCGTTATTGGTCATGTATTGCCCCTGTCTATGTCTGTTGATCATCGTATTGTCGATGGCGCACAAGCCACACGATTTATTGCAAAAGTAATGGGATTTCTGGAGGATCCGGTTTCCCTGTTATTGATATAAATGTTTCGTGTTTGGCGGGTCAAGGTTCCTTTTCTTTCTCCCGCCAACCACCAACTTAACCCATGGAGGAATAAATGGATTATGATTTAATTATCATCGGCGCTGGACCGGGCGGTTATGTCGCTGCTATACGGGCCGGACAAACCGGATTAAAAACGGCTCTAATCGAAAAAGCACATGTCGGCGGCATGTGTCTGAACTGGGGATGTATTCCCACTAAAGCATTGTTGGAAAGTGCCAAACGACTGCAAGCTGTTAAACATGCCACCGAGTTTGGCGTGGATGGTATTGATACTAAAAAATTAAGTTTCAATTGGCCAGTCGCAGTAAAACGCACAGAACGTATTGTTAAACGCTTGACCAAAGGCGTGGAATTTCTCTTGAAGAAAAACGGTGTGGATATCATTACCGGCACTGCCGCCATTAATGCCGATGGCAGTGTCACCGTGGACAATCGACTCCTGTCTGCCAAACATATTATTATTGCCACTGGTTCAAAACCGTCACCCCTCACTTTTGATATTCCCGCCAATGTACTGGTGGAAGTGGAAGCTTTATTAAAAATGGCTGACTTACCCAAAAAACCCGTGGTGTATGGCAGCGGTCCCCACGCGGTGGAACTCACCCAATTCTTCAAAATGGTAGGCAAAGATGTTACCTTGATCACAGAATCAGAAATCCTTGTGCCCCAAGCAGACCCGTTTCTGTCCGCTTACTTGCTTAAAGCTCTGAAAAAAGAAAAGGTCAATCTCTGTAACGGCTATATTATCCGTGGCTATGAAAACGGCGAACTGATCGTAGAAATGAAAGAAGAAGGCGTAGATGCAGAAGAAGATAAATTAATCGAACGAATCCCCTGCGATGCCTTCATCAATGCCTCCGCTCGTACTGCCGTGGTTCCAGAGAGCGCACTTCATCTCGACAAAACAAAAGGGTTTATCACGGTGAATGACCGTCTGAAAACAACAGCGGAAAATGTATTTGCCATTGGGGATGTCAATGGTCGTAGTATTTTCGCCCATGCCGCTTCTGCCCAGGGGTTGTATGTCATTAACCTAATTAATGGTGGGCACCAAGATTCCCTTTTTGATGTGGAACGTTTCCCAATGAATATATATACCCAACCAGAGATCGCCCAAGTAGGATTAACCGAACCCCAAGTTCTGTTGTTAGAAAAACCCTATAAAGTCAGCGAATTCCCCTTGACTGCCAATGGCAAAGCGCTTACCGAAGGAGATACCGAGGGTTTTATCCGTATTCTGTCCGATAAGAAGTACGGCGAAGTTCTCGGTGTTCAAATTGTATCCCCCAATGCCACGGACATGATCGCTGAAGCCTCAATCATTATGCAAATGGAAGGCACAGTTCACGACATCGCCCAAACCATTCACGCCCACCCCACAATTTCAGAAATCTTCATGGAAGCAGGCTTCGACGCTTTCGATCAAGCCATCCACAAATAGGGAGACTGCGTCCCCATTTACTAGGTCACCATTGTAGGACTACGATGTTAGCGACTGCTGGTTGAGTCGGGTAGATGGGGGACGCAATATTTTACTTGCGTTGCAATAGTAGCCAAAGCGATTAACGTTACGTTAACTAGTCGTCTTTTTATCGCTTCTTGGGTGAAATTGATCATAGGCTTCTTTGACACGCTTCTTGGCGACGAACGTGTAGATTTCCGTCGTGGAAATACTGGCGTGACCCAACATCATTTGAATAGAACGGAGATCAGCGCCCTGTTCCAATAGATGCGTGGCGAAAGAGTGCCGGAGCACGTGGGGCGTAAGGATCGAATAGACACCCACTTTTTGACCGTATTCTTTGATCACTTTCCAAAGCGAGGTACGGTCCAACATCGTTCCCCGTCTGTTTAGGAAAATGATAGTGGTGGGTTTGTTTTTTAATAATTTAGGACGTGCTGTTTCCAAGTAAAGCGAAAGGTATTTGGCCGCTTCAGCACCAAAAGGAATGACCCGTTCCTTTTTTCCTTTACCCAGAACTCTTATAAACCCATCTTGCAAGTAAACATTTTCCAGTTTCAAGTTGATTGTTTCCGAGATGCGCATGCCTGTCGCGTACATCAATTCTAAGATCGCTTTATCGCGTTGTCCCACCGGAGAACTTAAATCTGGGGTTTCCAGTAATTCTGCTACCTGGGCGATAGTCAGGTATCTGGGCAGTGATTTTAATTGTTGCGGAGCGTCAATCGTGTTAAATGGATTATAATCCATTTTTTCTTCCATCGTCAGGTATTTATAGAAGGTTTTTAATGCCGAGAGCAGATGCGCTTGCGTTGCGAAAGAGTTGCCTTTTATTGATTCTTCCTTGATAAAATCCACCCCCTCGTTTTCCGTGATCGTATAATGGTCCAGCTTTTTTTTGAGCAGATAGTCTCTGAATTTATTTAATTCTTGGTCGTAAGCCAGCACCGTATTTAAGGACAGGCCCTTTTCGATTTCCATGTAAGCTTTATAACGTTTCACATCCAAATCAAATGCGCTTATTGTTGTGTCATTCATCGTGTTTTTTCTTCCTTTTTTTTAAGAGTACCATTAATCCAGGAAAAAAGCAAGATGAAGAGACGTATCTATTCAGTTTTTTGGACGGCACCTTCCATTACCGCATTAAAAAAATATCTCTCCT
>CAZCVI010000157.1:0-5963 GCA_964502145.1 uncultured Clostridia bacterium
TGAATGGAATTCAAGGTGATTACCACTCATTTAAAATTAATAAGGAGAATTGCTGAGAAATGAGACTTTTACTTGACACCTACCCTATATCACGATAAAATAGAAATGTGAAACGACTGCCACCAATGACTTTGATTTTGCTTTTCGTTTTCCTACAGCTATATGCCTCTCTACCCGTCTATGCTGACCTAAAAGTAAGTGCATTTCAACTGTCCAATGGACTGCGGGTGATTCTGGCGCCAATCAATCATATTGAAGCCACCTGTGTTTTGCTTTACCATCTCACCGGCGTCCGCGACGATCCTCCCCAGGTAAGAGGCGGTTCTTTTCTTTACCAGAATTTAATGCTGGGAGGAACAGAACATCTGGACGGTTATGAACGATTGTTATTCATCAAACGTAGTGGCAGTATCAGTAATCGTTTGGTCAATTACGATTACTCCTTTTTTTCTCAGATAGTGCCCGATTCCGAATTGAATAATGCCCTGTGGCTGGAAAGCGAACGTATTGGCTCGCTTCGTTTGAATCAGGACGCCATCAACAATGAAAAAAGCAATGTGTATACCCGGAATTACCGGCTACAAAATTCCAATATCAATTTTTACGCCATGAATTGGATCCATTCCAAGGTTTTTGAAGGCACCATCTATGAAACCCCTCTCTATGGCAAATTGGAAGAGATAAAGGGTTTTGACCCGCAGGAAGTGGAAAAACTCTATACCAATTTCAAAAATCCCAGCAATATTATTTTGGTAATCACCGGGAAGTTTGACATGACCGAAATTCGCCGCGCTATCAGCCAACATTTTGCCCACCTACCCGCCACAACATCCATCCCCAGGAAAAAATACACGGCCATCAATCCCAGAACCCAATACACCTATCTTAACGTGGTGAACATTAATATCCAGGAACCCTTCGTGTTGTATGGCATACGCGGCCCTTCAAAGTTAAGCTATGATCACCTCTATTTTGATTTCCTGCGTTATTACCTGCTGGATGAACGGATATCAAAACTGGAAAAAATGCTAAATCATGAAAACAATCTTGATGCCACGATCACTTACTCTTTTACTGATCTATACGAGGCCAATGCCCTGGTTATTCGCATCTCCTGCAAAAACCGCATCAACCTGGAACGAGCCAAAATTACCATGAACGGATTATTGGACTCCTTAAAAAAAGGAAAGATCGATATCTTGTCCTCCAATGATATCCGCGACACCAAAACCCTCATGGAAATCGATTTTTTAAAACAGATGATGTCCCTGGAAAAGCGCAGTCTCTTCCTGGCGGAAAGCTATCATTTCTCCGGTGATCTCGGTGCTGAAGCCCGTCAATTAAGTCGCATTCGTACCCTCAGCGCCATGGATATCTCCCGCATCGGCAGAAAATATTTCGATAAAAAAAACCGGGTAAACATCAATGTCTATCCGAAAAATGATTAATAAAAAGATTCTCAAAGCCAATATGACTTCTCTCTTCCCACCCCCCTGCAACCACAGTCTAAACTACCGTTACCTCCGTTGCGCACTGCTATTGATGATGATCACCGGCCTGGCATTTCCTATTGCCAGCGAAGCACAGCAGCAAACTTTTAATTATAGGATTACCCGGGGTTTGGATGTTGAAATCCTGAAGAACCCGGAGATTCCCTTTATTCATGCCGAGTTGGTGATTTATTACCGCGAAAAACCGATCAACCCTGCCATCCCTTATTTAACTATCCTTAATATCTTCGATAAAAATGTAAAGTTCCCGGATAACCCCGTGTTGAACTCCTTGCAAAGATTGGGCAATGATTTCGAAATTGAACTCCGACCCGATTATTTCTTGTTTAAAATTAATTTCCTAACCGATAAAATTCCCCAGTTCATCCGGTTTTTAAAGAATTTATACAACTTCAAAGACTGGTTGGAAGAATCGACCGCCAGCACCACTTATTTTACGCATAAGCCCAAAACCAAAGCGGTGGAACGTTTCAACGATAGTATTAGCAACTATTGGAAACTCTTCTTCAAAAAACCGGACTGGAAGAAAAACATTGCCTACCAATTGGCCTATCATCATTTTTTCGCCGGTAGTATTCTGGGGGAGACACTTATCACCCCAGAGCATTTAAAAGTCACGCATTTGAACCTTATCCGCTCCTTTTACCTGGGCACCTATTTATTAACTAATTCCCGGCTGATCATGAAAGGGAATATAGAGAATCCAGCTTTTGTATACGGGACTCTCGAACGCGCTTTCACCACGGGCAAAAAGGCGATTCCCGGCAGGTACCCGGACGAAGGCCTTGCTATTAATAACCGGCGAAAAATATATGTTTTTAATACCCAGAGCAACGAGATGCCCACTATTTTCTGGTTTGAACCGATTACCACCTCTAAAAACAAGAGTCCTATTCTTGCCCTGATATTAAACAATATTTTGTTTGGCTTCCCAAACGGGCGTATTTATAATGCTATCTCCCGCATGGTGGATGTGGGCGCCCTGCGCATCCAATCGGAAATAATCAACCACAAGGGTGTCAGCGTGATGTGCAACACTATTCGCATCAAGACCAATGATATTGAAAAATTCATCCTGCAAGCGGAACGGGAAAAGAAAAAACTGACGGCTAAGAATATCGAACGCAACGAAACCCTGGATACAGGCAGCAATATCTTTGGACGGCTGAAAGTAAATACCCAGGATATTGGCAATGAAATCAACATGGAACTGGGCGATATTCCCGACACCTACCCGCAAGTCTCCATGGCTTCATTAAACAAGGAAACCGAGACGTTCTACAATCCGGTGATCGTCATCATGGGCAATGGGAAACTGATTACCGAAGCCTTATCCAGCCTCGCCAACCAAGTGGAAGTGGTTGATTTTCACTGACCCATCCTTACGACGCGATTTCCGCGACTATTTTATCAAAGGCGTCTTGCGGGTTATCCTGGGCCGTGATTGGTCTACCAATAACCAGGTAATTGCTGCCTGCTTCAATCGCCATCCGGGGTGTGAAAACCCTTTTTTGGTCTCCTTTTGCCGCCCATAACGGACGAATCCCCGGCGTGACCAGTATCACATCATCGCCCAGGTGAGTGCGTATTGGTTCGATCTCTTGCGGCGAACATACAAACGCTTTCAACCCATTCTCCAACCCTAAACGGCATAATTTTAAAACCGTATCTGCCGTGGAAAGAGTGATCCCTGTATCCTGTAAATCTTGATCGGACAGAGAGGTTAAAACCGTCACGCCCAGCAAGGTTAAACCGGGTGATTTTGCCGCTGCGGCCACTGCTTGGCGGATCATTTCCCCGCCCCCGCTCAGATGCAGTGTCAAGAAGTTTGGTTCATAGTGTTGTGAGGATACTACCGCCCCGTATACCGTGTTGGGAATATCCTTGAATTTGAGGTCCAGGAATATTTTTTTGTGCTGTTCTTTTAAGTAGGAAATAATCTTTTCGCCGAATTGTATATAGGCTTGCAAGCCCACTTTGAAAAAAACCGCCCGTGGTAGTTGGTCCACGATTTGTGTCGCTGCCCCGTAGTCTTCGACGTCCAGGGCAATGATAATACGTTCGTTAATGTTTTTGGTTTCCGTCATACTTACACCTTTAACGCCCCTTTAATTTCAAGTAAATTATTAATATGTAACTCTGCCATGGTTTGTTCCAGTTCCGCGATAATACGAACCGAGGCTGAGGGTTCCGTCATATTGATTGTGCCCGTTTGCACAGCCGAAGCGCCCGCCAGAATAAATTCCAGTACGTCTTTTCCCGTGCAGATACCGCCAATCCCAATCACCGGGATGGAAACTGTGCGGGAAACTTCCCATACCAATTTGAGTGCCAGTGGTTTGATAGCCGGGCCTGATAGACCCGCGAAAACATTTTTAAAGACGGGTGCCCGTCGCTTTAAATCTACGGCCAGACCTAAAAAGGTATTCACTAACGACAAACAATCCGCGCCTGCTTCTTCTGCTGCCAATGCAATGGACGTGATATCCCAGGCATTGGGTGTTAATTTTACTATTAGCGGTTTGGACGTATTGTCTTTGATGCGTTTTACCAGCCGGTACGTGTGCCGGTCATTCTGCGCAGGGCATACGCCGCCGCCCTGGACATTGGGGCAGGAAATATTTAATTCCAACATGGCTACTTCTGGCATGGTGTCAAAAATTTCCGCCACTTCTTGGTACTCCTCGTCCGAGCCACCGCAGACATTCACAATCAGCGGAGTTTTTGTTATCGTCGCCACCCGTTTGATGATTGTTTTTAATCCTTCCGCGCCTGGACCTGCCAGACCAATTGAATTTAACAAACCTGCCGGTGTTTCGTAAAGACGGGGTGGTGGATTACCCGGGCGGGCCGATTTATAAATGCCTTTTAAGACAAATGCGCCCAGAATATCCAGGTTAAAAAAAGGGTGGAACTCCTCGCCGTACCCAAAGGTTCCCGATGCCGGGATAATCGGGTTTTTGAGTGTGATAAAACCCAGTTCTGCCGTCAGGTCTACTTTTCCCATGCGATATCCTCCATGTTGAACACCGGGCCGTCCGAACACACTTTCTTATACCCCCCGGCAGTCACTTTCACCGCGCAACTGTAGCAAATACCAAAGCCACACCCCATCATCGCTTCCAGACTAACATAGTTTTTAGTCCCGCTATTTCCAATAATATGGTGCAGGTTCTCAAACATCGCATCCGGTCCGCAGGACATGGTGGTGTCAATCGCATTGGCCCCGATAATCTCGCGGATATCGGTGGTGACAAAACCTTTTTTGCCCAGACTGCCATCGTCCGTATAGAGAAACATCTCTTTTAAACCCAGTTTGTTGATCTCGTCCAGCAGGTTCATATCATCGGCAGATTTCGCTCCATAGATCAGGTATACTCTGTTTGATGACACGTAATGGCGCATGGCATAGTACAATGGCGCGATACCCCGGCCACCCGCGATCAAGAGTATGTTCTGGTTCTCCATGGCTGGAAACGAATTACCCAGGGGGCCTACTACATTGACCATCTCGCCCGGTTTGAACGCGGCGATAATCTCTGTGCCTTTGCCCACGATCTCGTAATAGATGCGAAAATAGGGAGGGTAAACGTCCAGTATCCCGAAGGGGCGTTTTAAAAGTGGGTCTAAACCCCGTGACGCTGCCAGCATGATAAAATTACCCGGTGCAGAGTGACTCGATATGTACTCCGATTCCAACTGCATCGAATAATAGGACTTCCTAATGTTTTTGTTTTCAATAATGATGCACTTTTCTTCTTTCATACTCCTATTATGCCATTATTTACCTAATATGTAAAGATTCCCGCAAAAAATCACTCTCACGCGCCTGATGAAAGAATCAGCGCTTCCCCAAAAATGACAATAGATTTGGGTAGACGCCCCATGGCGCATTATTTTATCCCTTTACTTATTAATGATAACACTAAATCACTCAATGGCCGGGTTGAAGGATGACCTAACCCCAAAAAAAATTCAACCGCCGGGTTCTATTGCCTTCGATTCCGCAAAAAAAATTCAACCGCCGGGTTTTATTGCTCTCGATTCTACAAAAAATGCTGAACGGAGAGGTTTGGAAGGTGAACGGCCGCCTAAAAGGGTGACGGTTGAGTAAAATATGGTGAACCGCCGGGGTTGGAAGGTGAACGGAGAGCAAAATATGGTGGCGGTTCTACAAAATAAGGTGAACAGTCAACTTTTAGTTAAAACCGTCAGGTTCAGGAACTGAAACTCCCTTTTTCTTGCTACTCCATTTAACAAATTGCAGCAAATGTGGCGCAAATAGGCCGGGGTTTCGATGAGGGGATGTTGAAATCAATGATTTGAGCCCAAGGCTTTTTGCCGTTGGCGCGATTTTGCTTTTCGGGCGCGAAGAGGTTATCGTTTTAGGGAGAGATTTTTGCTATTGCCCGTTTCGGAGGGGGGCTAGTTTTTTGGGTTAAAATGTGTTAT
>CAZCVI010000158.1:0-5840 GCA_964502145.1 uncultured Clostridia bacterium
TCGAGACTTATAGGAATCTTATCAATTCCTATTGCCAAAAAACTGAATAGATACATAGACATTGGCAAAATGCCAAATTGTTAATAGGCCGCAGGCCATTACCGCGAAGCGGTTTTGTCCAATTCCCATAATTCCCATACTTCCCATTAACTTGGCGGTGAATTCAGGTAATCATTATAATCATTATAATCATTATAATCATTACAGTTACCATGTTCAAAACATGGATTTTTAAATTTGTTTAGAGTATAATAATAAATGAATCAAGAAACGAATGATTCATTTATAAAGAAATTAATGAAAAAGCGAGGACAAAATGACCTTCAAACGACTATTAACAATAATATTTTTGAGTATCTTGGGGTTCACCCTTTCCCATGCTGTGGAATTACCCAAACCCACGTATGATAACTCCATCATGTTCTCTTGGACCCATAATTTCCGGGATACAGCCGAAGTTGAGTATATCAAATCCCAATTTGGTAACGGACTCTATGCGCCGTTAATGTTTTCCGGTTTTTATGGCGTGAACATGGCGTGGCATGTTAATCTGGCCAATAGTAGCAACAGTATTAATGATTTCAAAGCCACGATGGGGGAATTGGTGGCGTTTGCCAAAGCGAATAAAGTGGGGATTCACTTAACCCTTTCCTATGGTTTGGCCCGGTATGTGTACCAATATACTGATGCCAAAATAGAAGATATTCGTAACGCGCAGTGGTACAATGACAATAACATTTCTTCCCAGGCGCAACAGGGTCGTTTGACCGATACGGAAAGCAGCGACGAAGAAAGAGCGGAGCATCCCAGTTTAGAAACAGAAGAAACCTCCGGGGAGATAAAAACACTGGATTCCCCCAGCGCTTCCTCGGTGATTGTGAACAAATATGTCTTTACCACCTTATCCCGTTACGCGCGAAAAGTAAGAACCCATCTAAATGCCAAGATTGCCGCGGCCTTTGCTTATTTAAAACAAGTACAGAGCGCCAACCCCGACATTTTCATCGTGGTCAGCGCCCCGGGTGAACCGGAATTGAATTATTACCGTTTAAATGATAACGTCATTCAAGAATACTTTTGTGATTATTCCCCTTTTTCCGTGCTTGAGTTCCGTGATTGGATCCAGCATACCGGTTTGTATGCCGATGGTCAGAAGTATGCCGCAGACAGGTATAACAATGGCGGCAGCAAGTATCAAGGCGCTACCGGTCTGGCTAAATTCAACAGCGATTTTGGTACTTCGTTTGGCACGTGGAGTTTAAAATATTACAATTGGAACCTGACTGATGCCGAGGACACCGTTTACGAGGACGCTATCAACCCGGATGTTAATGTTATTCCTATTGCCCAATATGTTTACAATGGCATGAAACCCACTGCCGGTGCCAAGTATATTGCCAATGGTTTTGATCCCCCGCGCGTCATGCAAGCCAAAGGCGTCAATCATTTTTATGATCTGTGGCACACGTTTCGCGAGAAATCCGTTTATTTTTATGTGAAAGATATGACCGATGTCGCCCGTGCCAGTGGTTTTCCCAAGTCCCAGTATTATACCCACCAGATTCCCGCCGATTATTTATTTGGCACCAAGCCCACCGATGCCAATTTGAATCCCCGTTATTACAGTTCCGCCTCCCCCCTGTGGGCTGGCAATAATTATAGTGATAACGGTACCGGCGTCACGATTTACGATATCAAGTATCCCGATTGGTTTGCCCGTACCTCGCAATACAGCATCAGCGCATCCGCCGCCATCTCCGATAACTGGGCTGCCCTCGAATATCACCCCGAAGTCATCCCCCTCGGTGTTGCCAGTGAAATTAGTTCTGTGGCCACCATTTACGAGCAGATGATCCGACTCTATGAAGGTCATCCCCATGTAATCAGTTTTTTTAAATGGGTGGATACCACCCCGGCCACTTCCGAATACAGGTACAAGGGAAACAATCGTGAAACCGCAGTCAAACAATTTTTCGATGCCATTAAAGATAAAGCCAGACAACCCCTCGCTACCGTTTTTACCCCCAAACAAGTCGAGGCGTTTTCTGCCGCTTATAATTCCGGGATGATTACACTTAGTTGGTCACCCAAAATCTGGACCGATCTTCTCCATCTGTGGACCAATTGGGGTCAATTTAAAGAATTTGCCATCTATCGTGGTTATACTGCCGATTTTGTTACCAACAACAGCTCCTTGATCACAACTACCACGGCCAGTACCTATATAGATTTTAGTTTTAAGTATAAAACCACTGTTTATTATAAAATACTGGCGTTCAACACCAGTGGTCAACCCGGCCCAGTGCAGACCGTTTTCGTAGTCACTCCTGAGGGTGCCCCTGCTGCCGTTCTCGCAGTTTCGCGCACCCGCTTAAATTTTGGCGGTATTAGCGGTGGCAATAATCCCCCTGCCCAGAGTTTCCGTATTTCCAACCAGGGTGGAGGCGCATTAAATTGGAATACCACCTCCGATGTTCCTTGGCTCACCTGTACTCCCGCGTCCGGGCTCAATAGTGGTGATGTCAGTGTGGCCGTGAATGCTACCGGGCTCGCCGCTGGCGAATACAACGGCACAATCACCGTGGCCGCCCCCCCCGCCATTGATTCTCCCAAGGTCATCACTATTTACCTGAGCGTAAAAAACAGTGGCCAGAACCAAGTTCCTTTTGGCAGTTTTGATTCACCTGCCGATAGTGCCACAGTGCAGAGCAGTATTGCTGTAACTGGCTGGGTATTGGATGATATCGGTGTTGACAGTGTCAAATTGTACCGCGACCCCGTCGATGGCGAGGGTGGTGGATTGATTGCCATTGGTTCCGCCCTTTTTGTGGATGGGGCCCGACCCGATATCGAAGCCGCGTACCCCAATTACCCGCAAAATTATAAAGCCGGGTGGGGCTACATGTTATTAACCAACTTTTTCCCCAATAATGGGAACGGCACCTTCACCCTCCATGTCCGAGCTACCGACACATCGGGAAATGAAGTATCTTTAGGCAGTAAAATGATTATTGTCAACAATGCCGCCGCAATCAAACCTTTTGGCGCGTTAGATACACCCACCCAGGGTGGTATTGCTTCCGGCAGTAGTTTTATTAAT
This sequence comes from uncultured Clostridia bacterium, assembly GCA_964502145.1. Lineage (GTDB taxonomy): Bacteria > Acidobacteriota > Aminicenantia > UBA2199 > UBA2199 > CAZCVI01. The sequence goes on from CAZCVI010000158.1 coordinate 3,101, forward strand.
TGGGGCTGGGCATTAACTCCCCAACCCAATAAGATTCCCATCAATGGTTCTACTATTGACGTGTGGGTCGATGGCCTCAAAATCGGGCATCCCACGTATAATCTCTATCGTGAAGATATTGGAACCCTTTTCCCCAGTTATGCCAACAGTTCAGGCGCAATCGGTTATTTTCCTCTCAATACCACCACCCTCAGTGAGGGTGTGCATACCATCCAGTGGACCGCACTTGATAATGCCGGTAATACCGATGGTATTGGTAGCCGTTATTTTACCGTGCAAAGAAACGCCGCAGACATCGCCCGCGCCAAGAGCAATGCAGGAAAAAATCTTAACCTATCCAACTGGGTCGAAGCCAACAAAACTCCAGATTCTATCCGCGTTGAAAAAGGATTCCCTGCCAGTAACAAAACACCAGAACAAACCCTCATCCTCAGCAGCAAAGGAAAAATGACCGTCGAAATCCTGGAATTAGAACGTCTGGTCATCACTCCCGGAAGCGCAGTTTCTGGCACCCGTTGGACTGCTGCCCAGTTAGTCGGCAGCCAAGTCCGCGAATTACCCATTGGTTCCACGTTTGACCCCCGTACTGGTACATTGTTCTGGCAGCCCGGTCAGGGATTCATGGGTGATTATACTATTCGTTTCACCGCCAGTAACGACATAGTGAATAAAACGAAAGCGCAACAGATACTGGTAAAAATAAAAATTCTGCCCAAGTTCGGCAAAACAATTCAACCCGTTAAAGCCGCCAAAGCAGAGAAAAAGAACACCACCACAAAAACAAGATAATAATAACAAGATAATAATAACAAGATAATAAAAACAAGATAATAAAACATAAGATTACCGTAACAGGTCAGGTTCGCGCCTGATCTGTTACGAGTAAAACATATAAAATTTATAATACAGGTGAAAAATGTCCTTTGTTTTTAGACCTTTAAGAATACCCGGTCTGATGTTGATCATACCGGATACATACCCCGATGCCCGCGGCTGTTTTTTTGAAACCTTCAAAGCCCATGATTTTGTCAAATATGGCATTCCCACCGATTTTGTACAGGACAATCATTCCGTATCCAAAAAAGGTGTGCTCCGTGGCTTGCATTATCAAGTCGCGCCAGCCGGGCAGGGGAAACTCGTGCGGGTTGCCTTTGGGCGAGCATGGGATGTTGCCGTTGACCTGCGCAGGTCATCTCCTTATTACTTAAAATGGGAAGCCGTCTTATTGAACAACAAGAATAACCAGATGTTGTACATTCCACCTGGTTTTGCCCATGGATTTGTAGCTCTTTCCCCAGAGGTCACATTCCTCTATAAATGCACCGCCCCCTATTCCAAGGAACATGAACGCGGCATTCGCTGGAATGATCCCACCCTCAACATCCAATGGCCCGTGGCAAATCCTATCCTCTCCGAACGAGATGCCCAATTACCCCTTTGGAACCCAAATATATGGGCCGAATAATCACCCCTAAAAAGAATGTTCACCGCGAACCAAACAAACCACAAGAAACATAAATGGTGATTTCATGAACAACACAACACCCACCCCCCGAAAACTGCAACATCTTCTCGTTACCGGTGGTGCTGGATTTATTGGTAGCAATTTCATTCGTTATCTGTTTGCGCAACCGGATTTTTACGGCACCATTATAAATATAGACAAGCTGACCTATGCCGGGAACCTGGAAAACCTCGCGGAAATCGAGTTTGCCCATGGCCCTAGTGGTTCCCATCGCTATGTGTTCAAGCAGGTTGATATTTGCGATTACAAGGCACTCGAAGAAATCTTCACGCAATATCCCGTGGATACCGTGGTTCATTTTGCTGCCGAGTCCCATGTTGATCGTTCCATACATGGTCCCAAGGATTTTGTTTTCACCAATATTATCGGCACCTTTAATCTGTTGGAACTGACCCGCCGGTATTGGCAGGGGCGTGAGGATGTTTTGTTCCATCATATTTCCACTGATGAAGTGTTTGGCAGTCTCGGTGACACCGGCTTTTTTTATGAACACACCCCTTATGATCCGCGCAGTCCTTATTCCGCCTCAAAAGCGTCTTCCGATCATCTCGTGAATGCGTATTTCCATACGTATGGATTGCCGATTACCCTTTCCAATTGTTCCAATAATTACGGTCCCTATCAGTTCCCTGAGAAATTGATTCCCCTCATGATTTTAAATGCCCTTGAAGGCAAAAAACTCCCAGTTTATGGCGATGGTGGAAATGTACGTGATTGGCTTTATGTTACCGATCATTGTGCCGCTATTTTTGCCATTATCAAAAACGGCAAGACAGGCGAAACCTACAACATTGGTGGTGAAAATGAAGAAACCAACATTGCCGTAGTCAATCATATCTGCCGAATTTTAACCGAGTTGTGGCCCCTATCTTCCCATCAAACCCGCAATCATCACAGTCTTAATATTGCCGCTTACACCGATTTGATCACTTATGTCACGGACCGTGCCGGTCATGATCGCCGGTATGCCATTAACTGCGATAAAATCAAAACCGAACTGGCTTGGACACCTTCCGTCTCTTTCTCTCAGGGTTTAAAACAAACCATTCAATGGTACTTAGACCACCCGCAGTGGATATCCAATATTCGTAGCGGTGATTACCAAAAATGGCTTGAAACCAATTACGGCGAAACAATTAAATAATTGGATACGATTTCGGGCGAGTTTCTTGGAAGCCCCCCCACGAACGGCGCTACGCGCAGTTCGATTATTAC
>CAZCVI010000159.1:0-5801 GCA_964502145.1 uncultured Clostridia bacterium
TCCCTTGAACAATATCATTTGTCCCTTGAACAATATCATTTGTCCCTTGAACAATGTCATTTGTCCCTTGAACAATGTCATTTGTCCCTTGAGCAATTGCTGTTTAAATAGCAGATGTCTTTTATTTCCCGCCCAAGTATGATACAATACCCAATAGATAAAAAACACAGGCTAACGGGTGAATGAATGATAAATAAAATGGAAGATATAATGGAAAATATAATGGAAAATAAAAAGACGCACATCTTGGTTACAGGTGCTGCCGGGTTTATTGGCTTCCACTTCATCCAGAAACTGCTGGCGGAAAACGTCACGGTCACGGGTATTGATAATGTCAATGATTATTACGATACCACCCTCAAGCTGGACCGCCTCCACCAACTGGGCTTTGAACCGGAAGATATTCGTGACCACGTGTGTAATACCTTCCCCATTATTTCCCAGACCTTCCCGCAATTGCAATTCTATCGTGCTGATCTCAAAGATCGCGAAGTTGTGACCGCGATTTTTGAACAAAAGCAACCGGATTACGTCGTTCATTTCGCCGCCCAAGCCGGGGTGCGTTACTCGCTGGATAATCCCTCCGCTTACATTGATAGCAATATCAACGGGTTTTTCAGTATCTTGGATAATTGCCGTCTGCACCATGTCAAACATCTTGTTTTCGCTTCCTCCTCTTCCGTGTATGGCGCCAATGAGAAAATGCCTTTCACAGAACAGGATAATGTGGATCACCCCGTTTCCTTATACGCGGCCACCAAAAAATCCAACGAGTTGATGGCTCATAGTTACAGTCATTTATATAAATTGCCCACCACCGGGTTACGATTTTTTACCGTGTATGGTCCGTGGGGACGTCCAGATATGGCGTATTTTAGTTTTACCCACAAAATTCTGGCCGGTTTGCCCATTGAAGTATTTAATCACGGTGACATGAAACGGGATTTCACTTATATTGATGATATAATTGCGGGTGTCTACCAGCTCATGCTCAAAATTCCTACCCGAAACGACCAATGGGATGGTTCCCACCCTGACCCGGCCACTTCCCGTGCGCCTTACCGCATATTTAATATTGGTAACCATCAACCCGTGGAATTACTCTACTTCATCGAATTACTGGAACAACACTTGCATAAAAAAGCCAAAAAGATATTACTCCCCTTTCAAAAGGGTGACGTCAAAGAAACCTATGCCGATATCGACCTATTAAATAAATATATCGGGTTCACCCCCACCACGCCCATTGAAACCGGCATTGCCAAATTCGTCCACTGGTATCAAAACTATTATGCCCAATCCTAATTCTTCATTCTTCGTCCACATCGTCCATATTGTCTACTTCGTCCATATCGTCCCCACCCCACCATCCCCCCATTAAAAAAACCTTGATAAATACAAGATAAATATATATAATATATAATCGTTATCTAATTATTCGTTATCTAATTATTATATATTCGTTGCTGATAGTGCCACGCCTAAACCTGCCGAAAGGTAGCGGCGTGACCATGCAGACAAAAATTGAAACAGGAGTGTCCCATGGAATTTAAGAAAAATATACTGTGTATCGGTGCAGGTTATGTTGGTGGTCCCACCATGGCAGTTATCGCCCTCAAATGCCCCGAATACAGGGTGGAAGTTGTCGATATTAACGAGGACCGTATCAACCAATGGAATTCCCTTCATATTCCGATTTATGAACCCGGTTTAGACGAGATCGTCCAACAAGTGCGGGGTCAGAATCTCTTTTTCACTACCGATATTCCCGGTGGTATTCAGCGTGCCGATATTATTTTTGTCAGTGTCAACACCCCCACTAAAACCTTTGGCGAGGGTGCGGGTATGGCTTCCGATTTACAATACTGGGAAAAAACAGCCCACACGATCATCGCGCATTCCGACAGTGACAAGATCATCGTGGAAAAAAGCACGTTGCCTGTACGCACTGCCGAAGCCATGGAACGAATTCTTAAATCCAAGGGTAATGGTGTTCATTTCGAGGTATTATCCAACCCCGAATTCCTCGCCGAAGGTAGTGCCGTGCAAGATTTATTAGCCGCAGACCGCGTGCTCATCGGTGCCCATCAAACACCCGAAGGCTTTCGTGCGCAACAGCAAGTTGTCGATATTTATGCCCACTGGTTACCCGCTGAAAAAATTCTCACCGCCAATCTCTGGTCTTCCGAACTCTCCAAACTCGTGGCCAATGCATTTCTTGCCCAGCGTATTTCTTCTATTAACTCCATCTCCGCATTGTGCGAAAAAACCGATGCCGATGTCTCCGAACTCTCTTTTGCCATTGGTAGTGATTCCCGTATCGGGCCTAAATTCCTTAATCCCAGCGTCGGGTTTGGTGGTTCCTGTTTTAAAAAGGATATTCTCAATCTCGTGTATATTGCCAAAACGTATGGACTCTCTGAAGTTGCCGATTATTGGGAAATGGTTGTCAAAATGAATGAGTATCAAAAGCACCGGTTTGTGCAGCGTATTGTCAAGGAGATGTTTAATACTATTGCTGGCAAAAAGATCGCCCTCTTTGGTTTTGCGTTTAAAGCCAATACCGGTGACACCCGCGAATCCCCCGCTATTTATATTACCCAGCAACTCCTAGAAGAACGCGCCATTGTCGCTATTTCCGATCCCAAAGCACTCGACAATGCCCGTTTCGACTTAAAAGAGTTGGACAACCACGTGATTTACGAACCCGATCCTTACAAAGCGGCCACAGATGCGTTCGCCATTGCTATTTTAACCGAATGGGATGTATACAAGCACCTCGATTACCAGCGGATTTACCATGCCATGAGAAAGCCCGCTTTTGTTTTCGATGGACGCAATATACTCGACCATAAGAAATTGTACGAGATCGGTTTTAATGTGTATCCCCTGGGGAAAACACAGTTGACCCATTTTGACTGAGGAGACCCTGTAAAAATGTGCGGAATTATTTGCTATTGCGGGAAAAAACAAGCCATACCCATTTTACTGAACGGATTAAAACGATTGGAATACCGCGGTTATGATTCCGCCGGGTATGCCGTGGTCATTGACAGTGGTACGGGCAAGAGCGGCAAGAACCGGAAGACGTTAATTGTCAAAGCCAAGGGCCGGGTCAGTCAAGTAGAGAAAAAAATCAACAGCTCTGATATTAATGCCACTTTTGGCATTGCCCATACCCGTTGGGCTACCCACGGGCAACCTTCCCAGATCAACGCCCACCCCCATACCGATTGCTCCGGGAAAATTAGCGTCGTGCATAACGGCATCATTGAAAATTACCTCGACCTCAAAAAAGAACTGATTCACAAAGGACATACTTTCAAAACCGAAACAGACAGCGAGGTGATCTCCCATCTGGTGGAAGAATATTTCACCGGGAACCTGGAAAAAGCCGTTTTGAAAACAGTCGAACGGTTGAGCGGGACCTTTGGTCTGGCTGTTATACATTCTGACATTGATCATCAAATCGTGATTGCCAAACGGGGCAGTCCGATTATTATTGGGATTGGTCAGGATGAATTTTTCGCCGCTTCCGATTCCAATGCCCTTTCCCCTTATACCAACAAGATGATCTCTCTCAGCGATGATGAGATCGCCGTGCTTGAAAGCGATGAATATCATATCTGTAACCTCAAAAGCGAGGAACTGGAAAAAGAAATAGAGATCATGGAACAGGAATTCAAAGATGGCGAAAAGGGTGGGTTCGAGCATTATATGCTCAAAGAAATTTTTGAGCAGCCCGAGAGTATTGAGAATGCCTTCCGTGGTCGTTTGATTGAAAACGAGGGTGTTTCCAAGCTTGGTGGTCTTGAACCCGTGCTGGACCGCATCAAAAAAAATATCCGCAAATTAATCATTGTCTCCTGTGGCACCAGTTATTATGCCGGGCTTTTAGGGCGTTATATATTCGAGCATCTCACCGCATTAAATATCGAGGTTGAACTTGCTTCCGAGTTCCGCTACCGTCGTTTGAACTTGGATGAAGGAGTCGCCGTGTTGGCGTTATCCCAATCCGGCGAAACCGCCGATACTCTCGCTGCCATCAAAGAAGCCAAGCGGAAGGGTGCCTTATTGTTAGGCATTGTTAATACCGTCGGCACTTCTATCGCCCAAACTACCGATGCCGGTGTCTATAACCACGCCGGCCCCGAAATTGGTGTCGCGTCTACCAAGATATATACTTCGCAGCTCGTGATTCTTACCTTGATGGCCTTGTTGATTGGCAGATATCAGGGAATTTCATTTATTGAAGGCAGTGAGATTATCACCGCTTTGACTCGCTTACCAGATCAGGTACGGGAGATTCTAAAGAACGCTGGCGAAATTCAAACTGTCGCCAAACAATATGCCAAGTACCGCGATTTTCTTTATATTGGTCGACTCTTCAACTATCCCACCGCCATGGAAGGCGCATTAAAATTAAAAGAGATTTCTTATATTCACGCCGAAGGGTATCCTGCAGGTGAGATGAAACACGGGCCAATTTCTTTGATTGATAAGAACTTCCCTACCGTTGCTATTGCCCCCGATGACATGACCTTGGATAAGATGTTGAGTAATATGCAGGAAATCAAAGCCCGCAAGGGAAAAATCCTCAGTGTCACCAATGCCGGTGTACAATCCGTGATGGATATTTCCGATGATGTTTTTATTGTGCCCCGCACCATTCCAATTTTGCAACCCATCCTGAACATCATCCCCTTGCAATTATTCGCCTATTACATTGCCAAAGAAAAAGGCCGCGATATAGATAAACCACGAAACCTGGCCAAATCCGTCACCGTTGAATAAATAAAATGAAATCCATTATAAACAATAAACGATAGTGCCCGCAACAGGCCACTTTCCGTTTATAGTTTATCGTTTATAATGATTACAGGAGGTGCCCATGCAAGCCGTAATTCTCGCGGGTGGAAAAGGAACCCGCTTAAAACCCTATACGTATGTTCTGCCCAAACCATTGGTGCCAGTCGGAGAAAAGCCTATACTGGCTATCCTGGTCAACCAGTTAAAACGAGATGGTATTACCGATTTGGTATTCTGTGTGAACCACATGGCCGAACTCATTATGGCTTATTTTGGGAATGGGGAGAAGTTTGGCGTGAATATCCGTTATTCCATTGAAGATAAACCCATGGGTACAATAGCCCCTCTAAGATTGATTAAAAATTTACCCGACAATTTCTTATTGATGAACGGTGATCTTTTAACTGACCTGAACTTTCGGGAAATATACAATGCCCATCTCCAGCGCAATGCATTGATTACCGTGGGCACTTATAATCGGCGCGTGGATATAGATTTTGGTGTCATGCAAATCGTCGGGGATCGCGTCACCGGTTTTGTAGAAAAGCCCCAATACAATTATAATGTCAGCATGGGTATCTATGTCTTCAATAAGCGCGTCTTGGAATTTGTCCCAGAAAACCAACCCTTTGGTTTTGATCATTTGATGTTGAAACTCTTGGAAAAAAATGAGCCGATTGATACTTTTCCTTTCAAAGGGTACTGGTTGGATATTGGTAGACTCGAAGATTTCCAAAAAGCCAACCAGGACATGGAACACATTGATTTCTTTTAGAAATAATACCTGCCCACCACGAGAAGGATATGTACCTGAATTCACCATCAAATTAATGGGAAGTATGTGAATTATGGGAGGAATGGGAGGAATGGGAATTTTTTTGTTTATCTCATAATTCCCATAATGATTTAGAGTTTTCGCGTCGCGAAGCCAACGCTAAAAACTTAATTGGACGAAACCGGTTCGCGGTAATGGCCGTCCGATTAATTCCTAT
>CAZCVI010000160.1:0-5391 GCA_964502145.1 uncultured Clostridia bacterium
TTCAAGGGACAAGTCTTAAAGTTCAAGGGACAATCCATTTTGTTCAAGGGACAATCCATTTTGTTCAAGGGACTATAATGGACCCTTAAAATTAGACAACAAGCTAAGCTTGTTTTTAGGTCAAATTTTAAGGAGTTGCAGTGAGCATTAAGAAGTCGAATAAAAAATTGAAGCGATCTGTGCTATTACTGGTGTTAGAGATATGCGCAGCGCTGTTAAAAGGAGATTTCAAGGAGCAGTCCTTCCAAAAGATATCCGTCCTCTGGGTACGGATTTTACATGACAACCTAGGATTGCTGAGTAGAATATTTCCTATCGTATTCCCTCCAGAATTGGGCAGGAAGTCCTTGTTACATTTAAATCCCAGAGTCTTCCGGGTAGGTCGGCTCTATCGTACCAGTCGTTCAAAATTCAAATCCGACAGGTATGTCCCCCGAATTCGTATGACCGGATTGTGGTTGGAGGAAAATGGTTTTTGTATTGGCACCGATTTTGCGGTGTATTCCAGCCATGGCCGCTTGATACTTCAACCGGTGGATTTCAGTAGCCTTCCATTAGGAGGTGATTGCAATGGTTAAAGATTCCTCGATTTGTAGAGGCCTTTCCGTTTTATGGATGTTTCTCCATCCCCGTAGGTTAGTGCAGAAATGGTCCCTTCAATTAAAAAATAGAACCTGGACAAACGGATGGGTATGGTTTAAAATAAGAGCACTGTCTTTAGGAGCCATCAATGAATAAAAACAGACGCCAACATAGCGCAGAGTTCAAGACCAAAGTGGTCCTGGAAATACTTGGCTGCACCCAGACCCTTTCCGAACTATCCAGCAAATATGGAGTACATCCGAGCCAACTGACCAAATGGAAACAGACCTTCCTTGAAAAAGCCAACGAGATATTTTCCGATGGCAATCGTATCAATAACAAATTGAAAACCCAGGAAAACCTTGAAGGAGAGCTTTATAAAAAAATCGGTCAGCTTCAAATTGAACTGGATTGGCTAAAAAAAAAGCCAGGGATATCGCTGTGATCACCAAAAGGAGTTTTTTAGATATGGAACACAAGGATATTTCAGTTTCTCGTCAATGCGAGCTTCTCAATCTTTGCCGTTCCTCCCTGTATTCTTCGAGCCGGGGAGTAAAAGAAGAATCCGCTCTTAATATTGAACTAATGAAAAAGATTGACCGGAAATATCTTGAGTGTCCTTTCTATGGTAGCCGTCGAATGACCGTCTGGCTTACTCAACAGGGTTACGAGGTGAATAGAAAGCGGGTAAGCCGCCTGATGAATGTCATGGATATTCATGCCTTGTATCCCAGAAAAAAGCGATTGAACCCCCAGCCGGGGCATCGTATCTTCCCCTATCTGCTTAAAGGTTTAAATATCACCCGGGTAAATCATGTGTGGAGTACAGACATAACTTATATCCCCATGCGAAAAGGTTTCGTCTACCTTGTGGCCATTATGGACTGGTGTAGTCGTTATGTCATTGCGTGGGATGTATCCATCACATTGGAAAAAGAATTTTGCATAAGTACACTGCAAAGAGCTCTGGCCAAAGCAGAACCAGAAATTTTTAACACCGATCAGGGGTCACAGTTTACTAGCCCAGATTTTTACAACATCCTTTGTGATAGGCGGATTGCTGTAAGCATGGATGGTCGCGGCAGGGCTTTCGACAACATCTTCATTGAACGTTTGTGGCGGTCAGTGAAATACGAGGAAGTATACTTAAAGGATTATGGAGATGTCCAAGATGCAATCGCTCAATTAGGTAGGTATCTGGATTTCTATAACAATGAAAGACATCATCAAGCTCTGAAGTATAAAAAACCAGCGGAGGTTTATTTTCAGAAGGAGGCGCCCAATTGGGGCAATTGAAGGGAAATTTTCCAACACTTGACTACAGTGTCAAAATTACCATGGACAGTGATTGGAAAATGTTTTCCACGCGGTTTGGTTTTACCATTCATAATTTTCCACTGGATGTGGATTTATACAAGCTTAACTTTTATCAATTTCTGTCTTGACAATGGGGTCCATTATAGACAATTCATTTTGTTCAAGGGACAATTCATTTTGTTCAAGGGACAATTCATTTTGTTCAAGGGACAATCCTTATATATCGTGGTACAATCTTAACTTTCACTCTTAAACGTGTTATTTCCATCCTAAAGTCTCTACTTGCACTGGTACAAAGTCCAAGTTCCCCTCTATTTTGCCTTAAAAAATTCGGAACTGTTTCCCGATAAACCTGGATTGACTTTTTTCATTGATCAAGCGGGTGGAATATTTGTGAATGCGACAAGGATGTCGCGTCTACGATAACCCTAAACCGGAAAGGGGATTAAAACCAGAAACTTATGGCCGTTTTGCTCGCGGCATTATTAGTATTACAAGGGCAGATAAAGAGGAAAAGGCAGGCATGGGAATGTGTTGTATCTGTGTGGGGGGGGCAAAATGTTCGTATAGGGTATAGAGGGCTATAATCTGGATTTATCAAGACCACTCTTCTTTATATGGTCTGTCTTGGGGGGTGGTTCCATGCCTGCTATTAAATTTTTATACAGAGTGTAGCACCGCATCACGCGTCCCTTACAAAAAGCAACTTTTTGCCCGCTTTTATTTTCTTCAATGATTTAGTATATTATTAACCAGATTAAATGTCCGCTGTTATTCAAACATAACACGAACATTGGCAAGACAAACCAGACATTTTTTACTGTGGGTTAATAACATCATGAAATATGAAAACATTATGGAATTGGTGATAGGTTATATTATCACCCTGGATATTGCGGAATTGGCGGACTTGAAACTGAGCCAAATCGCTGCATATTTTGATCTGAACCGCAGTTACCTGTCCAAGAGGTTCAACCAGGAAGCACCGCTGACAATTCTGAAATATATCCAACTGGAAAAAATGAAAAGGGGTGAAATGCTGCTAAAAACACGCTACGATCTCTCGGTGGAAGCGATAGCCTCACTTCTGGGTATCACGGATGTCCGACGTTTCAGAAAAAACTTCAAGGCCATGTTTGGTTTGAAGCCAGGTACCTATCGTTCATTCTTTAAAGACGGGGTACCGCAAAGACCTATTGCCGCCTCCCCCAAAAATACATAAATTAAAGACTCTACGCCCGCGAGGAACAGGTAAATCTTTTTGCCGGAAGCATTTCAAAGAAAAAAATTTTTCCCCTTGACAGCATGCCATTCTTTTGTTACTATATCGGTGAATGCCGATATATTAATTCAGATGAATTAAATGAATGGAGTGTTGATATGAACAAAGAGTGGCATATTTTTTTCCTTTTGGCTGCCGTATTTGCCATCTGTTATTTTTTCCCCCTGGCGATAATTCCTTTTAAAGGCCCTTTTTATGAAGCTCTTGCCCTGGTGCAATGGTATGCGCGCGAACATGTGTTGTTATGTTTGGTGCCAGCATTTTTTATTGCCGGGGCGATCAGTGTCTTTCTTAAACAAGACGCGGTAATGAAATATTTTGGCCCGGATGCCAATAAAACGTTGGCTTACGGTGTGGCTTCGGTTTCAGGAACCATTCTGGCCGTGTGTTCCTGTACGGTGTTACCAATCTTTTCAGGAATCTATAAACGGGGCGCAGGGTTAGGGCCTGCTTCAACTTTCTTGTATTCGGGGCCTGCCATCAATGTGCTGGCGATTATTCTGACCGGGCGTATTCTGGGTTTGGATATCGGGTTTGCCCGGGCGTTTGGCGCCGTTATTCTCAGTATCATTATTGGATTGCTGATGCATTTTTTATTCATTAAAGAAGAGAAAAACCGCCATGCGGAAGGACAATTTATGGTGGGCGAGGTATCCGAAGATCGTCAACTATGGAAAACCACCCTTTATTTTTTTTCCATGGTGGGTATCTTGGTCTTTGCGAACTGGGGAAAACCCCAGGCTGGCGATAGGGGAGTATGGTGGTGGCTTTTTTCATATAAATGGGTGATCACCGGGATATGTTTGGTGCTACTGGCCTTCATGTTGTATCGGTGGTTTAAAAAAGATGAGCTAGTGGATTGGTCGGCCTCCTCCTGGGGATTTGCCAAACAAATTCTGCCCTTGTTGTTGTTTGGGGTGCTGTTTTCCGGGTTACTGTTGGGCCGTCCGGGTTATGAAGGAATCATTCCTTCCCGTATCGTCGCTCAATTGGTCGGTGGGAATTCGCTATTCTCCAATTTTTTTGCCTCGGTATTTGGGGCGTTCATGTATTTTGCCACCTTGACCGAGGTTCCTATTCTTCAGGGTTTGATTGGTTCGGGAATGGGAAAGGGGCCAGCCCTAGCATTGCTTTTATCGGGCCCAGCGGTCAGTTTACCCAGCATGTTAGTCATCAACAGTGTGTTGGGAATCAAAAAAACAGTGGCCTTTGTGTCGCTGGTGATTGTATTCTCTACGCTGTGCGGGTTTCTTTTCGGCGCATTGGTATGATATATATAAATAAAATAATGAATCTAACGGAGGTGAATTATGTTAATTGAAGTATTGGGTCCGGGTTGTCAGAAATGTGTCAAAACCTATGAACTGGCCGTGGAAGCCATAAAAAAAACGGGGGTTGAGGCAGAGGTTATCAAGATAAAGGACATTAACGCGATTACAAATTACGGGGTGATGACGACCCCGGCATTGGCTATCAATGGCACGGTTAAAATGGCGGGACGAATTCCCAAGCTGGAGGACATACAAAAATGGATAATGGAAGAAAAGTAAGTTGTAGTTGTGGTGGTGGAAATATGCCATTATTGTATTCCTGTTCAGGGGCTTCAGATGTAGGCGAAATCGCTGATCGTGTCACGCGAAAATTAAGGCAGGATAAAGTAGCTAAAATGACCTGTCTTTCGGCCATTGGGATTGGCTTATCTGGCTTTGTGGAATCAGCCAAAGGGACCTGTATTAATATTACCATTGATGGCTGCCCGATAGCGTGCGCTAAAAAAGCGTTGGAAAATATCGGCGTGACTCCCACGTCCTATATTCTCACGGACATGGGGTTGAAAAAAGGGGACTCACCAGTAACGGATGAGGTGATCCTAGAAATGAGCAATAAAATAAAAGAACTGCAACTGAACCAAGTTGCCTGTTAATAATCAATTAAACCACAGAGGCAAAAAATGAAAAATTTCAAACCATTAATGATGACTATTCTAATTAGCACGCTTTTGATCGCTGTCTTAGTCGGGGGATTCTCCTTCCTAACTGCCGAGGACAACAAGGAAAAAGAAGCGGTAGCCACACCCAATTTCAAAGTCATCTTTATCGAATTGGGTTCGGTGCGTTGTATTCCCTGTAAAAAAATGATCCCTATCATGGAAGAGATTAAAAAAGAGTACGCGGGTCAAGTGCAAGTGCTTTTTTATGATGTGTGGACAG
>CAZCVI010000161.1:0-5260 GCA_964502145.1 uncultured Clostridia bacterium
ATGTAATAATCGACGGTGTTAAAGTAGGTCACCCCGTATATAATATTTACAGGTCCGATATCGCTACCCTCTTTCCTGCTTACGCTAACAGTAATGGAGCAGTGGGTTATTTTTATCTCAATGCCGCTGACTATTCCCCAGGTATGCATACTATCCAATGGACTTGCACGGACAATGCGGGTAATACCGATGGCATTGGCAGCAGATATTTTATTATCCAAAATAGTGCCGATATCCCAGCCCAAGCCACGGGAAATTTTAAACATCAGACCGATATCCCCGTGTTTTCCATGGCCGAGTTAAATGCACTACCTGAAGATAGCGCGACATCGCAGCATATGATTAAAGAACTGGAACGAGTGGCAATCAAAGTAAGCGAAAACCATACGGATATCAAGGGGTATATGCTCTGTAATGAGCAATTAAAAAAATTACCCATTGGTTCGACTTTGGATAGGAAATCCGGCACATTTTTTTGGTCGCCTGGACCGGGATTCGTGGGTCAGTATTCGTTTGTTTTTGTGATTACCGATCCGAATGGACACTCTTTTAAGAAAACAATTAAAATCGAGATCGCACCGAAATTCAGCCAGTATAACAAGTAATAGATTGTATTCGATAATGTAATACATAATATGCAACAACGGGGACCGCGCAAGCGGTCCCTCCTTCTTCGTCAATTATTTAAAATCGCGGTATAATCGTAGTCAACAAGCGAATAAAAACATCCTTCACCCGCTCTGCCGTCTCCGTCACTTCCTTGTGACTCAATGGCATTTTAGAAATCCCCGCCGCCAGATTGCAGACGCACGAGATCCCCGCCACTTTTACACCCATATGACGTGCTACAATCGCTTCTGGGACCGTGGACATGCCCACTGCATCCGCGCCCAATACCGACAACATCTTGATCTCTGCCGGTGTCTCATAAGAGGGGCCAGTTAACGCCAGGTACACCCCTTTTTTAACTCCCAGACCCATTGTTTGCATTGTGTCTGCGATAATGTCGGCCAGTTCGATGTCATAGACTTGGCTCATATCCGGGAAACGTGGCCCCAAACGATTATCATTCTCACCGCGCAATGGGTTGACTGCCATCATGTTAATATGGTCGCGAATAATCATCAAATCGCCCGGTAGCAACAAACCATTGATACCACCAGAGGCATTGGTAAGTAGTATTTTGCCTATGCCCAGACTACACAGCACGCGCACGGGAAAAACCACCTCGGCAATATCATGGCCCTCGTAATAATGATATCGTCCCTGCATCACTGCCGCAGGTTTACCATTGATTTTACCTAACACCAATCGCCCCGCATGTCCGATGACACTGACTTTCTTGAAATGAGGGATCGTCTCATAAGGGATAATTGTTTGCTCTGTCAACGTCTCGGCAAAATCCCCCAACCCGGAACCTAACACAACCCCAACTTCCGGTAACAATGAACTCTTTGATTTTATAAAATCCGTGGCTTCTTTGATTTGTTCATAAATTGTCATGATATCTCCTTTTTATTTAAAAAAATTTGTTCCTATAAATGGATGTTTGATGCCGAAAAGTTCCAAGAGCGTCACCGCCACATCGGCAAAGGTTTTCCGTGTGCCCAGGTCAAAAGGTTCCAGTGCGGGTGAGTAGACCAGTAGTGGCACGTGTTCCCGTGTATGGTCCGTGCCAGGAAAGGTTGGATCGCAGCCGTGGTCCGCCGTGATTATTAACAGATCATCCTCTTGCAAGCGTGGCAGGAACTCGCCCAGTAACCCATCGAACTCTTCCAAAGCCGCTGCATATCCCGCCGCATCGTTGCGGTGGCCGTACACCATATCAAAATCCACCAGATTGACAAAGATCAAGCCCGAGGTCGTGATGGCCAGTTCTTCCGTTAACACCGCCATTCCATGACTGTTATTTTTCGTATGAATCGCACGGGTGATCCCGTGTCCCGCGTAGATATCCTCGATTTTGCCAATACCCATGACCGGGAAACCATTTTTCTTCAGCAAGTCCAGTGCAGTTTCGCCTTTTGGGTCCATTGGGTAGTCCTTGCGGTTTGTCGTGCGTGTAAAGTTCCCTGGTGAACCAATAAACGGGCGGGCGATTACCCTGCCGATATGGTATTTGTCACAGAGCAGGCGTGTTTTTTCACAGATGTTATAAAGTTTTTCCAATGGGATCACTTCTTCATGCGCTGCGATTTGGAACACGCTGTCTGCCGAAGTGTAGACAATCGGGTGTCCTGTGCGTAGATGTTCTGCTCCCAGTTCCGCGATGATTTCAGTGCCAGAAGCGGCTTTGTTACCCAATACTGCTTTCACTCCAGTGGCTTCGTAGAACTCTCCCAGGATTTCTGCTGTGAAACCGTTTGGGAATACTGGGAAAGGTTTTTCCACTACCAGTCCCATCAGTTCCCAGTGTCCGGCCATTGTATCTTTGCCATTGGAGGTTTCCATCATTTTGCCCCAGGCTGCTGTCGCGTTTGTAAGTGGTGGCACACCTGCCAATGGCAGGATATTACCCAGTCCCATTTTTTGCAGGTGAGGTAGTTTTAATCCGCCCGCATGTTCCGCCACATGGCCCAGTGTGTTCGCGCCGACGTCGCCGAATTGAGCTGCATCTGGTAGCCAGCCTGCGCCTACGCTGTCCAATACAATGATGATTACCCGTTTGATTTTCTTTTTTAACATCCTCTTGCCTCGCTGTATATTTTTCATTTTAACATCTTACTTAACATCCACTATGATATATAATCATACCATACATAATCATACCATATATAATATAGCGTCGACAAGGCTGAAAAAAAGTTTTGGTTCACCTTTTTCCAAAAGGGCAGTGCTTTTTTCTAATAAATGTGGTATAAATCTATATGCATAGAATGTTCTTAAATGAAAAGGAATACAAATTACTTAAACAATGGTGCTTGGCATGGACAATAGAAAAGAACCCAGAGAGAAAAAAAGTATAAAAGTTCGCATCAAAGATGAGGATGGAATTTATCCCGCTTCAGTAATCACAATCTCCAAAACCGGTATATCGGTTCGAACCAACCAGGTCTTCCCAGCGTATAAGATGGTCGATATCTTGGTCAAAGTAGCCCAGCAATTGATACCCATCAGAGGCAGTGTCCGATGGGTGAATGAAATACCCGGGACAGATGGCGAAAAACTATATGAAGTGGGCTTCCTGCTCAAATCGCCACCGCCGGAATATGTGCAACATTTTGATTGGGTGCCAGGGAAGCTGGTATGAAAAACTTTGAAATTCACGCTTTTTCTGGTATAATGCAAAAGAAAGGTAATGAACAATGAACTATTTAATGTACTATATTGAAGGCTTTATAAAAAAATTTCCCATGGACAAACCCGTCCTAACTATTGGCCGGCACAGTGAGAATAATCTCGTTATCCGCGAGGACTTTATTTCCCGCAACCACGTGCAAATTACCACTTTTGTCGATTTCATTGATGTGGTGGACTTAAAATCCACCAATGGCATTAATTTCCGTGACGAAAAAGTGCAGCAAGCCCGCGTGCGTATCGGTGAATCCTTTATCTTGGGCAAAGTGGAGTTCTTTCTCAAGCGTGGCAGTCTCGATGAATTCAAACTGGCCGAAGAACTCATTCCTATTTTTGATACCATTGGCAATGAAAATGCCCAGAAGCTGGACAATGTCATTACCCGCTATATTGACGACATCTATTCCGAAACATTAAAAATTGTGATGCAAGCCGGTTTGAAACGCAGTGATTTTAATGAATTTTTATGGGATTTGCCCGGCCATCTTTCCAATGTCACCGAATCCGGCAGTCTTTTTATCATTTCCCGTGGCGCTAAAAGTAATGGTATTGATTTTGATATCTTGCTTTCCGTGAAGAGTGAAACCGTCGATGTAGAAGTATTGAAGTCGCTTGTTTATGAGAACCCCGATATTTTTAAGCAACGTATCACCGCGCAACCTGTCCCCGATGCTGGACGGTGGTTGCATGGCGTTGAGGAAGTGCGTCTTTTTGCTTATCCTCTGACTTGCGATGAGAATGAAACCGCTTTAATTTTTATTCAAGACCATGTCAAAAAAAAGGAAGAGGTCAAACTCATCTCTTTCCTGTCCAGTTTGGCAGTAGAGATTGATTTATTATCCCAGGTTCTGGCTGGCAAGCCGCGGGCTGCCATTAAAACGCCCCATGTTAAACATTTGCCCGCTGATATAGATATCATTGCTGAGAGCCGTCAGATGAAAGAACTGATCGAACAAGCTAAAAAAATAGCCACCAGTGATATCTTCGTGTTGATCCAGGGCGAAAGCGGAACAGGCAAAGAGTTGTTTGCCCGTTTGATTCATAAATATTCAGGTCGTGCCCGCGACAAATATGTGGCTATCAATTGTGCCGCCATTCCCGAGAATCTTTTGGAAAGTGAACTCTTCGGCCATGAAAAAGGTAGTTTCACCGGTGCTTATATTCAGAAAAAAGGGAAATTGGAGATTGCGTCCGGGGGCACGTTGGTTTTGGATGAAATCGGTGATATGCCCTTGAATTTGCAGAGTAAGTTGTTACGGGCGTTGCAAGAGAAAGAGTTTTATCGCGTCGGTGGTTCCGTGCCGATTACTGTGGATTTGCGTATTATTTCTATTACCAATCGAGACTTGGAGAAATTAGTGGCTGATAATGAGTTTCGCGAGGATCTTTATTATCGGTTAGTGCATCGTATGCTTGTGATCCCGTCTTTGCGTGAACGCAAGGAAGATATTCCCTTACTGATCAATTATTTCACCAAGGTATTCTGCCGCCAGACCAATAAAAAGATCAACGGTTACACAGTTAAAGCCTTTGAGACCCTCCAGTCCCATCCCTGGAAAGGCAATATCCGGCAATTGGAGAATGAAATCCGTAGTATTGTTAATCTGACCGATGATGGCGAGACCGTCAGTTACGATATTCTTTCCGACCGTATCAAAAAGGTGACTACCGAACCCGGAGATCACCATGAAACCATTTTACCTCCGGCCAAAATGACTCCAGACGAGGAAAGAGACTACTTGGTGCGGTTGTTGACTAAAAACGATTGGAATAAATCCCAGACCGCCAGGGACCTCAATATGACCTATATGGGCCTGCATAAAAAAATGAAAAAATTGGGCCTGCAAAAAGAAGATGAGGAATAAAAGACCTATATTAAATCAATAGGTAAAAAAGATTATTCGTTTTCCTGAATTCACCGCCAGAAAAAAAGAGATTCTTTCTGACCTGCGATAATTCAATG
>CAZCVI010000162.1:0-5121 GCA_964502145.1 uncultured Clostridia bacterium
GTATAATTTGGGTTAGATAATTTCATTGGACCTCCTTTTTGTTATATTTGTTTCACAACCATATTTTAACAAAAAGGAGGTCTTTTTTCAACTTATAGACATTGGCAAAATGCCAAATTGTTAATAGGCCGCAGGCCGTTACCGCGGAGCGGTTTTGTCCAATTCCCACTTGCTTTTACGATACTCTCAAAGAATTGCGGTGAATCCAGGATGTAATTCCGTTTGATTTTTTTATGTTGAATTAAGCCAGTTCTTAGTGGCATTATGGTGTATCCCTTTTTGATCAATAATTTGTTTTTTTAGTGATTTTATGGTATAAATTAAATATGGAATACGTATTAAAAGAACGAATAGGCAAACCTGAACTGTTTACAGGTAGAAAGGAAGAACTGGCTTTTTTTCTAAACTGGATTAACGATATCAAAGAGGAAAAGTCGCAGAGTACTGCCATATTGGCCCGCCGTAAAATGGGAAAGACTGCTCTGCTGGAACGTTTGTTCAATATTACTTTCGACAACAATGACGGCGTTATCCCATTTTATTACGAGGTCAAAAAAGTCGAAATGTGGGTCGTCGATTTTTGCAAAGACTTTTTCCTCACCTTTATTTACCAGTACATGGCTTTCAAAACCCGAAAAAAGGAGTATCTCGATCCGGGGAACAAGACAAACCTGGAGACAGCCATTCAACGGGTAAAAAAAGAAGGCTTAAACTATCTATCGGAATTTATCCAGGGTGTCAAAGACGCCATTGAATTAGATTCTATTGATAATTTATGGCTGATGGTGCGCGATGCCCCGCGTTCCATCGCAGCCCGCAGAGATGAATTTATCGTGCAAATGATCGATGAGTTCCAGTACTTAAATGCTATGATCTATCGCGACCAAAAAACCTCACCATCACAACTGATGAAAACATTGGCCGGCGGGTATATGAGTACTGCCGAAAGTAAAGTCGCCCCCCTACTTGTTTCCGGCAGTTGGGTCGGCTGGCTGATGCATGAATTAAACACCATGTTACCCGCACGCTTCAGACTTAAAATTTTCAGGAATATGTCGCAAGATGAAGCCGTGGAAATGGTATTTAAATACTCCGGTTTTTTTAGCGTCCCAGTTACCGAGGAAACCGCGTATCTGATTGCGCAAATGGCCGAGGGCAGTCCTTTTTATATCAGTGCCATCCTTCGTTCCAATTTCAAAAGAAAGAATCTGACCACCATTCAAGGACTTACGGAAACACTCGAATTTGAAATCCTCGACGACGAGGGGAACATCAAATTCACCTGGATGGAATACGTGAACGCCGCGTTTAATGAAGTGAACCAGCTAAACGCCAAGAACATCGTTCTTTATCTATGCCAACACAACAACCGGCAAGTCACGCGCAAAGAACTGTTAGAAAAACTATCAATAGATATGACCGACAGGGATTTGGAAATAAAAATGAACGCCTTGATCAAAGCCGATATCATCAATAAAGGGAGATCCAATTCCGAATATCAAGGCGTACCCGATAATATTTTCGACAAGGTGTTTCGCGGAGTCTATGAGAAAGAGATTCAGGAGTTTGATCCCAAGGTGATCGGCCAGGAGATTCACGCCACCTTCAATGAATTAAAGAAAAAATATCACAGCTTGCTGGGCAAATTCAATTATCAAAAAGGGTATTTCGCCGAATATGTGATCTTAATTTTATTAAAGAACCGGGCCCGCAAGCTCAATGATCTCTTAAAGTCCGTCACCCGTAATTTACCCGTTGATTTTAATTTTGGGGAATACAGGCGCGTGTGGCGTTATGATGGAGCCATGGAGTTTGGCCATGAATTTAATGTCGATATCTTCGCCCTGCCGAAATCGAATACCGATTATGCCATCATCGGGGAAGTCAAGCATAGGGAAGCGAAGAAATTCTCCAGAGAGGAAGCCATCTCGTTTATGGAGAAATACGCGGAATTAAAACAACGCGAGAATCTGGAACGCGTGATTCCTTTTGTTTTTTCCTTGATGGGTTTTACCAAAGAAGCCGAGGAATATTGCCAAGAAATGGGCATTGCATGCAGTGAAGATTTGCGCTGGTTTGACTGAATAACACTTCCCCACGAATTTCTTCCAAGAAACTCCCCCGAAATCGTATCCAAGTTCATGTTTTCGCCGCTTATTAATGCGCCAGGGATGTCGCGTCTACGTAGACGCGACATCCTTATCGCATTATTTTATTCAACTGTTTCCCTGAGCTCCGAATTGCAAGAGTTTCTGTGCTGTAATCATCCCACACGCGAAGCGCAGTTGGCGGGGTCGCTTCCTAGCTCCCCGTTTTCCCCCCGTACATCTTCAAAATCTCCGGACCTTCCTCTGTCCATTGGCTGCCTTTTTCCTGTTTTTAATGTTAGGGGACAGGCCCCAATGCCAGTTCCCGCCCAAGAATGCGGACGTGTTTTACTCTTTTGATTTCATTCTTTTCTGTGCAGGCATTCATAACACCATCCGCAGAACACTCCAAAAGAAGAGTGTGGTTAAATCTCCACCAGTCGTAACATGTTAAGATGCATTGAGCAAAGCGGTTTTATCCAAGTATTCCTCTATGTTTTTGATAAATATCTGGGAGAATTCGAGAAACGGTTCCACCTGTTCACTGGAAAGTTCGATGTATTCGCGATAGTCCCCAATTTGACGCATATCAAATGCTTTATTTAGCCACCTTCCCATCTGTTTGGGGAAGATGCCTTCCTTGATAAATTGTTTATTAAAAAAGGATATAATACCGATGTGTTTGGAAGAAACAAAACTTTCAAAAATCAGCAACGCTAAAACCGCATAATACATGGAGTAATAGACTCTATTCATCACAGAGCGAAGACTTTTGTGCCCACTGAAAAGGTATTTGGCTTCTTCCAGGCTTTCATTGGCTTGTTGTAAGCGGTATCGGGCCAACAGGGTTTGTTTCTCTTTAATGCTCAAAAGGCAACTCCTTCTCTTAAGATGGTTTTATAGATAGGCGACTCCGATAATGGCCCTTCTTCCAACTCGTTCTGGGAAAAAATGACCGTGGATATGAAGCAATCATTGGCCAAATTGATATCAAAAACCAGATCAGAGATTTCAGACTCTATGGTTTGATTGGATTCGGCCAGTTCGATCATGATGTCTATATCCGAATCAGGGTTATCATCGCCCCTTGATTTGGAACCGAAGACCCGGTAATCTAAAAGGGTATACCGGCTTTCAAGCAACTCTTTTAAAATGCGAATCACATGTATATCGTTTTTTTTAAGTGCCATTGTTCCTCCTCAATGGCATAATAACATAAAAGTACTATTTTTTCCATAGCTATTTTATTTCTTCCCCTCCTTGACTTTTAGAATAGCCGAATCGCTTAAGAAATATAATTTGCTTTTGCAATATGGGAATAGATCATCTATAATAGTACTTATGAAGAGTGCAGAAGATAAAATACAAATATTAAAAGAGCTGAAGCTTTTGTTAAAGAAAGAGTACCCCACCGATGTGGACGAAGTGATACTATTTGGTTCGCAAGCCACCAACCAGGCGCGGGAGTATTCTGATTATGATATCCTGGTGATCTTGAAAACCTCCTATGATTGGCGTTTGGAGAATGCGATTATGGATTCCTGTTATGAAATCGATTTAAAATACGATATCTTAACCGACGTGCAATTCATTTCCCGCCCGGAATTAAAAACAATCAAAGGCAAACAACCTTTTATCCAAAATGCCCTTGAACAAGGATTAACAGTATGAGCATAAACGAGTCCGAAAGAACCACGTTGATTGAATATCGGATTGAAAAAGCAAAAAAAGCAACCAAAGATGGGGATAGGTCGAAAGGCCATTGGCTTGTTTTAAGCGGTATCGGGCCAACAGGGATTAGTTTAACGGACCTGGCACCTAATCTTCCTAATCTACATCGAAGAGGTCATCCGGTGCATAGGAATGAATTCTTATTTTTCCGGGCTCCACCACCCATAATTGATTGGCTACGGAATTTGACTCAAGATATTTCAAACTCTGTTTAACCAATATTTCCAAATCTTCAAGAGTAACCCTTTTGCGTGGTCTTAATACCACAATGCCGGGTGAATCATAAGGCGGAAAACGAAGGATATCAGAAAAATCAAGATCAAGTGTAATCAAGCATCGTGATTCCTGTTTACAGATTTCAAATAGATGACTATCAGATGTGCCGTTTAAATTCTCATCGCTAACAGTATCGGCATCATAGCCATGGGTTAAAAAGATATTTTTTAATCTACTGCCGAAGTGCTCGTCAAGTTTGAATTTTACCATTAAGATATATTAACCTCTACAAATCGTGTCCTTGACATTTCAGCACCATAGGCGATAGTTGCCCTGATATCTTCGTCAGTGAGGTGGGGGTATTGTTCCAACACTTCTTTGAAGGTCATGCCGGCTGCTAAAAAATCCAGTATTAAAGACACCCAGATACGTGTTCCTTTAATGCAGGGTTTCCCAAAACAGACATTTGGGTTCACCGTAATTCGTTCCAACAGATTATTCACATTATCACCTCGTAATGGTAATATATATTATTTTTCAGTTTTTTTCAACTTCATCCGTTATTTTATTCCAGGGGGTTGGCAACTTCTACCGGTCGCTTCCTAACATCCCATCTTCCATCTTTTTCCTAACTTCCTCACTTCATAACATCCTAATTTCCTATTTTTCCCCCGTATTGCCGCAAAATCTCCAGCCCCTCTGGCGACCACTTGCTGCCTTTCTCCAGATTTTTAAAGGAACAGCCCTGGATAAACAGGCCAGGGACATTTATAAGCGTCCGTTCCGTTTCATTTCCTGAAAGGTTTGGCACCCGGATTTTGTTTATATCGGTTTTTAATTTTTGATTCTCTTTAGGGGGTGAGAAATCGGGGAAAGAAGGGTTATCTTTTTGTTGAAAGGTATGGAGGCAGGTGCCGGAGGTGACGTTCCACACATTGAAGGTGCCATCAGACGAAGCGGAGAGGATTTTTTGCCCATCCGGGCTGTACACCGCGCTGTTTACCCAATCCGTATGCCCGTCCAGGGTTAACACACAGACACCGGTTCCCCGGTCCCACTCTTTGATGGTGTGATCATCCGAAGCGGA
>CAZCVI010000163.1:0-2347 GCA_964502145.1 uncultured Clostridia bacterium
GGGTTTAGGATGGTTGGAGTTGACCGCATGAGCAAAAAAAATGGGGGGACGCCAATTTTACCCCTCTTGCTTTTCCTTTCGATTTTGATTATAATGCCTTTGCTATGAGAATAAAAAAAGGCTATAAAAGATATTGAACAATACTGGAGTTCTTCGTCTGATGATGATCTGGAAACATCGTTAGTACTATTTAAGAATAAGAAATATGTCCAATCGATGCTTTTTCTTCACCTATCCATTGAAAAGTTATTAAAAGCCTTGTTTGTCAGGAAGAATAATATTGAAGCTCCTTTTGGTCACAATCTATCCATTCTGGTACAAAGAATCCCAGATATCCCATTTACCCAAGACCACTTGGAGATAGTTGCAAAGATTACCACGTTTAATATAGCAGCCCGTTATGATGATTATAAGAAGAATTTTTATAAAACCTGTACTGCCGATTTTGCCGCCGACTATCTGTCAATCGGTTAGGAGTTGATTCAATGGCTCAAGTCCCACTTGAAATAATCCAGTTCATTGGTCAATTAAAAACCAAGCCGCTACCCAATCTACCCATCAAACATATGTTTCTTTTTGGTTCCTATGCCAAGGGGAATTTCACTGAAAATAGCGATATTGATGTCTGTATTATTGCTGATGGCGTTGTGAACAACTTTTCCTCCATGTTAAACGTGGCGCCGATAGCCGTTCATATTGACCCCAGAATTGAAACGGTTGTTTTTTCAGCCAATGAATATGGTGAAGAACCTTCTTATGGTCTTTTAGGGGAAATAAAACGCACGGGCATCGAAATATAAAGGGAGAAAAAAATCTCCGTATAGCTCCCGTTAGATTTCGATTTCGCCTTTTAAGTAAGTAACCGCTTTGCCACCCATTTTTACCCGGTTTCCCACTAACTCGCAAAACAATTCCCCTTTTCGCTGCGATAACTGATACGCATGCATTTTTGTTTTACCCAACCGTTCCGCCCAGAATGGGATTAGAATAGTATGGGCCGAACCCGTCACCGGGTCCTCATTAATTCCCACTGGAGGCGCGAAAAAACGGGAAACAAAATCCACTTTCTCGCCCAGAGCGGTCACAATCATCCCCAAACATTGGACCTCCTCCAATACCTCATTAAGAAGGTTAAATTTGGGATTCATCGCCAAGATTTGCGCTTCATTCGCAAACACCGCCACTAAATCCCTCCCTTTATATACCGCTTGCGGTTGCGCCCCCAAAGCTTCGGACAGTTTAGCCGGGATGGCAAACGGCGCAGGTTTATTACTGGGGAAATCAAGGGTCAATACATCCCCGGATTTAGATACTTTTAATGCCCCGCTTTTCCTTGAATTAAAGATGATCAGATCACGCCGATAATCCAAATGGTTAAACAGAACATGCGCCGAAGCCAATGTCGCGTGTCCACATAAATCGATTTCCGTTTTCGGAGTAAACCAACGGATATCAAAATCCTCTCCTTTATTTATGAAAAAAGCCGTTTCCGCCAGGTTATTCTCAGCCGCGATATGTTGCATCACCTGGGGGTCCAATTCCTTTTCCAGCGGACACACCGCCGCTGGATTACCACCGAATAAACGGTCTGTAAACGCGTCGATCTGATAAATCGGTATCTTCATCTTTTATTCTCCTTTATTTTATCTTTTAAAATAAATTATAGCATTCGAAACAGGCCAGAATGCCGATAGCGCCATGTTCGGTGAAAACATTGGGTAAATATTTTGAATATTTCAGGCGTTGTAGGTGGTCGCAATTTGCGACCAGCTCTTGTTTTTCTTTTACCGTGAGTGTAAACATGAAATCATCCGGGAACCGCTCAATATTTCTTTTTGATTTTTGGAGGACAGGCCAGAAGACTCTTGGCCGCCAAAATCCCAGGGGCGGATGGTGATGTCCAGGTTATCTTTCTTAATGGGTAAGAGATTAATATTGATGCCTCGGTTTGCAGTTCATTTTTATCAAAGGTATTTGGATATCAATCGTTTAATTAGAGAGGTTTTGCCTGCGACGCCGTCGCCCACCAGGAGTATTTTGTCCTCGTTGGGTTTCTTTTCTGGGCAATTTTTTAAAGAACGAAAATAATCCTGGATTGCTTTAAGTCCCTGCTTGGCAATTTTAGGGGGGGGATTTTTAATGGGGTTACCTTCAATGTTCAAATGGGTAAGATGATCCAGGTCTGAGACGAAAGAGAGATCGGTTACTTTATTAAATCTCAAATTTACCGACGTTAATCCCTTCAACTCCCGGAGAACCGAGACATCGGTTAACTTATTCATTCTTAAATCCACCGACGTTAATCCCTTCAACTCCCGGAGAACCGAGACATCGGTTAACTTATTCA
>CAZCVI010000163.1:2447-4866 GCA_964502145.1 uncultured Clostridia bacterium
TTCTTAAATCCACCGACGTTAATCCCTTCAACTCCTGGAGAAACGAGACATCGGTTAACTTATTCCATCTTAAATCCACCGACGTTAATCCCTTCAACTCCCGGAGAAAGGAAAAATCGTGGATGCCTTTATTAATGCTTATATTCAAGAAGGCTAAATTTTCGCGGTGTTGAAGAAAATGGATATCGCTTTGTTTTAACCAACAGGATTCCAGGTGTAAGCGGTTTATCCCATGAAGACGGCTAAGAAGCTCCAGCACAGGTTTTATATAAAGACCTTCCAGCCGCAACCCGGTGACCACCCCGGTGTCATCCATGGCATACCCTCGTTTAATATCACTGTAAGTTGTTGCTCTTTTCTCGATAGCTCCGGGTTCAAGTTTCACCAAAGGAATTCGCAGTATCTTCTCCATCTGCTGGATGATCTCAATATCTGTCATAAAAACCTCACTTCTTTTTTTATATACTATTGTGAGCTAAAGTGAAGAGAAAGTCAAGAAGGGGAAAAGATGGAAATTAGGAAATTAGGAGGTTAGGACGTTAGGAAAAAAAAACGTGATGATTTTTGGGGGACAAGCCAGAAGACTATTGGGGTGTTACGCGAGCTTTTCGATTTCTTCTTTTTTAATCCAGTAAACTCTGCGATCTTCGCGATATCCATACCGCTTTGCAGCATCTTCTTGGCCATTTTTAGAAAAGCTTCTTTCTTGCCTTTTTTTGCGGCTTCTTTTGCGCTTTGTTTCGCCATTTTTTTAGCGGCGTCACGTACCCATGAAAGTTCATAATCCATTTTAAATTCCTCCTCTGCCTCAATGACAACTTGTCTGATACTCTTCTTATAGATATCCGGTACACGGATAGTCAACTCGAAGAATTTTATAATAAAATGCGTGTATTCCGAAGAATACTTTTGTTTATACCACAACCGGATCAACTCTTTGAGCGCCTCCAACTTTTTATCAGAATCCGCGCCTTTTAATTCGAGACTCTTTAATTGCGATTTCACTACCAGGGCTATCGGGTTGTGAGAGTTTTCCAGTTTCGCGATTAAGACCGGGTTATACTTATAGTCCATAAGCTTGACCATGGGAATGCGCATCAGTATTTCGAAACCACTGAACTCATACCCAAACCGGGTCGGCCTAAAAGTGGGATCATCATCGGTTAATACCGCCAAGCTGATAATCTGGATATTTTTCCGTTTTTCTCCAGCAAGATTTCCATATAATCCAGCACTTCTTCTTTCACCTGAACAGGGATCGTGTTAATTCGATCATAAAGGACTGTGTTTTCCATGATCTATTAGTTAACATAAAATCATTAAAATTTCAACTGTTTTCTGAGATTTTCAAAAATACACGAGTTGGAAGCAGGAGTGGAACTTCTTTTAATTCGTGCCAATGGGTGAAAATTCGTGGGCCAAAACCTTTTTTAATCTGTGTGAATCATCTTAATCTGCGTAATCTGTGGTCTCTTTTTTTTCCTCTGCGGTGAGTTTAGGGAAGGGGGCGGTTTTATCCTCTGACAAATAACTTCTAATGGGCGTCCCCTAATTCGAGGGGTGGTGGGTTTGTTGACAAAAAGGATTTTTGACATTATAATAGGGAGTATGGTAGAAGAAAAGATTCCCGATGATGCAGCCGAGCCCAGTATAATGGACAGCGGTACTCCGAAAGTCGACGACTCTTTTGTTAAAAAACGATTGGACCACGATGGTTTTTTTCGCAGTTCTTTTACCGATAAAAAGCTGGTTGAAAGTTTTGCCAAGGAAAATTTGCCGGAGGCGGTAACCCGATACCTTGATTTTTCAACCCTGGAAAAACAGGAAGATACCTTTGTCGATCCAAAGCTATCCCGCTGTTTATCCGATGTTCTTTATTGGATCAAGTTTCAGGAAAAACCGGCTTACCTTTATTTTTTGTTTGAACACAAGAGTTGGGAACCGAATTTTCCCCATATCCAGTTGTTGAAGAATATGACGCACATTTGGGAGACCCATTTACTAAAGCATAAAGGTATTAAAAAACTTCCACCCATTATTCCCCTGCTTATTTATCATGGTAAGAGCGCCTGGGAAACAGATAAGAGTTTTGTGGCCATGTTTGATATCCCGGATAGTATGAAAAAATACATCCCGGATTTTGATATGGAGTTGTTTGATCTTTCTCACATGCCGGAGGAGGGGATAAAGGGTTCGGTGGAAGTTCGCATCATATTGACGGCATTTCGGTATATTTTTAGCGCGGATGCGATATCCCAATTGAAAAAAGTATTTGTATTATTCAATGATTTGCAGGACCAGGCCGAGAAGGAGCGATATTTAACCATGCTCATCAATTACATTGGTACAGTAATCGTCGGTACGAAACCGGATCAGATACTGAACTCAATCCAAGAGGTCTGGAAAGAAGGAGGTCACA
>CAZCVI010000164.1:0-4674 GCA_964502145.1 uncultured Clostridia bacterium
AATTGGCGAAAATCAATCCAAATAAAGTTGCGCGATAGTTGGCGGTGAATTCAGGACTGGTGGGTTTGTTGACAAAAGGAATTTTTGACATTATAATAGGGAGTATGGTAGAAGAAAAGATTCCCGATGATGCAGCCGAGCCCAGTATAATGGACAGCGGTACTCCGAAAGTCGACGACTCTTTTGTTAAAAAACGATTGGACCACGATGGTTTTTTTCGCAGTTCTTTTACCGATAAAAAGCTGGTTGGAAGTTTTGCCAAGGAAAAGCAAAACCGGATCAGATACTGAACTCAATCCAAGAGGTCTGGAAAGAAGGAGGTCACATGTCGAAAACCCTATTTGAAACATTAGAAGAAAAAGGCGAAAAACGAGGCATAGGAATTGGTGAAGAAAGAACCAAATTAAATACCATTGCCAATTGTATCAAAATTGGTATGGATACCCCTACAATAGCTGCAATTGTGGAATTGGCTATTGAAAAGGTAGAGGCGATTCGCGATTCTATCCAAAGGGGAACCTTCACGCTGCAATCCTAGGCCATTTCATAAATGAGTGTCTGCATTGGGATTTTTGGGATGTTGAAGTTTCACTTCCTGGCAGGCTTGTCGCAGGTCCAATAATATCTCTTGTTTTTCTTTCAGGGCTTCCAGTTCTTTGTTCTTTCGTGTTAATTGGTGAAAATTCGTGGGCCAAAATCTTTTTTAATCTGTGTGAATCATTTTAATCTGCGTAATCAGTGGTCTCTTTTTCTTTAATCAATATTAAATCCCTCGATGCCCAGTTCTTTTTTTTCCTCTGCCGTGAGTTTCGGGAAGCCAGCGGTTTTAAGGTACTCCATGATGGTTTCCGGGGTGGGCCAGATGATGGCTGTTCCGTCGTCTGAAGCAGTAATAATAAAATTGCCATCGGGTGAAAAAACGGCGCTTCGAACAGTTTTTTTATGCCTCCTGAATTCCGCCACTATCTTGCCTTGTGTATCCCAGAGTTTCGCGGTGTTATCAAAGGACGCGGTGAGCACCCGTAAACCATCAGGGGAAAACAGAGCGCTGGTTAAACTTCCAGTATGCCCCTTGAATTTTACCAACATCTTTCCCTGGGTATCCCAGAGTTTCGCGGTATTATCCCATGAAGCGGTGAGCACCCGTTTGCCATCGGGTGAAAACACGGCGCTGGTGACACCCCATGTTTCCACCATGAATTCCTCCAAGATATTTCCCTGGGTATCCCAGAGTTTCGCCGTGTTATCCATGGCAGAAGCGGTGAGTACCCTTTGGCCATCTGGTGAAAACACGGCGGTGTTGACTGAATACCTATGCCCCTTGAATATTGCCAGCATCTTGCCCTGGGTATCCCAGAGTTTTGCAGTGCCATCATTGGATGCGGTGAGTACCCATTTGCCATTGGGTGAAAACACGGCACTTAGAACATCATCAGTATGTCCCTTAAATTCGCCAAGCATATTTCCCTGGGTATCCCAGAGTTTCGCGGTGTTATCAGCGGAAGCGGTGAGTACCCGTTTGCCATCGGGTGAAAACACGGCACTGTTAACACAATAAGCGTGCCCCGTGAATTCCCCCAGTATCTTTCCCTGGGTATCCCAGAGTTTAGCGGTTTTATCATCGGATGCAGTGAGCACCTGTTTCCCATCCGGTGAAAACACAGCGCTGGTTACTGACCAAGTATGCCCCATGAATTCTGCCACCAAATTTCTCTGGGTATCCCAGAGTATCGCAGTGTTGTCAAAAGAAGCGGTGAGCACTCGTTTGCCATTGGGTGAAAACACGGCGCTTCGAACATTATTAGTATGCCCCTTGAATTCCGCCAGTATTTTTCCCTGAGTATCCCAGAGTTTCGCGGTGTTATCAGCGGAAGCGGTGAGCACCCGTTGGCCATTGGGTGAAAACACGGCGCTTGTGACACCAGCAGTATGCCCCATGAATTCCGCTTCCATTTTCCCCTGGGTATCCCAGAGTTTCGCAGTGTAATCCCATGACGCGGTGAGCACTCGTTGGCCATCGGGTGAAAATACTGCACTTGTGACCCCAGCAGTATGCCCCTTATATTCCGCCACTATCTTTCCCTGAGTATCCCAGAGTTTTGCAGTGCCATCATCGGAAGCGGTGAGCACCCATAAACCATCGGGAGAAAACACGGCGCTTTTAACAAACTCATTGTGTCCCTTAAATTCAGCCAGCAACGTTCCCTGAGTATCCCAGAGTTTTGCAGTGCCATCATCGGAAGCGGTGAGCACCCATAAACCATCGGGAGAAAACACGGCGCTTTTAACAAACTCATTGTGTCCCTTAAATTCAGCCAGCAACGTTCCCTGAGTATCCCAGAGTTTTGCCGTGTTATCCAATGAAGCAGTGAGCACCTGCTGGCCATCGGGAGAAAACACGGCGCTGGTGACCCAATCAGTATGTCCCTTGAATTCCGCCAGCATCTTTCCCTGGGTATTCCAGAGTTTCGCGGTGTTATCAGCGGAAGCGGTGAGCACCTGTAGGCCATCCGGGGAAAATATGGCGGTGTTAACGGCATCTTGGTGGTTAAAAGAACGGCTGTAAAAGGGTTCTTTTAGTGTTGTAAAAGCCGTGGCGTATAAAGACCGTAGTGTTGGTACTGGAGGTGTAGGCAAACCAATTTTATACGCCGCTTCTGCAATACGAATCGCTTTGTACCTATCATTGGGAAGTATCAGCTCCGCTTCCGATACCAGTCGATTGCATAATGCTTCTTTATATTGCTCATCCGCCCGATTTTTTTGGACCACTGCAATCCAGGCCAAGATAATTGCAGAAATAAAAAGAACCACCAATATTCCAATAGATGCTCTAATTATTCTTCTATTGCGCCTGTCGATTCTCACATTCTCGTCATTGATCTGCGCCGGTGTTTTCCCACGGAGCCGAGCGGTAATATTATTAATACTCTCTTTGAAGGGGATATTTTCCAGTGTCAGCAATTCATCTTGTTTTGACCAGCGCAGGTCTTCGTAGATGGGAATGTCGGTGATATACTCTTCTAAAAAGGCGGGCAGCGCATTGGACTCTGCCCAGATTATTTTTTCCTTTTGGGAATCGGTCTTGATTTCATCCGCGATAAGGATAATTATTAATTTATCCGCCCGGTTTAACTCTTCACACCATTTCCGCAGTTCTTTTTGAACCCATTCGGATTGGGCTGCCTCTTTGGAGGCAAAATAAAGCAGGTACTCGGAGTTCTCCAGGGCGAAATTGATGGAAGCCGCCAGATTACTGCCCGAGGGCATCTCTTTTTCATCTCTGAAAAGTCTAATGGAAGGTTTCCAAAAAGGTTTGGCGTATTTTTTGAGTGCGTTTTCTACAGCCAGCACCTTGTGGCGGCTGAAGTCGCTGTGCTTGTAGGAAATGAAGGCTTGGTAATTCAGCATGGCAATAGTTTCTCTATAAGAAGATTTTTAACCATGAAATACACGGAAGACTTTTTTTTTCATTGGTTATCCACTGATTGACCTAGCGTCTGGGCAGTTATTTTTTTTAAAGCATGAATGTTGTCCATTATCTGCGCCGATAGATTTGAGAAATATTTTTTTAAGCCCGGCACATCCACTTCCACGATCATTTCTACCGGCCATTGTTTGATATCATCGGGGAAATCTTTGACTTTTGACAATGCAATGGCCAACCAATATAGATCAAACCCAGGGTCTTTTTGCTGGGCTTGCTGGCAAAGCTGCCAAAAATCCTCGGTTTTTAATATAAAAAATAAATCCACCGCATCTCTGGGTTCCATTCTGCCAAAAAATGCTTGTAGCTTGTCTGTTGTCAGATCTTTATAACTATTGATTTTAACGCCAAAAATGCTTTCAGAGGGAGAATCCAGGTGAAAGGGTGAATCGTAAACCAATTGGATTTTTATGCTCTCTGTTTTTATGGCGATTTCGTATTCTACAAAAGTCTCGAATCGTTTGGTCACTTGAACGGAAAAGACCTTTTGCATTTCCTCTTCTAATACCCGGGAAAAGGGTAGAATCAGTTCTTTCTCCGAAGTAAACATGTCAAGGTCGAAGGATTTCCTGTGTCCCAGGTAAAATTCAGCCAGCGCCATACCACCGGTCAAAAAAAAGTGTTGTGAATCCTTGAGATTTGCGAAGAATACCAATACCTCTTTTTGGAATGGCGTAAGTATGGTGGATTTAGGTTCGAGCATTAAAGTAAGACTCCCACAGCCGATGGATATCGGGGGGCAGATTTAATTCGGGGAGATATTGTTTTATCTCATCCCAGTTGATGGCTGCGACGTCTTCAGCCCGTCCATTTAGTAAAACCTGACGGATGTACCATTTGTGTAAAAAAGGGTCCTCCAAATTGATGTCGTTTTTTGACCAGACAATATATCGTTTCGGTTGCATCGCTTATGAACTCCTTTTCTATAAGGTAATTATAGTATTGTTTTCCTGCCCTGTCAAATTAAAATGGAGTATTAATCGCTAAAATCCTCCAATCTGCGAAATCCACTGCCCCTATTGAGTTACCGGCGCTACGAGACTTGTTCGCGGCGCTTTGCGCCATAAATTTTTAATTGCCATGTTGTACCCATATACTGATTGTCATTTGGCACCATTCCAAGGTCTCAAAATCTTTTTCGCCGGGTAGAGCCGAGGCTTTCGCCGTCGGCTCCCCCACAGACCCGG
>CAZCVI010000165.1:0-4028 GCA_964502145.1 uncultured Clostridia bacterium
CAATTTTTTTGTGGAAGTTGGCTTCGCGACGCGAAAACTCTAAATCATTATGGGATGAACAGAAATAGGCCTATTTTTACCATAACTTGGACTTATTTTTACAATAGTTTTGAAGAATTGGAGCTGAATTTAACAAAAATATTGCGCTTTATTTTCCCTGCCAATGGCTAAAATCTTCCAAAATTTTTTTTTTTTAAAAATCCCAAAACACTCGTTATATAACACTTTTTAAAAATGGCCTAAAAAATCATAACCGAGAGTCCGCCCTTGCACTTTTGTGACCGTTTGGCAAAAATAATAAAATGATATACAATACAGCTTAACGTTAATGTTAACGAAAACAGTAGAAAAAAAAAATTAAAAAAAAAGGAGCAGTAAATTATGAACAAAATTAGAGTTGAACACGAAATCACCACCGAAGAGTTTGATCGGATGGTTCAGAGTATTAAGAGCCTTGATGCGGACCTGGGATACGCCGTCAATTTCACCAAGGAACAACGCAGGAAATATGCAAAAATGGGAGACAGCTCGTTTATGTTCGTTGATAAAACGATGGCATATTCGCTGGACCGGCCAGACCTTGTGCCCCCCTATTGCGATATTTCCGAGTTTAAAAAGGAATTTGATTTGACACGCAAGTTACGCGCACTCCGCCAAATCCTCCTGCCTGTGATTCAAAAAGTGAATGACTGTTATTTCGCTGCCAGCGTGGATTCTTTTTCATCGGCGCGAATGTATTACAGTTACATCAAAATTATGGCTTTAACAGGCGCCCCCGGCTCCACCGCGATCACTGAGGACCTGCAAAAACGCTACTTGAGGTCGAAGTATAGCGAAAAGGTCGAACCCCCTGTAGTTCCCCCCACGGAATAAGGAAACACACGAATCGATACATGAGAGATTCATAAGTCGATTCATAAGTCGATTCATCACATTACCAACCGGTTTGTCCGGGGTCTAAAATAAATGGGCCCAATTTAGACCCCGGCAAACTGGATTGTCTCTTCAGCAATTCTCCTTTTGGGTATTATTGGGGTGAACAGGCGCTGGGTGAACACAAAAAACAGGCAGAACCCCTACCCCGCACGCCTTTTGAACCACAATGCATCCAATGAAATCCAAGGGCAAGGGTAGGGGATCGGTCTGTTTTTTGTATTCGCCATTGCCCGGTGCTAAAAGGAGAATTGCTGAGATAAATTCTTTTCCGTTGACTTAAATTTGCATTTTTGATATAATCAAGCCAAAATTCAACAATTTTAGGAGTAAAATTATGAAAAAAATCATCATTGTTGTCACGGCATTGTTTGTACTGTCAACTGGTTTATACCCAATGGTATGGGGAAATGGAATTTGTCGTACTGCTTTAGCCTCCGGGGGATGCGGGGGGTTAGTTCAAAGTGCTATCAGGGGGGGTAGTTCTGATATGTCTATTGCAGAGCTTGAAGTTTTGGCGGCTTCAAGTTTTTTTCAGAGTCAACAGGATTATAAAGGAGTTCTTGGACTGGTTGAAAGAAGTAAGCAGGTTTCAGATACCAAAACATTTGAAAATAAACTTACCGCCGTTAATTCAAGCATAGAATGCACCATTGCAAGCTATCAGAAAATTTTTAGAGAAATCGAAACCCTTGAAAAAAATGAATCCATTTCGTATTCCTTACAGATGTTCGATTATAAAAGGTTCTGCGAGGAAAACGAATTGATACCAAGCATTTTTGAAAAGGTAGAAGAACTTTTTAAAGAAAGTCCTGAAAGTGTTTGCTGGTACATGATTGATAAGATGAATGAGATAAAGAACCAGCTTGAAGATATGAAAACCACCTTGAAAAAAGGTCTTCCTATCGAAATTGAAAAAGTGTGGAAAGTCAATCAGTTATTCAATAAATTGGATTTGTTTGGACAGTATGTTGCGATGGTTATGGCTTCTATTTAGATACCTTTTTGGGGTGGAACTATGAAAATCTTAAAGCTTGAATTGGGTAAGCTGATCACAAGAAAAATGATCGTTTCATTTTTTATCTTTGCTACTGCCGCTTTTTTCCTCTTGCAACTTGGGGTAAATCGCTATTCCAGGGAACAGGAGAAAAAAATCCAATTCGTAGAGGTTGAACAATTCAAGGTTAACGGCTATTTGAATTATTCGCAATATGCCACGATTGGTTTTAAGCGGTTCATTGTTCCATCCCCCATAGTTTCATATCTTTCCAATGCGACCATAACCGGTGTTGAAAGTTCAATTGACACCGGGCCGCGTCTTGAACTTAGCAAGCAACAAGGGCCTTTCTCCCTATTCAAAAGCAGTTCTTTTGATTATTGGTTTCTCTTTTTTTATGGAGGGATCGTATTTGCTTCTGCTCTTGGTTTCCTGTCTTTTAGAAATAAAAAGTACCTCCATTTTTTGCAGTCGTTTGCAAAGCCTTTGCAGGTATATTTTACTTTGTTATTGTCACGGGCGATCCTAATTTTTACCTGTATGATACTGTTGCAGCTATTTTCTGTACTCCAATTGGCTTTAAATAATATATCAATAGGTAAAGATGTGGTTTACGGTCTTTTTTATAGCTCACTTCCTGCCTTTTTAACCTTTCTGTTTTTTTTGTTAATAACAGCCGTAATCGGTCTTATTAAAGATCTTCAAAAGGCATACTTGACGATAGCTCTTGTAGGATTTCTCCTGATCGTTTGTTACCCTGAAACTGTCAATTTATCTGTCAGTGAGGGAACGGTGACGGCTTATCAATATGAACTTAAAAAATTGGAAGCCATTGTGCAACATGAACGCAATGTCCTCAAGCAAACGGAAGGGTTTAGCAAGTCTGAAAAATTCAACTGGGAGAAAAATTTTATTCCCTCATTCTTAAAAAACGTCTACCCCAAAATGGAGCGGATAGATGATGAGATAATCAGATATGCTGAAAATAATTCTAATCGGATTTTCTTTCTTTCTTCCCTTTCACCCGTAACGATGTTTAGGACAAGCATCAATGAATTGTCTTCTATGGGGTACAACGCCTATTTAAACCTATACAGGGAAAACCAAAGTTTTAAGAAAGGGTTTATAGACTTCTGTCTTAAGAAAAAGTACCTTGAAAATTCTTCAAAGGTGGTACCTTTTATAAAACCGGATCAGTATATCTATAACTCAAAAAGCTCCTTACCCCGTTTTTTCATTTTTGGTCTTACCCTTATTCTCTTTTATATAGTTGGATTGTTCTGGCTGGGTTATTTTTTACTTTTACGGTCACTTTACCACGTAAAAATCAAGGGAGAGGTTGTAGAAATTGTCTTGGATAAAGATCATACTTCTTTTCTAGCTTATAATGTTGGTAATTTTTTAGGGGGGATCCTAGGTCATGGGCCTCTTAAGGGAAAAATTAATCTAGGATTTGGTAAAATTGAGGGGTATCGTTATTTCCCATTCCCAAACAACTTGCCGGACGGTATGCCGATAAATCTCATACTTGACTTAGGCGATATTCCACCTAATCCTATTTATAAAGGAAAAACTTACGGTGATCTTAGTCTTGAGGAAAAAGAGAGTGTTTTGATGCTGCTGGATATAAAGAAAAATGTTTTTGTTATCGAAACGGGTTGGGTAAAAGGTCCTAGTTGTAAATTGATAAAGCATATGGACGTTCTAAGGAAAGCTGGTTGCAATATTATTTCGTTGATCGATCCTAACCTCGAAAATTAGGTAACCCCCCTTTTCCTTTTACCCAAACAGAGATATATTACGCGATCCATGAATCACAAGGAAAAGGTGTACCCCAAAAAATCATGGCTTTGAAAATGTGCGGACAAAAGGAAGTCATTTCTATTTTAGAATGATGCCAATATCATCTCAATTCCCGTTCATAACAAGGCAGTCAAAAGAGTCTACCTTGAGAAAATCATCAATATTTTGAAATTGGAGGAATAAATGGCGACCAAAGATTTGAATTATAAGGTATTTGTCCTGGGACAAAGGACATTATTCCAGGGACAAATGATTTTGTGTCAGGGACAAATGACATTGCTTCAGGGACAAATGA
>CAZCVI010000166.1:0-2497 GCA_964502145.1 uncultured Clostridia bacterium
CGGCGGTGATGATCACAAAACATGAATCATCACCGTCGCTTTTTTTTTATCCCACTTTTTCCCCTCCATTCCATATATTTCTCTACTAGTTGGATTCACCGCCAATTCTTTGAGAGTACCATAAAATCAAGTGGGAAGAATGGGAATTATGGGAAGAATGGGAGGCATGGGAATTTTTTTGTTTATCCCATAATTCCCATCATTCCCATCATTCCCATTCTTCCCATTAAGTTGGCGGTGAATCCAGGTAATAGTTGTATAAGCCTTTTTTTAAATGAAATCGATTGTCTTTTATGGTATAATAGGCTTTACTGGATTAGAACCACTGGAGGTAGCGATGCTATTAAATAACAGCGATTGGGTGTATGTAATCGCTTTCTTTGTCATTTCATTGATAGTCGGTTTGGCAGTGACAAAAAAGGCTGGGAGCAGTTCAGAAGAGTATTTTGCCGGCGGGAAAACCATGCCCTGGTGGTTGCTCGGAGTATCCATGGTCGCCACTACTTTTTCAACCGATACCCCCAACCTCGTGACAGATATTGTCCGCAACCACGGTGTCGCGGGGAACTGGGTCTGGTTTGCTTTTCTGCTCACGGGCATGGTGACCGTTTTTATTTATGCCAAGCTGTGGAAACGTTCCAATGTATTAACCGATATAGAATTTTACGAGTTACGGTACAGTGGGAAGACTGCCACGTTCTTAAGGTGTTTTCGCGCGTTGTATCTCGGTATTTTTTTTAATGTAATGGTTATGGCCATGGTTTGTTTGGCCGCCATTAAGATCGCCAGTGTATTGCTCAACATCACACCTATTACTACCCTGTTGGTTTCCGGTGTGATCGTTGTCTTTTATAGTATGTTGGGAGGGTTTCGTGGTGTTTTATTAACCGATTTCTTCCAATTTTTTGTTGCCATGACCGGTTCCGTGATGGTCGCAGTTGTCGCTACCGGTTTGCCGCAAGTCGGGGGACTTGCAAAATTATTGGCCAATGAACAAGTAGCCAAAAAATTATCCATGTTGCCCGATTTTTCCGATATCAATTCCTTGCTGGCCGTGTTCCTGATTCCTATAGCCGTGCAGTGGTGGGCCTCCTGGTACCCCGGCGCAGAACCCGGCGGCGGCGGTTATATTGCGCAACGCATGTTCGCAGCCAAAGATGAAAAGAACGCCGTGGGAGCCACCCTGTTATTTAATATTTCCCATTATGCATTGCGACCTTGGCCCTGGATTATTGTTGCTTTGGCTTCGATAATTGTTTTTCCTGATTTGAATTCTTTGCACAACGCATTTCCACAGGTTCCATTGGATAAATTGGGACATGATCTCGCGTATCCAGCCATGATTTCGTTCTTGCCCCATGGGTATCTCGGCATAGTTGTAGCCTCGCTTATTGCCGCGTTTATGTCGACTATTTCCACCCACTTGAACTGGGGTTCCTCCTATATAGTCAATGATTTTTATCAGCGGTTCATAAAAAAAGATGCCACGCAAAAAGAATTGGTCCGAGTCGGACGTATTTCCACCTTGATTTTGATGATTCTCGCCAGTATCGTGGCCTTGTTTTTACAAAGCGCGTTTCAAGCGTTCAAAGTATTATTGCAAGTAGGCGCGGGCACGGGGTTATTATTTTTATTGCGTTGGTTTTGGTGGCGTATCAGTGCTATCAGTGAAATTACCGCCATGGTCGTTTCTTTTCTCGTCGCTGTTTATTTTGAAATCATCCACGTGCAATTAGGGTTCCCAGTGATAGAAGACTGGTTGAAGTTTGTTCTGGGTGTCGCGATTACTACTATTGCCTGGGTCAGTGTTACCTTCATGACCAAACCCACCGCCGATGAAACATTAATCACCTTTTGTCGTTTAATCAAACCCGGTGGTCCCGGGTGGAAAAATTTCTTGCATCGCATAGAAGCCAGTGGAGGAAAAATTGACGATTTACAACCTACAGCCGGGCATTGGGATATGTCTGGTAGTTTACTTTCCGTGTTTCTCGGTTGTTTGAGTGTGTATAGTGCCTTGTTTTGTATTGGGTTCTGGATTTACGCCAATTATTTAGCCGCCATCATCACTACTATTACCGCCGTGCTTTCCGGTTACGCTTTAAGTAAAATCTGGAGTCGCGGCACCATAGACGCCACGGGTAAAGTAAGTAAATAATAAGTAAAGTTGAACAGTTACAAGATTAACAAGTCTCTGATATCGGCATCCTCCGCAAGGAGTTGAGATCCAATTTCACGTTAAGGGCGTGACACACCCTTAAAAATGTGGACAGATTACAATTTAATCCGTTTTCAATTTTTGACAGTTGTTGTTGGGTCACACGTGCTTTTTTGGCAAGTTCATGTTGAGCTAACCCGGACACCTTTCTTACTTCCTGTAATTGTAAGGAAATTTCTAGCAGATATCGTTCTTCATCATACATCTCTTTGAACTCGTTGTCTGCTAATTTTTCTTCCAGATGCTTCTTAAAGGTTTTCATTTTTCACCTCCCTTAAG
>CAZCVI010000166.1:2597-3895 GCA_964502145.1 uncultured Clostridia bacterium
GCTAATTTTTCTTCCAGATGCTTCTTAAAGGTTTTCATTTTTCACCTCCCTTAAGTTTTTCTCATTAAATCGTTTGAGAAAATCCATTCGAAACGCATTCGCTTTTGTTATTTCCGCAGTGGGTACCTTGTCGGTTGTTTTAGTAAAAGGGTGAGTTAAAACAATGTACTCCTGGTAGCAGAAAAAATATAAGACCCTCACCTGAATACCGGACAATTTGATACGTAGTTCATGAATCCCATTTTCCAATAAGTCAGCATAGGGTCTGGGCAAAATCGGTCCTTTCTTTTCCAATAACGAAAGAAAACTGAAAATTTTGGCTTGGTTCCGTTTACTAAGTGAGTCGATAAACTCAATTACCGGGCAGTTTCCTTCTGATGATTCATAGTATATTACCGTCCATGCTTTATTTGTCATATTATTATATTACATCAAATATGATGTACTGTCAACAATATATACCGTATCAATTCAGCTTTTTGCCTGTAGGTATCCATGAGATCAGGTATTGAATAGGTGGCTTTGTTTTAGGTATAGATAAAAGTTTTTGGAATAAAAAGGCGTCGCCTTGAACAAGATTGGCGACAGGTCGGATTCCCTATTTTTTTATTTGGAAGTTGACAAAAGGGAGAAAATTAATTAGTATAATAATATGGAAACTCAAGGAGTACAATAATGATTGCTTATTCGCGAGAAGAAATTTTTTCCCCGGCCCAAATGGCAAAGAGGTTCGGCGAAATCTTGAAAAAACTTGGCAATAAAGAAATCAGTAAAGCCGCTATCTCCAAAAACAATACAATTGAAGCTGTTCTTCTACCAGTAGAGGAATATGAAAAAATGCAATCCACGTGTGAAATGATCGAGATGAAACGTACCGGGAAAAGAGAGTCTTTTTTCGGCAGTGCCAAGGGATTGATCGTAATGGGTGCAAAATTTGATGAACCAGTAGAGGATTTTAAGGAATATATGTGATGAAATACCTTTTTGATACCCATGCATTTATTTGGTATGCGACTGGTGACGAACGCTTAAGCCCCACGGCACTGTCTTTAATCGAGTCTTTTCACGAACGATATATAAGCATAGCCAGTATCTGGGAAATGGCAATAAAAGTCAATATCGGCAACCTTGCCTTCTATATTCTTCTTTTAATCTGTATAATCACTCTAATCTGTGTAATCTGTGCTCTATCTTTTACTCCACCAAAATTTCATCGGCGAAAATCCAGGCTTTATCACCTGCACCTTTGTGCCATGAGGGACATATGCCAATGGATTGGGCTTTTACTTTCACATAAC
>CAZCVI010000167.1:0-3409 GCA_964502145.1 uncultured Clostridia bacterium
GGTGGCAGTCCAACGTGCCCGTTTTGTGCCCCGCTTCTGCACCTAACAAAGACACCTCCCGCAGATGGGTTAACGCACTCTGAAAATCCTCTTCACCAATCCCCACAACGTGCTCTGTGACTCCCGGAAGCACGGGTTCTTTTAGCAATTCTGCCAGCACTTCCTCGGTCACCGGACGATCAAACAACCCCATCAGCAACAGAATATCCCGTTCCACCGATTCACCGAACCACCTTTCATAGGCCACCATCACATGCTGCGCATGAAATGCCTCGTGCTTTTTTAACTGGTTTAATTGCCTGATTTTGTCCCGGCGGCGAATATCGCCCTTGTGCATGTTTTTGATATACAACCCCAACAGGGTCAACGCCAACGCATGACCCTTATACTCCGTCACCGCCTGCTGCACATCCAGCGGCGCACCCATTGTCACCCCCAGGCTCTTTAACAATTCCACGCCCGCCTCCGTGGACAGATGTTCCAAGAGAAGCTCTTGGTGGCCGTAGTTCACGTGCTGTTTTAAGTCCCAGATGGGTTCCCGTGTCGAGATGACACACAACCCGCCCGGGTTGCACCCGCCCACGGCCAACTCTTTTAAGAGTGCGGCCACTCCCTGGTCCTTTAATTTGCCATCCAGGCCGTGTACTTCACCCGGAGGGTATTGCAGCGGTTCCAAGCCGTCCAGGATCAGCAAGCATTTGTGCTGCCGCACCAGCCGCGCCAAGCGGCGGCCTTTGTCCACGGCGGAACCGGCCTGGGGATCTGCATCGCCGAACCATAACAGGGTCTCCATAAAGAATTCATCGGCAGAGACCTGTTTGCCTTCGGTGGCGCCCTGGCTGTAAAAAGACCAGCCAAAGATTTTTTCGGCGCCACCATAGTTATCCATAGCCATGTGATTCAACCATTGATTGACCAATGCCGTTTTGCCCACGCCGCCCCAGGCGACCAGGGAGATAATATGCGTGTGGGGGTCCGCCCAGGCGGAATCTAATTGGGTGAGTTCGTTTTGTCTGCCGAAGAGGTGTTGGCCGGTGGCGGGTAAGCGATGGAGGGAGATGTTTTCAGTGCTGGGCGGGGGAGTGGGAGTTATGGGAATTATGGGAATTATGGGAGTTATGGGAGGAATGAGAGAAAGAATGAGGTGGGATAAATTGGCTAATTCGGTTTCCCATTTTGGTTTGGTTAAAGTGGAGAGTGGCTTTCCGTCTTGGGGATACCATTGGATTTTAGAGAGCCAGGGGATGGGTTTAATCGTGCAGGGGCGCACAATCATGGGAATCACGGTAATACCTTCGCTTTGGCGACGGCTTAAAATTAATGGCACTTCCGTGCCCAGGATAAAATCAGAGGTTAGGAAGTCAGCGGAAATTAACAACACCACTACCTTTGCCTTGTTTAATTCTTCCGCTATCCTGGGCAACCAATCGGAACCGGGAGCGATATCCCGGTCGTTCCATGAGTGCAAAAGCCCTTGTTTTTCCAGAACTTTCAGGTGCGTGACCACCCGGTCTTTCCAAGCTTCATCCTTGTGACTATAACTGATAAAAACAGATTCCATCGACAGCCTCGTGTTTTTTATTTAAAGAACAGTATACACCAATAAATATAAAAAGTCAGCCATAAGGGAAAAGATTTATTTTCCCGTCTATTAATTATATTTCCTTTTTCTTCCTATAAACTCACCAGCAATGGTATCCAAGACGATGTTTTCGCCGCTTATTAATGCGCCAGGATGGCGCGTCTACGTAGACGCGACATCCTTGTCGCATTATTTTATTCTACTGTTACCAAGAACTCCAAATGGCAAGAGTTTCTTTCCGGTTATAATCCCACGAAGTGTAGCGACGTTGGCGGGGTCCTCATCTGGCGCTGAGTGGTGCAATCGTTTAAAATTTGTCTTTTATTTTATTTTGTGGTATAAAATAAGCATGGAATACGTATTAGAAGAAAGAATAGGCAAGCCCGAACTGTTTACTGGTAGAAAAGAAGAACTCTCTTTTTTTCTCGGATGGATTAACGATATCAAAGAAAAAAAATCCCAGAGTACCGCGGTCTTGGCCCGTCGCAAAATGGGAAAAACGGCCCTATTGGAACGTCTGTTTAATATCACCTATTCCCAAAACAACGGGGTGATTCCTTTTTATTATGAAGTCAAAGAGATTAGAATGGTTCTCGCGGATTTTTGCGTGGATTTCTTCCTGACCTTTATATACCAATACATGGCGTTCAAAACCAGGAAAGATATATATCTCAGACGATCACAACGAATCAATCTTGAAAAAGCAAAACAAGTGGCCGCGAGTGAAGGGTTCGACTATCTGGTGGACTTAATCGACGACGTGAGCCACGCTGTTCGTCATAAGCAGTTGAGCCTGCTCTGGGAAACAGTCCGCGAAACTCCCAAAAACATCGCTGCCGATCAGAAAGAATTTATCGTGCAAATGGTGGATGAGTTCCAGTTCTTAAATGCCAGAATCTATCGCGACAAAAAAATGAGTGAGGCCAACCTGATCAATGACCTGGCTGCCGGGTATTTGAGTTCTGCCGAAAGTAAAGTCGCGCCCTTGCTGGTATCTGGTAGTTGGGTAGGGTGGTTGATGGCTGAATTAAATACCATGTTACCCGCACGCTTCCGCTTTGTTTTTCTTAAGAATATGGTCGCGGAAGAGGCGGTGGAAATGGTGTTTAAATACTCCGGCTTTTTCGATGTGCCTGTCACCGAGGAAACCGCTTACCTGATTTCCCAAATAGCTGAAGGCAGTCCTTTTTATATCAGTGCTATCATTCGTTCCAATTACAGGAAAAAAAATCTAACCACGGTTCAAGGGCTGACAGAAACGCTTGAATTTGAAATCTTTGACAATGAGGGGACAATCAAAACCACCTGGATGGAATATGTTTCCTTCGCTTTTAGTGAAGTGAACCAGATAAATGCCAAGCGAATTGTGCTTTATCTCTGCCAGCACCGCAACCACGAGGTCACCCGCCAAGAACTGGCGGAAAAACTGGCGCTGGATATGACGGATGCTGAACTGGAAAAAAAGTTAAAAGCACTGATTAAATTGGAGCGTGTCATTCCGTTTATATTTTCCCATCGCGGCTTTACCCAAGAAGCGGAAGAATATTGCCAAGAAAAAGGAATCGCCTGTAGCGAGGATGAGAGCTGGTTGGAAAATATCGTAACTGTTCAGCCCATAGGCAATAGATGAAACAAAGAAAAAGA
This sequence comes from uncultured Clostridia bacterium, assembly GCA_964502145.1. Taxonomy (GTDB): domain Bacteria; phylum Acidobacteriota; class Aminicenantia; order UBA2199; family UBA2199; genus CAZCVI01. The sequence goes on from CAZCVI010000167.1 coordinate 3,227, forward strand.
TTTGCCCACGAATTACACGAATTATCACGAATAGCCACGAAAAAAGATTTTATTTATCTTTTAATTCGTGTAAATTCGTGAAATTCGTGGGGGTCTTTTCTTAACCTAGCTTCCCTCTCCTCCCGTACCCCGTCTCTCTAATCAGTTCCCGCGCCTTCTTTTCATTCTCTTCCGCTTCATCTT
>CAZCVI010000168.1:0-3156 GCA_964502145.1 uncultured Clostridia bacterium
CGAGACTTATAGGAATCTTATCAATTCCTATTGCCAAAAAACTGAATAGATACGGTTCATCTCCAGTGCGTATGTGGGTATTGTCATCCCACACCTCCAGCCCCTTTAACTCCAAACTCTTCTGTAATTGCTCAATAAAAACATGGTCCTGGTCACTGTGAGAAAGAAAGATATGTGTCATAATAGTTCCTCCGCTTATAATCCCGCATAGGTGGTAGCGGCGCTTCACGAATCGTTTGATTCGTTTCATCTACCGGAATCATTGTATATCATTCAAAAATTAAATTCAAGTGCCCAGGGTTTAAGCAAAGGGACAGAGCAAGCAAATTTGTCATAACTGTTCAGTATTCGCCCTCGCTTGTGTCAACCTCCCCAGAAACGCCAAATAGAGAATTAAAAAATTAATAACACTGTTGCCTGTCGATTTTTCTTCTAAAAACAATTGGCATACAAATACTGTCGTTCTTACGAGGGAAAACACGTTTGTTCTAAAATGGAGCAGTTACACTGGCTAAAAAAAGCAACCATCAACAACAAAGCTAACATTAACTCCATGATATCTCAACAGTGATAAAAATTCAGTCGTGTACTCCAAAATAGAACAGTTAAAGGAAGTACACAAACACTGTGATAGTACACGCGAAACGGCTTTTGTAAAAAGCAAGTGCAACGAAACACAACACGGTTGTTTTAGGTGCAAATGGATCGATATCGCTATAACATCTATTGATGTTGGTTTCATGATTTCTATTTGTTTGGCATAAAAAATGCTCTAATAGATTTGAATATTTTCAAACGTTTTATGAAAAAAATGTCGCACTGTCATTTAATAAATACATCGTTTGGGATATGACGGAAAAATTAGGAGGAAAATATGAAACGGTTTTTATTAACGATGTTAATGTGTTCTTTTGTTTTTTTTTCATGGCCAGGTAGTATGATTGCAGAAGTGACCAATGATCCCACCGGGACTATGCAGAAAATCTATGAGTTGAATGAGGCCCACAGCAAGGCAATCGAAACGCTGGTTGGGAGTGTCCGCCTGGATTATCACCCTGAATTCGGAACCATCAGGCCGGAAGACTATCCAGTAAACGCCGTGCCCATAAACCCCGAAGAGGTTAAGGCACAATTTGTCAATGAAATGGAAGGGAAAGGTTATGTGATCACTGAATTAACCATGACCGAAGCCACGTTGTCCGGTCGTGTTTTAGTGGAGCACCGGGTGTCAAACCAAAATATATTCGTCTGGCATGAATTACAAAACGCCAATGTCAATGTAATTAATGCGCAGTTGAATCAGGGTGGGTTGTGTTATAGAATGGTTCGCGTATGGATTCAAACCTGTACAAACGGTGCCGGTTATTGGGATTGGCAGTACCTCTGGGTGCCCTGCGATAGTTACAATTATTCGGTAAATTATTATTCCAATGACGGCGGGTTAACCCCTTATCCAATGCATGAATGGCCCACACCCCCGCCCATCGATCCCACCGGTACTTTTCAGAGAATCCATGAACTAAACGTCGCCCATAGAGCACAGATTGATGGCATTCTGAGCAAAGTGAATGTAGATGAGCACCCTGTTTACGGTTGCATCCAAGCAGAGGACTTTCCAGTCAATCCCAATGGTACGACGATGGACGAGATGAATGCCATGATTATTGCGGAAACCTCGGAAGTGATTTTGTTGGATTCCAAAGTGGAAAATGTGACAGTCAGCGGTAAAGTGCTGTCCGAACATATGATTGACGGCGTGCAAGCATGGGTCTGGCATGAATATATCAATACCCCGGTTGCTTATGCCACAGCAATGGTTCAGGACCTTAATTCGTCGTCAAACTTACCGTATCCGCAATACAATTGCTGGGAATGGCGGTGGGTAAAGGTATGGGTATGCAACAATGGGCTCGGCATCCCCGGTTACTGGAAATGGGAATGGAGAAAAGTTCGCGTACCATGTTACGGTCAAATTGATCACCTTCAGATCAAATACCATATTGAAAATGTAGGACACTTGGAAAGCATTCTCTAAGCTTCTCCATAATTAATTAGGAAAAAATATACCTCGGTATCGTGGCTTTGCTCTTGCCAAGGCCACGATACTTTCGTCACGATTTGTTTTTTTTAAAAAGAGGGACGGTGCTTTACTTCTTTACTTTGTCCGAGCAATGGATTTTGCGCCTGACTCGAAAGAGACGCTATTAAAAAGAAAATGAGAGAAGTAAAGAAGTAAAGCACCGTCCCCAGTTTTTCTATGGGCCCGATGGGCGCGGTGAAGATGAACCGTGCTTCCAGTTCCCTTTGCCCGGTGTCGGCGGGAATACATAGTAATCGTGCGTTTGCCGCGGCTCTTTTTTTGCCGTTGATATCCTTTATTGCCGGTTCCGTTAGTTCCAGCAGCAGTTCGGTGCTGGCCTGTTTTGCTTGGCCCACCATGGGTTGAACGACATCTGCGGAGCGTTCACCCAGAGCGGCCAGAATCCTGGGCATGGCTTCACTGATGCCGCCGGGTCCCATCTCGATCGCTATACCCGCGGTCTCTTCAGGGAAATATAATTCTAAGGCAGCGGTGGACACACCTGCCATTAACAGCGGAATCAGCGGGTAGACAAAGGTTTCGTCTTTCTGCCCCTTTTTTTTGTGGACCGTTAAGGCATGGCCACCTCTTTTAAGACCCATTGGGAATTAAAGGTATGGCTACTCAACACCACGATAAAGGCGCGTGCGTGTTCAATGGCCTTTTTAATCGTGTTGTCCAGTCCATCCCCGGCGCGCATGTTGGTATTGTCGACCCACACCTCTAAACCCTGTAACTCTAAACTCTGCCGCAAATGATCAATAAAAATATGGTCTTTGTCACTGTGAGAAAGAAAGATATGTGCCATACTGGTTCCTCCGTTTATAATCCCGCACCGATGGGTGTTGCGCTTCACCAATCGAATGCTTTGCATCATCTACCGGAATCATTTTATATCATTCAATAATTAAATTCAAGCGGTTAATTAATCCCTGGATTCACCGCCAAATCTATTTAACCACGAAGGCACGAAGAACACGAAGAAGAAAAGGAAGAAAAAAGAGGGACGCCCGCGTATGCGCAGCAATTCTAATTTTGAAAAATTTTGATTTTTGAGGCCCCCCCCACTGCAATCC
>CAZCVI010000169.1:0-3041 GCA_964502145.1 uncultured Clostridia bacterium
TTTTTTCAACAAAAATATGTGGAAAATAATTTACACAAAATACTTGACACAACCATGCAATGTTTAAATGTAGTGATGAAATGTCTAAATGTAATGGTGCAATGTCAATCTGCAAAGGTAAAGTATGTACTTGCACTAGTAAAACGTTCAAGTTCACTAGTGAAATGTTTAAGTTCACTAGTGAAACGTTCAAGTTCCTCTTTGCAATGGCAATTATTTTTGAAATAGATGTCAACCACTAATCCTAACTAATCTACACCAATCATTTTTTTTTAAACTCTCTTCTTTTTCGTGTATTTTTTAGATCAGTGTATATAAGTGTAGATTAGTAGTTAATATTTTTCATGTCGAATTTCCCAATAACTGTCAATCAAAATATAGGAAAAGACCAAGAACTTATTACTATCTAAAAATGTAGACGCGGCATCGTGCCGCATTATTTTATTCCTCCGCTTATTAATGCGACAAGATGTCGCGTCTACTATTCCTGAAAATAACTCCACCTCTCCACCTTTTTTTTCTCAGAATAGTGAATAGTCCGTCTGGGGGAAAAAATTATGCAGCGGTTTTGGTTGACAAGTTTCTGCCGATATGGTAAAAATTGGAAATATGGAAGTTTATAATGCCATTGAAGTAATTAACTTAATAAAAGGAGCAATAAAATGAAATTAATAAAATTCAACATCAACAGTTTGAAATTGCTGGTACTTTTGGGAGCTGTTCTTTTTTTAAACCAAGCCCTTTTCTCCTTCGAGTATTATATTATCAGCGATCCCACGCCCACAGTAAAAGAAGGTAAAATCTCCTACCTGGAAGAGGTGCGGACCATCGGTGAGGATTTGGGCAAAGACCAGTATTTGTTCGCTCCTTTTTCTATTGCCGCTGACAAATCAAATGTTTTTGTTTACGATAGAGCCCAAGTCAAAGTATTCCGGTTTTCACCTGACTTCAAGCTCCTCGGTTCCTTTGGAAGCCAAGGACAAGGTCCAGGTCAATTCAATACCTGGGGTAAACTAGACGGTTTGCAAATCGCAATAGGCAATGATGGAAATATTTATGCCAATAATTTTAGCGCACTGAGAATCATAGGACTCGACAGGCAAGGAAAACAGTTGAAATCAATTTATTGCGGTGGTATTTCCGCAATGAATAAACCCGTTGCTGATAAACATGGCAACATTATAGTTGTCTCAATGAAGAACGGCAAAATTGAGATAAAAAATGACAAGAAAATGATACTGGCCCAATGCAAAAGTGAAAAAATTCACCATAGTTTTCTTTTTGAAAAACCAGGGAAATATGATTTAGAGGTTTATGACAGACAATCTTCTCCCCCCAATACATCTTGGATACTGATGGGCGATGAAAAACTACTGGTCTATTTCGCTGGTTCATCCGCCCTTACCATTTTTAATGGAAAAGACTATGTGAAGCCATTAAAGCTGTGGCCCAAAGAGGCATTATTGCGCTTCAAAAAAAAGTATCGAGAAGCCAAGAAAGAAAAAGAAGATTGTTTTATGGTAATGTTTGGCTCACCAATTGTTGACCAGGACAATAAAGGGGTATTCTATCTTCAAGAGGGTCTTGATAGAAATAATTCCAAAATTCCATCATACTTGTATGCCTTCAATTTGGAAGGTCAACTCTTAAAAATCATCTATATTCCACTAAAACTGGCAGATGGAGAGCTTGGTTTTCCGATAATACGCGCAAAAGTTAACAATATTTTTTATACGACCCGTAACGGAGAAGAGGTTGTATTATTTAAGGAGAAGAATAAATGAATCTAAAAAAAACGGTTTTGTTTGTTGTGAATGAGCCAGGGGGCCTTGCTGTTCAAGGCTTTTCTGTTTACCACAGAAGACTTTGGGTCCGGTTCTATCTGAATATGTAGACGCGGCATCGTGCCCCATTATTTTAATGCTCCGCTTATTAATGCAGCAAGGTGTCGCGTCTACTATTACGGCCAATTGGAAGGCATGGGGAATAAAAGCCAAGAAAGTCTTGTTCGCCTCTTTTAGATAACCTTCTGGCTTATGTTTAGCTCAGTTTCTTCCTATCACGCCCATTTATTTATTCCTTGCCTGTTCTTTTTTTTTACAATTTGGGTTGAAATCTTCTCTGATTTGGGTTATATTATTCCTATGACTGAAGAAACAAAAACTGACAACACCAAAACCAAGGGAAACGACTATGATTCCGGCTGGAAAGAAGTCATGGAAAAACTTTTTGAAGATTTTATGGCTTTTTTATTCCCGGAAATTCATAAAGAGATTGATTTTAACCGGCCCTTTGAGCCTCTGCCCCAGGAACTTAAGGCACTCGATCCCGATAATAAGTTGGGCAGGCGTGTAGCTGATCTTTTAGGCAAGGTTTATTTAAAAAACGGTCAACCCAAGTGTTTGTCCGTGATCGCTCACATTGAGGTCGAAGGCACACCCCGTGATCGGTTTATGACGCGCATGTTTATTTATTATTATCGGATTTATGATCGTTTAAAAGAGGAGGGTGTGGAAATTGTCAGTCTCGCTGTTCTGATTGATGATGAGAAAAATTTCCTTCCCGATGAATTTAAAGTGGATCGTTGGGGTTTTCATTTGGAAATGAAGATTCCTCTAGTCAAATTAACCGATTACCTGACCGATGAGAAGAAGAAAAAACAATTGGCCGAATCCACCAATCCAATAGCCATGGTGGTTCGTGCCCAGTTAAAGAGTTTGGAACTCAGGGGAACGGATGCTCAACAGCGGTATGCTGCCAAATGTGAATTACTGCGCGAATGTCGTCGTCAAGACTATGGGTGTGAACCCACGCGGGTTCTGTTTAGGTACATTGGTTGGGTTATTCGTGTCCCAGATGAGTTGGAACGAAAATTAAAACAAGAAATAAATCGTGATGTGGAGGACAAGACAATGCAATATATCACAATATGGGAAAAAGACGCCCGGGATGAAGGCAAAGTAGAAGGCAAAGCAGAAGGCAAGGAAGAAGGCAAAGAAGAAAAACAATTGGATATTGTCAAAAAAATGCTTCAAAAAGGC
>CAZCVI010000170.1:0-2984 GCA_964502145.1 uncultured Clostridia bacterium
TTGATTCTCAATCAGGGGTGAACCGTCATAGCGGTTCAAAAATAGAATTGCTGCATTATTTTATAATTAATTGACAATTATTCCCAGCTATGGTAAAATAGTTTTGATTCAAATCAAACAATCTCCAATCAAATCGGTATTAACCATCGACATAACCATAAATAAAAAACGGGAGGAAAAATGAAAAAAAACATTTTGTTCACATTCGTTGTATTTTTACTGTTAGGTGCGTTCATTATCGCACAAGGGATAGGTGATAATCCCATGACCGTCTCACCGGGAGGCGAAACAGAAGTAGCCACCGTGACGCAAAGTTGCCCAACCTTTAGTTGGTCCGCTGTAAATCAAGCCGCATCCTATCGGATTGTTGTTTTTCAAAACATAGAGGATTATGTATTGTCTTTTGAGGATATGGCCACCAAGTCTTCACCTGTGATCAGCAAAGACATTTCTGGACCTGCTTTATCCTGGACATTATCGTCCGAAGAGAGCTTGCAAAATGGGAATACTTATGTCTGGTACGTGAAGGGAAAAGATACTTTTGGTAATACACTTGGTTCATGGTCCAATGGCCGGATTTTCAAAGTAGAACATCCTGCCACCATGGCAGATGTAGAAGGAAAACTGGGTGACATTTTAAAATCAAATGGGGTGAGTGAAGAAGTAATTACCCGTACCATGAAGGATTTGCATTCCCAGGTGACAAACGCTACTACGCAGGGCACACAAAAAAAAACGACACCGCAGAGAAGTGGGGTTTTAGGCACCGAGGGAGCAAGCAATACCTTCTACGGTTTTGATGCCGGGAGCTATACCACCGGGGACTACAACAGCTTCTTTGGTCGCTCCGCTGGATTCTCCAATACCTCCGGGTGGAGCAACAACTTCTTCGGCAATTCTGCCGGATTTGGGAATACCACCGGGTACTACAATAACTTCATTGGTAACGAAAGTGGGCATTATAATACCTCCGGCAACTCCAACAACTTCTTCGGCTATAAGTCCGGGATTTTTAATACCACGGGGAGTTGTAACATCTTCATCGGAAATAAGGCAGGATACAATAATTCCACCGGGAGTTCCAACTTATTCTTGGGTTATGAGGCCGGAATCTTAAATTCGACCGGGGTAGGCAACAATTTTATCGGTTATCAGGCTGGCTATAGCAATACCATCGGGCAGAATAACAGCTACTTCGGGAATTTTGCAGGGCGTTCCAATATTGACGGGTCCAATAATGTCTTCCTCGGTAACAGGGCAGGATTTTTTGAAACTGGTTCCAATAAACTTTATATTGCCAATAGCGAATATGGCAATCCTCTCATATATGGCGAATTTGGGAACCATATCGTCACTGTAAACGGGAAATTGGGGATAAACACCACCACTCCTGGTTATACGATAGAAGCGAATACAACTGGCTCAAATGCCTGTTTGGTAGTCAAACGCACTGATGGTGCTACCAACTATATTAACGCAACAGATGCTTATGCCAATTTTGGTTCCACCACCAATCATCCACTCCGTTTAATCGTGAACCTGGCATGGAAAATGATATTACATCCAGACAGTAGTCTAAACATGTCCAATGGCGCATCTTGTACCTCCGGCGGCGTGTGGACCAACGCCTCCAGCCGTGCTCTAAAGGAAAACATCAAAAACCTGGAGAACACCGAAGCCATCGCTGCATTATCGCAACTGAACCCGGTGAAATACAACTATAAAGCCGATAAAACCGATTCATACGTGGGCTTCATCGCCGAAGACGTGCCAGAACTGGTGGCCTCTGCCGATAGAAAAGGGTTAAGTCCAATGGACGTCACCGCTGTTTTAACCAAAGTGGTCCAAGAACAACAGCTCCTCATCCAAGAACAACAAAAGATCAATGTCGAACTTATGAAAAGAATAGCAGAGATTGAGAAACAACTGAAGAAGTAAGGGCTAAAAATAGTATTCCCACGAAATATTCGGGATTAAAAGAGAGAGGGCAGCCCGCAAGGGCTGTCCTTTTGATCTTTCTCTCTTTCCCTCTGCGGAAAAAATAGCCACCATCTCCAACTTGAAAGAAAAAATTCCTCGGGGGCGGCATAAGCAAAAGTTTTTGGGAATTCAGTAAAGTCAAGAAGTAAAACACGGTTGCCAGTTTTGAAATACTTATTCCTTGATTCCTTAAGATAATATTTTCTGGCTTTTGGATTATCTACCCGCCTGATCAGCCGGAGAATAGACCCGTTCAATTCTCTACACGGTGTGTAGAATATTTCCTTGTCCGGGAAGGAGATGCAAGCACGGTGGATATCCAATTCAGTTCCCGGCGCTGGAAAGGCCAATTCATACAGATGTCAGTTAAAGAAAACCTATTCCACTATTAAAATCATTGCCCGGTCTGGACAAATTTCGGCTTGAACTTGATGGTGCCAGTCCCGTGAGAGTCCAGGTAGTCGACTTCCAATCGTTGCTTGTTTTTTTTATCCATTGGGTGACCTCTTGGGAAGTGGCGAGAATTTCCCTGGTTGCTCTGATTTTTTGAGCCTATTACCTCCGCTAACTATTATAATACGATTGAGAGTATTTTTCAATCCGACTCAAAAAAAGATGGGGTTGCTCCGACTCATCCTGGCCCTTTTACAAAAGATAGTTATAAAAAACCAAGTCAATTTATTATAGCAAAAGCACAGTTCCCAGAGCTTCCTTGTATTTTGTCCATTTCCATTAGAGGCAAAACACCGCACTCTCGTAGGTGCCAGTAAAATAACTGAAAAACAATTGGCTTGGATTCTTAATCTCCTAACCTTTATAAATGGAAAACATAGAATCAATGTAACTGGTCAGGCTATATTTCAGGAATAAAAGCATTGCCAAGCCTATTAGTATTATTTTTTCCGCCCAATGGTCACCAGCGACTGAAAATCACTCATCATTGTCCCTTGTTGGACAAAATTGTCCGCCATCGGTCATCCACGACAAAAAATCACTCATCATTG
>CAZCVI010000171.1:0-2963 GCA_964502145.1 uncultured Clostridia bacterium
GTAATAATCGAACTGCGCGTAGCGCCGTTCGTGGGGGGGCTTCCAAGAAACTCGCTCACACGTATCTACGGTATATTTGGTTCCAAAGTATAATAACTGGACTCGTTATTATACTTTCAGGGGCGAACGTATAATAAGGAAATGTTTTATTATACTTTCCGGGTATTATTTAGTCAGAAAGAGGTTAATATACTCTGTGAAAGAGAATTTTTTGTTTCTATAGTTCCCTGCTACCTTTTGCAGGATGCCATGATCGACGAACATCTGAATTAATTCATTCACTGGTCGGGCCGTCAGTTCCAGTTCACGGCAGGCGTCATCATAGGCAATAATCGGGCTTTTATAGAGGAAATGAACGAGTTTTTGGGCATTCTGAGCTTTTCGGTTAAAGGTGACCACCAGTTGATCCATTTTTTGTTTTAACTGTAGGATTCCATTGAAGGTTTGAATACCATTTTCGCTTGTTTGAATGATTCCGTTGAGAAAAAATTTGATCCATTGACATAGATCGCCTGATCTGCGTGGCATGTCTAAGGCATCATAGTAAGATTGGCGATTTCGTTCAAAGAAATAGGAGAGATAGAGGGAAGGTTTCCCTAACAATTTGTTGTCGATTAAATATAGGGGGATCATCAATCTTCCTATCCGTCCATTGCCATCGCAGAACGGGTGTATGGTTTCGAATTGATAATGAGCAATAGCAATGCGAATGAGGTGGGGGACCTGGATATCCAGATTGTGGAGGAATTTTTCCAAATCACCCATTAATTCAGGCACTTCATCGGGGTTAGGGGGGATATAGCTGGCGTCTGTTAAATTTGAGCCGCCGATCCAATTCTGACTTATTCTGAATTCTCCTGGGTATTTGTTTGCTCCCCTAACGCCTTGCATTAATACCACGTGTGTATTTCGTAGCAAGCGATTGGAAAGGGGGAGGTGTTCGAGTTCGGTGATAGCTGTATTCATGGCATTCACATAATTCTTTACCTCCTGCCAGTCGTCTCTTTTTTCTGGCCCAAGGTCTTCTTTGGGTAGCAGGTCTTCGTTTATGTTGGTTTTTGTTCCTTCAATGCGGCTGGAAGTATTGGCTTCTTTGGCAATGTGCATCTTGATGAATAAATCGATATTGGGAACCATAAACGAATACGCGTCAAGTGAAGCCAGTGCGCGAGACGCTTTTTCCAGCAGAACATGAATAACCGGGTCTTCCCATGACCATTCGGTATTAATGGGAGCAGGTGAGAAACTTTTATAGGAGAAACTTTTATGTTGATAGTTCTGTCTGTATGTGCCAGCAATAAATTTTTCTAGTTTCATGCGATTGTTCTTGCCTCCAGAAATGAAATATATCGGCACGTTTTATGGCCGTAGAAATTATAATATGAATGGGAGATAGTGACAAGTCGTTCTTCTAATGCGTATTCCATGGCTTATATATACCATAAATAGATGGAAATTTCAAGGAATTGGCCGCTCTCTTTTTTAATACCATGGGAACATCTCTTGGACTTCTTCAAAAGTAAGATTGTCTATTTTTAGGCTGCGTTGGTCATTAAAAGGAGACCCTCACCGAGAGGTATTTTCAAGCATTCCCACCTTCCAGCTAGCGGTTCCCTCTTCTTTGGGAGTAAAAAGTAAAGAAGTAAAGCACCGGCCCCTCCTTTTTATTCTATTTTTATCAGGTCTCAGAAGGTACGCTGGGTTTAACACATAAATGTTTTCTTGTTCCATATGTGAGCTCACCATTTTTGAAGCTCTTTTTCTTCGATTTTTGTGATAGTCGTCATCTCTTCCTCGTCTTCGTCTATCTTAAAAAAGATGAAATAATTTTTCCAGATCAGGGATAGTTCTTCACCAGCTTTGAATTTTAATCTGGCAATGTTCCCATTTTGAAGATTTATTTTGAACCAGATGGGGTCCCGTTTTTTTTGTTCGGAATAGAATTGGGTATACTCTCTGACATATAAATTTCCATTTGCATCCACGCTTATGCTTGAAGAGTTCGGTTTATATGCAGGGAAAGGCAAGCGTTTTGACCAGAATTTAACATTTCCTCTCCCACGGGACTGTAATTCTTGAATCCAACGCGCAGAGTTAAGATGGTTTTCCCAGTTTTCAATATCTTTGTCTGTTACTTTTTCTTTCTTTACTGGGAATGGTATCTTCTTTTCAAGTTTGCCTTCTGGAGACAATATGCTGATGAAGTCACTGGAAGTCTCCTTGACGATGATCTTATTCTGAAAAATCACCCAATTCATAGAGTTTTGAAAAGGAATAGTGGCAGTGAAATTGGCAGTCGTAGAACCAGAACTGTCAGCACTCATTCTGTAAATTGAAGCCAATAATTTTCCTTTTGGGGAAAACTTGAGCAATTCTTTTTTGGAATTATCCACGCTGAAGTCCTTAAAACGTTTAACCGATTGTTTTTCAACCTCCAATAGAACGTTACCTTGGTTGTCGAAATCAATCGCACACACCACACCATATTTTAACCAATCCATCTCGAAGTTCCATGCGCCTGCAAATTTGCCTTCAGTGGTAAACATTGAAATTCTCCGATTGCCCTCAAAATATTCAGTGACATAGATGAGGTTATCCTTGGGATTGTAAGCATACGAAGACAGTCGCCTCAAATCTCCCGGTCCCTCTCCGCGTCGTCCCATCCTGAGCAGTTCTTCGCCCTTGGGCGAGTATTTGACAATGGAATATTCGTCGTATCCAAGATAAATGTTTCCTTGATTGTCCAAGACTATCGGTCCAGTCGTCCAAAAGAGCCCCTTGACTACCTCATATGGGCAAAGCAATGTACTGAATTGCATCAGAATTAATATTAAGAAAATTTTCTTCATATTTACCAACTCCATGTTTCTCAATTTTCCAAGCAAAATGGCCGACGTTACTCAATAACAGTAAGCGCTTAGGGAACCACACCTTTTTTTTTCTTTTAGATGGAGTAAAATATC
>CAZCVI010000172.1:0-2886 GCA_964502145.1 uncultured Clostridia bacterium
AAGATGAAGCGGAAGAGAATGAAAAGAAGGCGCGGGAACTGATTAGAGAGACGGGATACGGGAGGAGAGGGAAGTTAGGTTAAGAAAAGACCCCCACGAATTTCACGAATTTACACGAATTAAAAGATAAATAAAATCTTTTTTCGTGGCTATTCGTGATAATTCGCGTAATTCGTGGGCAAATCTTTTTCTTTGTTTCATCTATTGCCTATGGGCTGAACCGTTACGATATTTTCCAAAAAAATGTCAAAATGTCAAGCACCGTCCCCAGTGTTCCCCAGTGTTTTTTAAAAAATAATTTGGGGGAAGGTGAGGGGAAGGCTTGAAAATTTTATAATATGATATACAATATATATTGTGATGGTAATTAAGAAGAGCTATTGTAGATGACAGGTAATTGGAGGTTATCATGGAGTCGGTTGGTGTCGGTGTCTTGCAAAATAATCTGAAGACGTTTTTAAAGAAGGTAAAAAATGGTGAAAGTATCACGATAATCTCCCGTGGTCATGAAATTGCGCGTTTGGTTCCGCCAGTGGAGAAAGTGAAACAAGCCAGAAAAACTCTGGAAGAACTGCGACGAACAGCTTTTATTGGTGATGTAGTCTCCCCAATTGACGTGGCATGGGAAAATAGATGATGATCGTCGTTGATACACATATCATTATATGGGACGCCTTATGTCCAGAAAAACTTTCGGAAAAAGCAAGGAATGCAATGGCTATAGCCAATAGGAAAGATGGCATGATTTTATGTGATATCTCATTGTGGGAAATTGCGATGCTTTTAAAAAAGGGAAGGCTCAGGATAGAGACGGATTATACCACATTTATTAACTTGATCTTGAGCGCCAATAAATACATGATCTGGGAAATAACACCTGAAATTGCAGAACTATCTGTCAATTTCCTTGCTGATATTAACAAAGACCCGGCAGACAGAATTATTGCCGCCACTTCAATTATCTGCAACGCTTCTTTGATTACAGCGGATGTTAACCTGCTGCAAGCGAATGGACTCAAAACAATATGGTAAAGAGGAGAAATAAATCTGCCTATTCCCCTTTTTAAATTATTTTAAAACGCCCATTAAATGTATACACAAAGCGCAGACATTCTATTCTTCTCGCCGTCATTCATATCATGCCCATGATATTTACGATGATTTAGACAATATAGATTGGAATGAAGCGTTACGAGGTGAAGGTGTGCTCCAAAAGTTAAAATGAGAGATGATTTTTTTTCTTTTTGGTGTATACTGTTCTTTAATAAATAAAAAACACGAGGCGCGGAATGGCAACTGTTTTTATAAGTTATAGTCACAAGGATGAAGCATGGAAAGACCGGGTGGTCACGCACCTGAAAGTTCTGGAAAAAAAAGGGCTTTTGCAATCGTGGAACGACCGGGATATCGCTCCTGGTTCCGATTGGTTGCCCAGGATAGCGGAAGAATTAAACAAGGCAAAGATCGTGGTGTTGTTAATTTCCGCTGACTTCCTAAACTCCGATTTTATCATGGGCACCGAAGTGCCAATTATATTAAACCGGCGCCAAAGCGAAGGTATTACCGTGATTCCCATGATTGTGCGCCCCTGCCCGATTAAACCCATCCCCTGGCTCTCAAAAATCCAATGGTATCCCAAAGACGGAAAGCCCCTATCCACCTTAACCAAACCAAAATGGGAAACCGAATTAGCCAATTTATCCCAACTCATTCTTCCTCTCATTCCTCCCATAATTCCCATAACTCCCATAACTCCCATAATTCCCACTCCCCCGCCCAGCACTGAAAACATCTCCCTCCATCGCTTACCCGCCACCGGCCAACACCTCTTCGGCAGACAAAACGAACTCACCCAATTAGATTCCGCCTGGGCGGACCCCCACACGCATATTATCTCCCTGGTCGCCTGGGGCGGCGTGGGCAAAACGGCATTGGTCAATCAATGGTTGAATCACATGGCTATGGATAACTATGGTGGCGCCGAAAAAATCTTTGGCTGGTCTTTTTACAGCCAGGGCGCCACCGAAGGCAAACAGGTCTCTGCGGATGAATTCTTTATGGAGACCCTGTTATGGTTCGGCGAAACAGATCCCCAAGCTGGTTCAGCCGTGGACAAGGGACGGCGTTTGGCGCGGTTGTTGCGGCAGCACAAATGCTTGCTCATCCTGGACGGCTTGGAACCGCTGCAATACCCTCCGGGTGAAGTACACGGCCTGGATGGCAAATTAAAGGACCAGGGAGTGGCCGCACTCTTAAAAGAGTTGGCCGTGGGCGGGTGCAACCCGGGCGGGTTGTGTGTCATCTCGACACGGGAACCCATCTGGGACTTAAAACAGCACGTGAACTACGGCCACCAAGAGCTTCTCTTGGAACATCTGTCCACGGAGGCGGGCGTGGAATTGTTAAAGAGCCTGGGGGTGACAATGGGTGCGCCGCTGGATGTGCAGCAGGCGGTGACGGAGTATAAGGGTCATGCGTTGGCGTTGACCCTGTTGGGGTTGTATATCAAAAACATGCACAAGGGCGATATTCGCCGCCGGGACAAAATCAGGCAATTAAACCAGTTAAAAAAGCACGAGGCATTTCATGCGCAGCATGTGATGGTGGCCTATGAAAGGTGGTTCGGTGAATCGGTGGAACGGGATATTCTGTTGCTGATGGGGTTGTTTGATCGTCCGGTGACCGAGGAAGTGCTGGCAGAATTGCTAAAAGAACCCGTGCTTCCGGGAGTCACAGAGCACGTGGTGGGGATTGGTGAAGAGGATTTTCAGAGTGCGTTAACCCATCTGCGCGACGTGTCTTTGTTAGGTGCAGAAGCGGGGCACAAAACCGGCACGTTGGACTGCCACCCGTTGGTGCGGGAACATTTCGGGGCAACCTTGTGTG
>CAZCVI010000173.1:0-2750 GCA_964502145.1 uncultured Clostridia bacterium
ATAATTCGAGTAATTCGTGGGCAAATCTTTTTCTTTGTTTCATCTATTGCCTATGACCTGAACAGTGACGGAGTTTTTATAGTTAGAACTCGAATTCAAAACCCGCCAGGGGGATAAAACTCCATTGATAGTTAAAATCCGCTTTTCTCTCGTTTTTATTCCAAAATCGTTGCGCAATATTTTTTCGGTTATAAGTATTCCAGATATTAACAAACGCCGTTAAATTCGTTTTCTTAAAATACCAGCGTTTGTCCAGGCGCAGATTCAAAGAGTGATACGCCGGGTTTCGCGCCGCATTTACCTGGGACTCATCAAAAATCGCCGTATTGAGCGCTGTTGAGAGAGCCAGATTAAACGGTGTATAGGGAATTCCACCCGCATAGGTCCACCGTAAACTGAATTCCCATCGTTTATTGGGCTTATACCCGCCCTCCATGGAGAAAATAAAACGGTTATCATATACCCGTGGGCGCCATTGTCCGTCCAAGCCCCGGTATTTGGTGCGAAAATAGGCCAAACATAAAATACCATAAAATTTTTGTACCATTTTTTTCTGGAGCGTCAATTCCACGCCATAAGAACGTGCTCTGCCAGTATCCTCCACCCGGTTATGAGTTTGATATCCCACCACATAAAAATCATCTGCCAGGAACATGGTCGGTTGCTCCACATCTTGCGGAAAATGGCGGTACTCTTTATCATATATTTCCAATGTCAACAAACTGCTCTCACCCAGTGTCTGATTTAAACCCAGCACATAATGATAGGCCAACGGGTCTTTTAATTCTTTACCGTTCGGTAATGTGATGGCTAATTCCAATGGCAGGTTCTGCCGAAATAACCCGAAGGCGGCAACCACTGAGAGGCGCTCGGTCACGTTTTGGGATAGCGAAAAGCGTGGCGACACAAACATATTTTTATTATAGGAATAATAATCACCGCGCACTCCCAGGTTGAGATTCAACCCGTAAAAAGGAGTCCATGTCGCATTGACAAATAACCCCGCTTGCACCGCATTGGAGTCGATTTTTCTGGTCACCGCTGGCATTGGATTACCCATCACATTCGTATAAGCGCCCACATAATAATCGTATTTATTGCCAATAAACCGTGCTTCCGCGCCAAACTGAAGCTGCAACGGATCGGTTAAGCGCAAGTAATTGACGTTGCGGAACTTGATGCCCAGTTCCGCCGTAGCATCTCTGTATCTCTCTTCATCCGATAAAATATCGAAAAAATTCGCTTTGAAGGACCGGGCTGTTTGTGATATAGAAAAATCTGAAAAACCATTCTGTTTCCACAGCGCACGCAGCGTGATTCCTATTGTCGCAATATTTGTATCATAGTTCCCATAGGCATCCATGCCTAAATCCAGCACTTTATCTTTTGTAAAATTGACCGTATCAATGCCCACTACCGCGATAGCGGTTAATTGCAGATGCGGTGATAAATCCAATTGGACTTTTCCTTGTAAATCGCCGTACCGGGGCGCTACACCCGTTCCGATCGCCTCCACGATCAAATCCAGGTAACTTTTCCGTGCTGAAAACATCCAGGAACCTTTTTTACCCAGCGGTCCTTCTCCTACCGCGCCGAACCCAGCCATGCTCATTTCCAATTGCAGGTTAAAATCTTCCTTATTGCCTTCGCGGAGCTGGATATCCATCACCGATGACAACCGATCTCCGTATAACGCAGAGAACCCACCCGTAAAGAAATGTACATCCTTGATAAAATCCACATTCAAAATACTGATTGGTCCGCCAGTCGACCCGCGCATGGGGAAATGGTTGATATCAGGAACCTCGATATTATCAATATAAAATCCATTTTCCGAAGGGCAGCCGCCACGCACCACCAATCCGTTCCACATATCATTCACCCGTGATACCGATGGTAAAATCCCCACCAAACGGCTGATATCCCCGGCAGACCCGGCGCTACGGCGAATCTCCTCGTGATTGAACCCGGTCAAACTGGCAGGTTGTTCCTGTTTTCGGGAAAAATAGGTATGGACAACCTCTACAGTCTCTTGTATTTGCATGCTTAATTCCGCGTCTTCAATTGTTGTGCTTTGTGATTTGACAATCACATCCGTTTTAATCAGCGGGCTGAATTTGTCAGTGATAAATTCAAGGATAACGCTTCCTACCGGGATATCTTTAAAAGTATATTCTCCCGCATCATTTGTAATTGTTTTGAACTGGGTCCCGCGAATACCCACCGTTACCCCTTGCAGACAGAGGCGAGTATAGGATTCAAAAGCTTTGCCTTTGATTGTGCCCACACGTTTTGAGGTTTCCGTAGCCGACCAAGCCATGGAGGTAAAATAAAATGTCGCGAAAAGCAACACACAAAAAAAGCATCCTTTTTTTATTAAATCCCGTATATTTTTCATAGCAGAATTATAGCACGCCAGAAAAAAAGGTCAATCGAAACCAAAATAAAATAAGGTCCCCACGAATTACGCGAATTGGCACGAATTAAAAGATGAATAACATCTTTTTTCGTGAATATTCGTGTAAATTCGCGTAATTCGTGGGCCAGTCTTTTTAAAAACCTCTTTTAATCATTATAATCATCTTAATCTGAGTAAATTGCCTGAGCGCAAAGCCAAATCTCCGCAGTTACGGAAAACCTTACACCAAAACCAGTTATTATTGTGCTCATTTGTAAATAAATGCCCCGATTTTCTGGAAATTTTGCCCTCCAGCCTGATTCGCAAGTGAATTAGGGTCAGTGATGACTGA
>CAZCVI010000174.1:0-2719 GCA_964502145.1 uncultured Clostridia bacterium
ATTGATAATGTGCCTTTTTAACTGATAGGGGACCGCCCGAAGTCAGGAGGTCTGAATTTATCATTTTCTGTTATTCATCCGGTCGCGATGGTCGCGTCGCCATGAAATTTCTGGGTGACTACCATGGCTATGTTCAGACGGACGGCTATGCGGGATACAACTTTCTCGACCTGAATGAAGCCATTATTCATCTGGCTTGCTGGGCGCATGCACGTCGCAAGTTTGTGGAGGTGGCGCGTCTATAAAATGAAAGCGACATGAAAAATGAAGCCCGTAAAGGGAAAGCCGCTTATGCAATAGAGACAATTGCCCGATTGTATATGACAGAAAAAAAAGCGGTAAATATGTCTATCCAGGAGCGGTACCAATTGCGACTGGAGCAAGCAAAGCCGATTTTGAATGAATTCAAAAACTGGCTGACGGACAATGCCGCGGTCATTCCCCCAAAAAGTTCATTGGGAGAAGCTTTCAAATATACTATCTCTCAATGGCCCCGCTTGATCAATTACCTTAAAAGTGGGATAGCTCCAATAGACAACAACTTGACGGAAAATGCTATCCGTCCTTTTGTGGTAGGCCGTAAGAATTGGTTATTCTCGGATATGCCCAAAGGCGCCAAGGCAAGTGCAGCATTCTATAGCATTATTGAAACGGCAAAAGAAAATGGATTAGAGCCATATTCATATCTTCTCTACCTGTTTGATCAATTGCCACATACCCTGACGATAGAAGATTGGAGACAACTATTGCCGACAAACATTCAGCAGGAAGAGCTAATAGCCTTTCAAAAAAAGTATTGGGGGAAATACAATATTTAACGCCCAAAAAAACACAGGTGTTCTGGAACCAGGGGGTAGTTAATTGAGCGCTTACGGATAAATATCCACGGTTTTCCTTTTTTTCTAGTATTCCCTATTTACATCAGCTTGCCTTTTTTATAAAATAAACAGTAATGAACAAATACGTAAAAATGCTTGAAGCTAGTAGTGCATATTTTTTTAAAGGACGTGACCCGGCTCGCCGGGATAGGAGGAAAACCTAATGATAGACAATGTTTTTAAAGAGAGATCACTGTGCGTGGCCGCAGATTTATCCATTGATGAAAAAAAATACCTTTTCGCGAAAACACGGGCATTAAAAGAAGCCTGGCTGGCCAATGACATGGAAACACTGGACCAGTTCCGCATCAATAACAGGGATTTTGGTATATATGAAGTGTTTCTGGAAGATAGCACGCGAACACGGGAATCCTTTCGTAACGCTGGCGAATTTCACCGGGTGAAACTGTCAATGTTCAACTCGGAAAGTAGCTCGTTCAATAAACAAGAAAGCTACATGGACGGCTTTATGACGCTGGCAGGCTACAACAACCACGTGTTCGTGGTCCGCAGCAAATTGGAAGGAGTGTGTCGCTGGTTAGAAAAAAAAGGAAAAAGCTATGCGAAACGAAACAACCTGCCCTATATACCTGCGTTTATTAACGCTGGCGATGGCAAACACGAACACCCAACACAGGAACTCCTGGACGAGTTCAGCCTGATTGAAGATAATAACTGGAAAATGGATTCATTGCATCTTGCCCTGGTAGGCGATTTGTTCCACGGTCGCACGGTCCATTCCAAAGCGGAGGGTTTAAAGATTTTCCAGCACGTTAAAGTAGACCTGATTGCCCCGCCAGAACTGGCGATGCCACCACAATACCTCACCAAGATGAAAGATAACGGCTTCCAGGTACGTATTTTTGATAACTTGGAAGAATACCTGTCCCAGGGAGATATTGCGTCGAGATTTTATTTCACCCGCCCACAATTGGAACGGATGGGCGAACAGATTTTAAAACGCCAGGATGAACTGCGGGAAAAAATCACTTTCAAAAAATCTTTTATGGCGAAACTTCCCAATCCTGAACAGACTTATTTTTATCATCCACTACCGCGCCACAAAGCCTATCCGACTATTCCTACTTTTCTGGATAGCACCCCGCTGAATCACTGGGAAAAACAATCTATCAATGGCATGTTCGTGCGTATCGTTTTATTGGCCGCCACAGCAGGGAAAATCGGGGCTGATTTTACAGGTGAAACGGTTACTATAAAAGAATACCCGGATGATTTTATCCATGAAGTAACCCCGGATTACACGAGACACAAGGTTTTGAAAGAAGGCATCAATCCGCTTTCTAATGGTGTGGTGATTGACCGCTTCTGCCGTGGGGAAGCCACGGAGGATATCTGGGAATACCTGTTTAAAACTATCCGCACGATGCAATTGGACCGTTTTAAAGGTTCCATTGGCGTGGGGGAGTCTAAAAAGGAACCGGGTGTATACAAGGGGTTGTTGTTCTTGCCGGAAGTGGCGGAATTGTCAGAACCGGATGTCAAACGGTTGGCTGCCTTGACTGGTGGTTGCACGGTAAACTTTGTTAAAGACAATAAAGTGTCCAAGAAATTACGTTTGAGTTCCCCGCCCCGTATTTATAAGATTGAAGGCACGGGCTGCAAAAATGACGACTGTATTTCCCATCATTCGCACAACGAAAACGTCCCACCAGAATTCATCCGCATTGAAAATGATATTCTGGAATGTTTCTACTGTAGCACGCCGCACAAATTCAAAGAAATTTGGCGGTAGGGTAAAGATTGAAGTTAGGACGCTAGGAAGTTCGTTGCGCCAGGATAAGCCCAGGAAGTTGGGACATGTCGGCTTATAAGATATATAG
>CAZCVI010000175.1:0-2648 GCA_964502145.1 uncultured Clostridia bacterium
GTTTCACCTTATATTAATAACTTTAGGAAGGTGCGCTCGCAAAAACTTAAATCTTTTAAATCTTAAAATCATTATAAAGTATCTCCGGAAAAATGTCAAACCAGCGGATTTTATGGATTCCCTGCCAAGTTTCTGAAATCGTTGTGGACGATGTGGACGATATGGACTTAGTGGACGATATGGACAAAAAAAATGCTTTTGTTTTTGCTCCACATCGTCCATATCGTCCATATCGTCCACTCTGTCCATATCGTCCATGTTTTTTCACGAATCTGCTGGTGGATCCAGGATTCGTTCCCTTCCTTTGCTGATGCGGTATAACTGTGGCACCACAGGATTTGGCAATATAATTGCATATTTCAGTGATTCATGATAATATTACCAAAAAGTCCGAAAAAGAAATAATGGAGTGCCCATGAAAAAGTTTTTTACGCACAAGCTTTGTTTATGTGGAATTGCCCTGATTCTGGGGTTCTTTGCCTTGCCTGTTTATTCTGATGCTGTACCTGCCAATTTTTTCCCCATTGCGGTTTGGATGGAAGCCAGTCCTGAGATCATGGGCTACGATGCGAGTACAGCCGCTACGTTCTTTGAGACTAGTTTTAAGAAAATGGTTACCTTTGGATTTAATACAGTACGACCTTCGAATCTGCCGCATCAAAACAAGGAGATTGTGGAACAGTTCATGACTCTGGCGAGACAATACAATCTCATGGTGATATTAGACCCAGGCGAGGGGCACAATCTGATGAAATTCGATTCCTCGCACTTGCAAAAAAACCGCAGTATGTGGTTGGACTATCTGGGTCTTAATATCATCGGTCGCTTTTATCGTTATCCCAACCTATTGGGGTACGCGTTGATCGATGAACCGGCGGTTTACCAAATTCGCGATGCCAATAACAATCCGATTGATATTTCCCAAGAAGAAACACTGGCGCGCTGGGGATTAATCTCGGAAATGCTGGAAGAATTAGACCCGGAACATCATGAATACACGGTGTTTAATGATCCGGCATGGTTATCTATGGCGGTTAATTCCTCTTCACGCAAAGCAATAGCGTATGACAACTATCCTTTTGAAACAAAGGTTCCCGATTATGTGATGGGCCCGGCTGGGGAATATAATTGGTATACCCGGTTACAGGCATTTAATGAAGCTTGCCAAGCGCAATTTGCCGTGGCACAACTTTCAGTGATCCAAACCTTTGAAGATAATCTTGTTCCCTATCGTTATCCAAAACCAGAAGAATTACGTGCCTGTGTATATACTTCATTGGCTGCGGGTGCCCGTGGAATCATGTTTTTTCTTTTTATGGATATGATTTCTCCCAATGGTGATTATGCCCATGGTTTGTTGGATGCTTCTTTTCATGTGAATAACCGTGATTTAATAAAGGCTGTTGTCGCTTTGAATCAGGAACTACAGATTTTGGGTCCGTGGCTGGCCCTGCTCCAATCGGCTACAAATGGAAAGGTATCTGGGTGGGAACAAGAGGCAAAAGTGTTATGGGGGGAATATGTCAACACGTTGGGGGTCAAATATTATATCATGGCCAATAAAGACCCAAATCCAAATCATGGGGCGATTACGCATAGCATCCAACTTCCAGCCAGTGATTATTATGTGACTGACAAATACTCGTTGGAAAAGTTCCAAGCCGATGCGCATGGGTGGATCAGTATTACACTTGGAGCGGGCCAAGGACGAGTTTTACGGGAAAGCAATACACGACCGATCACGGTGTCTTCCCCAGAAACAGGAGCCAAGTGGTATAAAGGATTTGTTTATCCTATTAATTGGTACTCTACGGGTTTAAAAGGGAATATCGCGATAGAGCTTCTGTCTAATTCAAGCGCGATTACTATTACTGATCGTTATCCTTTAAATGCCCCGCCTTTTAATTATCAAGTACCGACCGATTTGGAACCGGGGAATTATTATATCAAAATATCCCAGGATAGTCTTTCCGGGCAAACGGAGAATTTTGTGATAGCAGAACCTTCCACTACGGCGATTGAACTGGATAGCAGCTTATTTCAATTTACTGGTTTGCCCGGTGATGTGTTTACCTGCACTTTTCGGGTCAGACATGGTGACACAGGGACATTGCGGTATTATGTGACAGATGACAAGCCTTGGATAAAAGTATACCCTTCGCGTGGAGTAAGCGCTGGCGAATATGATACGATTAGGGTAACGATTGACCCTATCAAATTACCTGACGGTTATACTTATAATGGCACGATCACTGTTTCTGGCAATGAAGTTATGCCTAAAACAATTTCCGTGCAACTGCGTGTCAATCGCCTACGGCTCCCGGATTTCGACAATTTTGTGTATAGCGGGGATTAAAAAGTACCATGGGGAATCGAAGCTAGCTGGACTATCTGGACATACTGGACAAGTTGGACAAAATTTACAGGTTTTGTGAAGTCCAGTAAGTCCATATAGTCCACTAAGTCCATATCGTCCATGTTTTTTCACGAATCTGCTGGTGAATCCAGGACTATACCTTGACTTTACCAATAGCCTTGTATATACTAGTTCAAGCAAGAAAAAATTTAAGTAAAATAATTAGAAATAGCACATTAAAAGGAGCAGCAATGAAAAAAACAGTAATTTTATTTATAGTAGTATTTGTATT
>CAZCVI010000176.1:0-2529 GCA_964502145.1 uncultured Clostridia bacterium
TCGAGACTTATAGGAATCTTATCAATTCCTATTGCCAAAAAACTGAATAGATACGAATATAGCGGTAGAGTTATGAAAATTGGGTTGACGAACTGAGGGGAACGGGACAAGGAGAATGATGTTGACATTTATCTTGTTTTTGGAATACTCTTTGTGGGGGCAGATCGTTGGATGGATTGCGGTCAAGTGGTCTGTGCCCGTGGGTATTGTGGTTCGTCTATTTTTTTGCTACCGGTGGGAGTGATTTATTATTTCATGCTATTGATGGCAAAAAAAAGTAGTATGAATGCGCTACAATAGATATTACTTTGGGCAGTCTCAGAAGGATTTAAAATTCAATTTATACGATATCGACAATACTGTTTAGCACCAGATGGGACACTTCATGAAATTCTGGTCCCAAAAGCGTTAACACGTTGCTCAATGACATTTCATTGCCTTCTACGCCCAAAATCGCGTATCCTTTATCACCCCGGCTTCCCAATTGCAGATCGACAATATTCAAATCCCGTGACGCGAGCGCGGAAAGCAAAGTTAATAACACGCCTGGCTTGTTATTGTGTACAGTTAAAATCATATGCGAGGAAATGGGAATGGGTAACGCCACACCATCCACTTCCAGTAAATACACCGGGCCATCCATAAAGGGTAGAAAAGCCATCTTATCCAGTATTTCCAGTTCTATAATGCGATCAGATGCGGTGCCCTTTACAAAATCCACCGCTTCTGCGATGCGTGATTCCTCGCCGGAAAGGGTTAAATAGGTAATACCTGTCCCATCATGCAAGGATTGCACATAGGCAGTCTCAACATTGATCTCCTCGGAAGCAAGGGTATTAAAAAGAATGGAAATAGAACCGGGTTTATCGGTTTGATGGGCGTACAGGCATGTGACATTCTCTGTTTTTATTTCCGGTGGTTCATTGCTGATGGTAACCGATTTATCAGCCTTGCGCACGCGCACGGCTTGTGATTCTCCAAGGGAAACAGACGCGCGGTAATCGGCTAAAAATGACCTGAAACTACCACCAAAAGAGAATTTAGGGATACCAATACGGTTCCGCCCTGAAGTTCGGCGGTTCAGCATTTCTATGGCAATATTTAGCACCTGAAATTTTTTTAATTCTTCCGGTTCAGGGAGCAATGGTCTTTTGTTGGGAATACATTGGGAAAAACTGACATATTTTTTATAATCCGTTTGTTTTAAATAGTCGATTCCCGCCTTGTAGTCTTTGCCTAAATCCTCCACGGCATGGGCATCGGTGCCTATAGCGATGGGAATTTCCAGTTGATAGGCCCGTTTTAATATTTCCAATCCCGGATAAACACCACAACCTTTGCGTAAACCCGCCAGGTTGACATCAAGGGCAAAATTATATTGACTGATCATTTCCAATAATGTGCGCATCCGGTGAGCCAGGAAATGGGGGGAGTGTTCGAGGTCCAATAAAGCTTGGGGAACAGGCACATGCAACTTGGGAAGATCCAAATGCCCCACGATCTGGATCATGTCCCAACAAGAACTAATCATCTCAATCACCTCTTCAATATAACCGGCCCAATACGCTTCTGGGCCTCCCCGTAAGGTCATCAATTGTTTGGCTTCTTCTGGGGAACCATCATAAGGAATGCCCTCCTTTGAAAAATGAACGGAACCAATCACAAAATCAGCACCGGGTGCTTGAAATATTTTTGAACGGTTCCATTGCAGACCCAGTCCAGTTCCCATCCATTCCATTTCAATGCCGTAACTGATTCTTATTTTGCCCTTGTATTTGGCCTGTAATGTAACCATATTCTTGGGATACTCGAAGTAAGCGCGGTCGCCACGGATGAATTTGATATCCGTGTTTTTTTCCGCTTGGTAACGGATGCGGGTAAGTCTGGGAGTATGAATGACAAATGTCAGTCCGGGGAAGCCCATGGTTATGGCTTTCTCGACTACCGCTTCCATATCGTCTATACCATGTTTGACGTGATCTTTGCCAGTGCCCATATGCACGCCGTGGGTTTCCCAGATAAACAAAGGGTTCGTAAATACCGGTTCCATTAGATCGAACCCCCATGATCGTGCGCAAATGCAGTGTTAAAAAATCTGTTGGCCATAACAATCTCCTTTAACCCAGTGATGGGGTGAATAATTATTTATAAATAATATACTATTATAAGAAAAAGAAAAATGTTTTTCAATGGGTTTTGGGGTACTCTTGTTCCCTGCCATTCATTTATGGCTTAATTATGCCTTCGTCTCTGTAAAAAAGGCATACAACGAGTGGTTTCTGCCTTTATATTTCCTTCTTCCTTGGTACAATGGCTCATTGTCACGGTGTACTTTGTCATTTTTGAAGTGCAATATCTTATTGTCAGGGTAAACTGTGTCATTTTTGAAGTGGAATCAGTCAATGTCATGGTACACTCTCTACATGTTGTGTTGCAATCATTAAATGTTGTGTTGCAGTGTCTAAATGTTGTGTTGCAATGTCTAAATGTTGTGTTGCAATGTCTAAATGCAGTGGTGCAATCATTAAA
>CAZCVI010000177.1:0-2424 GCA_964502145.1 uncultured Clostridia bacterium
GGAGAGATTTTTTGGCGGGGAAGGATAGTGCCGTCCAAAAAACTGAATAGATACTACCACCTGACTTGAAAAATTCCTACTTTCAAGATATAATAGCAGCGTGATTCATTTGAGTAGAAACTACTTCACCTATCACGTAAGACCTTAAGGAGCATCCAATTACGTAAATGACTGAAAAACATATGAAAAAAGAAGATATCTTTTTATCCGTGGTCATTCCCATCTATGACGAGGAAGACAGCGTGGAACCCTTGTACCGTGAGATTGTTGCCGCAGTGGACGGTTTGTACCGGGGTTTTGAGATCATATTTATCAACGATGGCAGTCCTGATGATTCCCTGCAAAAATTAAAGGCGCTCCATCAATTGGATAAGCGCGTGAAAGTGATTGATTTCAGGAAAAATTTTGGGCAGAGCACCGCTATTTCCGCTGGTTTTAATTATTGTAGCGGCGATGTAGTCACCACCTTGGATGGCGATATGCAAAACGACCCCGCCGATATCCCCTTGTTGGTGGATAAATTACTTGAGGGCTACGATATGGTCAATGGTTGGCGCAAGAACCGGCAGGATAAGTTTTTCAGCAAAAAACTTCCCTCCTTTTTCGGTAACAAGTTAGTCAGTTTTATCACTGGCGTCAAACTGCATGACTATGGGTGTTCCACCCGTGCTTTTAAACGGGAAGTCGTGAAGAATCTCACCCTTTACGGGGAGATGCACCGTTACATTCCCGCGATTGCATCCAAGATGGGCATCCGTTTCGTGGAAGTTCCCGTCAACCATCGGCCCCGCCAGCATGGCAAATCCAAATATGGTATAGGTCGTACTTTCCGTGTCGTGTTGGACCTTATCTCCCTCAAATACCTTCTCTCTTTTTCGTATCGACCGTTACAAATTTTTGGGGGCATTGGGATTGTTATGATGGGTGCCGGGTTTCTTTCCGGTTCGTATTTAACTTTCGTGAAATATTTCCAACATCAAGCCATTGGTGGGCGTCCCCTGTTGTTTTTTACCATATTGGCTTTTTTTCTTGGCGTGCAATTGATTACCCTTGGCCTGATTGCCGAGATGTTGACCCGTGTTTACCATGAAGGCCTCAATAAAAATGTCTATTCCATCCGCGAAACCATAGGATTTGAAAATGAAAATATTGATGATCGCACCTGAACCCTTCTTTGAACCCCGGGGTACCCCTTTTTCCGAGTTTTATCGTATTCGTGCTCTGTGTGAAATGGGGCACACGGTTGATCTGGTTACCTATCCTATAGGCGAGGATAAAAAGATTCCTGGACTCACTATTTATCGGAGCCTCAAGCCCCCGTTTGTCAAATCCATCAAAACCGGACCTTCCGGTTCCAAGATACTCCTTGATTTTTTCCTCTTTTTTAAAGTATTCGGGCGTTTGTTGCGTCAGCGATACCATGTCATTCATACCCATGAAGAAGCGTGTATTATGGGCGCTTTTTTTAATTTTATTTTCCGTACCCCCCATTTGTATGACATGCATTCTTCCCTGGTGCAGCAAATGACCAATTTCCAATTCACCAAATCCAAATTTATTATTGGGACATTTAAATGGATCGAAAAAATCGCACTCAGGAACGCTCGTTCTATAATCGTGATCTGCCAATCCCTTTACGACTATGCCGCTACTATCACTGCTAAAGAGAAATTAACCACCATTGAAAACTTTATCGACGACACTACCGATGACCCCAATATGGATATGGAACGTTTGGAACGAATCAAAGCGGAATTGGGGAGTGGTCAAAAGAAAATCGTGAGTTATGCTGGCACCCTGGAAAAATACCAGGGCATTCCATTGCTATTGGACAGTATGACCCATGTACCTGATCATTTCCGTCTCGTTCTGATCGGTGGCAGTCCAACCCAGGTAGAGGAAGTAAAAAACATAGCCGCAGAAAAAGGGCTTCAAGATAAAATTATTGTCTTGGGTAGAAAGGAACCGCAGGAAATCCCTTATTATTTAAAAGCCTCCCATGTTCTTGTATCGCCCAGGATTTTAGGTACGAATATCCCTTTAAAAATTTATTCCTACCTCAAGTCGGGTATTCCTGTTGTTGCAACAGATTTGTACACCCACACTCAATCTGTCACCCCCGATATCGCCATTTTAACCGCCCCGGACCCCGAATCTTTTGCCCGTGGAATTGTTGATGCTGCGGGAGAAAAAGGTCATATTGTCTCTACCAATGCCAAAGCTTTCTGCCAAAAGAACTACACCCATCAACACTATCACCACCTCATCACCCAAGCCCTGCAAAAAATCGTATCCGTTCAACCTAGTGGCAATAACTGAAACAAAGAAAAAGAATGGCCCAATAGAGTAGGAGCGGGGGTTAGCCCGCCCCCCTCTGCGAACCGCACGTACAGATTTCCAGTATACGGCTCTCCGTCAGTCTAT
>CAZCVI010000178.1:0-2402 GCA_964502145.1 uncultured Clostridia bacterium
GGAGGCCCAATAACGAAACATTTTTAATCCCACTTCGGGCGAGTTTCTTAGAAGAGCCGGATTTAGAACATATATGACTGAGGAAATACTGTTATGTGATGCATTGGGAAAATTACTTGAACTAGAATTCACCAACATATTTTTTTGAGGAGGTAAATATCTACATCCTCTGAGGTGGATTCTAGGGAAACCTAAATCTCCAATCAATTTATTATTACATTTTCCTGAAGAACTACTTCTGTAGGGTCAACTCCCTGTGGTTTCCCGTATCGAGCAATTCAAAATGGATGAATTTGCTTCTTGGATGGGCACGTGGACCCATCCGATGTGACTATCTAATGTAAGAATCTGAATCAGGTGGTGATTATGGAAAATTTAAACACTGGACTTTTTACCGGGAATTCTGTATTATTTAATTGTTAAAAATCGACTTCGATGTTTTTACTTCAATAAGGAGAAAGTGATATGATGGCAGGTCTTGATAAAATGGTTAACTTGGTTAATACAATGCTGGACGATAAAGAGTTCATAATCCTTTTAGGCCCCGGTGCATCCATGGACGGAAGGCAGGGAGAAAATTCCTTCCCCGGTTTTGATGATTTAATCGATACGGTTCTTGCCGACTGGAAGCTGACTCATTCGCAGGAAAAGAGTCGTTTGGAGAATTTTTTGAGTGTGATAAAGAAATGGGAAATGGAGAGTGTTTTGGCTTCCCGCCTAAGCAAATACCTTGACGGTGAGCCGGGACCTGCGCATTATCGTCTTGCTGCTTTAACAGTCGCACTCTACGCTGAACGGTGTAACCTTACATATCTTACCACAGCTTTTGATGATCTTATGCAGCAAGCATTCGTCGACCTGAAACGGAACCAGGTAAGAAAATACCGATTCGTTCCTTTATCGCTGCGCCCTGATATAACCGGTTCCAAATTCCGGGAACTGGTAAATAATATGGAAAGCCATATAAAAGAGGGGCAACCGGTGATCTTGAAGTTATTCGGTGACCTGGATTCGCAAAGCCCGATATTTCCGAAGGATGATATGATATTTGAGCCCGCCGTGGAGGAAAAGCTGAAGGACTGGATGAAAAAACCGATGATCGTTATCGGCTATCACTTTGCGGATCAAATTGTAGGCCAAATCTTAATAGCATCCAGGGGCGTGTCACCCGTATTCTTCGTAACCCCGGATCCGGGCCGGATACCTGATTTTTTTAAGAATCTGGACAGGGTTTATATTCTTGAGATCGGTTTCACCGACTTTATGAACCAACTTACAGTAACAATAGAAGAGAAAAAACCCACCATTATCAAGAACATGGATATCATTCTCCAATCGGTAAAAATGCCGCCCATTGTATCGGCCCCACTCCAAATCGATACCGGGAATCGGGGGAAGGATGACCCCTGCGACAATGGGAACGCCAAAGAGAAAAAAGTGATCGAATTCCGGCAACGTCAAATTCATGTAGAACCGGTAAAAAGAATCCTTATTCTGGCCGCTAATTCCATGGGTACATCCGGGGTACGGTTTGATAAAGATATCCAGGTTATCAAGGAGGGAATCCTCGTGTCTAGGAATCGCTATCAGTTTGAACTGAAATCCCGGTTGGTGGTACGGTATAAAGATTTGCGCCGGGAACTGCTGGATTTTCGACCGCACGTTGTCCACTTTATCGGCCACGGCGATTCCGACGGCATTAAAATCGAAGATGAATCGGGAAAAGTCGAGTCTGTTTCCGCAGAGAGCTTGGTCGATTTATTCGAATTATGTGCGGATTATGTCCGATGTGTTATCCTCAGTTCCTGTTTCACACGCCCCCAGGTCGACGCCATTGCTGAGCACATCGCTTATGTCATTGGTATGCGGGATAAAATCCCCAATGGAGCCGCCATAGCATTCTTTGTGGCATTTTACGATGCTCTCCTTACTGGACTGGCAGTGGAAAAAGCCTTTCAATTAGGTCTTATTGACGTCAGGTGCAAATATCCAGATTTTTCCATCCATTTCGCTCCTGTACTGAGAAAGAAATAACGAATATCCCTCTCCTTTTTTTCATTGCTCTCCTTAGCTTTATTCGCGGCTGATCTTTTTCTGGCGGTCAATACAGCCATATGATTGATTTTCCACCGATGTAGACTATTCTTGAGCATCGTGGATTATTTTTATTGTGCCTTCCAAACGCATTCGATACAATCGCAACATCAACATACGCTCGGAGACGGATTCAGTGTTTTTTATGAATAATGCGTAATTGAATAATGACAAACGGCAGCTATACCTTAAATCCCAACCCCGTCATATTTATCGCTTTTGCCAATGAAGGACACAGGAATCCCACCTTTTCAACCCTAATTAGACAACTGAGCCTAGTTTTCCCCCTTTTCCTGATGGTCTCGCCC
>CAZCVI010000179.1:0-2344 GCA_964502145.1 uncultured Clostridia bacterium
GGACGCTTGCTGTAAAAAAAATTTAGGAGGGGGTGGTTCCCTAAGCGCTTACAAAGCATTATAGCACCTTTTGGTCTCAAAGTGAACCACCCTGCTGGAAAACAAAAAAGGGGAAGGTAACGGAAAACCAGCCAGGCCGGAAAAGGGGGAAAGGAGAGAAGCTGACAGAGAGGAAATTTTCGAGGACAGGCAAATTTTACTGTCTTTTTTAAAAACCTCTAAACCAACCAGGCAGAAAACTTTCTTGGCATTTGGATTAATTGGGTTCAAAATCTTGAACCCATTTTATCCCGCCTGCATCCAACGAACGACTACCGAATCCATGACTGATTCTGCTTCCAGTTTTGGATATAGTAGAGACGGCAGGTGACGGAGCACCACTTTATGCCCCTGCATAGAGGTTTTTTTGCTGAAACCTTTCACGGCGCTTCACTTCATTACTTCTTGTTCCCGAACAAATAAAAAATAAAAAAGTAAAGTACCGACCCCCTGTTATTTTGAGTCATTATTGCCAGGAATCCCTATTGGACCAAGTTTCTCTTCCTGTTTTTCGATGATATCACCCAGCTTTTTGTCTGCCTCTTCACCACATGTTATTGCTTTATCCTTTATATTTTTTAATTCAGAAGCTTTTGGCGTTTCATTAGACGGGGTAAACTTAAAAGCGTTACAAAGAATTTTATAAAGAGAAAAAGATGACCCTGCCCATTTTATCCCCAAATCTAACAGCTCAAAGAATCCGCTTCGATTTGCTTTGTTGGGGTCTTGAGAAAGAATCGTTGCCATTTTGTTGTTGTCAAATTGACAGAAAGGGACACAGCGAGAAAGAAAAAGCTCTTCTTTAGATGGGGCAAACTTTTCAATATCAATAGAATACTTTTGTGGATTTCTTAATAAATCCGGCAAATCCTTTGATAAGAAATTAATAAATTTTGGATCATTGTCGATTGACGCAATGATTTCATGATGATTATTAGAATTTAACAGTTTCATAATACTATAATATTTAATGAATCCGATTCCTTTCGGAAAAGCTTGCTTTGCATCGTCAATCGATAGAACAGTGAGTGCTGAATTGTCAACTCCAGTCATCGTGGCCCAACTATTATAAACTTGTCTGGCAAAAATTAAAGATAGGTGCCGAAGATATGGATTAAAAGTTTCGGGCAATTTTTCCCAGCCTAATAAGGCTTCAGTTTGTTGAGGAGGAATTGAGTAGATATTATTACTTTCAATTTTTGGAAACCTATTATTATGTATAAAGATAATTACTCTTAAATAATTAAAATGAGGAACTTTAGACTCTTTGATTCTTTTCAATCGGTTATCAATCTCTTTGACGACCTGTTTTGAATCGCCTCGACCATTTAATATAGCACGCGCATTAAGCAAAAACTCAACGCTAAGACATAATGGAGTAAGTAGCTTTGGTGTGTCCTGTGCATCTTCGATAATGATATCTAAAGATTTTAGAATACTGTCGTTAATGGAAAAATATTTTAACGTATCAAAGTCTGGAGTACAAGAAGTTAGAAGATTTTGCAATACCATCTCTCTAACTTCCCTCCTTGGGTCTTTTAGGGAGTCTGCAATTTCCTTAAATAAAATATCTTTTTCACCGCCGATAGTCCGTGGCAGAAGATGTGCTGCTGTTATTGCAGGAAGGGCGTCAAGTCTATGATGATTGAAAGTATGTCGAGGGTTTTCTTTTACTATTTTGCATGAATTTCTTAAAACATCTACAGCTTCTATTGACCACTTGTTTAACAAATTAGGGTAGAATTTTGAATATGATGCATTTAAGGTTGGGGTGTTTGCCGAAATGAAATCTTCTACTACATCTGAGGGAGCATCAGATGAGTTATGCAGATTAACAAACACTTCAGTTGGCTGATCTACACCATGAAGCCTGTACCAATCAAGAGAACAGTATGCGGCCCCACCAATAACGCTCATCAATACAAGGAATTTTCGTCGACTAATGTCCATTTTTCTCGTTTTAAAATTTTTAGCACATACTTCAAATAAAATTCATTGAGACCATCCAATTATCATACTACCTGCATAAAACAGTAATCACAGATTTTTTCTTTCCGTATAAAAAGTTTCCGGGATTTTTTGTACCACATTTAAACATTATCATCCAAACCTCCTTTAGGTCATAAGATAATTGTTTCTTCCGGTTTGTCCTAGAATTCTTAACAATATCATCCCAGACCACCAAAGTCAAGCCCAAAATCAAAAAAAATGAAAAATGAGTATAAATACCTAAGAGATGGAGGATAGGAAGTTAGTTGCGCCAGGATAAGCCCAGGAAGTTGGGACATGTCGGCTTATAAGATAT
>CAZCVI010000180.1:0-2309 GCA_964502145.1 uncultured Clostridia bacterium
CAATTTTTTTGTGGAAGTTGGCTTCGCGACGCGAAAACTCTAAATCATTATGGGAGGAATGGGAGGAATGGGAGAAAGAATGAGTTGGGTTAAATTGGCTAATTCGGTTTCCCATTTTGGTTTGGTTAAAGTGGAGAGTGGCTTTCCGTCTTGGGGATACCATTGGATTTTAGAGAGCCAGGGGATGGGTTTAATCGTGCAGGGGCGCACAATCATGGGAATCACGGTAATACCTTCGCTTTGGCGACGGCTTAAAATTAATGGCACTTCCGTGCCCAGGATAAAATCAGAGGTTAGGAAGTCAGCGGAAATTAACAACACCACTACCTTTGCCTTGTTTAATTCTTCCGCTATCTTGGGCAACCAATCGGAACCGAGAGTGATATCCCGGTCGTTCCATGAGTGCAAAAGCCCTTGTTTTTCCAGAACTTTCAGATGCGTGACCACCCGGTCTTTCCACTTTTCATCCTGGTGACTATAACTTATAAAAACAGATTCCATCGGCAGCCTCGTGTTCTTTATTTAATAAGTATATAGAGTACATCGCAATTAACAGCATTTCTTCGTTAAATCGTTCATATTGTGGGCACCATGAATTACTGAGAAAACGGTTGATCTGTTACTACTTAAAACAGGCTCTCCCCACTTGATCTCCAGATACTTTGCGAGTTATCTTTGATTATTATCATTAAGCCCTTCCACGCCTCCTCAGGATATTGAGCTAGCGCTAACATCACCCTGGAATGAATTTTCTTGCGATTGGGTTGCTTTAGGCACACTATAATAATCCCCTGATGTTTGTCATCCCGGTGAATTGAGAAACCCTTGTCGGTTGAAATAACCAAAAGATTCTGTTTTTGCGCAATTTGCCAAACCTCTTGGTCACTGATGCCCTCTTTTTCAGTACCGCGGATATCAGTGACATGATGGCCAATTTTTCGTAACTCCGCAACGGTGATTAACGGTATGTTTTCGTCAACAAGAATATTCATGAGTAAGCCGGGTTAAAATTAGAGAGTCAAAGGTTCAAGTGGTGAGGTTTGTTCTTGAGCCAGGTAGCCAGCATAGCGGAGACATTCATGGATATCTTTTTTTTTTATAGTAGGATATGATTCCAGAAGGTCTTCGATAGAATCCCCATTGGCCAGCATTTGCACAATTTGGTAAACAGGGATGCGCGTGCCTTTGATACAGGCTTGACCAAAACAAACTTTCGGGTCGATTGAGATACGACTAAACATCATACACCTCCTTTCTTCAATTGATATAGTAGCAGAAAATTCCTTAAATGTCAAAAACGATTTAAAAGATAAAGTAAAAATGGTTAATTTTTCTTTTTCCTAACTTCCTAGTTTCCTAATTTCCTAACTTCCCTCTCCTCCTCCCGTATCCCGTCTCTCTAATCAGCTCCCGTGCCTTCTTTTCATTCTCCGCCGCTTCCTTTTCCAAGCCTTGCGCCAGACAAAGCTCTTTTTTTTCCAAATAATAGTCGCACAGATGGAGTTTCATGCCCCCCAATTCCGCGATGTCGCGGACTTCGTTCAGATCATCATGGGCTTTGGTATACTCTTGGGTCAGACGGTAATACTCCGCACGGGCCAGAAGGCCACGGGGTAAATAATCTTGCCTATTCGCTTCCCGCAGTCCCGCCACCGCCTCTTCCAGAAAGGCTTTGGCCTTGTCCAGGGAAGACAATTTCATCCAGGCCCGGCCCAAGGTGAGTTTATCTAATGCAATAGCTAAAAGCCAACCATTTGTTTTTGAAATTTCAAGTCCTTTCTCCGCCCGTGTGATCACCTTTTCGACCTGGCCTTGCACATAATCTGATAGCAGGAAGTCGCAGAATTTATAACCTTCTAAACCATATAGGAAAGGATATTCTGGCAGGCGTTTTTTTTGTATGACTTCCGCTTCCTGAAAATTCGAATACGCAATATTATACTCACCGGACTGATGGAGGACATCTGCAAGGTTAGATTGTTTGCATTCCATTCGATAAACTTCCTCTCCGTTCTTGCAATAACCGTCGACACTGTAATTGGCAGCATCCACCGCTTTCGAGATATCACCCAATGTCAGAAGAAACTCACTGAGTTTGGAGGCATTAGTGTTAGCATCTTGCCAGTCTACTTCTGTTCTATTTATTTCTATTCCCGCTTTCATGGCTTGGACTGCCTCCTGTAGTCGCCCCAATGCCCTTAGACTAAACGCTGCACAAATCAAAACCAATGCTTTGTCTCCAACCCACAGATTTCAGCAATTCTAATTTTGAAAAATTTTGATTTTTGAGGCCCCCCCCACTGCAATCC
>CAZCVI010000181.1:0-1911 GCA_964502145.1 uncultured Clostridia bacterium
TTTTTTTGTGGAAGTTGGCTTCGCGACGCGAAAACTCTAAATCATTATGGGAATTCTGGGATAAGTAGAAATATTCTCATGCCTCCCATAATTCACATAGTACCCATTTTTTTCAAGAATCTGCTGGTAGGTTTTCCAAGAAACCCTGAAAAAATAAATAAAAACTATTCATAGCACTTGAAAATAAAAATTGTTTTCTTTACAATTGATTCATGACAGAAAATAATAAAAAAAATATAAAAGAAGTAATGACCGAAATGGACAACATAAAAGGTTTGTGGTTGATTCTCTTTCCTAAAAAAATGCTGCAAGAATTCACTCTGGAGACATAGGTAAAAATGCTTCAAGATGCAAAAATTCGTGATAATGTACTGATGGTCGTATTGGCTGGCGGTGAAGGTCGGCGGCTTTTTCCGCTGACTGCCGATAGGACAAAACCTGCTGTGCCCATCGGTTCAAAATACAGGCTTATTGATATTCCCTTAAGTAATGCCGCTAATTCGGGAATATATAAATCCCTGGTCTTAACCCAGGGGTTTGACAATTCGCTGAACCGGCACATTCGCAAAACGTGGTACTCCGCTCCTCATTACAATGCGTTTACCGAATTAATCTCCCCCCAGGGCGTTGGAAAAACATTTAAAGGAGATGCAGATGCGGTTCGTCAGGTAGTAAACGAAATCAAAGCGATCGATCCCAATATCGTGCTGGTGGTGCCCGGTGATCACCTGCTCAAAATGAATTATTTTGAATTTGTAAAATTTCTTGCCCATGGCAAGGCCGATGTGGCGATTTCCCTTATAAAAAGACCCATAGATATGGCATCACAATTAGGTTCCGTGGCCATTGATGAAAATGACAACATTACCGGATTCTTGGAAAAAACTCCGGATACCCCATATGCCTTTAACGATGAAAATGGCCAAAGAGTTTTTTTTGCCTCGATGGGTATCTATGCCTTTAAAACCAAAGCTCTTTTTAAGTCATTGAAGGAAGAGGGGGATCTTTTTGGACAAGATATTATCCCCAAGATACTCTCCTCGATGAAAATTATCGGTTATAATTATAATAAAAAAAATATCATCATGGATAAGAGTTGGATACATTACGGCAATCTGATGCTGGATGAAGATGAGGTCAGTTCTGATTCCGAATATTGGCGGGATGTAGGAACTATCGGCGAGTATTTTCAAGCCAATATGGACCTTACCGGTGTTCAGCCTATTTTTAACCTCTATGGTTCCAAATGGCCTTTTTTCAGTGGCACTCAAGACCTCGGACCGGCTAAAATCATCCGCACTGAAGGTGGTACTAATTTTGAAAGTGCTATTGTGGGGGAGGGGTCTATTTTAAGTAATGTGGGCGGTCGTTCCCTGGTGATTTCGCAACGGGTATACATTGATCGTTCTTACCTTGAGAATGTGATTATTATGGAAGGCTGCAATGTACAGCGCTGCCACATTAGAAATACGATTATTGATAAATGGGTTAACCTGGTGGACATGGAAATCGGCTTCAATGAATACGAAGATAGACGAAGGGGTATTTATATTGATGCCGCGTCTGGTATCCGGGTAATTCCCAAAGAATACGATTATACCTTCCAATTTTTCCCTGAAAAAATTCCCAAGTACGCTGAAGAACAAAATTTTCCCCCCAATTCTTAACCCGGTACATGATCGGAATAAAGAAGCAAAATGGCGGAGAGTCAGGGATTCGAACCCCGGGACCTCGTTAAAGGTCAACGGTTTTCAAGACCGCCGCATTAAACCGCTCTGCCAACTCTCCGACAGTAATGCGCCATTGCTATGAAAAAGTATTATAGCAAAATTGCTGCGCAATGTCAATCCATAATCTTGTATCTATTCAGTTTTTTGGCAATAGGAATTGATAAGATTCCTATAAGTCTCG
>CAZCVI010000182.1:0-1618 GCA_964502145.1 uncultured Clostridia bacterium
GTTAAACCCGCTTCCATAAATGTTCTACGTGATTTAGCTGTCTAATTAGAGTTATGGTGCTCTCCAAACCGCCGTACAGCAGTTTTAATTCAATCACTGCTTCTTGTACCTCACTATTACCATATCTCCACTGCACCATAATATCGGTTCTCTGTCTGCCCAGTCCGTATTCGCGTTCCACTCGGCCGCCACCGTTTACAATGCGTTGTAAAAAAGCCTGTAACAACAACTGTGGCCCAGCTTCGACATAATCAAAACCATCTACCCAACTGTCAAAATTCTTGCGGAAGAATTCTTGGAACGCGGTCAATAGTATCTCCATATCCAGCGCCCCGTTTTCTTTAAGATACCACGAGGATTCTTGATGAATCGTCAATTGTGTGCTGTAGGTAATTTCGCGGGGGATCACTTCCTGATAGATGCGGTTGGCAATCCGTATTTGCCGGTCTTTTGTGACCAGTCCCAGGTCGACTGTATAATCCAAATCATCGGTGAAGATTTTTTCTGCTTCTTGGGAACCCGCTAAAATCGGACCGATGACCCGGCGAACCCGTTCTTCTTTTAATTTATCGGATAATTGATCCAGATGGGAGTCGCGGCGTAAGATGAGATTCTCTTTGGCTTGGTTGAACATTTCAACCGTGAGCGCGTTACCCCGTTCTTTTCCCTCTTTCATCCTAAAACATGCCTCAAATGCCAGTGCATTCACCAGCCAGGGTTGACCTTCGGTTAGTTCCCAAACCAATGGGAATATATCCTTATTAAATAGTTGACCTGTTTCGGTTGTATGTTGGAGGTACAGGGTCTCAATTTCCTGAAGGGAAAAATTGCCCATTCGTAGGGATTCGCTTTTGATATTAAAAGCGCTACCACCGGTAATGATGGCGTTATCAATATTCGAATGGATGCGGTAATCCCGGACATCGCGGACACCACATAAAATAATACTTTGTGGAAACAACCTGGGCCGATCTGGATAACCACTACGCAATTGCCGAAGCAATGAAATCAAAGTGTCTCCCACCAATGCATCCACTTCATCAATAAAGAGCACCACGGGTTTCTCACTCTGTTGGCACCAAAGCGACAATAAACGCTCTAAAGCAGAAAATTCCTCGTTTTCCTCCAGAACAGCCTTCCAATTATCCTCTAAAAAGGAATCCTTCAGCCCGTTAAAGGAATCTTTGGCCAGAGAATTTAAGATCGCTCCCATTCCTTTTCTGACATTGGCCCTTGCTGCTTGCGCATTTTCAATATTGGTGTAGAGGGCCTTGTATTTCCCCTCCTTGTTGAGGAAATCCATTAAGGCTCGTAAATAGGTGGTTTTACCAGTTTGGCGGGGTGCGTGAAGAGCAAACCATTTTTGATTATCAATTAAAAACTGAATTTTATTCATATCCATCCTACTTAGAGGATCGATAAAGTAGTGATTTTGCTGATTAATGGGACCTGATGTATTAAAATGTTTGACTGCCATGCTCATATATCCATTTTAATTGATTTTTTCTCCACTGTCAATCGTTCCCAGTAAAGAATCCCCATATTCCTGGGTACAAGGTGAGCGCGTTTCTTGGAAGCCCCCCCACGAACGGCGCTACGCGCAGTTCGATTATTACAT